>VXQO01000005.1 GCA_009838975.1 Gemmatimonadota bacterium | reverse complement strand
AGGAACCAGCGACCGCTCCGCATGGACCTGCCCGACGACTTGCCTTGACGCCGCCGAGCACCCCCATGGAGACATCGGCTCCCTTCGTTGCGTGGGTCACGCCTCGGGATGTAAAGGGACGATGGGTTGGAGTTGCATGTGGAGGATTCCGTGGATTGGCGGATCCGCGAGCGTTCGGCGTCCCCTCGCGGCTTGTGGTCGCCACACGCAGGAAGGGACCTTGGCACGCTGCTTCGGGAAGGCGTCCGGGGCGCGCGGGAGTCCCGCCAATCCGGTCCGCTTTTCCCGCTCCCACGCCACGGTCCAGCAAAGTCCAATGCATCGACAGGAAACGCAGATCGTGCAGCCCTGTAATCAGTTAGCCGATTTCCTGTCGGGATTCTAGCCGCCTCCAATCCGCTGGGCCAACACAAACGTTCTCCTCATTGTCCTTGGGACTGGCGGGACGCCTGACCGGCGACGACCTTGACAACCTGCCGGAATGGAGGGTCCGGCGCATCACCTTTGAGGAGGATTCCCAGGATGCTGACACGACGAGACTGGCTTCGCACTTCCGCGGCCGCGGGCGCGGCCCTCACCCTGAACCCCGAGATCCTGCGCGCGCTGAAACGCCAGGAGATGATGACCCGGATGATTCCGGGTACGAGCGAGCAGCTGCCGATCGTGGGGCTGGGGAGTTCCGCGACGTTCTCGCGGGTGGCCCGCGGCGACGACACGAGCGCACTGGCCGAGGTGCTGAACGCGCTGGTCGACAATGGGGGCACCGTCTTCGACACGGCACCCAGCTACGGGTCGTCGGAGGAGGTCGCCGGACGCCTCGCGACCGAACTGGGGATCACGGACCGCATCTTCTGGGCGACCAAGGTCAACGTTGCGCGGCGCGGCGCTGGTGCCGATCCCGCGGCGGCGCGGGCCCAGATCGAGCGGTCCTTCGAGTACTTCGGCGTGGACGAGATGGAACTGATGCAGGTGCACAACCTGGGGGACATGCCCACGCAGATGCCCATCATCGAGGAACTCAAGGCCGAGGGCCGCATCCGCTACATCGGCACGACGCTGACGCCGCGGGGGCCGCAGTACCAGGGGCTGATGCAGGCCATGCGCGACTACCCGCTCGACTTCATCGGCGTGGACTACGCGGTGGACAACACCGACGCCGCCGACGAGGTCCTGCCCCTGGCGCAGGAGCTGGGGATCGGGGTGCTCGTGTACGTGCCCTTCGGCCGCACCCGGCTCTGGTCGCGCGTGGGTGACCGCGAGGTGCCGGATTGGGCGCGCGACTTCGACGCCCACAGCTGGGCCCAGTTCTTCATCAAGTTCGCGGCGGCGCACCCGGCGGTGACGTGCGTGACCCCCGCCACCAGCCGTGCCGAGCACATGATCGACAACCTGGGCGCGGGCCTCGGACGCCTGCCGAACGAGGACGAGCAGCAGCGGATGATCGAGTACGTGGACGCGCTTCCACAGGCATAGTCCGGGAGACTCCGACATGATCGACCGACGCCGCTTCATCGGAACTTCAATCGCCGGGGGCGCAGCCGCCGCTCTTGGCACCACCGCGTGTGCCCCCGACGCGCCGCAGGGCGCGGGAGTGGAGGGGGGCGCGAGTGCCGCCGGGGGAGTACCGCCGTTCGAGCTCGACGAGGCGACCGTCGCGGACCTCCAGGCCGCGATGGCGTCGGGCGAGCGGACCGCGCGGTCGATCACGCAGCTCTACCTCGACCGGATCGAGGCGCTGGACGGACAGGGGCCGGAGCTGCGATCGGTGATCGAGACCAACCCGGAGGCGCTGGACATCGCGGACCAGCTGGACGCGGAGCGGCAGGCGAGCGGGCCGCGGGGGCCTTTGCACGGCATCCCGGTCGCGCTGAAGGACAACATCGACACGCACGACCGGATGACGACCACGGCGGGGTCGCTTGCCCTCGAGGGGTCGATCCCGCCGCAGGACTCGTTCATCGCGCAGCGGTTGCGCGAGGCGGGTGCGATCATCCTGGCCAAGCTCAACATGAGCGAGTGGGCGTACTTCCGGGGCGAGCGGGCGACGAGCGGCTGGAGTGCCCGGGGCGGGCAGTGCCGCAACCCCTACGCGCTCGACCGCAACCCGTGCGGGTCGAGTTCGGGCTCGGGTACGGCAGGTTCGGCCAACCTGTCGGCGCTCACGATCGGGACCGAGACCGGCGGGTCGATCATGTGCCCGTCCTCCATCAACGGCATCGTGGGGATCAAGCCCACGGTGGGGCTGTGGAGCCGGTCGGGCGTTATCCCCATCTCACATTCCCAGGACACCGCGGGGCCGATGTGCCGCACGGTGCGCGACGCGGCGGTGTTGCTCGGCCCCGTGACCGGCGTCGATCCGCGCGACCCGGCGACCGCGGCGAGCGCGGGCAACTCGCACGCGGACTACAGCCCGTTCCTCGACGCCGGTGGCCTGCAGGGTGCGCGGATCGGCGTCGCGCGCAGCTTCGGGGGTTTCACGCCCGAGGAGACGGCGCTCTTCGAAGACGCCGTACAGGCGATGCGCGAGGCGGGTGCGGAGATCGTGGATCCGGCCAACCTGCCGGACGCGGCTTGGAACGACGAACAGCCGCTGCTGGTGCTCGAGTACGAGTTCAAGGCGAACCTGAACGCCTACCTGGCGTCGCTGGGTCCGGACGCACCGGTGAAGACCCTGGCCGAAGTCATCGCGTTCAACGAGCGCAACGCCGATGTCGAGATGCCTCACTTCGGACAGCAGCGGCTGATCGCTTCCGAAGCGCGCGGCCCGCTCACCGATCAGGTGTACCTGGACGCCGTCCGGACCATCCAGCGCGGCAACCGCGAGGACGGGATCGACGCGCTGATGGACGAGCACAACCTCGATGCGATCACCGCGCCCACCATGGGAGTGGCGTGGAAGACCGATCACATCATTGGCGACCGGCTGACCGGTGGGTCCAGCGCCGGGCCGGCAGCAATCGCCGGCTACCCGGACATCAGCGTGCCGATGGGGTTCGTGTCCGGGTTGCCGATGGGCGTGTCCTTCTTCGGCAGGCGCTGGAGCGAGCCGACGCTGATCCGCATCGCCTACGCGTTCGAGCAGGCGACCAACCACCGCAGGCCGCCGACGTTCGCCGAGACGCTGGGGTAGGGGGCAACCGAGTCCTTCTTCGGTGGGACGGAACCCGCCTGGCGCGTCGGCGCCTACCCTCCCTCGAAGCCCGCCACCCTCAGGATCGTTCCGTCGTAGGTGGCGCGCACGTGGTTGTGCCCCTCCGTGGCGCCGGTGGGACCCTCGGAGCGCCATCCCACCATCGCCTCCCCCCGACAGATTCGCAGGTCGCCGGTGGCCTCGATCTTCCAGCCGGGCATGAAGCGGTGGCAGTTGGTGATGTGCAGGTTCAGGCGCTCTAATCCGCGCGCGACCGCCCAGTCGTCCTGGAACTCGACGTCCTCCGCACAGCAGGCGCGCAGGGTGGTGAGGCGGGCGTCCGCGTTCGGGTTGTTCCAGGCCTCGAACCAGCCGGCCAGCGTTCGCTTCAGCCCCCTCTCCAGGTCGGTGCGGTTCGCGTTGAGAGCCAGCCGGCCCAGGTGGAAGCGCCATCCGGAGTCGTATTCGTGCGCGAACCGGACCGAGGGGAAGCCGCTATGGCGCAGGCCTACCTGGCAACCGGCCTCCGTGCGCTGGACCTGGAACTCGACCAGCGACGACGCGGCGGGGAAGTCTGCGGCTTGCGGCCCCAGCTCCGTACCCCAGGTCAGCGTCATCCGCCGGCCATCCAGGTCGCAGCTGACGATTTCGCCGCTGATAACCGTCCCGAAGGCGGGAAACTCGGCGCGGAACGCGCTGCCGGGAGCGGTCTCGAAGGTGACCTGACCCTGCATCAGCGCGGAAAAACCCGCTGGAGTGGAAAGGAGGTGCCATACCGTTCCGGCGCTTGCCTCGATGTCGACCGACAACTCCACCACCGCTGACTGTCCGTTGCTACCCCGATTGGTGTCCGCCACCTGCCCGCTCCCTATGCGATCTGGTCATGAAACCCGGTTGCCGTCGATCCACGTCCAACTTACCGTGCCAATCCCCTAACACGAAGGAGCGACAATGCAATCTCTCGCCAGGAACATCGGGGCGGCGGTGCTCGGTTGGGTCACGATGGTCGTGGCCGTGATGGTTCTCAACCTGGTCATGTGGATGGTGCTCGGTGCCGACGGCGCATTCCTGCCCGGGAGCTGGGATGTCTCCTGGAGCTGGTCGCTGGCGTCGATCGGGATCGGGTTGGTGGCGGCCATTGCGGGAGGGCTGGTGTGTTCGAAGATCGCGGACGGGCCGTGGGGGGTGCGGTTTCTTGTGCTGATCGTCGCGGTGCTCGGGGTGCTGGTCGCGCTCGGCAACCTGGAGATGACGGGCCTCGAGGGGGTTGCCGACGCGGATCCGGGACCTCGGCCGGATGACGTGGGAATGTTCGAGGCGATGGCGGCGTCGCAGCAGCCGGTCTGGATGACCTGGCTGAATCCGTTGCTGGGGATAGTGGGCGCGCTTCTGGGTGCCCGGTTGAATCGGTCGAGCGCCGAGTAGTCCGGGGCGGCCGGGGACCGGTGTCCCGCAGAAGCTTCGACCGTTCCATCGTCGAGGGCCCGATCGGGCCGGCGGTGTGGAAGCTGGCCTGGCCAACCATGCTGCAGAACGTGATCGGCGGCCTCCAGGGGCTCGTCGACCACATGATGGTCGGGCACTACGTCGGGTATACCGGCAACGCGGCCATCGGCGTGTCGTGGCAGATCTTCCTGGTCGTCCAGGTCTTCATCGGGTCGCTCTTCACCGGGATGGGCGTGCTCGTGGCCCGGTTCGCCGGAGCCAACGAGCAGGAGAAGGTGAACCGCTCGGTCTACCAGGCCTTCCTCACCGCCCTGGTGGTGGCGGTGGGTATCCTGGCGCCGACCGGCTACTTCCTCGCGCCGACGCTTCTCGCCCTGGTGAACGCCACCCCGGCTGTGAGCGCCGAGGCCCTGCCGTACATCCGCACCATGTTCGTCTTCAACTTCGGCATGATGGTGTTCTTCATGCTGGGCGGCGCGCTGCGCTCGGCGGGCGACGCCAGGACGCCGCTGCGGCTCGGGATCTGGCTGACCCTGCTCAATGTGACTCTCAGCGCGATCCTGATTCGCGGCCTGGGGCCGATCCCGTCCTTCGGGACGCTCGGGGCGGCGATGGGAACGGTCATGTCGGGCGCAACCCTTGCCATTGTGGCCGCGGTCAAGCTCTTCGGCGGCACCTGGGTGATCCACATCCACCGCGGCATGAGCTGGCGTCCCGATTTCCGCGTCATCCGGCAGCTCTTCCGCTTCGGACTGCCCGCCGGCCTTCAGGGCGTGGCCATGAACATCGGCGGCGTCATCCTGCTGCGGTTCGTCGGGTCGCTGGCGAGCAGCGCGGAGGCGCAGGCGGCCTACTCGGTCGGCTACACCCAGCTGTTCTCGCTGGTGACCTGGACATCGGTGGGGCTGATGGGGGCCACGGCGGCGGTGGCGGGCCAGAATCTCGGCGCCGGCAAGCCCGAGCGTACGGTTCAGGGTGTGCACGCCGCCTCGAAGATCAGCGTGGCGGTGGCCGGGGGCGTCGGCCTCGTGTTCCTGCTGCTTCCCGGGCTCCTGCTCGGCGTCTTCGGGATGGAAGACCCGGTGGTCACGGCGCTCGGAGTCCAGTTGCTCGCGTTCCTGAGCGTATCCGGCGTGTTTGTGGCCGTGGCGCTGGCGTATACCGGGGGACTTCAGGGCACGGGAGACACCCGCGGCCCCCTTTACATCTCGCTGATCTCGCAGCTCGGACTGCCGCTCGCGCTCTGCTGGATCTTCCAGGAGACCGTGGGCCTCCAGGCGTACCACATATGGCTTGCCATACTGACCGGCCACATGACCAGATGCCTGCTCAGCATCGTCCGCTTCCGGCAGGGCGCGTGGCGGCGGATCGAGGTCCGGATCTAGTGTCAGCTATGAAGCCTGCGGCGGTCCAAGCACCCAGCGGCGCAGCCACTCCACGTTCCGCGTCATCAGGTCCCGCTGGAGCCGCGGAGACCGCACGCCGTGCGGCTGGCCGGGGTAGATCACCAACTCCGTCGGCACCTTGCCGATCCCGCGAATGGCCTCGAAGAACTGGATGCTCTGTTCCGCCGGAACGCGCTCGTCGTTCTCGCCGACCTGGATGAGCAGCGGCGTGGTCACGCGGTCGACGTAGCGGTACGCCGACCGTTCCTCGTACAGCTCCCAGTCCTCCCAGGGCTTCGGCCCGAGATAGGTGTGGTAGAACTCGGGCAGGTCGGTCTGCGAGTACATCGAGATCAGGTCGTTGGCGCCCGCGCCGGCACTGGCCGCCTTGAAGCGGTCGGTGCGGGTGATCCCCCAATAGGTGTGATGGCCGCCGAAGCTCCAGCCGCTCACCGCGAGCCGGGCGGGGTCGGCGATGCCGCGCTCGATCATGGCGTCCACGCCCGAGTCCACATCGACCCAGTCGCTCCCCGAAATGTCGCCGCGGTTCAGGCCGCGGAACCGCTCCCCGTAGCCGGTCGATCCCCGGTAGTTGGGCTGCAGCACCGCGAAGCCCATGCCGGCGTACACCTGCACCGGGTAGGCGCCGCGGGTGCCGTGGAAGCGGTCGGACGAGACGCCGGCCGGGCCTCCGTGGATGACCAGGACCAGCGGGACCCGGTCGCCCTCCTCGTAGCCGACGGGGAGCGTGAGGACGCCCTCGATCTCCTCGCCGCCGGCACGGGAACGCCACCGCTCGACCCGCTGCTCGCCCAGCGCCAGCTCGGCGGTCCGGGGGTTGAGGTCGGTCAGCCGGGCAGGCATGAACGAGCGCGTGCCCGAGACGAAGACGTCGGGCGGACTCGTGCCGTCCTCGGCCGTGAAGGCGATCAGCGTGCCGTCGGCGGAGGCCGAGAATCCACCGTAGAAGCGCGCGCCGTCGGTCACGGCGGCCGGTGGCCCGGCCACGCGTCCCGCCAGCACGGGAAAGTGGTACAGCGCGCTACCCGTGCGGCTGCTCGCGCTTACCAGCAATCCGGACTCGCCGAGGTACACGAAGGCGGCGTTCTCGTCGAGGTCGCCGGTCAGCGACACGGGCTCACCCGCGCCGACACCGCCGGCCCCCGGGCTCACGCCCCACAACTGCCGATTGAAGGTGCCGAGCAGGTGCCCCGACGCCGCCACGACCACGCCGATCCCTTCGTCCCACGCCACCGCGCCGTCGGGCCCGTCCATCGTGGTGAGTGGCTCCGCCTCGGCCTCGGGTCCGCGCTGCACGTAGGTGGCGCCATTGTACCGCGTCCTCAGCACGGGCGACGGACGCGCCCCGTACGCCACCGCACGCGCGTCGGGCGACCACACGACGTTCTCAACCTGCAACCCGTCAGGCGACCAGCGCACCGCATCTCCGGCCGAACCGTCGTCCGACAGTTCCGCCACGTAGACGTGCGTCCACTCGTCCGCGTATGCCGAGTCCTGCACCATCGGGCGCCCGCGCAACCTCTCCAGCGCCTCGTCGGCCTCTGACTTCGGGGGGCTGGCCAGGAACGCGATCCGCGCGCCATCGGGAGAAAAGGCGAACGCGCCGACATCCGTGACGTGCGAGGTCACCGGCCATGCCTCGCCACCGTTCGGGCGGATCCCGTAGACCTGCCGGCGCTCCCCCCGATCCGACGCAAACCCGAGCCATTCGCCCCCCGGGTGCCACGCGGGGGAGTCGTCCGCCCCCTCACCTGTCGTCAGCCGGCGCGCATCGCCGGGATTCCCCCCGGTCGGCACCACCCACACATCGGTCACCACGCGGTCCGCCTCCATGTCACGTTCCGAAACGACGAATGCGACCCACGATCCATCGGGGCTCATCGCCACCGACGACGGCGTCCGCATCGCGAGCACATCGTCGACGGTCATCGGTTGGGGCGACTGCTGCCCCGCGATTCCGGCCGCGTGGCCGAGTACGGCTGCAATGCCGAAAAGGGTGAGGGTGGTGCTGCGGCTCATGATTCCCTCCGGTGCCTGGGCGTCCTGATTGCGTGGCGTAACGCTCAGATTAGCCGCCTCCGATGCGCCCGCGCCAGCATGGCGCCGTCCGCCGCCAGGCCCCAGCTTGTCGCTTGGCGTCCACACACGGACCCGGCCGTCCATCCCCCAGACGGAGAGCGTCTCCACGATGTCCAGAAACCGCCCCACGAAACGCGCCTTGCTCCTGACCGTGAGCCTCGCCACGGCCGTGCTCCTCCTTCCCGCCGGTCTTGCCGCCCAGTCCCGCCGCCCCCTCGAAGTCGAGGACTACTACAGGCTGAAGAGCGTCGGCAGCCCGGCGCTCTCTCCGGACGGCTCGAGGGTGGCCTTCGTGGTGACAACCGTTTTGGAGGATGAGAACGACCGCCACAGCGAGATCTGGCTGGCCAACGCGGACGGTTCGGGTGAGCCGATACGGTTGACCAGCCCGAGCTTCAGCGCCTCGAACCCCTCCTGGACCCCGGGCGGAGGCTACCTCTACTTCTCGTCCAGACGCCCGGCCCCCACCGGCGAGGCATCGGGCGGCCCCTGGTTCCTGCGCATGGACGGCGCGTCGGGGGAAGCCTTCCAGATCGACGGCCTCGACGGGTCCCCCAACTTCAGCCCGGACGGACGCTGGATCGTGTTCACGCGTTCGGTGCTTCCCGCGGGCGAGCGCCCCCGGCCCTCCTACGACTCCGACTTCGAGCGCCGCACGGCGGAACGATTCGACGGCCGCGTCTACGACTGGATGAACTACCGCTTCGACCGGCGCGGCTACCTTCCCGACCCGCGGGATCCCTGGGCGACCCCGCCGCGCGAGATCTTCCTGCTGCCTGCCGAGGGCGGCGAGGCGCGGCAGCTCACCGAACTCGGCTTCGACGCGTCCAGTCTGGCGTGGAGCCCCGACGGCACCCGCATCGCCTTCACCGCCGACGCCCACCAGCGTGACGAGCACAGCTACGAGCGCTCCGATCTCTGGGTGGTCACCGTCGACGGCGCGATGACCCGGCTCACCGACGACGAGTACAACTACTCCGGCCTGGAGTGGTCGGCGGACGGGAGCGAAATCGTGGTCCGCGGCAACGAGGGCCTCGACGTCATCATCCGTGAAGCGCGCGACCGCGGGGCGTCGTCCGAACTCTTCGTCTTCGACGCCGGGACCGGAGACCGGGTGCGCAACCTCACCGAGGACTGGGACCTGATCCCGGGCGGACCGACCTGGTCGCCCGACGGGGGTCACGTCTATTTCTCCGCCGGCATCACCGGGAACAGCCACCTGTTCCGCGTCCCCGCGGCCGGGGGCACCGTCGAGCAGGTGACCGAGGGCGACCGGCGCCTCGGCGGGTTTTCCTTCTCGGCGGACTTCTCCCGCATGGCGTTCACGATCACCGATCCTGTCAGCCCATCGGATGTGTGGGTGGCGGAGACGAGCGGCGCCGGCGAACGACGCATCAGCGACGCGAACGACGCGCTGCTGGCCGAACTGGAACTCTCGACGCCCGACCGCCTCCTCTTTCGGAGCGAGGACGGCACCGAGGTCGAGGGCTGGATGCTGCCGGCACTGGGGTACGGCGATGGCGCAGCCCCGGGTGGCGGCCACCCCATGATCCTGGTCATGCACGGCGGCCCGCACGGAGCCTACGGCAACGACTTCTCCCTGGACCGGCAGCTCCTCGCCGCACAGGGGTACATGGTGCTCTACACGAACCCCCGCGCCTCGACCGGCTACGGCGAGGACTTTCGCTGGGGCACGTGGGGCGGCTGGGGATTCAACGACTACGAAGACGTCATGGCGGGGGTGGATCACGCGCTGGAGAACTACGACATCGATGCGGCCCGCATGGGCGTGACCGGCTACTCGTACGGGGGCTACCTCACCAACTGGGTGATCACCCAGACGGATCGCTTCGCGGCGGCGATCGCCGGCGCCTCGATCTCCAACTGGGTGAGCGACTATGCCGTCGCGGACATACCGCGCACCAAGGAGAGCGAGTTCTACGGTCCCCCGTGGGAGGAACGCGGGCTGGAACACCTGATGCGCTCATCTCCGATCATCCATGCCGACGGCGTGAGCACGCCGACGATGTTCGTACACGGCGAGAGCGACCACCGGGTGCCGATCGAGGAGGCCGAGCAGATGTACGTCGCGCTGCGGAAGCAGCAGGTGCCCGCCAGGTTCGTGCGCTACCCGGATTCGTACCACGGGGGCTGGACGCCCTGGCGGACCGTTCACCGCACCTGGATCCAGCTGGAGTGGTGGGATCAGTGGCTGTCGCGCCGTCCGGCGTCATGAACGGGTGCAGGGAAATGGAGCAATGCGTGACGACGCGTGAATCGGAAGCGATCCACGCCGTGAGTGCCCGGGCGGGGCTCCCTTCGCGGCCGCAGCGCGGTGGGTCCCGTTGGCGTGGCGTGGCAGTGGCGCTCGCCCTGGTCGCGCTTCCCACCCAGTCATGCTCCCCCGGGCCTCGCGAACCCGACCTCGCGCCTGCCACGTGGATGGACGACTACGAGACATTCATGGCGGCGCAGCTCGTCAACCGCACCGAGGCGGGGGTCGCAACCGGGATGAACGGGGCTGTGACGGTCGCGTACAACGGGCTCGCGGCGCGGGCCGGGCTGGAGGCGCTGAAGCAGGGCGGGGGAGCGATCGACGCGGCAATGACGACGGCGGTTACACAGGTCGCGCTGACCGCGGGCGCCCCGATCAGCTACTTCGGGATCATGTCGCTGGTGTACTACGAGGCGGGTACGGGCCGGGTGCACACGATGAACGCGGAGTGGAACACGGTGCGCGGCGAGACCGATCCGCTGACGATCCCGGGGGGCATCGACATGTCCACGGCGGACGGGATGTGGGGGACCGGGGTGGGCGGCCGAACCGCGCTGGTCGGCGGCTTCATGAAGGGCGTGGGCGCGGCTCACGAGCGCTTCGGGAGGCTGCCCTGGGGGGAGATCTTCAAGCCGGCGATCCATGTGGCCGAGCAGGGATTTCCCATCGGTGACCGGATGGCCGGGTATTGGGAGTCGCGCGCCGGGGATCTGGAGCGGCTGCCCGAGACGGCGTCGACCTTCCTGAAGGAGGACGGCTCGCCGTACCGCGAAGGCGATGTGTTCTTGCAGCCGGCGCTGGCGGCGACGTTGCGCGCGGTCGCGGAGCAGGGGACCGACTACATCTACCGGGGCCCGTGGGCCGAGAAGGCGGCGGCGGCGGTGCAGGCGGACGGCGGACTGATGACGGTCGAGGATCTGGCCGCCTACGAGGTCATCTGGGACGAGCCGCTGAGCGCGGATCTCGGCGGCGGCTACACCGTCTACACGAATCCGCCCCCCAACAGCGGCGGCGTCGCGCTCATCGAGGCCCAGCGGTTGGCCAGTGCGGCGAAGCTGACCGAAGACGGGCACTGGACGGGGTCGCCCGAGGCGCTGCGCAAGGCGCTCGACATCACGCGCAACAGCATCCTCGACTTTCTTCCGGCGGCGGCGCTGGAGGAGCTGCTCGGGTCCGACTTCACGCCCGAGCAGCGGGTCGCCCAGGAGCACGCGGAGCGGCTGTGGAGGGTGATGGAGGATGGGTGGCCCTTCGGCAGATGGGCACCCGGCGGACCCGGCCACTCCGACGACGTCGTCGCCATCGACGCCGAGGGCAACATCGCGGCGATCACGCACAGCATCAATGCGGTGATCTGGGGCAAGACCGCCATCGTGGTGGACGGGATCACGATTGGTGACGCGGCCTCGTTCCAGCAGCAGCAGATTGCGGCCGTGGAGCCGGGAGGACGTTTGCCCGCGGGTACGGAGACTGGGATCCTCTTCCGCGACGGGGTGCCGTTGCTCGGTTTCGCCTCGATGGGGTCGGGGTTGCACCAGCGCACCTTCCAGGGCCTGCTGAACGTCATGCGCTACGGGATGACGGTCGATGAGGCGATCAACGCTGCCGACTTCTACCTGCCCAACACCGACCCCGCAACGATGCAGATGATCGTCCGGGTTCCCGCCGGCGCGTTCCCGCAGGAGGTGCTCGACGGGATGGGCTACGCCTACCAGGCACTCGACCCCGAGTCGGCGCGCCTGGGTGGCGAGGGGCTGTGGGTGGCCGTGAGCCGTGATCCCGAGACGGGGGAACTGCGGGCCGCCTCGCACAACCGGAACAACAGCGCGGCGGTGGCCTGGTAGACTCTGCGCGTTACGGCCGCGGCCCGGCCACGACCTCGCCGCTGGCGACGTGCAGCACCTGGACGTCACCGCTCGCGCCGAAGTCGAACGGCCAGCGGCCCACCCTGCCGCCCGGCAGCCGCACTCGGCGTATCCCGTCCAGGGAGAGGGGAACACCGGGCGCAAGGGTGGCCGGGCCGGTGACCTCGTAGAGCCAGGCCGCGCCGGACCCGCGCGAGGTGACCTGGTATTCGCCGACCTCGAGCGTGAGCGCGGCCCCTTCGTCCAGCCCCACGCCCACCACGGGTCCTTCGCCGCGGTCCGCGAGGAAGCGAGCGAGAAACGCGAGCAGCCGGCCTTCGCGCTCCCGGTCCCTGAAGTGGCTGTCCACGAGGACCCCTTCCAGCTCCGGCTGAGCGAAAACCGGGCGGGAGATGCTGACCTCGCGGCGCATGGGATCGGCGAGTGCCTCCTCGGAGGTGACCGTCCCGTATTGCGCGTCGAACGCACCTTCTCCCAGGGACACCGCCCCCGCGCTGGTCCCTCCCATCGTGGCGTCCCGCCTCGCGACCGCGGCGAGGGAGTCGTGCAGCTCGGCGGGCCAGCGACCCAGGTAGTCCCACTGGTTTCCTCCGGCAAGCCACACCGCCTCGGCACGCCCGACCCGGCACAGCACCGCGGGATCCGCACCCGCCTCGGGGTCGCTGGTGCGCACCGTGATCACCGTAGACGGAGTGATGCTCGCCAGGGCACCGATGAAGTACTCAGGGTAGCTGGTCAGCGAGCCGCTGATGCGAAGGACGACGATGTCGCCGGCGACCGACGCTTCGACGAAGAGTCGTGCAGCTACATCTTCTTCCCGACCACCTCCCATCAGGACCAGACGCCGTTGCGGGATCCGGTGGGTGTCGGCGCCCGTGCCCGTGAACCCGCCGATCTCCACGCCGGGGCCGGGGTCGGGGCAGCGGACGATGTCGTCGGGATCGGGAAGGGGTATCGCCGCGACATCGGGGCCGCCGCAGGCGAGGAGCGCGGCGAGCGCGGAGGTGGCGAGTGGGCGACCCCTCAGGTCAGCCTGCCGTCCGCACTCAGCTTCTTCACGACCGCCCATCCGAGCGCCTCCGTAACGCTGGCGGCGACGGCGGCCCTGATCAGGTTTCCGTAGACGGGTATCCACCGGAGCAACAACCCGGCACCCCCCTTGCCGACGATTCGGCCAAGGGAGGCGTAGAGCGCCGCGCGCACGGCCGAGTCGGTCCACGGAACATCGAACTCGTCGGCCAGGGCGGTGATCATCGCGACCTGTACCGGCATGATTGCAACGGAATCGGAGCCGGGGATGATCGCCGCGGCCGCAGCGGCGCCCGAGGCAGCCGATGCCCCGTGTATGATCGTGGCACAGCGCTTTTGCCGATCGGGTACGTACCGTCTGAACTCGTCCTTGAATCCCATCGTCAAACCCCTCCGGTGCGTCGAGTCGCGATGCTGCGCGTCGGGCGCCGACATATCGAAATGTACTTCACTTGGACGTGGAGTGTTCCGGGTGGGATGCCCGCGCTCACCGCGCCGCCTCCTCCGTCAGCTGACAATGCGTGCTCGCCTCGGCAGCACGACCGCGGGAAGTCCCATCAGCTCCACCGCCTCGTTGAAGCGCCTGAGTTCGTTCTCGAGCAGGTCGGTGTAGCGCAACCGCACGCCCTCCCATTCTTCGAGTAACGTTTCGAGACGCTCCAGGGTTCCGGGGTCGGGCGCACCTTCCGCGCCGCCCGAGATGTAGCCGTCGGTGCCGGTCACGCGGCCGTACAGCTCGAGCCACTGGTTGTCGAGGCGCGGGGCGAAGCGGATCGGGTCCTGACCGGAGCGGTTCCTGGTCTGCATCAGGTCTTCAGTCACTCCCATCGACTTGTCCGTCAGCGTGTCGGCGAGCGGTTGCAGCTCGGCGTCCTGACCCGCCGCCCGGGCGCGCTCGAGGACGGCCTCGACCTGGTCGCGGATGGCGGCGAGGTCGTCGATCGCGCGGCTGATGGAGTTGATCGAGTCGCGCGCCAGCATCGCCACCCGAAACTGCTCCTGGTAGCTCGCGACGGTCACTTCGGGGATGCGCGGATCCGCGAAGAGCTCGAAGTTCCGCTCGAGCACGGTTTCGCCCACCGTCAACCGCACCGAGTACACGCCCGGCGGCGCCGCGACTCCGCCGGAGTAGCCCCACACCACCGCCCCCTCCGGCAGCTCCGGTCCCGGGTAGGAGATCGTCCAGGCGATCCGGTTCAGCCCGGCTGCCCTGGCAATCCGCTCCCCGTCCATGTCCTCCGCTGCCGCCGAGTCCGACGCGAACGCGCCCACCACCGCGCCGCCTGCGTCCATGATCTCGATGAGCACGTCCTCGTCGGGCTCCTCCTCCAGGTAATAGTGGATCTGCGCGCCGGACGGTGCCGGCTCCGGATTCAGTTCGGAGAGCCCTGCGACGCCGACGTTGGTAAGGCGCCGGGCGTCGCGCGGCGTGAACAGGTAGGTGCCGGCGGCCACCGCTGCCTCGATCTCTCGCAGCGGGCTGATGTCGTCCAGGATCCAGAACGAGCGCCCCTGTGTCGAAACAATCAGGTCGTCGTGCGCGACCCGCATGCCCGTAACGGGGGTCTCGGGCAGGTTGCGCTGGAAGCTCTGCCACGAGCTGCCCGCGTCGAACGACGCGAAGACTCCATACTCGGTGCCGGCGAAAACCAGCCCGCTTCGGACAGGGTCCTCCCGCACCGTGCGCACCGGGTGGTCGTCCGGGATGCCAGTCGTGTTCAGCGTCCAGGTCGCGCCGAAGTCGTCGGTACGGAAGACGTACGGACCGAAGTCGTCGAGCCGATACCGCTGCACGGCCAGGTACGCGCGGCCCGGACGGTGCGTGGAGAGCTCGATCTCGTCCACGGTGCCAAGCTCCGGCATCGCCGCCGGCGTGATCTCGGTCCAGTTCACTCCCCCGTCGCGCGTGATGTGCACCCGTCCGTCGTCGCTTCCCGCCCAGATCTCGTCGGCGTCGAACGGCGACTCCGCGAGCGAGAACACGACGTTGTAGATCTCCACGCCGGTGACGTCGGCGTTGATCGGCCCGCCCGACTGTTCCTGGTGGGCGGGATTGTCCGTGGTCAGGTCGGGGCTGATCGTCTCCCAGTTCACCCCCTCGTCGCGGGAGCGGTTGACGTGCTGCGACCCGTGGTAGATGACGCGCGGATCGTGCTGGCTGACCAGCATCGGTGAGACCCACTGGAACCGGTGCCGCAGATCCTTCGCCGCCATCCCGAGCTGGAGCTGCGGGTAGAGCATGATGTTGCGGCGCTGCCCGGACTGGAGGTCGTAGCGGTCCATGACCCCCCCGTAGCACCCCGCATACACGATGTGCGGCCGGTTCGGGTGGAGCGCGATCGGCCCGGTCTCGCAGCCGCCGATGTTGAGCCAGTGTTGCTTGGGGTACAGGGTGTTGACGTCCGACCACGCCGTCACCGAGATCGTGGTGTTGTCCTGCTGGGCCCCGTACAGCCGGTAGGGGAAGCCGTTGTCGACGATGACGTCGTAGAGTTCGGCGGTAGGCTGGTTGAAGTAGGTCGACCAGGTCTCGCCGCCGTTGACGGTCACCTGGGCGCCCCCGTCGTTCGCCACGACCATGCGGCCGGGGTCCGAGGGCTGGATCCAGAGATCGTGCACGTCGCCGTGGGGAACGGGAATGACCTCGAAGGTCGTGCCGCCGTCGACAGAACGGTACATGCTGGTGTTCAGCGCATAGACCGTGTTCGGATCGACCGGATCCGCCTGCACGTGTGTGTAGTACCAGGCCCGCTGCCGCAGGTTGTTGTCCGAGTTCGTGCGCGTCCAGCTCGCGCCGCCGTCGTCGGAGCGGTAGACGCCCCCGTCCGGCTCGGCCTCGATGATCGCCCAGACGCGGTCCGGGTCCGCCGGCGACACGCTCACGCCGACCTTGCCCACCAGCCCCCCGGGCAGTCCGCCGCCGAGCTTCGTCCAGGTGTCGCCGCCGTCGGTGGTCTTGTAGACGCCACCCTCCTCGGCTCCCGAGATCAGCGCCCACGGCTTGCGCTCGCCGCGCCACATCCCCGCATATAAAATGCGCGGGTTGGTCATGTCCATGGTGAGATCGGACGCGCCGGTGGAGTCGTTGAGGGAGAGGACGTGCTCCCAGGTGCTGCCCCCGTCCCGCGAGCGAAACACCCCCCTCTCGGGATTCTTGCCGAAGGGATGCCCCAGCGCTGCCGCGTAGACCAGGTCGTGGTCGCGCGGATGCACCTCGATACGGCCGATCTGCCCGGCTTCGCGCAGCCCGATGAAGGACCACGTTCGCCCGGCGTCCATCGACTTCCACGCGCCCCGTCCGGCCGAGGTGTTCCCGCGGATGTCCATCGACCCCTGCCCGACGTAGATCACGTTCGGGTCCGAATCGGCGACCTTGACCGCCCCGATCGAGCCGCCGAAAAACCCGTCGGAGATGTTGCGCCACGTCACCCCGTTGTCGTCCGACTCCCAGACGCCTCCGCCCGTCGTGCCCATCAGCCAGCGGTCGGGGTCGTTCACGAAGCCGGCGGCCGCAGTCGATCGCCCGCCGCGATACGGACCCACCATGCGGTAGCGCAGGTCCTTGAATGCGAGGGTGTCGACCTGCTGGGCGGCGAGGGGCGATGCGGGGACCGAGACTGCCGGGGCGAGCCCCGCCGTCACGGTGATCACGGCGGCAAGGGCTAGAAACAAGTGTCTGACTGAGTACATGGTTGTCGTTTCCTGACGCGGTTTTCCGGGAAGCCAGGCGCGGACGCTGCGCCGGAACGGATTATACGGTCTATCTGCAGGCTACGCCGCACACGCATCGGAGCCGGTGCGCGCGAGGCGCGGCCGTCAGCTGCCGCCCGACCCTCCCAACCCCAGAGCCTCTGCCTGCTGACGCACGTCGTCGCTGTCGCGCACCATAAGCTCGGGATATCCGGCGAGCACGTCGTCCGGGAAGCCCGAACCCACACGCTTCACGTAGCGGTCCAGGAATCCCAGCACCAGGTCGTTCTGGATGGCGGTGAACTTCGCGGTGATTTCCGGTTCACCAAGGGCGGGCAAAGCCTGCGGGGCCCCGAGGAGCTCCGGGAGGTCCGAAATGCCGACATGCTGGATCCCCGGGATCATGATCCGGTGGATGTCGTCGCGCAGTCCCGCCGTGGCGAGCCGCTCGTAGGCGAGATCGCCCGCTGTGGGCGCGCCGGGGCCGTAATCGCCGCGGTACACCGACATCTCGGGGGGCATGGTGGCCATCACGAGAGTCGGATCGGAGTTGAGCATCAGGAAGGGCGTGCGCAGGTTGGAGTCGATCAGCTCGGCGGTCCAGTAGCCGCCGTCGAGGTTGATCGCGGCGCGCGCCCGACGGTCACCCTGGGCCAGCATTGCCGCGATGTACCCGCCGTAGGACATGCCCATGTAGCCCCGGCTGTCGTGGTCGATCGCGCCGGCAACCGGCATGGCCACGTCGGGGACGTCCATCTCTTCCAGCCGGTCGAGCACGAACCGGACGTCCGCTTCCCACACGGGCGAGAGCTGGCCGAGTGAAGTGGTGCGCAGCTGCCTGAGATAGACCGGCAGGGCGTCCAGGGCTTCGGCTAGGCTCGGCGGGTAGTGGACGGTCATGCTCGCCCAATTCGCGGCATATCCCATCAGGTCTTCCATGATCCGCGGCGACAGGGTGGCCACGTCGCCGTTCGGATATACGATTCCGCCCGATTCGTATGGATGGCCTACCGAAAGGACGATATACCCGTTGGCAGCGAGGTGTTCGAAGAGCGCCGTCTGCTGTGCCGGGTAGGACGTGTAACCGTGGTTGAACCCGATCACGGGGAACCTGCCTGAAGAGGGGGTCGCGCCGCCACGGCCGTTGGTGGCCAGCGCCTGGCACCCTCGCAACGCGTCCTGCGGTTGCTGGAGCGCGGCCATGAGCGGGCCGGCGAGCAGTGCGGCTTCCCCCTCGGCGAAGTACGGGCGCGGTGCCGAGGATCCGGGGTCGGCCGCCGGATACCAGGCGCGGACGTAGAGGCGGCGGTGATCGGTGGGAGTCGGCGCGTACTGCGCGCTGTGGATGGGGTCGGTCAACTCGAACTCGACGGTGCCGACCGTATACGGTCCTTCCACCGGCGGCCAGCTCCGGCAGTTGGCGGCGTAGTCATAGTCGGCTTGTGCAGGTGCGCCTTCCTGCCCGGCCGCGGGCGCGTCGGCGGCGGCCATCGCGGTCCCTTCGCCGCCGCCCGCCGCCCCACCGCCCGTGGGCGCGAACCTCTGCACGCGCCGGCCCGTGGACGCCTCGCCCACGTAGACGTTGCCGCGCGAGTCCACATCCATCCCGTGCGGGCGGATGAACTGGCCCAGCTGGCGCCCGCCGCGGCCGAATTCCCCCACCACTTCGAGATCCGAGCGGCGCAGGATCCAGACCTTGTGGTTGGTCCCGTCGGCGAGGTATAGCCAGCGCTGCCCGGCGTCGGGCGAGAACGCGATCACGAACGCCGATCCGGACGCCCTGGTGAGCGGCGCGATGGTCTTCTCGGTCACAAAGGCGCCGTCCTGGCGGAAGACCTGGATGCGGTTGCCGCGGCGGTCCGCGACGTAGATGAGGCCGTCGCTGGATCCCCTCAGGTCGTGCACGGTCGAGAACTGGGGCGGGAGAGGGCTGTCCGCAATGCGGGCCGCATAGTCGTAGGCGGCCTCGTCGTCGGGGGGCTCGCCGTAGGCGCCCCAGTGACGCAGGTACGCTCCCGTGTCGCCATCGTATACGATGACGCGCCGGTTGCGGTAGCCGTCGGCGATGTAGACCTCGTTGGTTTCCGGATCAACCCAGATGCCGGCCGGGCCGCCCAGGAGGTCGGTGTTGCTGCTGCCGCCGTTTTCGTCGTACGCGCCGAGGGTCATGAGGTGCTGGCCGTCGCGGGTGAACTTCATGACGCGGTGGTGCCGGAAGGTCCCGATCCACACGAAGCCGTTGTGGTCGATGAAGAGACCGTGGGAGTTGCGCGGGAACTCGGAGACGTCCTGCGTGGCGGGATCGCCCCACGCCTGCACCACATTGCCGTCCGTGTCGAACTCGATTACCACCGGCGCGGGCACGCAGCATTCCCCAAGGGGCGGATCCTGCACCGCGGCGATCTCCTCGGGCGTGAGCGTCTCCGGCAGGTGCGTGATCCACACGTGGTCCTGATCGTCGACGAACACGGAGGTGATCGAGCCCAGGATCCAGTCGTTGGGCAGTTGCTGTGGCCACGAGGGATCCACCTGGAAAGAGGGCGGTCCGCCGTCCGGCGGGCCGGAGTCGCCTGCGGGGCCTCCCGGGTCCGTCGAGCAGGCGGCAACGAGCAGGCTGGCCGCCGGGAGCAGGGTGATGGGCAGGCGCCCGAGAGGGATGCGGGGCCGCGTCTTGGTGCGGGGCATGATTCCTCCGTCTGATTTGGCGAGTTGTCCGGATCCTGCCGAACCCGAACCGGCATTGACAGCAAGGTACACGCCTTCGGGACTTCGTGCCGCCCCGGATGTGTCCCATCCGCGCATCGCGATGTCCCTGGTCATCCCCGCGGAACCACGGCCTGGGGGCGGCAACAAGCGTTCCTACTCCCGATCCTCCGATACTTGCCCCCCCGACCGGGGTGCGCCAGAAAAGCGCAATGA
>VXQO01000142.1 GCA_009838975.1 Gemmatimonadota bacterium | reverse complement strand
CTCCGGCGCTTCTTCCCGCTCGGGCTGCCCATCGCGCTGGACACGGAGCGCGCCGTCTTCGTCTACGCCGAACCGGGTTACGAGACCGCGACGGCGATCCGCTCGTGGGGCGCGAAGCACGGCGATCTCTGGAAGGAGCTCTGGGACCTCGGTCTCAAGATCGAGGTGGTGGCGGTCGTCCGGAGATGGAAGGAGTACGGGAGGACGAGCAGGGTGCTCACCAACTGGTCGCGGTATCCGCGTCCGTCCGAAATCGACGAGGAGACCCGGCGCGACCTCGCCCGCATCGAGCAGGCCATCCTCGGGGGAGATGTCCGCACGCTCGAAGAATACGGTGGCTTGCAGGCCGCCTTGAAGCACGCCAACGCCCTTGAGAACCGGGCGCGCAGGCGTGCGGGCCGGGGACTGACGGAACGCGTCAAGACATGGAGTTCGGACCGGCTGGCGGGGGCTCGAATCTGGTGGGAGTCCTGATGCGCTGGGCCGTACCGGAGGTGTGCAAGAGACAACGGGGGTCGATGCACATTTTGGCGCTCCGGTGATGCGCACCGCCCGTCCTGCTTATCCGCTGGCGCGGGAACGTCTTGCGGCTTCGCCGCGCGGGCGGACGGGGCGCGGGAGCCGCTTGGGGCTTGGTGGGGAGCGACCCCAGGGGCACAGGTGCCCGGTTCGGGCGCGGGGCCGTGCGCGTTTTCACACGCTCGTCCCCGCTCCCTTCTGGGGTCGCTCCCCATCGAATCATCCTTGCAGGAAGGCCGTTCCGCGCCGCTCCGAGGCGGCGGAGCACCCGTTCACCGACCGGCGGGCCGTCGGGTGGTACGGCATGGCCGAGCAAGCGCCTCGGAACCCGGCCGTGGCCTTCCCGCATGGGACTGCTGGACCGAGCGACCCGAGGCGAGGGGTGGGATGGCCGTGCACATCCCAACGGCCGCCGTGGCGTGTGAGGTATGCCGAACACGTGGGTCGCTCCCGTCAATGGGCGCAAGCGCCCGCGCGGCACCGTCCGCCCCGGAGGCGGCGGCACAAACGCATTTGCACCAGCAACTTGCGTCATCGGTGACGTGTCACATCCGAGCGCGTTTCTCGTGCACAACGACCCCGATGTCGATGTGCACCCATGGATCGGCAACGGGCCACGTCCACGGACGGTCAAATTCCGCCGCCGGCGAAGCGGCTCGAACGCCATACCGAATGGCCGTCGATCGTTCCTCTGGGGAGGCCCGATCGGAGCAGTTCCTTCATCTCGCCGATCCGCTGGAGACAGGCTTGGAAGCCGCCCATCGCCTCGACCGCCGCGTCGTCCATGCCGAGGATGGCATTCTCGATGCGCGTGATCTCGCGCCGGGCCGCAACGGCGGTTCCGGGCGATTGGACGGGACGCGCGTCCGCGTCCGCATTGGTCCAGTTCCCGAGGATCGTCCGCGCCCGCTCAAGCGGCCTCCGGGCGCAAGCGACCCCGACGACCTCGACCGACAGGCCCAGTTCCCTCAGCGCCTCCCAGAGCTTCAGGTGCCGGTCCCGCCACGAACGGAGCGCGGTCGAGGTGTCCCAGCCGGGATCGGCGTGGACGAACACCGCGCGGCGGGAGTCCAGCGCCACGGGCATCCCGCGCGGGAAGTAGCGCCGCGCGCCCCCGGCGGCACCCCGATAGACCCGGACGGGCATGGCTGGGCGCCCGATGTCGAGCGCCTCGAACGCGGCGACTTTCTCGTCCTCGGTGGGGAGCCAGGACTGGTCCGGATGGTCGATCACGTAGTCGAACGAGAGCAGGCGGCGCATGGCCACCTCCGTCGCGGTGATCCTCCGTAGACGGATGCCTTCGGCCCCGAGCGCCCGGTAGATGCCGCGCGCGCAGATCCGGCAGACCTTCAGGTCTCCGACCACATCCTCGGCGGCGAGCCTTCTCCGTACGAGGAACTGCACGAACCGGAGCGTCTTGAAGCGGTCCATGCCGAACCAGTCCGAGAGCTGCGAGCGGGTGAACACGCCGCAATGCAGGCTCGCCAGCGCGATCCACTCGGCGCGGCGTCCCGTCAGGCCGAACGGCTCCAGCGCCTTCTCGCGCCCTTTCAGATGGTCGATCAACGCGACGGCCGTTGGCCGGAGGCTTCGCGGTACATGAGAGTTTCCGCTCCCGCAGTAGGACGGATTCCGTGGTGGGTATTCGGTGCTGGTGAAGGTGTCGCCGCCAACAGGAATCGGGAGAGCGCCTTCGGCGGCGTCAAGCCGCAGCTGCGGGCAATCGTCCCGAGCCGTCCGGTGCGGTCCCGGACGCGAACCGGCTTCCGGCAGCCGCGCCTCCATCGCTTCCCGAAGAGCCCGAGTTGTTCCGGTGCAGTTCGAGGCGTGAACGGCGCGGGTGCGGCACTGGTCAAGCCGCCTCGGTCCAGCGAGATTGCGTTGCGCAGATCGTGCAGTCCATCAATCGAGAGGAATCGAACGATGGCACGCACGAAACGAAGTCGGCGCTCGTACGGCGCTGGCGAATGGGGCCGGAACCGGGTCCGGATCTTCCCGGACCCGAAGACCGGCAACTTCCAGATTGAGTGGCGCGAGAACGGTCGAAGGCTCACCCGGTCGCTGGGTCACCGCGATTGGGGGAGGGCGAAGAGGCAAGCGGACGAGTTCGCTGCCGGGTTCGCCGGACCCGAGATCGCGGGCAAGGCGGAAGCCGAGCAGGAGCCGCTCACACTGGAGAGGCGAACTGTATCGGGCGTGAATCACGGCAGGGAATCGTCTAACTACTTACAGGGCCGCATGATCTGCGCTTTTTGCCCTTAGGCCGCACCTGCTCCCGTCGTCTAGTAATGGCGAGGAAATCGCGTCAAACTGCGGGAAATTCCAGTCGTCTCAGCGTACCCTATCCCACCGACATCTGAAGGCCTTTCAGGAGGGGAGTTCCCAAGTTCGTTGCCCCGTGGGCGACGGTGGAGTGTCCCTGGGAGTCCGCTATCTTCCTAACGCCCAACCACGTCCTCACATCAATCGGAGCAGACATGAGACCAGCGATCAACGACCTGCTTCGGCTAAAGGATCATCGGCTATTCGAGGAGGTTGCCGAGGGAATCCACCTCATTGTCGAACATGCTGAAAGTTTGGAGGCGACCGCAGTCCGTCTCCGTGCGATCGACGAGCACCGTGCCGCAGCCATCGTTAGCGGACTCGCGAAGGAGGAATCAGCGAAGGTCCTCGTCCTGCTGGACTTGGTCCGATGCCCACGCTACAACGAAGACGGGAGGAAGAAGACGGTAAGGGCTTTCGGCAATCATCTTGCGAAGGAGATCTACGCCGATTCCTGCGATTGGAGGCCGGTCGATTTTGCCGAGGTCACGAGGATCGTGAACCGCCAGCGACGACCGTACTACCTCGATGGTCCCAACGACGTTGACTGGATCCTCCCGAACTACGCCAAGGCTCGGAGGGAGAACCGGATGTACGTGGACTACGTGCAGGACATGGCCGTAGAGGCCGGTGAGTACGACTGGGTATCTCCACTACCGGATAGCCTGTACCGGGCATACGGAGACGCGACACCAT
The DNA here is from genome assembly GCA_009838975.1 of Gemmatimonadota bacterium. Classification (GTDB taxonomy): domain Bacteria; phylum Gemmatimonadota; class Gemmatimonadetes; order Longimicrobiales; family Gaopeijiaceae; genus Bin94. The sequence continues at coordinate 16,335 of VXQO01000142.1, read as the reverse complement.
CGTGTCTTGTGGTAGCCCGCGCGCTGCACCGCGTCGGAATGACCACGGCGGAAGGGTTGGCTGCGGTGGCAGACCTTTGGCGCGACTTCGAGCCGCAGCCGCAGACAACCCGTCAAGAGCTACGGGAGTTGAACTACGACTCATTGGTTCGCGTGAGCCAGGCGCACCCGAATCGGGAAGTTGATTCCGAAGACGTCGGGGTGATCTGTCACCATTGGCAGTTTCCGCTGTGGCCGCTCGATCTCCGGGAGTCAGGGCCGGCCAAGGCCGAACTTGCGAACCTTCGCCGTGAGAGAGCCGAGCAGATCAAGTCACGCTTGAAACGGGAGTCAGAAAGGGATCCAGCGCCCTCGGTCACCCGTGAGAAGGTCGAGGAACTGGCCAAGGCCCATTCCGACTTCGAGCTGGAATGGGAGCGCTTGATCGCATCACTACCGGGAAACCGAGACTCGGGCCTTCGTTTCTCGACCGGGAGCGTCAGATCCTACGGGTTGGATTCGTACGAGCGCCTGCGGCGAATGGTTGGCAGCCTTGAAGTCAAGGAACTCATGGACTTGGCCGCCCTCGGGTGGTTCGGGAGGCACCCTGAGTATGGATGGGCATACTGCCACCGCCATGCCCGCAGAATGATCTCGGATGGTTCCATCGGCTACGTGTGCGGACTCGGCCATCATTGGATGAACGGGTTGGAGCGTTGGGAAGGGCCGCCGCGGCTTCCACTGCGCCTAACCATCGGTGGCGGAGACACGGCGTAGCGGCCAGTCCGGTTGTCCGGTTCTCCACCGCCCCGCTCGGTCCCGTGTACGTGGCGCCAGTAGCGGGGCCATCGCAGCGCCAATCCGGTAGGCGGGTCACGTAGGGGGACCACCGACCGATGATCGGCAGGGTTCCTGGGATGCTACCAAGGCCGTTGCCGGGCCGGTAGCTTGTGTGGAGGGTCCCTGCGGGATGCGGGACCCGGTCGCTTCCAAGAGAAACCCACGACTCCCACATGACCGCGCCCAACCTGAACTGGATCGCCAACTACATCTGGGGCATCGCGGACGACGTGCTCCGCGATGTCTACGTCCGGGGCAAGTATCGCGACGTGATCCTGCCGATGACCGTGCTCCGGCGACTGGATGCGGTGCTGGAGCCCACCAAGCAGGCCGTTCTCGACATGAAAGCCTCGCTGGACGCCGCCGGGGTCACGAACCAGGACGGGGCGCTTCGGGGCGCGGCGGGCCAGGCCTTCCACAACACCTCGAAATTCACACTCCGAGACCTGCGGGCGCAGCCCAGACAGCAGCAACTCATGGCGGACTTCTTGGACTACTTGGACGGGTTCTCGCCCAACGTCCAGGACATCCTCGTCAACTTCGAGTTCCGCAACCAGATCCCGAAGCTGTCGAAGGCCGACGCGCTGGGGGCGCTGATTGAGAAGCTCACCTCGCCGGAGATCGATCTCAGTCCCCAAGGTCTCGACAACCACGGCATGGGCACCGTCTTCGAGGAACTGATCCGGCGCTTCAACGAGGAGAACAATGAGGAGGCGGGCGAGCACTTCACGCCACGCGACGCCGTGACAGTCATGGCGAAGCTCGTCTTCGAGCCCATCGCGGACCGGATCGAGTCGACCACCTACCTTCTCTACGATGGGGCCTGCGGGACCGGCGGCATGCTCACCGTGGCGGAGGACGTGCTCCACCGTCTCGCGGAGGAGCGAGGCAAGCAGGTCTCCACGCACCTCTACGGCCAAGAGATCAACGCCGAGACCTACGCGATCTGCAAGGCCGATCTGCTGCTCAAGGGCGAGGGCGAGGCCGCCGACAACATCGTGGGCGGACCGGAGCACTCGACGCTGTCGAACGACGCGTTTCCGACGCGGGAGTTCGACTTCATGCTCTCCAACCCGCCATACGGCAAGAGTTGGAAGACCGACCTCGATCGCATGGGTGGCAAGAAGGGGATGAGCGACCACCGCTTCCTGATCGAGCACCGGGGCGACCCCGAGTACTCGCTGGTCACCCGTTCGAGCGACGGGCAGTTGCTGTTCCTCGCCAACAAGCTATCGAAGATGAAGCGGGACACGCCGCTCGGCAGCAGGATCGCCGAGGTCCACAACGGAAGCTCGCTGTTCACCGGATCGGCTGGCCAGGGCGAGAGCAACATCCGGCGGTGGATCATCGAGAGCGACTGGCTGGAGGCCATCGTCGCCCTGCCGCTCAACATGTTCTACAACACCGGCATCGCCACCTACGTCTGGGTGCTGACGAACCGCAAGCCCGAGCACCGGCGGGGCAAGGTGCAGTTGATCGACGCGACCAAGTGGTTCCGTCCGCTCAGAAAGAACCTCGGGAAGAAGAACTGCGAACTCGGTGAGGAGGACATCGAGAAGATCTGCCGGACGTTCCTCGACTTCGGGGAGACGGAGGAGAGCGGGATCTTCGACAACGAGGAGTTCGGATACTGGAAGGTGACGGTTGAGCGACCGCTCCGGCTGAAGGTGGACCTGTCGCCGGAGCGCCGCGCCGGGTTCTCCGAGGCGTGCAGCGATGCCGGGGAAGAGCCGCTCGCGAACGCCGTGGAGCGGGTGGTCGAGACACTCGGCCAAGGGCCTCACTTGGACTTCAACGCCTTTCTCGACGCGCTCAAGGCCGATATGTCCCGTCGTGGCGTGAAGCTCACGGCCAAGTGCAAGAAGCTGCTGCAGACCGCGCTTGCCGAGCGGGACGAGGCGGCGGGGCCGGTGGTCAAGAGGGTCCACCGGCGAGGCACCGCGCCCGACCCGATCCGGGGACTGTTCGAGTCTCGTGACGGCCCGAAGACTCGCGTCGTCGAGTACGAACCTGACACGGTGCTCAGGGACACCGAGCAGATCCCCCTGAAGGAACAGGACGGGATCGAAGGGTTCCTGCGACGCGAGGTGCGCCCCTACGCTGGGGACGCCTGGTACGTCGCGAAGAGCGTGAAGATCGGCTACGAGATCAGCTTCAGCCGGTATTTCCACAAGCCCGAGCAGATGAGGACGTTGGACGAGATCCGCGCCGAGATCGCGGTCGTCGAGCGCGACGCGGAGGGACTGCTGGCGGGGCTGCCGGGGCGCGAGGCGGTTCGCCCTTACCCGAAGATGCGCGTCTACGCCGACACATCCGTGATCGGTGGTTGCGAGGACGACGAGTTCCGTGAGTCGTCACGGCGGCTCATCGAACGGTGCGCACAGGGCGAGTTGACGCTCGTGGTGTCGGCCGTCACGGCTGGAGAACTCCGGCGGGCTCCTCCGCCCGTGCGCCGGGTGCTTCCGTCCATCGGCCCGGAGCATCTGGAAAGGGTGGAGGTGACGCGGGAAGTGGAGATGCTGGCGAATGGGTATATTGAGAGGGGGGCGCTTGGCGAGGGGATGCGCGCCGACGCCCTCCACATCGCCGCCGCGACGGTGGCTGAGGTGGACGTGCTGGCAAGCTGGAACTTCCGGCACATGGTGAACCTGCGCCGGATCCGTCAATACAACGACGTGAACCGGCTGTTGGGTTACCCTCCGGTGGACATTCGCAGCCCCAAGGAGCTTGAAGATGACGAGTGAGACCGAAACGAAGCCGTTCGACTGCGTGAAGTCGATGCGCGAGATCAGGAATCGGATCAGCACCGAGATCGCCGACATGTCATATGCCGAACTCTCGCGATGGCTCGACAGGCGGGTGCGCGAGGATCCCTTCTTCGCGCGCATCCCGAGCGCCCGGAGGTCGGCACGCCCGTCCGGGGAGCGGACAGGGGCGCGTGCGACCGGTTCGTCCAGCGCAACGATTGGAGATGGGACCCGAGGCTGATGGCCACCCAGCGCTATTCGGTAACGCCCCACGCGATCGATACCCTGCTGGCTTGGGTGAAGTCGGGCGAAATCGCGATCCCCGAGATACAGCGTCCCTTCGTCTGGCCAGCGGTCAAGGTGCGCAACCTGCTCGACTCCCTCTACAACGGCTACCCGGTCGGGTATCTGATCTCTTGGCGCAACCCGACGATCAAGCTCAAGGACGGGAGCCTGTCAGCCGGGAAGCGCATCCTGATCGACGGCCAGCAGCGCGTAACGGCGCTGATGGCGTCGCTCCTGGGACACGAGGTGCTCACCAAGGACTACCGTACGGTACGGATCCGAATCGCCTTTCATCCGCAGCGGGAACGCTTCGAGGTGCGCAACCCGGCCATCGCCAAGGACCGGGCCTGGATCGACGACATCGCCCGGATCTTCCACCCGGATGCCGATCTCTTCGAGTTCATGGACGAGTACGCGGCGCGCAACCCGGGTGCCGACCGCAAGGTCGTCGGCAAGGCACTCCAGAGAGTCGGCAAGATCGTCAACAACCATGTCGGCGTCATCGAGTTGGCCGAGGATCTCGATATCGAGACCGTCACTGAGATCTTCATCCGCGTCAACTCCGAGGGCACGCCGCTTTCCCAAGCCGATTTCGCGATGTCGAAGATCGCGGTCAACGAATCCTACGGCGGCAACGTCCTGCGCAAGGCCATCGACTATTTCTGTCACCTCGCGGTGGCGCCGGAGTTCTTCTCGAAGATCGAGAAGGGAGACCCGGACTTCACGGCCTCTCCGTTCTGGCCGAGAATGGCGTGGCTCAAGGGCGTCAACGACGACCTCTACGATCCCACCTACACGGACATGCTGCGCGTGGCGTTTACCTCGAAGTTCGAGCGCGGCAGGTTGCAGGATCTGGTCGCGCTTCTCTCCGGGCGGAACTTCGAGACACGCGAATACGAGGAGGCCATCGCCGAGGACGCCTTCGCCCGGCTACAGGAGGGCGTTCACGCCTTCATGAAAAAGACCCACTTCGACCGGCTAACCATGATCCTGCGCTCGTCCGGGTTCCTTACCTCCCGCATGATCCGCAGCCAGAATGCTGTCAACTTCGCGTTCATCCTGTACCTCCGCGGCCGCGACGAGGGGCTCGGCGCCCATGAGCTCGAACGCCTCGTGCGGCGTTGGTACGTCATGTCGATCCTCACGCGGCGCTATTCGGGAAGTCCCGAAACCGCGTTCGACCGCGATATCCGCCAGATCGCCGCCCAAGGACTGCGGCCATACGCCGAAGCAGTCATAGAGAACGAACTGCCTGGCAGCTATTGGACGGGCATGTTGCCCCAACTCATGGACACGTCGTTCTCTACGAGCCCCTACTTCATTGCATACCAAGCGGCCCAAGCCTACTTCGGCGACAAGGGCTTCCTGTCCACCACGATCCGCGTGAGCGATCTTCTGCTCAATCGGGGGGATCGCCATCACGTATTCCCGCGCAAGAACCTGAAGGACAAGGGACTGACGCGGGGCCGCTACAACCAAATCGCCAACTACGTGATCGCCCAGAGCGAGATCAACATCGCCATCGGCGACACTCCGCCGGAGACCTACTTCGCGAGACTCGCCGAGCAGGTGAATGGCGGGCAGAGGCGGTATGGCGGCATCGTTGACCGCGCCGAGTTGGAGGAGAACCTCGCCAAGAACTGCGTGCCGCTGAGCCTGCTCGACGGGGAGATTACCGGCTACGACGACTTCCTGGCGGCGCGACGAGAGCTCATGGCCCTGAGGATACGGGCTTGGTTCGAGGCCCTGTCGTGAGGGCCGATCTGAGGCCGTATCCCGAGATGCGGGACTCGGGGGTTGAGTTGCTGGGGAGGGTGCCTGAGCACTGGGCAGTGCGGCGGCTCAAGTACGCGGTGTCCTTCTCGGGAGGCGGGACTCCTTCGAAGACCAATGCTTCGTTCTGGAAGGGTCAGATACCTTGGGTATCCCCTAAGGACATGACCCGCAAGCGTATCAGCGATACAGCCGACCACATTACCGAAGATGCCGTGGCAGCGAGTGCGGCGAAGATCGTCGCGGCTGGCGCGGTGCTTGTAGTCGTGCGGTCCGGGATCCTGCGCAGGACGATTCCAGTGGCGATCAACACGGTTCCGATGGCGATCAACCAAGACATGAAGGCCATGCTTCCACGGAAGGGGATCAGGAGTGAGTATCTTCACGGGTTGATCCAAGGCAACCAGTCGTTCTGGCTGAGCGAATGGACGAAACAGGGTGCCACGGTGGAGAGCATCGAGCATCGCCTGCTGGCCGACTCGCGAATACCTATTCCCCCTCTCTCCGAGCAACGGGCCATCGCCCGCTTTCTGGACGACGCCGACCGTCGGATCCGGCGCTACATCCGGGCGAAGGAGCGGCTGATCGAGCTTCTGGAGGAGGAGAGGCGGGCAACCATCCACGAGGCCGTCACGGGCCGGATCGACGTCCGAACCGGCCAGCCCTATCCTGCCTACAAGGACTCCGGGGTCGAGTGGCTGGGGGAGGTGCCGGAGCATTGGGAGGTAAGGCGGCTGAAGACGCTATGTGACATGCGAAGCGGTGACACGATCACGGCGATGTCGATCGACGAGGTCGGGAAGTACCGAGTATTCGGTGGCAACGGAATCCGAGGCTACTCGTCCGAGTACACGCACGACGGCGACTATGTCCTGATCGGTCGGCAGGGTGCCCTTTGCGGGAATGTCCACATCGCACGAGGACGTTTCTGGGCTTCTGAACATGCCGTCGTCGCGACACTTCACTGCGGGCACGTCCTCGATTGGTTCGGAGCGGCGTTGGAAACCATGAACTTGAACCAGTACTCGATTGCCGCTGCCCAGCCAGGCCTGTCCGTTGATCGAGTGCTGCATCTTTGGGTGCCGGTGCCGCTAGCCCATGAGCAGGGCGCCATCGCCCGCTTCCTCACAGCCGCAGGAAGGCGCCTGTCAGCCCGCCGTGTATCGCTCGCGCGCCAGATCGCATTGCTCCGCGAATACCGGACCCGCCTGATCGCCGATGTCGTGACGGGCAAGCTCGACGTGCGCGAGGCGGCGGCCGATTTGCCGGAGACGATCCCGCTCGCGGCCGACCGCGACCGGCCCGACGTCATCCCCACCGAACCGAACCTGCATTCGACTGAACGCGACGTGATGAAGGAGGCTATACCATGACGGATTGGAACGAGTGCCCGGCCGTTGAGCGGACACCGGGCAAGGTGAGTGGAGCCTGGGTTTTCTCGGGCACGCGGATTCCGCTCTTCGCGCTCTACGAGAATCTGGCCAGCGGAGCCACGGTCGAAGAGTTCGTCGAATGGTTTCCGGGGGTCGAGGAGCGTCAGGTCAGGGCGGTGCTGGAACACGAGGCGAACACGCTGAGAACGGCGTTGGCTCGTTGAAGCTGCTCTTCGACCAGGGCACGCCCGCGCCGTTGCGTAGACACCTGCCGGGCCACTCCGTGGACACGCTGGCGGAGAAGGGCTGGTCCGGGAAGGGCAACGGCGAGTTGCTCGATCTTGCCGAGCGGGAGGGATACGAGGTCTTGGTGACGACCGACCAGAGCCTTCCCCACCAACAGAACCTGCCTCGCTGGCGAGTCGGGCTTGTGGTGCTGCTGTCCACGGACTGGAACCTGATTCGCCTCCGCACCGACGAGATCGCCGAGGCCATCGAGGCGGTGCGTCCGGGTCAAGCCGTCGAGGTGCCAATCCCATTTGCCGGGTGACATGACCACGGACACGTCCGAACGGGGTCTCGAACGCCTGATCTGCGAGGTGCTGACCGGCGACCCCTGCGACCCGCCACCCAGCGGCACGGTCGGCGAGCCCGCCCCCGGATACGGCGGCGTCGGCTGGTCCCCCGGCAACGACCGGGACTACAACCGCGAGTACTGTGTCGATCCGGTCCAACTCCGAGCCTTCCTTGAGGCCACGCAGCCCGAGTCCGCCGAAGCGCTCCGGCTCGCCGAGCACAGCCCGACGCGCCGCAAGTTCCTGGCCCGGCTTCAGGGCGAGATCAACAAGCGCGGCACCATTGACGTGATCCGGCGCGGCCTCGCGCACGGTCCGCACCACCTGGAACTCTTCCACGGCACCCCATCGGCCGGGAACGAGAAAGCCCGTCGGCTGTTCGAGTTGAACCGCTTCACGGTCGTCCGCCAGCTGCGCTACAGCCGCGACGAGACGCAGCGCGCGCTCGACATCGCGCTGTTCATCAACGGACTTCCCGTCTTCACCTTCGAACTCAAGAACAACCTCACGAAGCAGACGGTCCACGATGCCATCCGGCAATATGAGAGAGACCGGAACCCGCGAGAGCCGCTCTTCCGGCTCGGGCGTTGCGCGGCGCACTTCGCGGTGGACGAGAGCGAGGTCCGCTTCTGCACCCACTTGAAGGGCAAGGACTCGTGGTTTCTGCCGTTCAACCGGGGGTGGAACGACGGGGCGGGCAACCCGCCCAACCCGGACGGTCTCAAGACCGAGTACCTGTGGCGCAATGTGCTGGCCCGAGGCAGCCTGACCAACATCCTCGAAAACTACGCCCAGTTGTTGTCGGAGAAGGACAAGAAGACCGGGAGGAAGGAGCGGAAACAGATCTGGCCCCGCTACCAGCAACTCGACGTGGTGCGCCGCCTTCTGGACGACGCGAGGCGTCACGGGGCAGGAAAGCGATACCTGATCCAGCACTCCCCGGGAAGCGGCAAGAGCTTCTCGATCGCGTGGCTGGCGCACCAGATGATCGCCCTGAAAAAGGACGGCAATACCGTCTTCGACTCGATCGTCGTGGTCACCGACCGCACGGTCCTCGATGACCAGATCCACGACACGATCCGACAGTACGCTCAGGTGGGATCGACGGTTGGGCACGCAGAAAGTGCCGCCAACCTGAAGACGCTCATCGAGCAGGGCAAGAAGATCATCATCTCGACGATCCAGAAGTTCCCCTTCATCCTCGACGAGATCGGTAGCGCACACGGCCACCGGACCTTCGCGATCATCATCGACGAAGCGCACTCAAGCCAAGGTGGCAAGACCGCCGGGGCGATGGCGGCGGCGCTTCGGGAGGCGGGCGGCGAGGACGGGTACGAGACCTACGAGGACCGCGTGAACCGCGAGATCGAGCGACGCAGGATGCTCGACAACGCCAGCTACTTCGCTTTCACCGCGACGCCCAAGAACAAGACGCTCGAACTCTTCGGCGAGCCGGACCCGCAGGGCGACGGCACGGTCAGGCGGCGGCCGTTCCACATCTACAGCATGAAGCAGGCGATCCAAGAGGGGTTCATCCTGGACGTGCTCGAAAACTACACGCCGGTCGAAAGCTACTACAGGCTCGCCAAGACGGTCGAAGAAGACCCGGAGTACGATGTCCGCAAGGCCGGGAAGAAGCTCCGGCACTACGTCGAGGGACACGACCACGCGATCCGGCTCAAGGCCGAGATCATGGTGGACCACTTCCACGAGCAGGTGCTGGCGCAGCACAGGATCGGCGGCAAGGCGCGAGCGATGATCGTAACGAACAGGATCGAGCGCGCAATCCAGTACTTCCACGCCGTCCGAGACTACCTGAAGGAGCGCCGGAGTCCGCACAAGGCCCTCGTCGCGTTTTCCGGCGAGCACGACTACAGGGGAGGACGGGTGAGCGAGGCTAGCCTGAACGGCCTCCCGTCGCGCAAGATCGCCGATGCGTTCCAACAGGACCCGCACCGTTTCCTAGTCTGCGCGGACAAGTTCCAGACCGGCTACGACGAGCCGCTGCTGCACACGATGTACGTGGACAAGACGCTTTCGGGGATCCGGGCGGTCCAGACGCTGTCGCGCCTCAACCGGTCGCACCCGGAGAAGCGGGACGTGTTCGTTCTCGACTTCCTGAACGACACGGAGACCATCGCGAAGGCCTTCTCGCACTACTACCGTACCACGATCCTGTCCGACGAAGCCGACCCGGACCGGCTCCACGACCTGCAAGCCGACCTTGACGGCGCGCAGGTCTACTCTCCCGAAGAGGTCCAGACGCTCGTGAAGCTGTACTTGGACGGCGCAGACCGCAAACGGCTCGACCCCATCCTCGACCGGTGCGTGGCGGCTTACCTCCGGGACTTGGACGAGGACGGACAAGTACGGTTCAAGGGCCGGGCCAAGGCGTTCACGCGCGCCTACGCGTTCCTGTCCTCGATCCTCCCCTACAACAACCTGGGCTGGGAGGAGCGCTCGATCTTCCTGAACTTCCTGATCCCGAAGCTGCCCGCGCCCGAGGAGGAGGACCTGTCGAAGGGCATCCTCGAGAGGATCGACATGGACAGCTACCGCGTCGAGAAGCACCGGATGCGCAAGATCATTCTCGATGACGAGGACGCGGAGATCGATCCGGTCAAGACGGGCGAGGGCGGAGGCAAGGGCGAGATCGAAACCGACCGGCTGTCGGCGATCATCGAGGAGTTCAACGAGCGGTTCGGCGGAATCGAATGGGGGGACCCCGACCGGGTCGTCCGGACGGCCACGGTGGACATCCCGGCCTCGGTGGCGAAGGACGCGAGGTTCGAGAACGCGCGGCGGAACTCCGACAGGGAGAACGCCCGCGTCGAGTCCGACAAGGCGACGGAGCGGGCGGTGGTCGGGATGGTTCGGGACAACACTCAACTGTTCAAGCTGTTCGCCGACAATCCAGACTTCAGGCGTTGGCTGACGGACACGGCGTTCCGGCTGGCCTACGAAGCGGCGCGCTGACGCGCGCGGGTGGCCCGCGGAAACGTTGCGGGGGTGTTTTACCGTCCTGTTGGCGACGGCCTCCTCCGGCTGGTTTACGTTATCGAACATCCTTGAACGTTATCGGACAGTAGGACATTTCCGACCGCTTGACTTGCTTGCGAGCGGCCCTTCAGCGTTCGAGGCATGGAGACGCCGAAGCAGGTGATCGACACGCGGGCGAACGTGTTCCTCTGGGACACCTCCGCACCGTCCCCGACGGCCTTCGCAGTGAAGCCTCCGATCCGGCTCGCGAAGATGGTCCAGCCCCAACAACACCCTGAGATCGGCGCGGATCGGCTTCCGCTGCTTTCGTCCCCGATGGTTGGATTGAAACCATCTGCCGATGGAATCCGTAGTATGCCGCCCTTCGGGTTACCGAAGCGTGAAGGGCGGCACGAGCGAACGAGGCAAAGCACCGGAGGAGTCGCAAGTAGTCAGGTTGATCCACCCCAAGGCGGAACCGGTGCCCGTGTCCAGCGACATCGGCGCTTGCGGGATCGTTCGTCCCTTCGCGAGGTGCTTCTGAACGGGTTTCCGGGAGCGTTCGCGGAGGTGTTCCGCCACCGCGTCAGCGGCGGCGGTCGCCGGGTCCCGGACGCGGCCCCCACGGGGGTTTCGGACGCGACTAAGGTCGGGGAGCCAGCATACCCCCGGTATAACCGAGGGGCTGGCGAGGGACGTTGCCCCTTCGATCCCCGACAGACCCGCGCTCCGGTGGATGGCGCGGGCGGGGGCGTCGCCCCCCTTCCCCCCGTGGCGGCGCGGCCCGATGGCTAGAAGCCGCCCGATCCTCGTCGCCGTCCGCCTCACGCCGGACGAGTCCGCCGACTGGCGGACCAAGGCCAAGGCCGCCGGCGTGCCGCTCTCGGCGCTGATCCGCCGGGCGATGGCCCGCACGCGGACCTGGACGGTCCCGGCAGCCGAGGTCGAGCGCGAGCGCAACCTTCAAGTCTCCCGGATCGGGAACAACCTCAACCAGATCGCTCGGTGGGCTAACACCCACAAGGGGGCGGTCGAGGCCGTCGAGGTGATCGGCCACCTCATCGCCATCAAGCGGGCGCTCGCGGCCCTGTCCCCTCTCGAAGACCCGGATTCGGATGCTGGTTAAGTTTCTCGCCCGCGGGACCGGATCGGCGCGGGACGCTGCCAAATACCTCCTCGGGGAGCTGGACGCGGCCGGCAAGCCGCGCGAAGGCGTCGAGGTTCTGAGGGGAGATCCGAACGACGTGGCCGCCTTGGCCGACACGCTGGAGTTCGAGCACAGGTACACGTCCGGCGTGATCGCCTGGGCGCCGGACGACCATCCTACCGACGAGCAGATCGAGCGCGTCCTCGACGACTTCGAGAAGACGGCTTGGGCGGGTCTGGAGCCCGACCGCTATGCATGGGCGGCCGTGCTGCACCGCGAGAAGGGCGGAGGCGCTCACGTCCATGTCCTCGCCGCGCGGTGCGACTTGGAGACCGGCCGCAGCTTGAACATCGCCCCTCCGGGCTGGGAGAAGACCTTCGGCCCCCTCCGGGACGCCTTCAACCACGAACACGGCTGGGCTCGGCCGGACGACCCGGCACGGGCCAGGGTGGAGCAGCCCGGGCACCGCGCCTACATCGAAGCGGCGCGGCTGCGGGCCGGACTTCGGCTCGAAGCCTCGCCGCGCGACCTGATCCGGGACTACCTGATCCAGCGTGTCGAGCACGGCATGGTGAGCAACCGCCACGATGTCGTCGCCGCCCTCCGGGAGGCGGGCCTCGAAGTGCCGCGCCAAGGCAAGGAATACCTCACCGCGCTCGACCCCGAGACCGGGGACCGCTGGCGTCTCAAGGGAGAACTGTATGGAGAGAACTTCGATCGCGAACGATTTGAGCGACCGGCTGCGGAAGCGGCTGGAGAGCGAGCGCAGGGAGATCGAGGAGTTGACCGCGAGCGAGCTGAAGCGGCTCGCGGAGAACTCGCGGCGCGTTGCGAGGAACGCGCTGCGTACAATCGAGCGCGATACGGAGGAGGCGACCGGGCGGGTGCGCGAGTTGCTTCTCAGGGCGTGGCTCCGGCCGTTGATCGTCGGCCTGAGCCTCTGGCTCGGTTTCTTCGGCGGAAGCTGGGCGACGATGCGCTGGTTAGGGTGGAGCATCCACGACCGGATCGAGACGCTGGCGAGCGCGAACGCTCGAATCAAGGAGTCGCACGAGACGCTGGCGGAACTGGAGGCGGACACCTGGGGGATCGCGCTGCGGGAGATCAAGGGGGAACGATACGTGGTGCTGCCATTCGGGACACGGGCGGACCCGGGCTGGAAGGTGCGGGACCGTCCGGCCGTGAAGCTGTCGAACAGGTAGAGGAGCTTTATGAGCGAGTTGGAACGGCAGTTGACGGAGGCCTTGAAGAGGTTGTCCGGGCAGTACGAGCGGGAACAGCGGCGGCACTCCGGGCAGATCGAAGCCTTGCACGAGTACGCCGAAGTCTTGCGAGAATACGTCGAAGCCTTGCGGCAGCACGCCGAGCGGCAGAGCGGGGAGAGCGAAGCCTTGCGGACGCGGATCGAACGGCTGGACGGGCAAGTGGAACGCTTGGCCGAGTCCTATCGAACGCTCGCCGCGACCTTGTGAGGATGGTGGCGGCGCTGAGTCGGCGCGCTCGGGATCGCGATCTTGGTCCGAGCCGCTGATGGCTTCCGGCAGGGCTGGATCTGGCGCGGGCGATGCCGCTCCGCGAACTTTTGTTCGCGCAGATCGTGCGGCCCATCACGAGAGGAATCGAATGATGGGAAGCACGAAGCGGGACCGGCGCAGCTATAGCGCCGGCGAGTGGGGCCGGAACCGGGTGAGGGTGTTTGCCGATCCCAAGACCGGCATCTTCCAGATAGAGTGGCGGGAGAACGGGCGCAGGCTCACCCGGTCTCTGAAGCACCGGGATTGGGTGCGGGCCAAGCGGCAGGCCGACGAGGTCGCCGCCGGCCTCGCCGGTCCGGACCTGAACGGCAAGGCGGAAGCCGAGCCCGAGCCGCCCACACTGGGAGCGCTTTTTGAAATCTACGGTGAGGAGGTGACGCCCACCAAGACGCCGCAGTCCCGGCGTCGGGACCGAGCCACGATGGCGATGTTCCTCAAGTGCTTCGGCAGAGACCGTAGGCCCGAGACCCTTTCGCAACGCGACTGGGATCGCTTCATCCGGGAGCGCCGGTCGGGAAGGATCGGTCCCAGAGGCAAGCCTGTGGGCAACCGGATGATCGAATGCGACCTGACGCTCCTGATGGCGGTACTGAACTGGGCGGCGAGGTCGAGGGACGACCACGGTCGACTGCTCTTGGACAGGAACCCGCTGAAGGGCCTCAAGAAGCCCAGGGCGAAGAACCCCACCCGGGTTGTTCTGACTGAGGACGAGTACCGGGCGATGCTCGGGGTGTCCCGGCAGGTGGACTGGCGGTTCCACGTCGCGTTCGTGCTCGCCCACGAGACCGGGCACAGGATCGGAGCGATTCGCAACCTCCGGTGGGAGGACATCGACTTCGAGAGCAAGGAGGTGCGGTGGCGGGCGGAACACGAGAAGACGGGCTACGAGCACACCACGCCACTGACCGACGATGCGCTGGCCGTGCTTGAAGAGGCACGGCGGGTGAACTCCGGAAGCGGGAACGATCCGGTGATGCCCGCACCGAAACAGCCCTCGCAGTGTCTCGGTAGGTACTTGGCGCTCAGATGGTGGTATAGCGCCGCGAAACTCGCGGGTCTCGAACCGAAGCGCGGCCGGGGCTGGCACTCGCTCAGGCGCAAGTTCGCTTCGGACCTGATGGACCAGCCGCTAAAGGTGCTCTGCGAACTCGGAGGCTGGAAGGAGCCCACGACCGTGCTGCGTTGTTACCAGCAGGCCGACCCGGGACAACTTAGGAAGGCTCTGGATGGCCGCCGGAGGGTTCGCACCTGAGATCCCCCAAAGGGCGGGAATCAATCAGCGAGAGTCGAACTACCGAAGCCCGCAACTACCACGTTCACAACAGGATGCGCGTCTAGCAACACTTGCTGGAGAGGCTCTTTGACATCTACGGTGAGGAGGTGACGCCCACCAAGGGCGAGTGCTCCCGGCAATACGACCGAGTTGCATTGGCGATGTTCCTCCGGTTCTTCGGGAAGGACCGGAAGCCCGCAACGCTTTCCCAGCGCGATTGGGACCGCTTCATCCGGGCACGTCGGGCGGGCAGGATCGGACCGAGCGGGAGGCCCGTTTCCGACAGGACGGTCGAACGAGACCTGCGGTTCCTGCTCGCGATCCTCAACTGGGCCTCACGGTCGCGGAACGAGGCGGGAAGGCTTCTCCTCGACTCCAACCCCCTGAAGGGCTTGAGGGTGCCCAGGGAGAAGAACCCAACCCGGGTGATTCTCTCTCAGGCGGAGTACGAGGCGCTGCTCCGGGTGTCCGCCCAGATCGATTGGCGCTTTCGCGTGGCGCTCGTGCTCGCGCACGAAACGGGCCACCGAATCGGCGCTATCCGCCATCTCAGGTGGTGCGACATCGACACGGGAGCCGGGGTCATTTGGTGGCGTGCGGAGCACGATAAGACAGGGTTCGAGCATCGGACACCCGTGACCGACGAGGCACTAAGTGTGCTGGAAGAGGCGCGGAAGGCGAACCCCGGAAACGGCGACGCCCCCGTGTTGCCCGCCCGCAGGGGCTCCGCGAGGAGCGTGGGCCACGGCACGGCGCGCGACTGGTGGAACAGGGCCGAAGCGCTCGCCGGACTGGAGCGCAAGCGTGGCAGGGGCTGGCATTCGCTGAGGCGCAAGTTTGCGTCCGACCTCATGGACCAGCCACTGAAGGTGGTTTGCGAGCTGGGAGGCTGGAGGACGGCACAGACGGTGCTCCAGTGTTACCAGAGACCCGACGAGGACCGGCTCAAGAAGGCGCTCGCGGAGCGGCGGGTCCACCCCTCCTCCAGTTAGCGGGAGTCAATCGGCGGGACCAGGGCCGCCAAATCTTGTAACTGCAAGCGGGGCAAGCAGAAATCAATTCCGAGACGTTCTGCCATTTTGGCAGAACCCTGCCATTCCGGCAGGAAAAACTGCCAGTTTGGCAGTCTTCAAGCTTCTGTCCCCCAACGACTTCTGCCATTTTGGCAGGTTTCTGGTGGCACGGATCCTGCCACAGCGCGAGGCCGGCCCAAAGGGGCTGAAACAACACCACACCTACTCAACGAAAGGAGTAGCGCGATGTCACTGATCAGGCACACCAATCGGTCCACCCCCTGGAACGACCTCGATGTCCTGGCCAACCGGATGAGTCGGATCTTCGGCGACTCCGCCTTCGGCAATCTGACCTACGGTGCCAACTGGGTTCCGGCCGTCAGCGTCGAGGAGAAGAACGACGAGATCCTTCTGACCGCCGAGCTTCCCGGGATGACCGAGGACGCGGTCGAGATCAACCTGGAGAACAACGTGCTCACGATCTCGGGCGAGAAGACCGAGTCCCGTGACGAGGGCGAGAACGGCAAGTTCCACCTCGTCGAGCGCAGCTTCGGCTTCTTCCGCCGGTCCTTCACGCTGCCGCGCACGGTTCGCGCGGACGGCATCACGGCCGAGTTCGACAACGGCCTGCTGATGGTGCGGCTGCCGAAGGCCGACGAGGCGCTGAGCCGCAAGATCGAGGTCAGCCGGAGAGGCTAGACCGCAGGACGATTCGCTTCTCGTGCGGAGCTGGGGGGGGGGGGGGGGGGGGGGGGGGGGGGGCCCCCCCCCCCCCCCCCCCCCCGCAGAGGAGCGAGAGAATAAGGACAGAAGCCGC
>VXQO01000010.1 GCA_009838975.1 Gemmatimonadota bacterium | reverse complement strand
TCCGCGGGCTGCGTCTCTGTTTAATCCGGCACTGTTTGTGTGTCGGGGGGTGGTGGCGTGGGGTGGGGCATAGCTCACCGGCAGTAAACAGGATCGACGACTACACCGGTCTGGCTGGTCCCGCTAGGTGCGGTTGAGCCCCGTCGCAACCGATTCTCCGCCCGTGGTGCCGAGTTGGCTGATGCCCCCGTGCCGCGCTCCGTTCAGCTGGGGGTGCTAACGAACCCCTTCGTGGAGGACGCAGTCTGGCGCGAAGGATGGGTCCAGATCTTGACTCGCCAACGCTAGCGGACGCCTCTCGGGTACCCCTGCACCAGCGGACAGGGGCTCATAGACCGGAAAACTGGTCGGCGATTCCTCTGGCCGGCACGTCTGACGAGTCGAACCCGCCTGGCGGTTGCTGGCAAACCAGGGGGTTCCCTCGACCGCTCGTTCGGGCGACGCGTTGCAACGGCGCAGGAAGGTGGTGTCGATGCTCACGCCCACACCTCGGCCTCGTAGCCAGTCGTCGCGCCGCTGTCGATCTGCCTGTCCGCCATTTTCACCCGTGCTCTCTTGGCCACCGTCATCAGCAGGTTGTTGAGCATTGGCCTCGCGTGCGAGGAATTCGGACTGGAACGATCCAATCGCGAGACAGACTACTCCGCTCGTACCCCGTCGCCCACCCGCGCAAGAAGCTCGTCGACCGTGTCGCAGTCGATCACCGCATTTGCGAGCGCGTCGATCTGGTCCTGATCCAGAAGACGGTCTGGGGCCTCGAACAACTCACCAACGGCATCGGCCCCGAATTTCCGACCGACCAGCCGCCGCAAGAGCATCACTCGGCCTTCTTCGATGCCTTGGGTCCGGCCCTTCTCGATGCCCTTCTCGATGCCCTTCTTCTCCCCGTCCTCGTACCAGAACGAGGCCCAGTGCCCGTTCGGCTTGATCATCTCCATTACTCCCTCATGGTCCTGGCCGCCTCCAGATGCGCTGCCCGGTCGCCCTGGAGGTCCATGGCCAAACCAGGAGGGGGAGAACGAGCGGGATCCTGTCACCCGCTCCCAGCCCGCTCGGCCGCGCCCACTCGCGCAGCGCCCGAGCGGTGTACTCGAATAGCCGCAGCGGCATGTCGTGGTCCACGGTGGACTGAAACTCGATCACGATCAGCAGCACCGCGCCAGTGCGCAGCCGGCACTCCCACAGCATGTCCCCGTACCGTGGCGCCTGCTGGGACGTCACGTATTCCGCCGGAAGGCGGCTCAAGGACGCGAAGTCCACAAGACGGGCGCGGCGCGGCGCTAGTGCTCGAACCAGCCCCTCCACCGGTGGATCCGAATCGCGGGCGCATCCATGGCTTGGATGGGACCGATTGTCCGCGGGGATCCAGGCCGGACCGAGCCATCGTGTCATGTGTGCCTTACAATATGTAATATCGATATTACATTTCACGAGTCTGGAAGGACCAACGGCTACCCGCGGCCGTCCGCTGAACGAAGCGGGCCTCGCCTACTCAGACACACTCCAATTACAGGGCAGTCGCGATCCGCACTAACCGGTTACGAACACGGAAACCAGGAATGCAGGGCCGGACACAACCGAGTAGAGAACAAGCATGCCGATCGACTTGGCCACCGTCTTTATCCAGCCGTCGCCATAGTAGCGCCTCAGGGCGATCACGAAATACGGATACTGAACCAGGAGGAAACCGAGGCTGATCAAGCCGATCGGCCCTCCCCTTGGAAGCAGCAGCGACACCGTGTAGGCGATGAAGACGAAAGTCTGGACATGGATCGCGAACACCAGGTGCTCGACAAGGAAGCGTCCCCTTCCAGAGTAGAAGGCCGCCAGTATCAGGGCATACAACGGCAGCAGGAAGAACATCGCGATGGGCAGGTTGCCAAGGATCCGCTCGCCGATGAGCGAGGGATTGTGAAACAGGTCGATCGCCGTGAAGAGGAAGAACCTCTCGATAGGGTTCATCTCGGCCGGGGTCTCCGTCGCGACGAAGCCGAGTAGCCCTTCCTTCATTGGATCGCCGTCAGGCCGATCGAGGAGTTCCCGCGCCTTACCCCTGTACTCTTCGGGCAGCTCCGCCATGAAGGCCTCGACGCGCTCGCCGCTTGCGTCGGCCGGGCCCTGGCTCTCAACCAACTCCTGGTCACTTGAAGCGCGAAGAGTTATCTCCGGCGAATCGAGCGTGCCCGACAGGGAAAGCACGAGAAAGAACAGGAAGCTGGCGAAGATGTATAGCCTGACCGGAGACATGTAGCTGGCCCGGCGATTCCGGGAGAACTCGATCGTGAGGCGTCCGGGCTTGAAGAGAAGCAGCTTCAAGGTGCGGATTAGCCGCGAGTCGACTTCGAATGTCTCGCGCACGAACTCACCCGCAACCGACCCGATTGCACGGGCGTAGTCACGGTCGTTCTGCCCGCACTGGGGGCAGAAGTCCTCAGTGCGCTCCCGTCCGCAATTCGGGCAAAACCCGCCGTCCGCGGTCGAATCTGCCGCAATCCTGTCTGGGTTGGACTCGGACATCATACCCCCGCTCAGCGTACAGCCGCGGGCAGCTTCCGCACCACCACCCTGGCTACCTCCAATTCGTCGAGCTCGATGAACGCGGCCATGCCGTCCGGCCCGAAGGCGTCAGGCATCTCGGTGGAGTCTTTCGGGAAGGTACCGACGTAGCGCGCTCCAGAGGTAACGATGTCGATGGGCCCGTCGCTCTCCGGTTCGTCGCCGCGGCGGCGCACCCAGATGCTGCCGTCCCAGGTCGTGGAGAGGTCGCGCAACACGGAAAGCTCGGGATAGTAGGTCGGCTCAGGCATATCGAGGGGCATCGTGGGGTTCAGTGCGCCGGGATCGCGGCCGCCCGGGGTGAAGAGTCGTATCTGGATGGGCCCACCTGAGCCCCCGCCTTGTGCGGCCTCCCGCTCGTCGCGCTCCTGCTTCTCGCGATGCTCCTTCTCGATTCGCGGCGTGACCGGTTCGGGCCGGATGGGGCGCCGAATGATCCTCGTCACTTCACCGGCATCCGGACGGGTGACCTTCAGGGTGTAGGCCGATGAGTCGGCGTAGACGATGCCTCCGTTCGGCAACACGCCCGCCAGCAGCGGCGGCTCGAAGATGGAAGGTTGCGAAATGCCGCTCATGGCATTGGCCAGCGTTGCCCTGTCACCCGTGGGGATGCCGATGTTCCCGGGCAGTTTGAGATCAGCCTCCGCGCGGGGAGGAAGCCACGCCTCGACGACGGTATCGGTCTGGACCTCCTCGCCACCAAGTCCGAGCCGGGTGATTGGGCGGGACGTTGGCGGTCCTGCGTCGCCGATCATTGCAACGCCTCTTCCGAAGCTGCCGGTGAACACGGCGTTTCCGCGCGGATCGGCCAGCAGGTCGCGCGCCATCCCACCCGGGCCGCCACCATCGCTCCCCAGTACCATGCGCAGGAAACCTCCGTTGGCGTCGAAGAGCTGATAGGCGCGATGTCCGAAGTCGCTCACGATTGTGGTGCCGTCCCGCATGATCGCGAACCCCGCCGGCACGTTGAACTCGCCGGGCCCCTCACCGGAGGTGCCGAATTGGCGCAGGAAGTTGCCGGATGAGTCGAACACCAGCACGCGCGTGCCTGCCGAGCCCAGTCCGAACACCCGGGTCCCATCTCCAAGGGACATTCCGCCGCCACCGTCCACGACGTAGAGATTCCCGTTCTCATCGAACTCGACGTGCATGACGGTGCCGAACATCTCCCAGTCTTCGCCCTCCAGCACACCGATGCGGAACACTTCCTCGAAGTGGGCGTCCAGGCGCTGGTCACGAGCGGTGAGGTCGATGACCTCCTGGGCCGGTAGAGGTCGGGCGGCGGGGAGGGCGGTGGCGAAAACGAAGAGCGAGGCGGTCGACAGGGTCTTGGCGGTCATGAGGTCCTCCCTCGTCGGGGTTTTATGGGAACGGTCCCGTTTTCAGAGGAATACGCCGCCGTCGCCGGAGCTATTCATGGTGGTCATTGAGCCCGTGGTCGAGCGGCAGCGGGTCGGCGGTGGCCTGTCGCCGTGCGACGAGGCGGCCCGGCCCGGTGTAACGAGCGGGAGCGCCACCCTAACGCCATGCAACTAGCCAAGTCAGCCACACTACAGCCATGTAACAGCCACTATCATTAACGCTAGCGCATGTCAATCTGGACTCAAGGAGCGTTCTTATGCACTTGAGACGCGCATCGACCCGGGACTTCAAGTCCGAGTGTGTGAATGCACGCAGTTCCCCCAGGCCCGTGTTTTGCGCGGCGGCGAAGCTGACTCTGTGCCTCGCAAGCGCCGGTTGCAACGACGGCATGACGGAGCCGTTGTCCGAGACCGCGGCCGCTGCCAGGGATCGAGCCGCCATCGAGGCGCTCTTCAACGCCACCGAAGGCCCGGAGTGGGTGCAGCGGGACAACTGGCTGACCGATGCGCCGCTCAGCGACTGGCACGGCGTGGTTACCGACAGCGCCGGCCGGATAGTGTGGCTGACGCTGCCCGGCAACGGTCTGACAGGCACGCTTCCTCCCGAACTCGGAGACCTGACCGAACTGCAGCACCTCTGGCTTTCGGACAACGAACTCAGGGGACCGATTCCCACCCGGCTCGGAGACCTGACGCAACTCGCCGGCCTGTACCTCCAGGACAACCGCCTCACCGGGTTCATCCCGGAGAGTTTCCTGGAGCTCGAGCACCTGCGCGCATTCGATTTCGGCGGCAATCAAGGGCTGTGCATCCCGGGGACCGCCGCATTCACGGAATGGGCTGCGGGGGTCTCACAGGTGATCGGCCTGAACTGCGCGGGTGCGGACCGAATGGCCCTGGAAGAGCTGTTTGAAGCGACGGGTGGCAGCGGGTGGATCGATTCGAACGGGTGGCTCGGCGACGCGGTGCTGGACGAATGGTCCGGGGTGGAGACCGACTCGATCGGCCGGGTGTCGACCCTGGACCTCGGCGAAAACGGGCTTTCCGGAATGTTGCCGGAGGTGGTGGGCGAGCTATCCGCGCTCCGGAGGCTGGATGTGGGCGGAAACCGGCTGACGGGCGAGCTTCCCAGGTCGCTGACGGAGTTGCCGCTCGAGGTGTTTCGGTATGCGGATACACAGCTGTGCGTGCCCCACGATTCGGAGTTCCAGGAATGGCTGCGGACCGTGGACCAGCACGATGGGACGGAAACGAATTGCACTCCCGAGTCGGAACGGGAGGCCCTGATCGCCCTTTACACGAGCACCAACGGCCCCAACTGGACCCGCAACGACAACTGGATGACGAACGCGCCCATCGGTGAATGGCTGGGCGTTACCACGGATCGCAGCGGCCACGTCACGCATCTGTCGCTGGGATACAACGCAGTCCAGGGCGCCATCCCATCGGCGCTGGGCGACCTGCCCCACCTGAGGGTACTGGAACTCAGCGGCAACTATGGCCTCACCGGACCGATTCCCCCGGAATTCTTCGGACTTTCCGAGTTGCAGGAACTGTACATGTTCAGAGTCGGCCTCGCCGGCGGCCTGCCCCCGGAGATCGGAAGGCTGACGGGACTCACGAGCCTGTCGCTCAGGTACAGCGGCCTTGCGGGCCCCTTGCCCGCAGAACTCGGTCGCCTGGTCAATCTCGAGTACCTCGACATTGGTGACAACGACCTGAGCGGACCGATTCCCAGGGAGCTGGGTTCTCTGTCCAACCTTGCCTTACTGCGTCTGCAGAACAACGAGCTGACCGGTGGTATCCCGGTCGAACTGGGGAATCTCACCAGCCTCGAGTACCTGTACATGCAGCGCAACCAGTTGACCGGACACATCCCGCGCGAATTGGGCAATCTGGTCAATCTCAAGGTTCTGTGGCTCAGCAGGAATGCTCTGACGGGAACCATTCCGCCCGCCATGGGAAGCATGCGCAGCCTGGAAAGGTTGTACATCTACGGCAACGATCTGGCCGGCCCACTCCCACCGGAGCTGGCGGGTTTGACTGCGCTGAAAGACCTCTGGCTGGGCAGCAACGCCGGCCTCTCGGGTCCCATTCCAGCGAGCCTGAAGGCGCTGGCTGAACTCGAGGAGTTCAAGGCGGGAGGCACGGATCTCTGCGCACCGGCCGATCCGGAGCTGATGGCGTGGTTGAACGGGGTCGAGTTCCAGCGAGTCGCGCGTTGCGACAGTGGCGGTGCGGCGGTCTATCTGACCCAGACGATCCAGTCGCGGGAGTTCCCGGTGCCCCTGATCGCGGGCCGTCCGGCCCTGCTGCGGGTGTTCGTCTCCTCGCCCCGGGCGAACGGGCAGCGGATTCCCCCGGTGCGCGCCACCTTCTACCGGGGAGGCACCGAAGCGCACGTGGTGGAGATCGCGGGTGGCGACGGGCCGATTCCAACCGAAATCGACGAAAGCGCGCTGTCCCGGTCGGCGAACGCCGAGATCCCGGGCCACGTGATCAGGGACGGCCTGGAGATGGTGGTCGAAGTCGACCCGACCGGCATCCTCGATGCCGGCCTGGGGATCGTGGACAGGATTCCGGAGACCGGCCGGATGGCCGTGGACGTCCGCGAGATGCCCGACTTCCGTCTGACGGTGGTCCCGTTCCTGTACGACGCGAGACCCGATTCGGCGATTCTGGACATCACGGCCGACATGGCGAACGATCCGGAGGGCAGCGAGATGCTTTCCAGCACGCGGAGCCTGCTCCCGATCGGAGACATCGACGTCCGGCGGCACGATCCGGTCGTCACCTCGACCACCAACGGCATAGCCGTGCTCCGCGAGGTCGGAGCGATAAGGCATATGGAGGGTGGATCGGGCTACTGGATGGGAATGCTCTCACCGATTCCGAGGGGCCTTCTCGGGGTGGCGGCAGGAATCCGCTCGTGGGCGAGCTTCTCGACGCCGGCTCCATTCACCGTTGCCCACGAGCTCGGGCACAACATGGGCCTGTACCATGCGCCGTGCGGAGGCGCGGGAGGGCCGGACCCGCTATTCCCCGACCGCAACGGCCGGATCGGGTCGTGGGGCTATGATGTGGCCCAGGAGAGGCTGATCACGCCGTACGCTCCGGACATCATGTCCTATTGCCGCGGCGGCTGGATCAGCGACTACCACTACTCGAACGCCCTTCGCCACCGGCTGGACGCCGAATCGGGGGCCGCCACCAGCACGGCGCCGACCCGCACGGTCCTGGTCTGGGGTGGGCTGGACTCCGCCGGTGACCCGTTCCTGGATCCGGCCTTCGTCGTCGATGCGGCGCCATCGCTGCCGCCCCCGGGCAGCGGGTTCCGGCTCCGCGGCAGGACCGCCGATGGCGGCTCGGCGTTCTCGCTCACCTTCGACATGCCCGAGATCCTCGACCTGGATGATGGACGATCGAGTTTCGTCCTCACCGTGCCGGTAACGTGGACGGGTACGCTGGCCAGCATCTCGCTGGTCGGAGACGGCGGATCGGCCATGCTCGACCGGACGACCGACTCGCCCATGACCATTCTGCGGGACCCGGTCACCGGCCAGGTCAGGGCGTTCCTGCGAGGGCCGGAGGCGGCCGCGATGGCGCTGGACGGCGGTGAGCCGGGCACGGAGGTGCTGTTCAGCCGGGGTATTCCGGACGAGGTGGATCAGCGGCGCTGAATCGACGGGCGGGACCGTGGTGTCCCCGTCACCTCACCCCGGGCGGCAACCTCCCCACGACGATCGTCGGCACGTCCAGCTCGTCCAGCTCGACCCACGCGGCAAGGCCATCGGGGCCGAAGGCGTCCGGCGTGGGCGGATCGCCCGGTGGCAGAGTCCCGACGTAGCGTCCGTCGGGATTCCAGACGTCGATCACGCCGACCGCTCCCTCCCAGGGGTCGCCTTCGCGCCGGCGCCGTACCCAGAGCCCGCCCTCCCATGTGGCCCTGAGGGAAACGACGACGGGTATCTCGTGGTTGAACTGCATGCCCTCGATGTCGGCGCGCATCTGCGCGACCATCTGTGCCATGTACTCCGGCGGCGCCTGGTCCGGTCCCTGCGGATTGGTGGGGTCACCGTAGAGGCGCTCGAAGGTCGCCATCGCGGAATCCCGCACGGTCGTCTCGACCTCGGGGGTCACCGGCTCGGGATTGATGGGTCTTGAGATGGTGCCGATGGGTGCACCGTCGCCCGTAACGAGCTTGATCGAATAGCCGGCGGAATCGGAATAGGCCACCGACCCGTCGGGCAGCACGTCGAAGAGCAGGGCAGGGTCGAACCTTCTCGGCTCGTCCGTCGCACCGGATGCCTCCTCACCGGGCGCCCGTGCCCGTACCTCGCCCGCCTGGACGATGGGCTCGGCGGTGGTGCCCGTCGATCCCAGGGTCAACCGCTCCAGGCCGCGCGGGCCGATGGTGCGGTTGGGCGATTCGATCTGTCGGAACATCTCCTGAACGACGTTGCTCATGCCGCGCGCCACCAGTGCGACGGCATCGGGATCCGGCCTGGCACCGCTCCGGAACGCCATCATTCCATAGTCCGCGACATTGCCCGCCGACATGTTTACCTGACGTTCGAAGGAGCCATCGGGGGCGAACACGACATAGGTGCCGTTTCCGCGGTCCGCCACGGCCACCGCGCCGTCCCTCCAGACGTAGATGTCGTCGGGGCCGCTGAACTCCCCGGGGCCCTCGCCTCGCCGCCCCAGCGTGCGGACGAGTCCGCCATCGCGGTTGAGAACGGCGACCACCGGGACATCGGGGTTCAGGACGAACAGGTTGCCGCCGTCGTCGAACCCCAGGCTCGGAGGTGTCCCGAACTGAGCCCAATCGGGCGGATCCATGTCTCCCACCCTGAAGACCTCGACGAACTCCGCGGTCAGGGGACGATCGGTGTCCAGAGTGTCGTCCGGCACGTCGGAGCAGGCGCCCGCCGCAAAGGCCAGCGCGAGGGTAAAAAGGGCTGGGCGTCCGCTTACTGGGCTATCCATACCTGTTTAACCGCCCCAGACCCGAAAACGTTGCACTCTGGGAGCGGGCGAGGCATTCGACAGACGTGTTCCATCCACGACCTCATTACGGGTCGCCCCCTACTCCGACGCACTCCAATCCGGCGGCTTCACCAGTACCTTCAGCCTGTTCCTGACACCCTTCGTGCGGACGATCTTCGCGATCATGCGCCGGATCCCGTGCAGGAACACGGTAAAGGGGTTGTTCGAGTTGATCGGCTGGTCGATGCCGTACGCCACACGCTCGACCTCCGGTTCGAAGGTCCCGAACATGCGATCCCAGATGATGAGCATGCCCGCGTAGTTCTTGTCCCAGTACTGCCGGTTCGAACCGTGGTGTACCCTGTGATGGGAGGGTGTGTTGAAGAGGAACTCGACCGGTCGCGGCAGCTTACGGATCGCCTCCGTGTGCAGGATCGCCTGGAACTGCTGGACGAGGACCTCCGACAGCAGCACCAGGATCGGGTGATAGCCCAGCATGACGATGGGGAAGGAGAAGAGGAGCGGGAACACCGCGTCGAGGGGGCCGAAGCGGTAGGCCACCGACATGTTGAAGTGAGGCGAACTGTGATGCACGGTGTGCGTGGCCCATCCCACCCCGACCCGGTGCATCATGCGGTGATCCCAGTAGTACGCGAGATCGGCCAGCAGGACACAGGTCACGATCGTGACCCAGTTCAGCGACAGGTGCGCCAGGCTGAAGTTCTCGTAGATCCAGAAGTAGAGCTTCGTTACAAAGAGAATCCCGAGCGCGTACTCAATGGCCACGAAGCACACGAAGGTGATCACGTTCGCCACCGAGTCGCCGATGACGTCGAAGCTCAGACGCTTCAGAAACGCATAGCGAATGAGTTCGAAGAGAAAGAATGGGATGACCACGTACACGATGCTCAGGTCGTTCAGTACTTGGAACCAGCCCAGAACCGCGTCCCAGTTGAGCGCCCTGGAGATTGTGTCGATCATGGCTCTTGCCTCTCGGCCGGCACCCGGGTCTCATGGTCCGCCGTGTCGGGTGATACAACACCACGGGCGGCTCCTTCCAGCTGAAACCGCGTCTGCTCCGCCGCCTCGTCGAACGCCTCGGAGTCTTCTTCGGAACTCACCAGGCGGGCGGCCCCGACCAGGGCGGCCACAATGATCGCGGTCGTCAGCAACTGAGCCGGAAAGGGCAGTCGATTCCGTCCGTTCGGCATGGTCATGTCCTCGTTCTCTCGGTCGAAAGCCCGTTCGCGATGGTCTCCCAGACGAGATCCTGTGCCTGAACCACACCGAGTTCCCCATCGCCGACGGCTCGGGACGCGGCCCATATCAAGCCATCGATACTCGCCACCACCCAGGCGGTCGGGACCTCCGGTCGAATGAAGCCCTCCCGCCTAGCGGCTCCGACCAGGTCAGTCAGCTCGGAGATCTGCCGCCGGTAGGCCGCGGCGATCTCCGGCTCGTCCTGGAGCTCGGCGGCCGAGTCCAGGAAACGAAAGAACTCGCCGGCGCCGACAACGGCCCGCGTCACCAGCCGCAGCGCATCGGTGGCGGTACAGGCATGTGCCGCGGCCTGCCGGGTCACCCGGTCCGTCTCGGCTATGGCTCGACTGGCCAGCGCCCTGAGCAGCCCCGCGCGGCTCCCGAAGTGACGGAACACCGTCGCCCGCCCAACCCGCGCCTCGGCCGCGATGTGGTCAACTGTAGCGTTCGGATTCCGCAACAGCGCCGTGCCCGCCGCCTCGAGGATCCTTTCTCTTGTCGCCAACGCCATGGTGATACGCCATCGTTATGAAATGAGACGCTATAGTCTCATCGGGACCGTTGGCGGTGTCAATGCATTGGACTCGAAGGGTTCGATGCCTACGTGCCCTCCTCGAGCTCCGGGTCATCCTCCGTGAGCACTCGCCGGATGCGCTCAATGATCTCGTCCGCGACCTTCGGGGGGCTGGTAAACGGCAAACCCGTGTCCCGGCTCGCCCGCATCGCCCTGCCGAAATCCTCGACGCGCCAGAACACCAGTGTCGGTTCGCCGCCCACCATGGCCATCGTTACGCCCTTCACCATTGCGTCGCTCTCCGTGGCCTGCTCATCCGCAAAAGATTCACCCTCCTGCTTAAAGACAGTCTGACACCCCGAAACGTGCAAAGCTCGCGAGCTTCAGCCGACGCGAGACCGGGCAGCCGCAAGCACCATCGCTCAAGCTGCCGCAGCCGCCCGCAGAGCGCGGCCACGCGCGTTAGGTTGGCAGGGAAGTCACCCCCACCCTCCACCCGCACCGCAAGGATGCCGTCATGCTTCGCTTTGCCACTGTGGCCGCCGTGACAGCCACCGCCGTCCTCATCCCCTCCTCCACCTCCGCCCAGGGCACGGACCCCGCCTCGGCCACGGAACCGCCGCCAATCGCCAAGGTGCGCAACTACTTGCCGCACATGACGCGGCCCGAGGTCGAGGATCTGTTTACGCGCACGGACATGGTGATCATTCCGGTGGGGGCGCTCGAGCAGCACGGGACGCATCTGCCGATCGGGACCGACCACCTGAACGGCGTGGAGCGCGCGAAGCGGGTCGCGTACCGGACCGACGTGCTCGTGGCGCCGATCCTGCTGCCCGGGCAGTCGCCGTACCACATGGGGTTCGCGGGGACGGTCACGCTGCCCTCGACCCTGATCCAGGAGGTGTACGTCGAGGCCGCGAAGAGCCTGATCCGGCACGGTTTCAAGCGCTTCCTGATCCTGAACGCCCACGGGGGGAATCGCGCGATCACGACGTTCATCGTGGACCGGATCAACCAGGAGACGGCGGGGATCGCGGTGGATCTGGGGGCGGTCGCGGGACCGCTGACGGAGCGGGGGCCGGGCGCGGATGCGGGTGCTGCGGGTGCGGGTGCGGACGCGGGCGGGCAGACGGCGCCCGTTCTCGACCGGCACGGCGGCACCGGCGAGACCTCGAATTCCCTGTACCTGATCCCTGAACTGGTGGACCTGGACGCGGCCTACCCGGCCGAGCTCACCATGCCCGCGCACCTGGAGGCGATGGTGCCCGAGGTGCTGGCGGGCGATCCCACGGCGCTGTCGGTGTTCCTGGCCGAAGGGCTGAAGGACGAGTCGACGGGTAAGGGCACGTCGTCGGCCGAGTTGTCGAGCACGGGCGTGTGGGGCGTGCGGGATCCGTCCGAGGGGACGGCCGAGCGCGGGAGGGTGACGACGGAGCGGTTCGTGGACGCGGCGGTGCGGTTCATCGAGCGGTGGAACGCGCTGCGGCCGCCGGGGACGGGGTGAGGGAGGACGCGGGCCTGGCGCCAGCACGGGGTTGCCGAGTGCCGGACGCCGAGTCGTTCGATCATCCTTGCCGGCTGTTCGTTTGGCACGATAATGTCACGCACATGGATTGACTATCACGACATAATCACGCCAAGAGGCATGGATGCGCCGCAGGTACGGTCGCTGGAGTTGCGGCAGCGATAGGCGGGGGCGGACTGGGGCGAGCGTCGCGATCACGGCCATCGCCGTCGGCGGGATCGCCATGCCGGTTCTGTCCTGCGGGGATGGCGCTGTCGAGCCCGCTCCTACGCCCCCCGCTCCCGTTGCTACCACGGTGTTGGTCAGGCCGAGTTCGAGCGCAATGTCCGCCCTCGGAGAAACGACCCGGTTCACCGCCGAGGTGCGCGACCAGTATGGGCAGGTGATGGCGGGGGCGGCGGTCGGGTGGGCAAGCAGCGACGTGTCGGTCGCGCCGGTGGATGCTTCGGGGCTGGTCACGGCGACGGCGAACGGACGTGCGACGATCACGGCGTCGGCGGGTCAGGCGTCAGGGACGGCTGCGGTGACGGTGGCGCAGGTTGTGAGCGCGTTGATGGTCTCGCCAGCCGAGGCCACGATCGCACCGGGGGACACGCTGCGCCTGGAGGCCGAAGCGTTCGACGAGAACGGCCATCGGGTAAGCGGTGCGGCCCTGGCGTGGTCGTCGAGCGATGTCGGAATCGCCAGCGTGGACAGCACGGGGCTCGTGCAGGCAATAGCCGAAGGAATGACGAGGGCCAGGGCGACGGCGGGCAACGCCGTGGGCGTCGCCGAGATCACCGTGGAGAACCTGGACCGCGCGGCCCTGGTGGCACTCTACGACGCAACCGATGGCCCCAACTGGGTCAACAACGAGAACTGGCTGACCGATGCGCCGCTGGGCGATTGGCATGGGGTGGACACCGATGCCTACGGCCGCGTCACGGGTCTTGATCTCGGAGGCCAGTGGGACCAGGAAGCGCGCGAATGGATCCCCCATGGCTTGAGCGGTCCGATCCCGCCCACAATCGCAAGCCTTACCAGCCTGCGCAGGCTGGATTTCTACGCCAACAGTCTGACGGGTTCAATTCCGTCCGAACTCGGCGACCTCAAGAACCTGGAGTACCTCTCCTTCGGCGATAACCAGCTTTCAGGTCCCATTCCATCGGAACTCGGCGACCTCGTGGATTTGTCACACCTCAGCCTCTTCGGGAATGACCTGTCCGGCAACATCCCGCCCAGACTCGGGAACCTGGGCCAGCTTAGGGAACTCTACCTCAATTGGAACGCACTCACCGGCACGATCCCACAGACCTTTTTGCGACTTGACAGGCTTCATCGCTTCTACGTCGGGGGCAACGAGGAGTTATGCGTGCCCGGCAGCTCCGCTTTCGTGGCATGGCTGCGGGCAATCGAACGCCGGGATCAGGACCCGGACACCCTCTTCTGCAACGCGGCCGACGTGGCTGTGCTGAAGTCGCTGTACGAACTCGCAAGCGGCTCGGCGTGGACCGAATCCGCAGGGTGGTTGGTCGACGGCGGTGTGGAGGAGTGGCACGGTGTCAGCGCGGATTCCCTGGGCAAGGTGACGGAACTCGATTTGACCGGAAACGGTTTGGCCGGACGGCTCCCGTTGAACCTGGGCGACATGAAACTCATGACGGAACTGAGAATCGGTGGAAACGCAGAACTCTCCGGTCGCCTCCCGCTCTCGCTGACCAGGCTTTCCCTTCGCGTGCTGCACTACTCGGAGACGGGCCTTTGTGCCCCCGGTGACACTTCTTTCCAGGCGTGGCTGAACACCATTGGTTCTCACGTTGGCACCGGCGAATGCGGGCCGCTGACGGATCGCGAGATTCTGGAGGTGTTCCACCACTCAACCGGCGGACCGGATTGGACGAACAGCCAGAACTGGCTGACCGATGCGCCGTTGGGGGAGTGGCACGGGGTCGGAGTGAACGGTCAACAGGAAGTCTCCCGCCTGGAGATGATCGAGAACAACCTGAAGGGGACGATCCCCCCGGAACTCGGCGACCTGTCGAGCCTGGTCTACCTGCAAATACGGGGCAACAGCGAGCTGACGGGGAGCATCCCCCCGGAGCTCGGCGATTTGAGCAACCTCGCATACCTGGATCTGTTCCTCAACTCACTCACGGGTACGATTCCCCCGGCACTCGGCGACCTGGCAGAGCTGGAGGCGCTGTGGCTCGGCAACAATGCACTCACCGGGCCGATCCCCGCGGAGTTGGGGAACCTGGCCCACCTGAATGACCTCGTCCTTCAGAGCAACAGCCTGACCGGAGCAATACCTCCCGAACTGGGGAACCTCTCCCGTCTGACCCAGATGTGGGCCGCTTACGCGGGCGACCTGTCGGGTGATATCCCGCCTGAGCTAGGAGCGCTTGAGAGCCTGGAGGTGTTGTCACTCTCAGGGAACAACCTGGACGGTCCCATACCGCCGACGTTGGGTGAGCTTGCGAACCTGGAGCGATTGTTCCTCGACGACAACAACCTGGACGGTCCCATCCCGCCCGCGTTGGGCGAGCTTGCCAATGTCAGAATCATGTGGCTTCACGACAATGAGATAAGTGGCCAGATGCCCGGGGCGCTTGGCAGCCTCACCACTCTGGAAGAGTTGCTCCTTGCGAACAACAACTTGCGGGGCCCGGTGCCCGCTGAGCTGGGCGGCATGTCCAGCCTGAAGCAGCTGGCGCTCACCAACAACACCGGTATGGCGGGACCCCTTCCATCGGGGATAACCGGGCTCCGCCAGCTCGAGGGTCTCCTGGCCGAGGGCACGGATCTCTGTGTGCCTCCCGATCCGGATGTACAGACATGGATTGCGCGAGTACACAAACGCAGGATCAAGCCGTGTATCGAGAGAACCCCGACCCTGGCGTACCTGACCCAGGCGGTGCAGTCGCGAGAGTTCCCGGTTCCGCTGGTGGCGGGCGAGCGGGCGTTGCTCAGGGTGTTTCCGACGGCCCGGAAGGCGACCACCGCAGGCATTCCGGCGATGCGGGCCCGATTCTTCGTCGCCGGTCGGGAGACGCACGTGGAATACATACCCGGCAAGTCAGCGCCGATCCCGACGGAGTTGGACGAGAGCAGTCTCTCGCAGTCGGCGAACGCCGAGATTCCGGGGGAAGTGATCCAACCCGGGCTCGAGATGGTGATCGAGGTCGACCCGGAAGGGACGCTGGACGACGACCTGGGGATCACGAGGCGGATTCCGGCGACCGGACAGCTGGCGGTGGACGTTCGCGCCATGCCGCTGTTCGACCTGACCCTGATCCCGTTCATCTGGAGCGAGACCCAGGATTCTTCGATCGTGAGCCTGGTGGACGCGGTGGCGGCAGACCCCGAAAACCACGAGATGCTCGAAGAGACGCGGATTCTGCTTCCGGTAGGCGCCCTGGACGTGACGGCGCACGAACCGGTTCTGAGCTCGAGCAACAACGCGTTTGACCTGCGTCGCAACGCCCAGGCCATTCGCGCCATGGAGGGCCGCGGGACGGGTCACTACATGGGCATGATGGCACGGCCCGTCACGGGCGCTGCGGGCATTGCGTATATCGGTGACCGGGTGAGCTTCGCGATTCCGTTTCCAATCGTCATCGCCCACGAACTCGGTCACAACATGAGTCTCTTCCACGCACCGTGCGGCGGAGCCGGCGGACCGGATCCCTCCTACCCGTATGCGGACGGGTCCACGGGCGCCTGGGGTTACGACCTCCGCGACGGCGGAAGACTGGTCCACCCGAGTGAAGGACGTGACCTGATGTCCTATTGTAACCCGCGGTGGATCAGCGACTTCTCGTTCACGAACGCGCTTCGGTACCGGTTGTTCGACGAGGGTGCACACGCGGGTCGTGCCGTTGCAGCTTCCACCGCACGGTCACTGCTGCTCTGGGGCGGCATTCGCACCGACAGCGTGCCCTACCTGGAACCAACCTTCGTCCTGGAGGCCCCGTCGGCGCTTCCAGAGTCCACGGGCGCGCATCGGATCGCGGGACACGCCAGGGATGGTTCCCGGCTTTTCTCTTTCACCTTCGCCATGCCCCAGGACGCCGATGGCGACGGGAGTTCGTCCTTTGCCTTCGTGCTGCCGGTACGATCCGCATGGGAGGGCAACCTTGCGAGCATCACCCTCACCGGCCCTGGTGGATCAGCAACCCTCGACGCGGACAGCAACGAGCCGATGGTCATCCTCCGCAATCCCCGCAATGGACAGGTGCGCGCCATTCTGCGGGATCCTGCGTCCGCAACGCGGTCGGGGGCGGAAGTGGTGGGACAGGCCGCCGGGCCGGGGCTGGAAATGCTGTTCAGCCGCGGCATTCCCGGTGCGGCAGCCTGGAGGCGGTGAGCAACGCGTTCTCCCGGTGGCCGCTTGCGGTGCTGCAGGGTGGGCCCAGCGGCAAGGCATCACGGTTGCTCGACGAGTTCATCCAGGACAACTGGAATGATAGGCGGTTCCATGCCCGTATGGGACCGTCTTACACTGGGATGCTCCGCTTCACCGATCCAATATGTACGGTCGGCTTTACATTAAGTAAAGTAGACATTCCATCCAGCAGGGGACGGGGCCGGTCAACGCTCAGAACCCCGTCGCAACCCCCGCGAAGAAGTTCAGCACCCTGTGCCTGGCCGTCTCGCTCGAATACTTGTCGATGTCCTGGATCCCGTAGCTGTACAGGGCTCCGACATTGATGCGGGTTGTGCCCGAGCCCATCTCGATGCCGATACCGCCGGTGAGCCCGAAATCGACGGGCTGCGTGTCCAGACTCGCGTTGGCGCACGCGTCACTGGTGGTGAAGCGCCCTATCGCGGCGGTCGCGTCCAGGGTGACACTGCAGTCCAGCTCCAGCGACGCGTAGGGACCGATCAGGGCGTAGAACGGAAGCTGCGGGAGATTGGCGACCTGCGGCGGCGAGACGCGGGCCAGCGCGCTGATGTCGAGGCCCTGGAAAGCGACGTCGACGCTCACGGTCGCGCCCTCGGGGGTGCTCTGCGTGACGCGCGTGCCCTTCTGCGTGTAGTGCGCTCCTATCTGCACGTCGAACATGCCGTCCAGGAACGGGAGCGGAAACGCGACCGCGCCCCCACCCGATATACCGTTAAGGTACGATGCGTCGGGAACGACCGTTCCACCGCTGCTGAACGACATGGTCGACGCGTTCATGCCGATCAGGGGGAACAGCACCGTGAACCGGTCCTCGGACTCGGCGGGGTCGGCGATTTCAGCGGAAGGGGGCGGGACAGGCGGTGGCGCGGCGGGCTGCGGTGCGGCAGGCCGTGGCGCGGCGGGCCGCGGTTCGGCGGGCTGTGGTGCCGCCGATGGAGGATCGCCCGCGGCGCGTCTCTCCGCCTCATCCAGCATCCTCAGCGCGGCGGTGTAGTATTCGCCCTCCCGGCCCGTCTCGACCAGGTAGCGCGTCAGGGACGCGACGGCCGTCTGCGGATACCCGGCTTGCATCGCTACCTCGGCGTGCTGGAACCACAGCGCGTCCGGTGTTTCCATGTCGTTGGCCGCCTGCAGCGCGAGGACGACATCCAGCGCTTCGAGTGCGGCGACCCATTCCTGGTTCTGGATGTGCCGGTCTGCCCGCACCATGTAGAGGTCCACCTGGATCTCTGGAGGGAGTTCCTGTCCGGCCGCAGCCACCGGGCCCGTTCCGATCGAGGCACCGAGTGCCGCCACCGCCAACCAGCGATTCAAGCTCTTCATTGTCAATCCCTTCTGCACCGGACTTTGTTCCCACTCAATGATCGGCACTTCGATTGCGTTGAGATAATCATTTGTTTGCTAACCTAGAAGGAACCCCGCGTGCGAGAAAGGACGCGCCGAGGAGCGGTGGTGAGCATCTGCGGCCCTGCATGTCACGAATCAATCACGACTTGACGCCACTAAAACGATAAAACCACGATCACTCGGCCGCTACATGATTAGTGTAGTGTCCAATCGGAGCCCGAAAACGCGACTCAAGCCGCTACCATTAGTGTATACCGGAAATGCGATATCATGATGTTGTCACGATAGGGCTTGACAGGTGGCTTTTCGGACCTGGAATCGGACCAGTCTCATGATGAATCCCTGAAGGTTGCTCCCAACCGGCAGCGTGGAAGGCGGAAGCGAATGGGCCCGGTAACTCCAGAATTTGTGGCCGCAGTCGGATTGCTCCTTCTGGTCGCGGCCCTGATGGTCAGATTGATGCGCCGCAGGCGGTGACGGACGAACGCAAACCGGCGTTCGGGTAGTCCGGGGGCGGAGGGCGCGCCCTCATATGGCGGACCAATCGGCGCCAGGCGACCTTTGACGGACCATGATATCCGTCAGCGGACTCGCAAAGTCATTCGGCGACAGGACGCTCTTTCGCGACGTGAACTTCGTGCTGAGCCCGGGAGAGCGTTATGGGCTGGTCGGCGCGAACGGGTCCGGAAAGACGACGCTTCTGAACATCCTGGCGGGCGATCTGGATGCCAGCGAGGGGTCGGTTTCGGTGCCGGGGCGGGTGCGGCTCGGGGTGCTGCGGCAGGACCGGTTCCTGTACGAGGACGAGGAGATCCTCGACGTCGCGCTCATGGGGAACGAGGAGCTGTGGCGGGCGACGACCGAGATGGAGCAGGTGCTCGCGCGGTCGGCGGATCACTTCGACGCGGCCCGCTTTTCGGAACTCGAAGACGTCATTCAGCGGCACGACGGCTACACGGCCGAGTCCCGCGCAGCGGCGATTCTCGAGGGGCTGGGGCTGTCTGCGAAGGTGCACCGGCAGCCGCTGTCGACGCTTTCGGGCGGCTTCAGGCTGCGGGTGCTGCTGGCGCAGGTGCTGGCGAGCGCTCCCGACGCGCTGCTGCTGGACGAGCCGACCAACCACCTCGACATCCTCTCGATCCGCTGGCTCGAGAAGTTCCTGCGCGACTTCCGCGGGCCCGCGGTGGTGATCAGCCACGATCACCGCTTCCTTGACAACGTCGCCACGCACATGCTCGACGTTGACTACGAGACCGTGCTCGCCTACCCGGGTGACTACACCCGCTTCCTCGGTCTCAAGGCGGCCGAGCGCGAGCGCCGCGAGAAGGAGATCGCGGTGCGGCAGCGCGAGATCGCGCATCATCGGAAGTTCGTGGACCGCTTCCGCGCGAAGGCCTCGAAGGCGCGGCAGGCCCAGAGCCGCGTGCGGATGATCGAGAAGAAGGCCGAGGGCCTGGTGGAGCTCCCCCGCAGCTCGCGCCGCTATCCGACGTTCCGCTTCGGGCAGCGGCGGCCGAGCGGACAGGAGGTCGTGAGCGTGCGCGGGGTGTCGAAGTCGTTCGGGGACAACCGGGTGCTGCACGACGCCGACCTGGCGGTTCGACGCGGCGACCGGCTGGCGATCGTCGGCCCCAACGGCATCGGCAAGTCGACGCTGCTGAAGGTGTTGACCGGACGCCTCGACGCCGACGACGGGACGGTGGAATGGGGATATGAGACGCATCCCGGATACTTCGCGCAGGACCCGGGCGACCACCTGCGCACCCCCCGCCGCACGGCCGAGGCCTGGATCGACGAGTTCTGCGAGGGGAAGGGCATCGGTTTCGCGCGCGGGAAAATGGGCATGGTCCTCTTCAGCGGCGACGACGTGGAGAAGCGCCTTGAGGCGCTGTCGGGCGGCGAGTCCGCGCGGCTGGTGCTGTGCAGCCTGATGATCCGGGAACCGAACGTGCTGGTGCTGGACGAGCCGACGAACCACCTCGACCTCGAGGCCATCGAGGCGCTGGTGAAGGGGCTGCGGGGGTATCCCGGCACCCTCATCTTCGTGTCACACGACCGGTGGTTCGTGGGGCGGCTCGCGAACCGGATCGTCGAGATCACGCCGGACGGAATGCGCGACTACCGCGGCACCTACGAGGAGTACGTGGCGTACTGCGGCGACGACCACCTGGACGTCGAGGTGGTGGCGACGCGCGCACGGGAGGAGCGGCGGAAGCGGGAACCGGGTGAGGAGCGTGGAGGGCACGGGGGGCACGGG
>VXQO01000047.1 GCA_009838975.1 Gemmatimonadota bacterium | reverse complement strand
CGTGAAGTCGGAGCCGGGTGGGGGCGGGGCATCGTCGGCGGGCGAGTCGGGGGGCTGACAGCTGGCCAGCGCGAGCAGAGCGACCAGCGGGGTGTTCGTTCTCGCGATTCTCATTGCGGCGACTCCTGCTCGAAGGGGCGGTCGGAGGGTGCCTTACACTTGCGGCCCCATCGATGAGCGGCAAGATGGATGGGTGGTGGGGGGTCGTGTCCGGTCCCCGAGTTCCCAACGCAACTTCTGCCCAGGCGGACAGCATGCCCATAGCCAAGGCCCGCGACGGAACCGACCTCTACTTCGAGACACGGGGAGATCCGGCCCGTCCCACTGTCTTCATGGGGCCGCACTTCTACGCGTCGTTCCGAAACGACATGATCGAAGGCTTCGAGGACCCGACGCAGGCGTGGATCGACGCGCTCGCCGAAGACTTCCACCTGCTGCTGGCCGACTATCCGAGGGGGGTCGGCAAGACGCCCAACGCACTGGGCCTCGACTACTCTCCGGATCTGGCTGTAGAAGAGACCTGTCTGATTGCCGACGCGGCCGGCGTAGACCGCTTCGGGTGGGTGGGATACAGCTACGGGGGCGCGATCGGAACCCAGCTGGCGTGCCGCTCGGACCGGCTGTCTGCATTCGCCTGCGGGGGGTTCCCGCCGCTCAACGCTCCCTTTGAGCGGATGGTGGAGATCACCGTGGACATGGCCGAGAACCCCCTGCCGGAATGGCCCGACATGGGTGACGCAGTGCGTTATCAGGCGGTCGGCTTCTACCGACCGCTGCTCGATTGGCCGGAGCGCGAGGAGGTCGCGAAACTGACGATCCCGCGCATGGCGTTCATGGGCACGGACGACAACGGAGACGGCATGCCGGAGCAGTACCTGACCCCACTGGCCCGATACCTGCGGGAGGCCGAGCAAGACCTCGCGGACATGGGTTGGCAGGTCAACTGGCTGGAGGGCAGGAACCACCTCACGGCGATCGCTCCCGAGGTGGCGCTCCCCGTCGTCCGGGCGTTCTTTCAGGAGGTACTGACGTGAACCGAAGACTTCGCAGCGCAGCGCTCGCCGCCCTCCCCTTCCTGTCCTCGTGCACTCCGGGTGCCGTGCCTGTCGACGGCGACCGCCCGCGGGTCAGCGCCGAACCCGTCGAGCTTTTCGACGGACGCGTGATCCCGGGGATGCCCGAGCTGCTCGGCATGCGTGCGCAGTACGACCTGCGGCTGGAGTGGCTTGCGGAGAAGCGCGCGCTCCTGCTCGACCAGATGCGGACCCACGGCATCGAGATGTGGATCGTGGTGAGCGAGGAGTTCCACCAGGACCCGGCGTTGTACTACGTCGCGCCCCCGCTTCAGTATGCCAGGCGCCGCGACGTGATGGTCTTCGTCGACGGCGGCGGCGACGGACTCGCCGCCTACTCCGACTACTGGCGGCCCACTGCGGACTTCCGCCGCTTCTTCGAGCCGATGCCCGCCGTGCGCAATGCGCGGGGCATCCAGGACACCCGATCCGGTCTGCAGGTCCTGTGGGAGCGCTACCGGCCCGCGACGATCGGCCTGGCCATTGGCGGGAACCGGGGGCACGACAGCAGCCTGACGCACGACAGCTATCTGTTCCTGGCGGACGCCCTGGGTCCCGAGGCGGAGTCCCGCTTCGTCTCGGCGGCCCCCCTCATCGAGGAGGTCTTCGATACGCGGCTGCCCGGGGAGCTGGAGCACTACCGGCAGCTCGTGCTCGCCACCGACGTCATCGCGCAGACCGCGCTGTCGAACGTCGTGATCACGCCCGGCGAGACGCAGGCCGAGGACATCAAGTGGTTCTTCGACGAGACCATCGCCGAACTCGGCGTCGGCGGCAAACCCTGGTTCGAGATCCACGTCGCCGTCCAGCGCTTCGACGAGACGACCGGCGAAATGATCCTGTACATCCACCCGTCCCCGGACGATCTGGTCTTCCGGCGCGGCGACATCATCCACCTGGACTGCGGCTTCGACTACCTGGGCTTCGCCAGCGACTGGCAGAAGGTGGCGTACATTCTGCGCGAGGGTGAGGACGATGTCCCCGACGGGCTGAAGACTGCGCTGGCCAACGCCAACATCGTGCACGAGGCGTTCGCGACGGCGCCCCGTCCCGGCATGACCGGCTGGGAAGCCACGCTTGCGATCGCGGAGTTGCTCGAGGGGGTCGACTTCCTGCCCAGCCTGTACTCGCACCCCATCGGCTACCACGGCCACGCTCTGGGCCCGGCGATCAACGCCCGCGACATGGACCTGTCGGCGCCCCCCGAGTGGGATTCGCACCTGCGGGACGGGTCCTACCGCTCGATCGAGTTTAGCGCCACGACCGCGATCCCCGAGTACGGCGGCGGCACGGTCAGGGTCCCCATGGAGGACGACGGGTACCTGACGCCCGAGGGCTACAGGTATTTCCGGCCGTACCAGACCGAGTGGTACGTGATCCGGTGAGCGAGTCTCGAGTGGCCGCCGAGCGCAACCGCGTCGTCCCCTACGCCATGTCGTGGGAAGAGCCGACATACGCCCGCGCCGAGGGGTACGACTACGACCACGAGGTCCTGGTCGCGCTGCCCCCGTCGTACCACGTCTCGCCGGATCGCAGCTATCCGGTGGTGTGGTCGATGGATGGAGCCATGGCCTTCGCGGTGACGTCGGGCGTCGCGAATCTCTACATCGTGGGAAAGCGGATCCCGGAAGTCATCATCGTGGGGGTCGGACACCGGAGCGAGAACGGCATGCTGGGGATGGCCAACCGCACCTTCGACCTGTTCCCGCCGGGCAGCGTGTGGTCGGATCCGGGTCTGGCACAGGACTACATGGAGGACATGGGCTTCCACTTCCGCATGTCGCTGCCGTTCATGAAGGGCGACCTGTTCCTCGACTTCCTGGTGGACCAGCTGCGCCCCGCGCTCGGTGACAGATACCGCATGGCAGACGATAACGCACTCTGGGGCCACTCGGCCGGCGGAGGCTTCGCGAGCTACGCGATGCTGGCCCGCCCGGGAGCGTTCGGGCGCTTCATCATCGGCAGCGGGACCAACGGCCTCACGATTGACCTCGAAGCGGACTACGCCGCAAGCCATGACGACCTGGCGGCGAGGGTCTTCATCGGCATGGCGGACGGCGAGATCAACCACGCCCCACTGTGCGCCCAGCGACTGGTCAGCCGCACGACGCTGCTCGCCGAGAACCTGCGGCTGCGTGGCTATCCGAGCCTGGATCTGCGAACCAGGTTCTACACCGACCGCGACCACTTCACCGTGATGCCGCAGATCATCGGGGACGGGCTCCAGCACATATACGCCGACCTGATCCCGGATCTGCCGAAACCGAACTGGTAGGCTTTATGCCGCCCCACCACCCATCAACCCCTGCCATTGGAGCTTGCCAATGATCTCGACGACGCAAAGGTGGCTTCCGATCCTCGCCTCGGCGGCGCACCTGACAATCCCGGGTTCGGCCGCCTCCCAGGACACCGGTGCGTCCGCTGCGGAGCCCGCCCGGGTCGTCCCCTACGCCATGTCCTGGGAGGAGCCGATCAGCGTCCGGGCCGAGGGATTCGACTACGACCACGAAGTGCTGATCGCTCTGCCGCAGTCGTACCACGTCTCACCCGAGAGGAGCTATCCGGTGCTCTGGTCGATGGATGGGGCGATGGCGTTCTCCATGACCGCCGGCATCGTCAACCTGTACGCGTTGGGCAGCCGCATCCCCGAGATCATCGTGGTCGGGGTCGGGCATCCCGGTGAAGAAGGGATGGCGGGGCTGGGCAAGCGCACCTTCGACCTCTTCCCGCCGGGCAGCATCGTGGCCGACGATGGAGTAGCGGCGGAATACACGAGGGAAGTGCTGGGCATGGACTTCGCGACGATGGAGCCGCTGTTGAAGGGCGACCGCTTTCTGGAGTTCCTCGTCGACCAGCTGCGTCCGTTGCTGAGCGAGCGGTACCGCATGGCGGATGACCATACGCTGTGGGGCCACTCGGCCGGGGGCGCGTTCACGGGCTATGCGCTGCTGGCCCGACCGAACGCCTTCGACCGCTTCATCATCGGGAGCGGGACCAACGGACTCACGATCGAGTTGGAAGCGGATTACGCC
This sequence comes from Gemmatimonadota bacterium, assembly GCA_009838975.1. Taxonomy (GTDB): domain Bacteria; phylum Gemmatimonadota; class Gemmatimonadetes; order Longimicrobiales; family Gaopeijiaceae; genus Bin94. The sequence continues at coordinate 16,154 of VXQO01000047.1, read as the reverse complement.
GAGGAGCACGACGATCTGGACGCGAGGGTGTTCGTCGGGATGGCGGACGGCGAGATCAACAACCCGGGCCTTTCCGCCCAGCGCCTGGTGAGCCGCACATCGCTACTTGCGGAGAACCTGAGATTGCGGCAGTACCCCGGGCTGGACCTGCGCACCCGGCTCTACACCGATCGCGATCACTTCACCGTGATGCCGCTGATCATCGCGGACGGGCTGCAACACGTGTACAAGGACCTGATTGCGGATCTGCCGCAGCTGCCGTGGTAGTGCCGTGCCGCCGGCCCCGCCGGACGCCAGTCGGTGGCATCTCCCCCGAGCCGTTCATAATAGTTAACACAAATGTTTAGTATCGTGGCCGCGACAGAATCGTCGCTCTGATTCCCAAACCCTTCACCAAAGGAGTAACCCCATGGTTCCCGCCCTGAGTCTCTGGCTTCCCATCCTGGTGGCCGCGGTGCTCGTGTTCGTCGCGAGCTCGGCCATCCACATGTTCTTCAACTGGCACAAGAACGACTTCAGCGGGGTCCCCGACGAGGACGGGGTGATGGACGCGCTGCGCGGCTTCGACCTGCAGCCCGGCAACTACTCGCTCCCGCACGCCGCGGACATGGCGGCGATGAGGAGCGAGGCGTTCCAGGAGAAGGTCAAGCAGGGACCGGCCGCCATGATCACCGTCCTTTCCCCTCGGAACAACATGAACAAGGCGCTGAGGCAGTGGTTCGTGTACTGTCTGGTGGTGGGGCTGTTTGCGGCGTACGTGACCGGCCTGGCGGTGGGACCCGGGGCCGAGTACATGGCGGTCTTCAAGATTGCGTCGACCGCAGCGTTCATGGGATACGCGCTCGCACACGCCCAGGACGCGATCTGGCAGTCCCAGGGGTGGGCGGCGACCGCGCGCAGCATGGCCGACGGGCTGATCTACGGACTGCTCACCGGAGGCGCCTTCGGGTGGCTGTGGCCGTGAGCGCCACCGAACTGGTCGGGCGGACGTGCGAGGCGTGCCGTGTGGGTGCGCCGCCCGCGACCGAGGCCGAGATCGCCGAGTACGGCGAGCAGATCCCGAAGTGGGAGATCATCAACCGCGGGGGGATTCCGGCCCTGGAACGCGTCTTCACGTTCGGGAACTTTGCCGCCGCGATGGCGTTCACCAACCGGGTGGGGGAGCTGGCCGAGGAACAGGGCCATCATCCCGCGCTGCTGACGGAGTGGGGCCGGGTCACGGTGACCTGGTGGACCCACAAGATCCGCAACCTGCACGTGAACGACTTCGTGATGGCGGCGAAGACGGACCGGGCGTTCGGGGGCGGGTAGGGGGGCGCGGAAGGGGTCCGCAGTGAGACGAGCGCCCATCGCGTTGACAGTCGCCCTGGCTCCGGCTTTGGCGCTGGGCTGCCGGGGAGACGACACCGGCCTTCGGACGCTGGTGCCCGATCGTGTCGGCACCGCCGTGTTGCCTTCCAATACGCTTGGCCTGATCGCGTTGCTGTCGGACGAAACCACGGCCTGCATGGCCGAGTCGTTCGAGTACCGGGTCCATTGCTTCGACCGCAGCGGTGAGTTTGTCGGGGTGTTCGGAGGGGAGGGCGAAGGGCCCGGCGAGTTCGACATGACCAACGTTCTCGTAGCCGGCCGCGACGGGACCGTGGGCGTGCTGGACTTCGGCCTGAATCGATTCTCCGTATTCGAGCCGTCCGGAGCGCTGGTGACCGAAATGCTGCTTCCCGACGCCGCAGCAGCGGACCTCATACCCGTGTGGCGGTTCGGCGAGAGCGTCGTCGGCGTGGCGATCACGACCTTCGATTTCGCCTTGTTCGAGACCGGGGCGGGAAGCGGCGGGTTCATGAGCATGTTCGAGATCGACATCGCATCGGGGACGGTGGTTCGCCAGGAGGAGCTTCCTCCGGTCGACGCTGAAATCGAATGCGAGAAAGTCCACTACGGTTTCCCCGGCCCAGGGGGCGGCTGGGTCTTCACCGCGTGCGGAGGGCATGTGGTCTTCGTCTCACCCGGCGGAGAGACGACGGTCGTGCGAGCGCCGACGTACACGGACGAATTGCCGTCGGAGCGCGACATCGCCGCGTGGACGGAATCCAGAAGGGCACGCGGACGGGCCGGAGTCGGCGGCGAAGCCTTGGAACAGTTCCGGAACACGCCCAAGGAGTATCACCTCTCGTGGAGCGAGAAGTTCGACGACCAGGGCCGATTCTGGATCGCCACCGAGCGGGACCGGGACGAATTCTCCTGGCTGGACGTCTACGTGCCGCGCGAGGGGACGTTCTTCGCCAGCGTCAGGGTGCAGGATCGAGTCCTGGGATTCGATGTGGCGGGGTCGACCCTGGCGGTCCTGGTCGAGCAGGCGCCGACACCGGACGACCCGGAAGGGATTCCCGCCCGCGCGGTCGATTGGTACGACATCGGGGGGTGGCGGTAGGCGGACCCTGTGGCTTGACCATTTCGGACTATACTCCAAATTAGTTCAACTATTTCGGAATATACTTCGAACTGGTCGCCAACGATGTACCGTCGCACGCTCGGTCTGGAACTACCCCACGGTCAGTCGGCGTTCCTGTGGGGCGCCCGCAAGACAGGCAAGTCCACACTGCTACAGCAGCAGTTCCCCGACTCGATTCGCTTCGACTTGCTCGACACCCGTCTGCTACTCGAATTGACCCGAGCGCCCTGGACCCTCGCCGAGCGAATCCGGGCATTCGGGCGGGCCAGGCGGAGGCGGCCGATCATCATCGACGAAGTGCAGAAGGTGCCTGCCGTGCTCGACGAGGTGCACAGACTGATCGAGCGCGAGGGCCTGAGTTTCGTGCTGTGCGGGTCCAGCGCGAGGAAGCTCAAGCGGGGACGGGCGAATCTGCTGGGTGGACGCGCCTGGCGCTTCGCACTGCACCCGCTGACCTGGCCCGAGGTTCCCGACTTCGACCTTCTCCGGGCCATGAACCATGGCCTCATCCCCGAGCACTACGACTCCTGGCATCATCGCCGGGCCCTGGCCGGTTACGTGGACGACTACCTCAAGGAGGAAGTGTTCGACGAAGGCCTGACCCGCAACGCACCCGCCTTCTCCCGATTCTTCGAGGCGCTGGCATTCTGCCACGGCGAGCTTCTGAACTACAGCAACATCGCCAGAGACTGCGGCGTGAGTTCAAAGACCGTCAGCGAGTACTTCCAGATTCTGGTGGACACGCTGCTGGGTGTCCTGATCGAGCCCTTCAACCGGCGGCGGTCCCGGGCGGTGATCACCAGCGCGCCCAGGTTCTACCTGTTCGACGTGGGCGTGGCCAACCACGTGGCCGGGAGGCGGATCGAGCGCGCCGCGGGCGCCGATTTCGGGCGGGCGCTGGAGCACTTCGTGCTGATGGAGCTGGTCGCCTACCGCTCCTACAGCGAACGCGACTTTCCCGTGCGGTTCTGGCGCACGAAGTCGGGTCTGGAGTGTGACTTCGTGCTCGGGCGGAGAGGGGAGGTGGCAATCGAGGTGAAGGGTGGTGCCAGTGTGGACCGGCGGGACCTAAGGGGACTGCGGGCGTTTGTCGAGGAGCATCGGCCGCAGCAGGCCGTTGTGGTCTGTAACGAGAGCGCCGCCAGGCGGACGGAGGACGGGATCCTGATTCTGCCGTGGGAGCGGTTTCTGGAGAGGCTGTGGGGGGACGGGGTGATGTCAGGGGGGTGATGAACGCCCGCTCTGAACAGGACCGCACAATAATCGTTGATCCGATGCCTGAAACGGATTGAGATGTCATGAAGAGCACGCCCAAATACACCATCGAGCACCGCCGATCCACTCGGCGACGCTACTCACGTCGGAGAAAGCGGGGCGTTCTGATGGTGGGTCGAAGAAACAGATGAGTCGCCGTGAGCGGTTGCTGCAGACTATACTACGGGGACGATCGGACGCGAACATTCGCTTCGACGAGCTGCGCGCGCTGTTACGGCATCTTGGATTCGATGAGCGTGTGCGTGGCAGCCACCACCTGTTCGACAAGGAAGGCATCGTGGAAATCGTCAACCTCCAGCGCCGTGGCGGGCACGCCAAGCCCTATCAGGTAAGGCAGGTTAGGCGGCTGATCCTCAAATACAAGCTGGGAGCCGAGGACTGATGTACAAGTACGAGATCATTCTCTACTGGAGCAACGAAGATCAGGCATTCGTCGCCGAGGCCCCCGAGCTGCCCGGGTGCATGGCGCACGGAGACGACCAGGAGAGCGCGTTGCGGAACATCAAGGATGCGATGAGTTTCTGGATCGACAGGGCGCGGGAGTTGGGGCGACCCGTGCCGGAGCCCAAAGGCGAGCGCCTGATGCTGGCTTGATCGGTCCCAAGCCACCACAGACCCATTTCCTCCGGCCCTCTAACCAACGGGACTCGTCCGTGACCCGCGGCCACGTGCTTACCATCGGGATGTCGCTGCCTGGGGATGAACCGTTTGACGGGCCTATCGGGCGACGGGCGATGATTGAGGCGAGAGCCCACGCACCCCAGGCGTCGGAGGACTAAGCCGGCCATGGATGTCTTCGCCTTTCGTGACGAACTCGTATCCGAATACTCGAGGTTCTCCCGGAGCTTCACCCGCATTCGGGCGGCGGACATCTCGCTGGCGGTGGACGACGCTTACGCCGCGGGCCGCTTCTGGCCAGCGCCGCTAATCCAACTGAACCCCAGCTTCGAGCCGGGTGGATGGATCGATGATCTCGTCTCCGACGGCACGCTCGATCCAGAGTGTGCCAAGATCTTCCGGCTCAAGAACAAAGACGACGCGTTTGGGAAACGCCTCCGCCTCCATCGGCACCAGACCGATGCGGTCGCTATTGCCAAACGGCGCGAAAGCTATGTGCTGACGACCGGGACTGGTTCCGGCAAATCGCTCGCTTACTTCATCCCCATCGTGGACGACGTGCTGCGGCGGAAGCGGACCAAGGTCGGCAGTGAGGGCATCTCCGCGATTGTGGTCTATCCGATGAACGCGCTCTGCAACAGCCAGCGCGAAGAACTGGACAGGTTCTTGAAGCTGGGCTACGGCGAAGGTAAGGAGCCGGTTACCTTCGCCCGCTACACGGGCCAGGAATCGAACGAGGAACGTGAGCGTATCGCGAAGGACCCGCCAGACATCCTTCTGACGAACTACGTCATGCTCGAGCTAATCATGACGCGGTTCCTGGAGACCGACAACGCGGTGCGCCGGCATGCGGCGGGCCTGAGGTACCTGGTGCTGGACGAGCTTCATACCTACCGTGGCCGGCAAGGTGCCGACGTAGCCATGCTGGTCCGGCGGGTGCGGGAGCGGTTCAACGACCAGTTGCTATGCATCGGCACCTCCGCCACCATGGCTTCGGAGGGCTCTGAGGAATCGCGGAACGCCGCCGTGGCGGACATCGCGAGCCGACTGTTCGGCGTCGCCGTCAAAGCCGCCAACGTGGTGACGGAGACGCTTCGGCCCGTGACCCATCTGGACGCGGTTGCGAATGGCCCCGAACTCCGCCGTGCCATCGAACAGGGCATTCCGGCGGAGCCTACCCAAAGTGACTTGGCCACTCACCCGGTGGCGGCGTGGGTAGAACGCACACTGGGTCTGGAGAACCGAGACGGGAAGCTCGCCCGGATCTCGCGTCCGCTCGACATCTTGAAGGCCGCCCAGCGTCTGGCGACCGACAGCGGTCTCGAAGAGGAGCGCTGCCGGAGCTACCTGGCCGATTTCCTGCTTGCAGCGCATCGGTGCCGGAGCGAGAAGGGAATCAGCTTCTTCGCGTTCCGGCTCCACCAGTTCATCAGTGGCGCCTGGAACGTCTACTCGACACTGGAAGGTCCGGGTGAGCGGTATCTCACGCTTGACGGGCAGCAGTTCAAGCCGGGAGACCGCGACCGGCCGCTCTATTCGCTCTGCTTCTGCCGCACCTGTGGACAGGAGTACATCCCTGTATGGGCCAGCCTTTCCGGTAAGGAGCCGCATGCGTTCGAGCCCCGAGAATTGTCCGAACGGTCCAGCGACGAGGAAGATGTGCAGTACGGCTACCTCATGCCGGACCCGGACGGGACATTCGACGCCTCAGACCTGGAACGGTATCCCGAGGATTGGTTGGAATTCACGGGTGGTGAAGCTCGGTTGAAGCGGCATTTCAGATTCCGCCGTCCCCGCAGCCTTCAAGTCGACCCGAGGGGTAGAGTCGCCGTCGACGGACTGCGGATACAGTACATCCCGGAGGCCTTCCGGTTCTGCTTGAACCAGGACTGCGACGCAAGGTTTGACGGCACCGTGCGAAACGAGTTCACGAAGCTGTCCGGCCTGTCGAGCGAGGGCCGGAGTTCCGCGACCACGATACTGGCACTGTCGGCGCTCAAGCACCTCATCGGCACCGACCTCGACGAGCGGACCAAAAAGCTGCTGTCTTTCACCGACAACCGTCAGGACGCGAGCCTGCAAGCCGGGCATTTCAACGACTTCATACAGATCCTGTTGCTACGGGGTGCGCTCCTCGCGGCCTTGCGCAGCGCGGGTGGGGCCCCCCTCACCGATGATGTGTTGACGCAGAGGGTCCTTTCCCACCTGCGCTTGGAGCCGTCGGACTACTCGGCCAACCCCTCAGCGAAGGGCATCAAGGCCCAGAACACGCTCAAGGCGCTGCGCGACGTGCTTGGCTACCGGCTCTACTTCGATCTGCAACGCGGCTGGAGGATCAACAACCCGAACATCGAGCAACTCGGGTTGCTGAAGATCGGCTACCGCGGCCTCAGGGAGTGCTGCGAGGACGAGGAGGAATGGCGCGACCGGCACCCGTTGCTCGGATCGATCGCGCCAAAGACCCGATTGGATCTCGTTCGTGAACTGCTGGAGCGCATGCGGAGGGCGCTCTGCATCAAGACGATCTATCTGGATCCGAACTTCCAGGAGCGCATGCGTAACCGGAGCTTCAACGAGTTGAAGGAGCCGTGGGGGCTGTCGGAAGACGAAGTTCCGTTCTCACACGCGTTCATGCTGCCGCGGCCGAGCGCCCGTGGACGCCGGCCCGACTACCGCGTGCACCATGTATCTCACCGTTCGGCGTTCGGACGCCAGCTCAAGTCCACCAAGTATTGGGGAACGGGTAACCGGCACTATCCCAAGAAGTTCGACGAGAGCGTCTACAACACCGTGGTCGACGACGTTCTCGCGGTGCTGACCGTCTACGGGTACGTCGAGCCCACCGAACTCGACGGTGGGCGCACCGGGTACCGCATCGATGGCTCGGCGCTGGAGTGGCGCCTGGCAACCGGCGAAGAGGGCAATGGGAGCAACGCGGAGAATACCGCGAACGTCTTCTTCCGGGGCCTCTACGAGAACGTGGCGGGCCTTCTGGGCTCGGAAGACCGCCTGTTCCACCGGTTGGAGGCCCGCGAACACACGGCGCAAGTCGATGCTGAAGACCGCGAGATCCGGGAAGGACGTTTCCGGCAGGGGCTGGCTACCGGCAGCCCTCCCGGCCTACCGGTTCTCTTCTGCTCGCCGACGATGGAACTCGGCGTCGACATCGCGACACTGAACGCTGTCTACATGCGGAACGTGCCGCCGACTCCGGCGAATTACGCTCAGCGCAGCGGTCGCGCAGGTCGGAGTGGGCAGCCGGCGCTCGTCGTAACGTACTGCGCTGCCAGATCGCCGCACGACCAGTATTTCTTCGCCGATCCGACACGAGCGGTTGCGGGTGCGGTCAATCCGCCCAACATCGATCTTGCCAACGAAGACCTGATCCGCAGCCACCTGCAGGCGGTTTGGCTGGCGGAAACTGGGACAAAGCTCGGATCGTCGGTTCGCGACGTCCTCGACCGGGAAAAGTCAGACGTGTTGCCGCTGCACGAAGAGATTGCGGAACAAATCGGATCCGATCGGGCCGTGAGAGATGCGGGGAGGCGGGCGGAGCGAATCCTGGCCACTCTTGAAGCGGACCTCTCCGGGCGCGCTGCTCCATGGTACACGGACACGTGGCTGCCGAGCGCGATGAAGTCGGCGGAACGGAGATTCGACGAGTCCTTCGACCGTTGGCGCTCGCTCTTCCGTGCGACGGCGAGCCAGATCAGGTTCGCAAACGAGGTGATCAACAACGCCGCTGCGACCGAGAAGGAGCGCCGCGAGGCAAAGGCCCGCTACGACGAGGCCTACACGCAGCAAACGTTGCTTCTGGGCAGCCGCGCGACCATGAACTCCGATTTCTACACCTACCGCTACCTTGCAGCCGAGGGCTTCCTGCCCGGCTACAACTTCCCGCGCCTTCCGCTCATGGCTTTCATACCGGGTCGGCGCAAGAAGGTCGCGCGCGATTCGTTCCTTAGCAGGCCAAGGTTCCTGGGGCTGACCGAGTTCGGTCCCCAGTCCATTATCTATCACGAGGGCAGTACTTACCGGGTGCGGCGCGCCATCTTGACCATTCGCGAGGAGATGGGAGTGTCGGCGTCGGCTAGGCTGCCCGTGGAAGCCGCGCGGATTTGCCCGGCCTGCGGCTACGGGCACTTCGGTGACCAGAGGGAGTTCGAGCGGTGTGTCAGCTGTGACGCGAACCTCGACGGCGGACGGACGATCCTGAACCTCTACCGCATCGAGCAGGTCTCGACGCGCAGGGCGAACCGCATCACATCGGACGAGGAGGAACGCCAGCGTCAGGGCTACGAGATGATCAGCACGCTCCGTTTCAGCGAGGAGGACGGGCGCGCACGCGTTGAGGGAATCTCCATCGAAGAGAACGGCGAGGCACTGCTTGAACTCCGGTATAGCCCGGCAGCGACGCTATGGCGCATCAATCTGGGCTGGCGCCGGAGGCAGGCGAAATCCGTCTACGGCTTCAGCCTCGACACCAACACAGGGGAATGGACGCGGGACTCTCAAGCGCCGACCGATGCCGAAGACGACCGCGTTCGCAGTGGCAGTACCGTTCAGCGCATCACGCCATTCGTCCGCGATACTCGCAACGTCCTGATTCTGCGTCCGGTGATCGAGCTGTCCGACGATGCTATGGTCACATTGCAGTACGCTCTCAAGCGCGGAATTGAGCAAGAGTTTCAGCTGGAGGAATCAGAACTTGCCGCCGAGCCGCTACCCGACCGTGACCTGCGCGCCACCATCCTGTTCTACGAGGCCGCAGAGGGCGGGGCGGGTGTGCTCACTCGCATTGCCAGCGATCCCGATGCCGTATCGCGGATCGCCCGCAGGGCACTTGAGGTCTGTCACTACAGGTCGAGGTCGGGCGATTGGAAAGCGTTGACGGATCTCGTCAACAGCGAAGACGGATGCGAGGCCGGTTGTTACCGTTGCCTGCTCGGCTACTACAACCAGCCCGATCATTCGCTGATAGACCGGCAGCATCCAGACGTGCTCGACCTGCTCTGCCGTCTGACGCGGGGCGCGCGCCAGAGTCTGTCCATTCCGGCAGCCGCCGGCGACACCGTCACGGAGTTGAAGGCCTTCTCTGGATCTTCACTGGAGAAGGCTTGGCTTGAGGTGATCAGCCTAGGTGGGTACCGACGGCCCGATAGGGTTCAGCCTTATCTCGAGGAATTCGGGACACGGCCCGACTTCGCCTACTCCGACCACCAGACGCTGGTCTTCATCGATGGCCCGCACCATGACGGAAAACTCAAACAGCGCGCAGATGCGGAGGTGACGCGCCGACTAGAGGACGCGGGGTACACTGTCGTGCGGTTCGGGACCGATCGGACATCATGGGAGGGCGTGTTGCGCGAGTACGCGTGGGTCTTTGGCCCGGGCACTGCCTCCACAGCCGGGTAGCGGGAACGGATGCGCCAAATGGAACCTGGGCTCGCGTTCAAGCCGGGCGATCTGGTCCGGGCCCGCGGTCGTGAGTGGGTGGTTCTCCCGGAGGCCCGCGACGATCTGCTGCGGCTCCGGCCGCTCGGGGGAGCCGAAGACGATGCGACGCTCATCTATCTGCCGCTCGAACCCGAGCGTCCGGTCCCCGCCACGTTCGATCCGCCTAACCCCGACGCGCCGGGCTCACTTTCGGCAGCGCTCCTGCTCCGCGACGCGCTTCGCCTAAAACTACGAGCGGGCGCCGGTCCGTTCCGGAGCTTCGGGAAGCTGAACGTCGAGCCGCGGACCTATCAACTGGTACCCCTGCTCATGGCGCTCAAACTGGATCCCATTCGCTTGCTCGTCGCTGACGACGTGGGGATCGGCAAGACGATCGAAGCGGGCCTGATCGCCCGGGAGTTGCTCGACAGGGGCGAAATCGAACGGCTCTGCGTGATCTGTCCTCCACACCTCTGCGAGCAGTGGCAGGCCGAACTGGCGGAGAAGTTCAGCATCGACGCCGAGGTCGTGCGTACAGGGACGGCCACACGCCTTGAGCGCGGCCTCCGACCCGACGAGTCGGTGTTCGAGGTTTATCCATACACCGTCGTCTCGCTCGACTATATCAAGTCGGACCGCCGCCGGAGCGACTTTCTGCGCGCCTGTCCTGAGTTCGTGATCGTTGATGAGGCGCACACATGCGTGCGGGCGAATACAAACACGCGCCACCAACGCTATCAACTGCTCAAGGGACTCGCCGGCGCCGAGCCGCGGCGCGGCATGGTACTATTGACCGCGACCCCGCATTCGGGCGACGACACCGCTTTCCACAACCTCCTAGGCCTACTCCATCCGAGGTTCGCGCAGTTGGCCGAGATGCCGGAGGGCGACCTTCGGCGCAAACTCCGCGAGGAACTCGCCCTTCACTTCGTCCAGCGGCGGCGCGGCGATATCGCCGAATGGAGGGACGACACCCGCTTCCCGGTCCGGGAAAACCGTGAGGCGACCTACCGGCTTACTGGTGGCTGGGGCCGGCTTGTAGAGCAGGTGCTCGCCTACGCGAGGACGATGGTGCGCCGGGCGGAGGGTGCGACAAAGCTCGAGCAGCGCATGTCGTGGTGGGCGGCGCTTGCGCTATTGCGTTGCGCGTCGTCGAGTCCAGCGGCTGCTTCGCTCGCGCTCAGGACACGCCTTGAGGCGGCCAGCGGCGAGACCGAGGAAACACAGCTCGCCAACCTCGACCTGACCGCGCGGGAGACGGTCATGGACGAGGCGGCCGACGACTCGCTCGTGCTTACCGAGAGTGTGCCGGCCGGTACCGTGGACGACCCGGAGGGAACCGAAGCGCTGCAGCAGCTGATCGACGCGGCGGACGCTCTGCGCGGGCCGGGCAAGGACCCCAAGCTGAAGGTGTTAATCCGTGAGGTACGGCTCTTGTTGGAGAACGGGTTCGCGCCCGCGGTGTTCTGCCGTTACATCGCGACGGCCCAATACGTTGGCAAGCACCTCCAGGCCGCTCTGCCGCGCAAGCGCGCGCACGTCCTCGTGGTCACGGGCGAACTCACACCACATCAGCGCCAGGAGCGGATCGAGGCGCTCGACGAACTCGACCGGGGCGTGACGCCGGTGCTGGTGGCGACCGACTGCCTGTCCGAGGGTGTGAATCTGCAGAGCCATTTCAACGCGGTTGTGCACTACGACCTGACATGGAATCCCACCCGGCACGAACAGCGGGAGGGTCGCGCCGACAGGTTCGGCCAGGCCTCGCCGGTCGTACGCGCATTGATGCTTTACGGCCGGGACAACCCGGTTGACGGCGCCGTGCTCCGCGTCATCGTCCGAAAGGCCGAGAAGATCCGGAAGGAACTCGGTGTTTCAGTGCCCACCCCGGCCGACAACAACAAGGTCGTCGAGGCGATCATGCGTGCCGTCCTCCTCCACGCAAGAACCGACTCGTGGGCTGATCAGGGGGAACTCGAGCTCGGACAGACCGAGAAGGAGGTGGACACGGCTTGGATTGCGGCTAAGGACAAAGTGTCACGAACCGTGTTCGCCCAGCGACGGTTGAGGCCCGAGGATGTGTGGCCCGAGTGGGAGAGGGCAGTCTCCGTGCTCGGCGGACAGGACGACGTAAAACGATTCGTACGGCTCTCGACCGAGCGCTTGGGAGCGCCGCTGGACCGTCGCGACGGCTGCTGGCAGCTTCCGGTGCGCCACCTTCCGCAGCCGTTGCAGGACCGCCTCGAGGCCATCGGGTTCCTGGAAACCGTGAGGCTGGCGTTCGACCGTTACGCTCCGGGAGGTGCGATCATCGTACACCGTGCCCATCCGCTCGTCTCCGTGCTCGCGGACTACGTGGCGGAGCAGGCGCTTGATCAGGGCGGACCGCCCAAGTCGCGTCACGGTCCGGCCCGGCCCGCCTTCGGCCAACCTGCGCCGGGAGGCCCGACTTACGTTGCGGAACTCGCACCCGACTATGGAGCGCCTTCGGTCAGCGCCCGGGCAAGCGCGGCGTTCGTCCGGGGCATCGACGTGCAAACGGTCCTCTACCTTCTCCGGCTAAGGAGTCACCTGCGGGTCGAGCGAGCTGGCGCGAATGGAGACGCGTCTGTCAAGTCGCTACTCGCCGAGGAATGCCTCGGCCTCGCCGTGCGCGGCGGATCCGAGCCGGAACTCCTCACGGACGAAGATGCACTTTCGCTGCTCTCGCTCGAGGCGGGTCGGAACATGGCTGAAGGGCAGAAGACTCAGCTGATCCGTCAGGCCCTTGATGCGCTTCCGACTCTCAACCCCACCTTTGAGCAAGTTGCTAGCGCACGCGCCGAGCGGCTTCTCGCCGACCATCGCCGAATACGTGACGCCAGCCGTGTCAGGGGCGAGCGCTACCACGTGATCCCGGCCCTCCCAGTCGACGTCATCGGCGTGTATGTCCTCAAGCCCGTGGTGACCCTCTGACCATGGCTCGTACGCGAAACGGGGTCGGGTTCACGGCCCTCAAGGTTGAGGGGGGCATCCTGCCGCCCGAGTTCCTTACCGAAGTGGCCGCCCTTGAGGCGCCCCGGCAGCGCGGTACCGACTACGGCCTCTCAAAGTCGCTCGCGATCAAGGAAGAGATCGCGCGGTACTGGCGGATCGGGAACGACCTGTACAGCAGGTACGTGGAGCGGCGTCCGCGCCGCGATCTTCCGGCGTCCCGGGTCGCCGTCGATGACTGGCTCGTTCCGTTCCTGCGCACGCTGCTCGGGTACGACGATCTCGCGCCGGCAGGATCTGTAGAGCTGGAAGATCGCGTGTTCAGGCTCTCGCACCGGGCCTGCGGGGGTGCGGTGCCGCTGCTTCTGGTAACACATGATTTCGACTTGGACAAAGCCGATTCCCGCCTCGGTGGCAACGGCCGCCGGCTTGCTCCGCACGGCCTGATGCAGGAGTACCTGAACGCCGAAGTCACCACGTTGTGGGGTATGGTCTCCAACGGATCCAGGCTTCGGATCCTACGGGACAATCCGAGCCTCACGCGCCCGTCCTACATCGAGGCCGACCTCGATCTCGTCTTCACCGAGGAACTCTATCCCGACTTTGCGGCGCTTTGGCTCGCTACCCACGCCAGCCGGTTCCGCCCAGCTGGCAACACGCCGTCGAGTTGCATCATCGAGACATGGCGGGCCAAAGCGCACGAAACAGGCGAACGTGCGAGGGAGAACCTGCGCGACGGCGTTACCGCCGCGCTACGCCGCCTCGGAAACGGCTTCCTTGAGCATCCGGCCAACGCCGAACTCAGAAGGGCGCTGGACGGAGGCGATCTAACGCCGGAGGACTACTTTCAGCAGTTGCTCCGGCTCGTCTACCGCTTCCTCTTCCTCTTCACGGCCGAGGAACGCGACCTTCTGCACGCACCGGACGCCACAGGGCGAGAGCGGGACGTGTACGCGGAGGGTTACGCGCTCTCGCGGCTGCGGGAGCGCGCGCTCAGACGCCGCCACTACGACCGGGGATCGGATCTCTGGAAGGGCCTCCAAGTCACGTTCGTGGCACTCGCGCAAGGAGCGCCGGCGCTCGGAGTGCCCCCCCTCGGCGGTCTCTACCGCGAGGACGAATGCCCCGACCTCGACAAGTCGGCGATCGCGAACGAGGACCTGCTCGAGGCCGTCCGCTCGCTTGCCTACTTTCCGTCGCTGTCCGGAAGGAGCTTGGCCCGGATCAACTACCGCGATATGGACACCGAGGAGCTCGGGTCCGTGTACGAGAGCTTGCTTGAGCTTCAACCGGTCATAGATGTGCACTCCTGGCCGTGGCGCTTCGCCTTCGCGAGCGACCGAAGCAGCGAAAAGAAGACCAAGGGATCGGCGCGAAAGCTCAGCGGCTCGTACTACACGCCGCCCAGCCTGGTGGGCGAACTCGTGAGGACAACCCTCGATCCGGTGATCGCACGGGCGGTCGCCGACCGGCCGGACGATCCACGCGAGGCGATTCTCAATCTCCGGGTGCTCGACCCGGCCTGCGGATCGGGCCATTTCCTGCTGGCCGCCGCGCGACGGCTCGCCGCCGAGATCGCGCGCATTGAAGCGGGCGCAGACATGCAGGACGAGAAGGTGCGGCAGCACGCGCTCCGCGAGGTCGTGAGGCACTGCATCTACGGAGTCGACCGGAACCCGCTCGCAGTCGAGCTCTGCAAGGCCGCGCTCTGGATCGAGACGATCGAGCCGGGCAAGCCGCTCACGTTCCTGGATGCGCAGATTACGCTGGGAGACAGCCTCATCGGCGTCCTCGATCCTGAGATCACCGCCAACGGAATCCCGGCCGCCGCGTACAAGCCGCTCACCGGGGACAACAAGGGCGTCTGCACGGACCTGAGAGCGAGGAACCGGGGCGGAAGACAGGGGGACCTGTTCGACGAGGAGGCTGTGCTTGAGGTCGCGGTCGCGAGCGTCGATCTGGACTCCATGCCCGAGGATACGCTTGAGGAGGTAGAACGAAAGCGCTCTGCTTGGAGAGCGGCGCGTCGGGACCGGATCCGAGCCCGCGAAGCGCTCAAGGCCGACCTGTTCGCCGGAGCGTTCTTCGCACCCAAAACGGCCCGAACGCTCAAGACCGTACCGATCAGCGACGACCTTCAGCGCGGAGGATCCGAGCGCGGCCGGGTCGGCGTCGAAGCCCACGCCGGGGCACTGTCGGACCGGCACCGCTTCCTCCACTGGCACCTCGCGTTTGCGGAGATCATGCAGGACGGCGGGTTCGACGCCGTGCTCGGGAATCCGCCGTGGGAGAGGGTCAAGCTTCAGGAAAAGGAGTTCTTCGCTTCACGGTCGCCCGAGATCGCGGGCGCGCGGAACAAGGCGGCGCGGACCCGGCTCATCCGACACTTGAACCGCGACGGCGCCACGGCGCCCGAGAGGGCACTCTTTCAGGAGTTTCGGAACGCCAAGCGTGAGGCAGAAGCGGCAAGCCAATTCGTGCGGACGGGGGGCCGCTTTCCGCTGACCGGCGTCGGGGACGTGAATACCTACGCAGTGTTCGCCGAGACTTGCCTCCAGCTCATCAACCCAAAAGGACGCGCCGGACTCATCGTGCCCACGGGGATCGCCACGGATCATTCGACGCGAAGGTTCTTCGAGCACATCGTGAATACCCGACGGCTTGCGACCCTTTACGACTTCGAGAACCGGGAGGCCGTGTTTCCAGGCGTCCATCGCTCCTACAAGTTCTGCTTGCTCACGCTCGCCGGATGCGACGATCCCGTCCCGGAAGCCGAGTTCGCGTTCTTCCTGTACCAAGTGGAGCACCTCAAGGAGCTGGAGCGTCGATTCACGCTCTCCGCCGAGGACTTCCAACTGTTCAACCCCAACACCAGGACCTGCCCAATCTTCCGAACCCGGCGCGACATGGAGATCGCGCGGAAGATGTACCGGCGGGCTGGCGTGTTCTGGAAGGAGAAGCGTGGTCGGCAACCCGGGGAGAACCCGTGGGGGGTCAGCTTCCAGCGGATGTTCGACATGTCGAACGACGCCGGCCTCTTCAAGACTCGACGGGAGCTTGAGGAGGAAGGATGGGAGCTTGACGGAAACGTGTTCGTTTCGGACGACGGGGAGGAATGCTATCTGCCGCTCTACGAGGCCAAGCTTTTCCACCAGTACGACCACAGGTTCGCGACGTTCGACGGAGCGTCGAAACAGGACATCCGGAATGGTAAGGCACGACCGATGACGACCGAGGAAAAGGCCGACCCAGCGTCCGTGGTTATTCCGAGGTACTGGGTCCCGGAAACCGAAGTGGCGAAAAGACTTGACAAAGGCAGGAAGGGGACACATTCGATAGATTTAAGCAGCCCGGCAGCCCGGCAGCCCGGCAGCCCGGCAGCCGGGCATTCCGCACCCTG
>VXQO01000048.1 GCA_009838975.1 Gemmatimonadota bacterium | reverse complement strand
GGGCTGGCGGTCGTGATAGCCGGCCTACCCGTCGCCGCGTGCGCGCCGGGCGAACCCGAGGCGATCAGCCGCGAGACCTTCGTCCAGACCTACGTGGCGCTGCGGGCCGCCGAACTGCGTTCGTCGGGGGCGGTGATCCCGGAGGAGGACCGGGAACGCGTCCTGGCCGAGATGGGAGTGAGCGAGGAGGATCTGCTGGCCTTCGCCGAGGTGCACGGCGGCGACGTGCTCTTCATGGAAGCCGTGTGGACGGACGTGCAAAACCGTTTGGTGGAGCTGAGCAGCCGGCCCGACACGATCGGGTAGGTCGCCATCCCCCCGGGGGGTATCAGTGCGGGTGGGGATGCGTGTCGAGGGCGCGGCGGTGATCGCGGTCGCCGCCCTTCACTCCCACTCTATCGTCGCCGGAGGCTTGGAACTGATGTCGTAGGTTACGCGGTTGACGCCCGCGACCTCGTTGATGATGCGGGTCGAGACGCGGGCCAGGAAGGCGGCATCGAAGGGGTACCAGTCGGCGGTCATGCCGTCGCGCGAGGTGACGGCGCGGAGTGCGACGACGTGCTCGTAGGTGCGGCTGTCGCCCATGACGCCCACGGCGCGGACCGGCAGGAGTACCGCGAAGGCCTGCCAGATGTCGTCGTACAGGCCGGCGGCTTCGATTTCGTTCAGATAGATCGCGTCGGCGCGGCGCAGCATCCGCGCGCGTTCCGCGGAGACCTCGCCGAGCACGCGGATCCCCAGCCCCGGACCCGGGAAGGGGTGCCGGCGAATGAACGCGCGGTCGAGTCCGAGCGTCCGGCCGACCCCGCGCACCTCGTCCTTGAAGAGCTCACGAAGGGGCTCGATCAGTTCGAAGGGCATGTCGTCGGGCAGGCCGCCGACGTTGTGGTGCGTCTTGATCGTCGCCGAGGGGCCCTTGACCGAGAGCGACTCGATCACGTCCGGGTAGAGCGTCCCCTGCACCAGGAAGCGGGCGTGCGTCCCCAGTTCGCGGGTGGTGCGCTCGAAGACGCGGATGAAGGTCTCGCCGATGATCTCGCGCTTGGCTTCGGGGTCGGCGACGCCTCGGAGGGGTGTGAGGAATTCATCGGCCGCCTCCACCACCTCGAGCCGGATCCCCATGTGTTCGCGGAAGGTGCGCTCGACCCCTTCGCGCTCGTTCATGCGCATGAGCCCGGTGTCGACGAAGATGCAGGTGAGCCGGTCGCCGACCGCCCGGTGCACGAGCGCCGCCGCCACCGCCGAATCCACGCCGCCCGACAGCCCGCAGATGACCTGCTCGCCATCGACCGTCCGCCGGATCTGCTCGACCGACTCGGTCACGAACGCCCCTGGCGTCCAGTCCGCACTGCATCGGCAGATTCGGAAGAGGAAGTTGTCGACGATCTCCTGACCGCGAGGGGTGTGTGCGACCTCGGGGTGGAACTGGACCCCGTAGAGCGGGCGGGAGCGCGACCGGAACGCCGCGACGGGCAGGTCGTGCGTGGCCGCGATGGTCTCGAAGCCCGGAGGCGGCTCGTCGACGTGGTCGCCGTGCGAGCACCAGACGGTGACATCCTCGCCGGGCCGGAAGCCGTGGAAGAGGTCGGCGGGGTCGCCGTCAGGCTTCGTGCGCGTGTCGGCGCGTGGCGCTGCGTCCGGATCCAGCACGCGCAGGCTGGCGCGACCGTACTCGCGCCTCCCCGGGACAACCCTGCCCCCCCTGTGCTGGGCGATGAGCTGCATCCCGTAGCAGATGCCGAGCACGGGGACGCCGAGTGCGAGGACGCCGGGGTCGAGGACGGGCACATCGTCGTCGTAGACCGAGGACGGTCCTCCGGAGAGGATGATCCCGGCGGGCGACCACTGACGCACCCAGTCGGCGGAGCGCGTGGGGGGATGGATCTCGCAGTAGACGCTGGCCTCGCGGATGCGGCGTGCGATGAGCTGCGTGAACTGGGAGCCGTAGTCGACGATGAGAATGCGGCTGCGTGTACGCGTCTTCATGGGCGTTCGTTGCGGACGAGGTCGCTGTACCGCTCGCGGCGGCGGACCAGCGCGGCGCGGCCGTCTTGCACGAGCACTTCCGCGGCGCGCGGGCGCGAGTTGTAGTTCGACGCCATGGCGGCGGCGTACGCGCCCGCCTGGTGGACGCACAGCAGCGTGCCGGGGGACGGCAGCGGCAGGCTGCGCCCGCGGGCCAGGAAATCACCCTGCTCGCAGACCGGACCCACGATGTCCACCTCTTCGGCCGGTGCCTGGCCCCCTTCGCGCACCCGCGTGATCGAGTGCTCGCCGCCGTAATGGCTCGGGCGGATGAGCTCGGTCATCCCCGCGTCGGTCACCACGAATGTCTTGCCTCCGCTGCGCTTGACATAGAGGACGCGCGTGAGGAGCACGCCCGCATCGCCGACGAGGAAGCGGCCCGGCTCGACGATGAGCTGGAGGGGGCGGGACGTTTTCTGCAGCCGCAGCGCCACCTCGCGGCCCAGGGCGGGGAGATCGAGTTCTCCCGCGACCGGGTCCTCGATGCCGAAGCCGCCGCCGAGGTCGACGTATTCGATGGCCGCGCCGGTCTCGCGGCCCGCCCGGGCCGCCACGTCGAGGATCACGTGGAGGGCGCGCAGGAAGGGGCTCGCCTCGCGCACCTGCGAACCGATGTGCACGTCCACCCCCACGGCGCGCAGGTGCGGGTGGTCGGCGATGCGGCGATACAGCGCGAGCGCTTCACTGGGCGAGACCCCGAACTTGGCGCGCGCGTGCCCGGTGCGCGTGAAGGCGTGAGTGGGGCTGTCGACATCGGGGTTGACCCGCACCGCGACGGGTGCTTCCCGGCCCAGCTCGGAGGCCAGCGCCCCGAGGACTTCCAGCTCCTGCGCACTCTCCACGTGGAAGGCGCGGATGCCGGACTCGAGGCCGTAGCGCATCTCGTCCCGCGTCTTGCCCACGCCGGCGAACACGACGCGCTCGGGCGCGATGCCAGCGCATAGCGCGCAATAGAGTTCGCCGCCGCTGACGATGTCGGCGCCGGCGCCGGCCCGGGCGAGGAGGTCGAGCAGGGCGAGGTTCGGGTTGGCCTTGACGGAGTACGCGACGAGCAGTTCGGGGCCGCGAAAGGCGTCGCGCACCGTGCTCAGGCGTTCCAGGGCGCGGTCGCCATCGTAGACGTAGAGCGGCGTGCCGTGTTCGTCGGCGAGGGCTTCCAGGGAGTGGGAGCCGCAGTGCAGCACGCCCCCGAGGCGGGGGAACGGTGGCCGCGCCGGGCTCAATACGCCCGTGCCCACACCACTTCCATCTGCGCCGGTCCCCCGCCCACGCAGCGTGTCGGGGGCGTGGCGGAGCGGAACTCCTTGCTCGGGATGACTCGGATGGTGGCCCTGGTGGCGTCCTTGACACGCGCCTCGACCGACGGATCGCCGCTCCAGCCCGAGTACACCAACCCCACGCCGCTGTCGAGGAGTTCCCCGAGCTCGTCGACCGACGAGACTTCGCCGCGGTGCGTGTCGGCCTCCCGCCTGGCGCGCGCAGTCTCGCACAGCCGGGCCTGGAGCCCTTCGAGCCGGTCCGCCATCTCCGCGACCGCTTGCCCTTCAGACAGCGCCTCCTTTCGAGGCCCGCCTTCGTCCGTTACCCGGGGCACCACCACGACCTCGCCGCGATCCACGTCGCGAGGTCCGATCTCGACGCGCACCGGCAGGCCCTTGCGCTCCCAGTCGAAGAACCGGGCGCCGGGCGACAGGTGCATGCGGTCGTCCATCGCCGCGCGCACGCCCCGCTGCTCCAGTTCGGCCACGATCGCGGCCGCCTTTTCCACCAGCATCGCCTGCTGGTCGTCGTTGCGGGCGATCGGCACGACAATGACCTGCGTCGGCGCGAGCCGGGGCGGGACCACCACCCCGCCGTCGTCTCCGTGGGTCATCACCATTCCGCCCACCAGGCGCGTCGAGACGCCCCACGAGGTGTTCCAGGCGTACTCTTCCCTGCCCTCCTCGCTCTGGAACGTGAGACCGAACTGTCGCGCGAAGTTCTGGCCCAGCATGTGCGAGGTCCCCGCCTGCAGTGCCTTCCCGTCCTGCATGAGCGCCTCGCACGCATAGCTCCGCACGGCGCCCGCGAATCTCTCCGATTCGCTCTTGAACCCGGTGACGGGCGGCATGGCGATCCAGTCCTCCATGAAGGTGCGGTAGACGGCCAGGATGGTGCGTGCCTCCGCCTCGGCCTCATCCGCCGACGCATGGGCGGTGTGGCCTTCCTGCCAGAGGAACTCGGCCGTCCTCAGGAAAAGCCGCGTGCGCAGCTCCCAGCGCATCACGTTGCACCACTGGTTCAGCAGGATGGGGAGATCGCGGTAGCTCTGCACCCACTTGGCGTACATCGCGTAGATGATCGTTTCGGAGGTGGGGCGCACCACGTACGGCTCCTCGAGCTTCTTGCCGCCCGCGTGCGTGACCACCGCCAGTTCGGGCTTGAAGCCGGCGACGTGTTCCTTCTCACGCTCGATGAAGCTCATGGGGATCAGGAGCGGGAAGTATGCGTTCTGGTGGCCCGTCGCCTTGAACATGTCGTCGAGCGCGCGCTGCATGTTCTCCCAGATCCCGTAACCCCACGGCCGGATCACCATGCTTCCGCGCACCGGAGAGTAGTCCGCCAGCTCCGCCTGTTGCACGACCTCGTTGTACCAGGCGCTGAAATCCTCCGACCGGGGTGTAAACCCCTTGCGTCTGCCCTTCCTCTTGCTCATCGGCCTTGTTTCATTCGGGTTGATCCTCGTCTTGCGCCGCGCCCTCCCCGTTCGGCGCCGCGTTCCGGCTTCGGCGCTCAGCCACCATCGCCATCGCGCCGGGGATCAGAAAGAGAAGCAGCGAGGCGATCATCCAGGTGGCCCTGAATGGTAAGCCGAGGGCGCTTCTGCCCAGTAGGGCGGCCAGCCAGCCGCCGACCAGCGAAGCGATGGCCGCGGCCCCGAGCAGGATCCACTCGAGGACGTTCAACCGCCGGATTGCCCGGGTCATCACCTTGCGGGCGGCACGGGTGTCCTCGGTGCCGGGTTCGTGGGCGGGAGTGCGGGAGGTCATGGCACGGCTCCCTCCGTGAGAAGGGACTCCAGCGACAGCGTCTCCTGACTGCCCGTCGCGAGGTCGCGGACCGTGGCCGCCCCGGCGGCGGCCTCATCGGGGCCGATGATCACGGCCGTGGCCGCGCCGCACCGGGCGGCCTGGCGCAGCTGCTTGCCCACCGCCTGCGGGCGGTACGTGTACATGACCGAGCGTCCCGCTTCGCGCAGCCGGTGTGCCGCGTCGAGAGCCGTGGCGCGCTGCTCCGCCTGTACCCAGATCATGAAATAGTCGCACGACGGGGCGGTCCGGGGAGCCAGGCCGCAGTCGCGCAGCAGTTCGCCCAGGACCACGTCGCCCATTCCGAAGCCAACGGCCGGAAGGGGTTCTCCGCCGACCAGCTCGAGCAGGCGATCATAGCGGCCCCCGCCGCAGATGGCGCGCAGTTCCCCGGCCCGGTCGAAGAGCTCGAATACGATGCCGGTGTAGTAGGCGAGGCCGCGTACGACGGTGAAGTCGAACTCGACGAAGCCGCCGAGCCCCATCGCGTCGAGAATGGTCCGGTGTTCCTCGAGCGGCTCCAGCGCCGCCAGCACGGGCTCGTGGTTCGCGAAGAGGCGGCGGACGTTGGCGAGGGACCCGTCATCCACAAGTGCGGCGACTGTCCGAATGGCACTGGCAGGGACGCCGATCTCGCGGAGAGCGTCGCACGTCTTCGTGCGCCCCGCGCGGCCTGCCTTGTCGATTATGGCGAGGCAGGCCGTTTGCAGGGACGCGGGTATCCCCAGTCCCAGCATGATTTCGGTGACGAGACGCCGGTCGTTCACGCGCGCGACGAAGTCCGACTCTTTCAACCCCAATCCTCTGACCGAGTCGATGGCCACGGCCAGGACTTCCGCGTCGGCCGCGACACCGGCCTCGCCGACGATGTCGACGTTGAGCTGAAAGTGCTCGCGGAGGCGGCCGCGCTGGCTGCGCTCATAGCGGAAGAGCTGCGGGATCGAGAACCACCGGATCGGCTTGGGCGTCTGCCGGCTGTGGATGGCGAGGATGCGGGCAAGGGATGGGGTCATCTCGGGGCGGAGCGCGACATCGCGGCCGCCCTTGTCACGGAAGTTGTAGAGCTGTTCGACGATCTCGGTACCGCTCTTCTCCACGTAGAGGGCCAGTGGTTCGAGCGGCGGGCCGTCGTACTCCTGAAAGCCGTAGCGGCGGGAGACCCGGCGCCAGGTCGAGAAGATGCGGTGGCGAAGCGCGAACTCGCCGGGCACGAAGTCGCGGAAACCGGGGAGCCTCGCGAAGGAACGATCGGAGGACATGGCGGCGAATCTAACCGGGGGGGAGGGATTATCAATCCCGGCCCGGGTCGGCGGGCGGGCGGCCGGAGGCTCTGGACGTGGTGGTCGAGGCGGTGGAGGGTCCGTCCGAATCGCGGTCTGGTTCGAACGGGCTCAGCCCCAGTACGACGAGCACGTCCCCCACCGTGTGGCACGACCCCGTGACGACGACCGTTCCGCCCCTCGCGAGGGCCATGGCGCGATCCAGGGCGGTGTCGACCCGGGCCCGCACTTCGATGGGCGTGCCGCGGGCGACCGTATCCGCCACCTTGCGCGGGTTCCAGAGTCTTTCGGCGGGTGCCGACGACGGTACGGTGAAGACCGCGCGGTCGGCGAGGTCAACGAGGGGAGGCAGCATCCGCGACCAGTCCTTGTCGCCAAGGATGCCGGCCAGCAGGACGATGGGCCTGGGGGGCGCCAGGTCGGCAAGGACGCGAACCAGCGCTTCCACACCGGCCACATTGTGCGCGACGTCGAAGATGAAGAGCCGGTCGTCGATCCGGCGGATCTGGCCGCGTCCGGGCCATTGCACCCTGGCGACGCCCGTGGTCATCGCGTCCCGTGAGGGCGGGTCGGGGAGCAGTTCGAGGGCACGCACGGCCAGGGCCGCGTTCGTGGCCTGATGCGCGCCGGGAAGAGGCGTTTCGAGCTCGAAAACGTTTCCGGCGCCTGCACGAAGGGTGAAGCGGGTTCCGGCCGGACCGAGCCTGAGATCCGTGATGTCCCGCCAGGGCTCCACCCGGTGGAGAGGCGCGCCCACCTCCTTGGCCCGCGCCCGCAGGACTTCGAGGACCGCGGGCCTGCCCTCGGCGGTCACGATGGGAACCCCCGGCTTGATGATCCCGGCCTTCTCGCGCGCGATCTCCTCCAGGGAGTGTCCGAGATATTCCTGGTGATCGAGGGCCACGTTGGTGATCGCGGAGACCTCGGGCACAACGACGTTGGTCGCGTCCAGACGCCCGCCCAGACCCACCTCGATGCAGGCGGTATCCACCCCTTCTTCGGCGAACACGACCATGGCGAGCAGGGTCGTCGCTTCGAAGAAGGACATGCGGAGTTCGCTGGCAAGCGGGCGCAGCCGGGTCGCGGTCTCGACCAGGCGGGTCGCCGGGACCGGCCGTCCGCCCATCATGATGCGCTCCCGGAACGAGCAGAGGTGGGGCGAGGTATAGAGCCCGGTGCGGGCATCGTGACGTTGCAGGATCGAGGCCCAGGTGGACGCGACGGATCCCTTGCCGTTGGTCCCCCCGACGTGGAGGCAGCGGTAGCGCCGATGGGGATCGCCAAGTTCGGCGAGGGCGGCCCTCATGCGGTCGAGGCCCCAGTCCACCGTGCTGGGAGCGTCCGGGAACAGGGCATCCAGGAGCGGGTCGGCTCCGGGTGCGCGGCCCGGATCCGGCGACGTGCCCAACCGCGGCCGTGTTTCGATCGGCCCCTGCGGGGGCTCCTGCGAGTGTCGCCCGGTCAGCCCCAGGGCCGCCACCCCTCCCCTGTGTGACGCAGCAGCTGGGCGATCGCGCTCTTGAGCTCACGGCGGTCCACTACGCGGTCCACCATCCCGTGCTCTTCCAGAAACTCGGCGCTCTGGAAACCCGGAGGCAACTCCTGCTTGATCGTCTCGCCGATTACGCGCGGGCCCGCAAAGCCGATGAGCGCACCGGGTTCCGCCAGGTTGACGTCGCCGAGCATGGCGTAGGATGCCGTAACCCCACCGGTGGTGGGATCGGTTAGCACGGAGATGTACGGAAGGCCGCGCTCGTGGACGCGGGCCAGGACCGCCGAGGTCTTGGCCATCTGCATCAGCGAGAAAATCCCCTCCATCATGCGGGCACCCCCGGACGCGCTCACCACGATCAGGGGGAGTTCACGGTCGAGGGCGTCCCGCCCGGCGCGTGCAATCTTCTCGCCGACGACCGATCCCATCGATCCGCCGATGAACGAGAAATCCATCACGGCCAGGACCACCGGGATCCCCTCGATGCGCGCGCGTCCGGTGATCACCGCCTCGTTTCGTCCTGTGCGCCCGCGTGCCGCCTCGAGTCGGTCCCCGTATCGCTTGAGGTCGGTGAAACCGAGGGGATCACCGCTCGTCATCTCCTCATCCACCTCTTCGAAGGACTCTTCGTCGGCAAGGAGCTCCACATAGCGGACCGCGGGAATCCGGAAATGACAGCCGCATTCCGGGCACACGCCGACGTTCTGCTCGAGGCGCTCCCGGTAGAGGATTTCGCCGCAGCCGTCACACTTCTCGAAGACGTCACGCGGAAGATCCCGGCGACCCTCCGAGGTCAGGCGTGTCTTCTGTTTCTGAAACCAGGCCAAGCTGCGCGCCTCCGACTACTTCGGCATCCTCGGACTCGGCGCACGTCAGCGAACGTCTCTGGCCATCCCCACGACAAGCCCGGCGGCCACCCAGGACATCAGGAGAAAGGATCCTCCGTAACTGATGAAGGGCAGCGGTATTCCGGTGATCGGAACGACCCCCACGGTCATTCCCACGTTGACGACCACGTGCGTGAGCCAAACCCCTAATATAGCGAACACAAAAATGCCGGAAAAGGGATCGTCAAACGCCTGCGCCAGGCGTATCATGCGGAAGAAGAGATAGCCGAAGAAGACCAGGGCGAGCGAAGTCCCCACAAAACCCAGTTCCTCTCCCACCACGCTGAAGATGAAATCGGTATGCTGCTCGGGAAGGAAATTGAGACGTTTTTGCGTGCCAAGGGTGAACCCCTTGCCCAGCACCCCACCGCTTCCCACGGCCACCTTGGATTGAACGAGCTGCCACCCGGCCCCCTGCGGATCGATGTCCGGATCCAGAAAGACCAGAATCCGGTTTCGCTGGTATTGCTGCAGCGAGTTCCAGAGGGGTTGGGCGATCGCGCCGGCAGCGAGGTTCGCCAGGATCACGCCGAGGGACTCCACCAGGTAGAGCCTGTAGCGGTAGATGTAGAGCCCGACGATCAGCGACAGGAAATACGCGGACCAGATCCACGTGCTGAAGGAGAGGATCAGCGACAGCCCCGGGGATGCAGTAAAGAGAATCATCGGCCACGGCGTGCCTGCCCAGAAGATCGCCGCAAAGAAGATGCCGACGAAGGCCAGGGCGGTACCCAGGTCCGGTTGAAGCACCACCAGTGCCAGCGGCGCGCCCACGATCGCCACCGGCCAGACGAGATCGCGAAGGTGTTCCGGCCCGTCGGCCTTCCTCGCCAGCAGTTTCGCGAGCGCAAGCGCGGTGGTGATCTTCGCCGCCTCGCCGGGCTGGAACTGGAAACCGGCGACGTTGAGGAAGCTCCTCATCCCCTCTGCGGTCCCGGATCCGGTGCCGATCACGAGAGTGACGGCCAGCACACCGAGCGAAAGCAGGTAGAGGGGAATCGCCATCCACTCGAACCACCGGGACGGAATCTGCGAGAGTCCGATCAGCAACAGGATCGCGCCCAGCAACACGATGGCCTGGCGTACCCATATCCCTTCGGTGACCGGGCTGGGGATGTTCTTCACCCCTGCGGAGTAGATCATCGCCACGCCGAAGAGGGAGAGCGCCAGCACCGCGCCGGTGAAGGGCCAGTGCCGGGCCCACGGAAGACCGTCCAGCTTCACCGCGCTTCAGGCGTCGGGAGAGCCCAGGCAGTGTTTCTGCGCGCGTTGATATAGTCGCGCAGCGTCTGGATCGTATCCCTGGCGATACCGTGCTGTCCGCGAAGATAGAAATCGGCCGCTCGCGCCACGAGGGGTGCAGCGACCTCCGATCCACCGCCGCCGAACTCCACCAGCGCCACCACGACGATTTCGGGCTCACCTCCCCGCAGGCCCGCGGTCGCTCCGAACCACGCGTGGGTCTCCCGCCCCTCCACGCTCTGGGCGGTCCCCGTCTTGCCCAGCAGGTCGAAATGTTCGAGCGAGGACAGGTAGGCAGTGCCGCCCTGCTGCGTCACGCGGCGCAATCCTTCGCGCACCACCTCGAGCGCTTCTTCAGACACGTCGAAGCGAAAACCCTCTCGCGGAGGCGCGCCGCGGTAGAGGGTCGGGGCCGGGGCGGACCCGTCGCGAGCGACTGCCAGAAAGTACTGGGCAACCATCAGCGGAGTCTGTTCGATGGGTCCCTGGCCGATGGCAAGGTTCAGCACCTCGCCTTCCCGGGGGGAGTATCCGTAGCGTCTGACCCAGAATTCCGGGCCTTCGGGGTAGGTGCCGGCCGCCTCGCTGGGCAGATCGACACCGCATCTGCCGCCGAACCCCATGTCGTTGACGCGCTCGAGCATGCGTGCGAGCCCGATCCGCAGGCCTACCTGGTAGAAGTACACGTTGCAGGAATTCTTGATCGCATCGGCGAGATCCAGCGATCCGTGCCCCTCTTCCCTCCAGCAGCGCCAGACACGTCCGCCGTAGGAGTACCCGCCGCCGCAGGCCACCGGCATCCGGTCCGACGGGGTGATCACACCCGCCTCCAGGGCCACCAGAGCCGTGATCAGCTTCATTGGCGAACCTGGCGGATACTTGGCGGAAATGGTCCGGTTGAAGAGAGGGCTCTGAGGATCCCGGTTCAGTCGGTCCCATTCCTCCTGGTCCACTACTCCCGCGAAGACGTTCGGGTCGTAGCTCGGAGCAGAATACAGTGCCAGGATGCCGCCCGTCTCCACCTCCAGCGCCACGACCGCCCCGCCCATCCCTTCGGGAAAGATCTGATGGATCCACTCCATCAGCTCCCGATCCAGGTGCAGGTCCAGATCCTGGCCCGGTGTCTCCTCCACCCTCCGGAACCCTCGGAACGAGCCCACGATCCGGCCGGTCGCATCGACCTCGACATAGCGGACTCCCGCTTCGCCCTGAAGCGTCGACTCGTACTGCCATTCTATCCCGGACCGTCCCACGATGAGTCCGGGCTCCGCCCCCTCGAATTCGGGCGAGTCCAGTTCCGCCTGGTTGATTTCACCGACGCTGCCGATGACATGGGCTCCTATCTCGCCGACCGGATAGCGACGCTTCGGCCGGGTCTCGATCAATACGCGCGGAAAGACCGCGCGACGTTCCTCGATAGCGGCCACTGCCTCGAAGGGCGCGTCCACGGACACGAGTATCGGCTGGGGGCCGCCCGCACGCGCCTGCTCCTCCAGACGCCGATATCTGTCACCGTCGATTTCCAGGTACTGCCGCATGCGTTCCAGAGTCGACAGCATCGAGTCCGGAGCAGCGGACAGGATGGAGACCGAGTATCCGGGCACATTGTCGGCCAATGGGAGTCCCGCACGGTCCCTGATGGTTCCGCGCGGCGCCGGCAGCGTGAGGGGCCGGAGCCGGTTGGATTCGGATTGCAGGCTCCAGTCGGCAGACCGGTAGACCTGGGCGCGAAAGAACACCGCCACCAGGAGCCCCAACAGAGTCGTTACGAACATTCGCGCCTGCACGGCGCGCAGCCTTCGCTGATGGTGATGGTACTTGTTCATGCTCGTCCGGATCTCTTGAGCACCAGCAATGCGATCACGGTGCCGACCACCGAAGTGTACAAGGCCAGGAGGGGAGACTCGAACAGAAGGTAGTCCCCGAACGCACGGCGCGTCGCCGGATCGGACACCAGCCATGACAGAAGGTCGCGAAGCCACTTTCCCAAAGCCAGGTAGCTCACCAGGAACGACATCGACTTGCCGACGAAGAAGTATCGGGATTGCGCGCCCGCGGCCCCGAGCGCGGTGAGCGCAAAGATGGTGGCCCCGAACGAGGACACTGAAAACGCGTCCTCAAGGAGACCGACGGCGAATCCGAGGACCGCCCCGCTGCGCGGAGTCATGTGACGACTGCCAAGGAGAACAGCCAGCAGAAAGAAGTCCGGCGCCCCGTTTCCCAGTCCGAGAGCGACCCGCAACAGGAGGTGGGCGACAACAAGGCCCAGCACCAGCGCGGCGGCACGCGGTGTCACGGCGGGCCCTGGGCGGCAGCGTCCGCCGGCGCTTCGGGCGTCGCGGAGTCAACGGAGTCCGCAGCCACGGGAAGGGTGATCGCGGCATAGGTCACCGCCCCGGGATACACGGAAGGCGTTATGTAGTAGCTCCTGCTCCAACCGGCCAGGGTCTCCGCCACACCGGCCACCCAGCCGATGCGCACTCCCCTTGGAAAGGCCCCCCCGCGTCCCGAGGTGAGCACCTCCGTGCCGGGCTCCAGCTCCGCCAGGAAGTCGACTCCGCTGAGCACCAGCCGGTCCTGTTCACGAAAGCGTCCGCGCACCGGTTCGATGATGCCGTGGTTCTGTCCGTCGCTGGTCATGGCCGACACCCGAAACTCCGGATGCGACCAATCGATGGCCAGCGCGTAGTCCCTCTGCACCTGCTGCACCTGGCCCAGCAATCCGAGGTCCGTCACAACGGCGTTGAACGGGCCGACTCCCTGGCCGGTTCCTGCGGCCACCCTGAAGACGCTTCCGGTACCGGATGTCCCCGCACGCATGATGGCAGTCGGCAAATAGCGGACTGAAGGCCGTTGACCGAGTAGCAGAATCTCTCTCAACTGCCTGTTTTCCTCGGCCAGCGTTGCGTGAGCGGCAACAAATCCCATCGCCGAGTCCATCTGGGCTCGCAGTATCTCGAAGTCGCGTGCTCGCGCCCTCATCCCGGCCAGGAACGCATGCAGTTCGGTGAAGGGCCTGAGCACCGATTGCCTCACGACATGGGCGATCGCCTGCTGCGGCGCGGAAGGCAGATAGACGGTCACCAGGGACAGGAGGACCACCCCCACCGCACCCAGCAGCTGACTCCTGCTCCCCTCGTTTCCGCTCCCGGACAAGCCCGCCATTTCAGTCCACCGTTTGCAACGCTTCGCGCTCTCCCGCCCCCCGGACTATCCGCAGCATGCCGTCAGGCGGTCAGGATGGAACGGTACTTGATAAACTCGTCGAGGATCTTGTTGGTGCCGCGCACGACGCACGTCATGGGTTCGTCGTCAACGTGAATCGGCAGATTGGTCTCCAGGGCAATGAGCTTGTCCAGCCCGCGGATCATCGCGCCACCGCCGGTCATGACGATCCCGAAGTCCACGATATCGGACGCGAGTTCGGGCGGCGTAATCTCCAGCGCCGAACGGACCGCCTGTACAATCGAGCGAATGGGCTCCTGAATGCACTCCCTGATTTCCTGCGAGTGGATCAGGATCATCTTGGGGATCCCTGACACAAGATCACGACCCTTTACTTCCATCTCGCGCTCCTCGCCCGATTCCATGGCCGAGCCGACCTGCATCTTGATGGCTTCGGCCGTAGGCTCTCCGACAAGCAGGTTGTAGTTCTTCCGGAGGAAGGTGATGATGCACTGATCGAGTTCGTCACCTCCGATCCGGATGGAGGTATCCGAGACGATTCCGGCAAGGGCGATCACGGCGATCTCGGTCGTGCCGCCGCCGATGTCGATCACCATGTTGCCCCTCGGGGTATCGATGGGCAGTCCCACCCCGATCGCGGCCGCCATCGGTTCCGCCACCATGTACACTTCGTTCGCTCCAGCGGCCTGAGCCGAAGATCTGACGGCCCGCCGCTCGAGTTCGGTGATCCCCGAAGGCAACCCCACCACGACACGGGGCTTGATCCTGAAGATGCGCTTGGACATGACCTGCTTGAGGAAATGGCGAAGCATCAACTCGGTCACGTCGACATCGGCGATGACTCCGTCCCGAAGCGGCCGAACCGCTTCGATCCCTTCGGGCGTGCGGCCGAGCATCCGCTTCGCCTCCAGGCCGACGCTCATGATTCGCTTGGTTCCCCGCTCGACGGCCACCACCGAAGGTTCGTTCAGGACAACTCCCTCGCCCCGGACGCACACCAGAGTGTTGGCGGTTCCAAGGTCGACGCCGATATCGCTCGTGGGAACAAGCCGTTTGGAACTGAACCAACTGGAAATTGGAGACAAGTTTGCTTTTCCGGGCTCTGCGGCTCCAGTACCGAGGGTATTCTTCGAGGGAAGTGATTGGCCTCAAGGTAACCAACCCCCTTCTCTCACTCAATTCACGCCGGTGCTCCCGAACCCTTCCCGGCCACGCTCCGTGGAGGTCACTTCTCCGGTCTCCCGGACATCAGGGGCCACGAAACGGCTGAACACGAGCTGTGCTATACGGTCGCCCCGCCGAATCTCCACGGTTTCCGTCCCCAGGTTCTGGACGAGGATCTTGAGTTCGCCCCGGTAGTCGGGGTCGATCGTGCCCGGGCTGTTGGGAAGTGTGAGCCCCAGGCGGGCAGCCAGCCCTGACCGGGGACGCACCTGGCACTCGATCCCCGGGGGAAGCTCCATGATCAGGCCGGTACTCGCGGCGTGGATACAACCGGGGGCCAAACGGAAGCTCTCGCAGCTGCGGATGTCGTGACCGGCGGCTTCGAGGGTTGCGCGTACGGGGAGTGCGAGGTCGGGGTTCGAGTCCAACCTCTTGAAACGCACCGCAGGTCGTTCTGTTGCAACCGCTTCCATCCCCCGACCATCCCTGTGCGAAGGTCTCGCTGCGGGGCGCGTGACACTGAACACCGAGTCCAGCGACGTCATGTCGAAGGCCTCGGCCACGCCGGGGTGCGTGACTCTTCCGCAAGCGATGTTTACCCCCCGGGCGAGATCCGGATCAGCGGCACACGCCCGCTCCCATCCCAGCGACGCGAGTTTGAGCGCGTACGGCAGGGTCGCGTTGGTGAGAGCAAGCGTCGAAGTCCGCGGTACGGCTCCCGGAATGTTGGTGACTCCGTAGTGAACGATTCCGTCGACCTCGTACACCGGATCTTCATGAGTCGTGGGCCGGATCGTCTCGACACATCCCCCCTGGTCGACCGCGACGTCCACGATGACCGATCCCGGGCGCATCGTGGCGAGGTCGCTTCTCTTGACCAGCCTGGGCGCCTTCTTCCCCGGCAGGAGAACGGCGCCCACCACGAGGTCGGAATCCCGCAGTTGCTTCCTGATTGCGTAGCGGGTGGAGTACAGCAGGTTCACGTTGGCCGGCATGGTCTCTGCCAGGCGACGCAGCCGGGACAGTGAAATGTCCATGATGGCGACCCGCGCTCCGAGACCTGCAGCCATACGCGCCGCATGCGTCCCAACCACGCCACCCCCGAGGATGAGCACCTTGGCCGGAAGAACTCCCGGGACACCACCCAGCAGGACGCCTGATCCCCCCGCGGGCGTTTCCAGGTACTTCGCGCCCTGTTGAATCGCCATCCTTCCGGCAACCTCGCTCATGGGCGTGAGAAGAGGCAGCCTTCCGTCCCCCGTACCGACGGTCTCGTAGGCGACCGCCACCGCTCCACTTTCCACTATGGCCGTCGTAAGGGGCTCCGACGCTGCGAAGTGGAAATAGCAGAATAGCACCTGTTTCTGACGAATCAGGGGCCACTCGGTCGGAACCGGCTCCTTGACCTTCATGATCAGGTCCGCGCGCGCCCACACTTCTTCAGCCGTGCCGGCGACCTCCGCACCGGACCGCGCATAGAAATCGTCGGTGAAGCCGCTATCCCTTCCTGCACCAGACTGAATGAGCAGCCTGCACCCGGCTTTCGCGAGGGCTTCGGCGCCCGCGGGAGTCAGGGCGACCCTGTACTCGTTGTCCTTCACTTCCGCCGGAACCCCTACGACCATACCCCGTCCTCCCTCAAAGTCGAACCGTGCGAGCCCCGTCCGGATCGTGCGGATCCCCGGCGGAGCGGGCCGGACTCCGTGGACCGAGGCTCAGCACGTACCGGCGCCCCGGTCCCAGAGCCTCGCTGGCCACTCGCACAATATCGCATTTCGTGACGCCGTCGATCAGATCGGGGAGGAGGTCCATCGGAATCCAGGGCTCGTTCCGAAGGGCGAATCCCGCCAGCCGGCCGACTCTGGCGGCGGGTGACTCCAGAGAAAGCACGATCTCGCCCTTGACCTGCTCCTTCGTCCGATCCAGTTCATCCCCGTGGAGTCCGTCTCCCGCCACCGCGGCGCTCACCTCGTCCACGGCGGCCAGCGCGGCAGCAGCCCACGCCGGGCGCGTGCCGAGATACACGCCGAACAAGCCCGCGCGTGTGTAGAGCGTCTGGAAGGTGTAGATCGAATACGCCAGAGCCAACTCTTCACGAATCCGCTGGAACAGCCTCGAACTCATGCCCCCGCCAAGTGCGGCCGAAATCAGCAGCAACGCGTAGCGATCCGGGTGTGAAGCACCCGGCACGGGAGATCCGACCACGATGTGTGTCTGCGCGGAATCCCGGTGAACATCGTCAACCCCCAGTCTCGCGTCGCGTGGAGCGACGACCGGAGCCGCGGCGGTGCCTTGCTCGAGGCCGCCGAACCACTCTTCGGCCATGGCCCTGAACGAGTTGTGGTCGACGCGGCCTGCGGCGGCGACGACGAGATTGGCGCCCACGTAGGTGCGTCGGTGAAGCTCAACAAGGTCGGCCCGCGTGATGGCCGCCACCGTTTGGCGTGTTCCCAGGATCGGACTGCCGTATGGATGCCCACACCACATCCTGTTGCAGTGACGTTCGAAAACGAGATCGTCGGGAGTGTCCTCCACCGCGGCGATTTCCTCGAAGACCACTTCCTTTTCCCGGTGCAGATCCTCGTCACGAAGCAGGGGATTGCGCACCAGGTCGGAAAGGACCTCCACCGCCGTCCCGAGATGCCGATCGAGTACGAGCGCTTCATACCCGGTATGCTCGCGGCCGGTATAGGCGTTGAGCGAACCCCCGAGACCCTCCAGGGCCGCCGCAATCTGCCGTCGCGACCGGTTCCCGGTGCCACGAAACACCATGTGCTCCAGAAGGTGGCTGGCACCTGTCAGTCCGGAAGGGTCGAGCGCCGAGCCGTGGCGAAGCCAGGCACCGACGGCTACGGAGCCCACTCCGTCCATCCTCTCGGAGAGGACCTGGACTCCATTCCCAAGTCGTGAGCACCCGTAGCGGTCGTCCTGGCGACCCCCGGCTTTCTGGGCCCCGTTCGCTGTCACCTGGCGGTCGGCAAGCCGCGTGTCGCAGCCAAACTCAGGAGCGCGCGCCAGCCGGCTGTTGCTCGCGGGGCGCACCCTCTTCGGCCGCCGCAGCTTTCATGGACAGCCGCATCCGGCCCTTTTCGTCGATCGAAAGAAGCTTGACACGAACCACGTCTCCACGGTTCACCACGTCCTCGGTCTTCCCCACGCGGTAGTCGGCCAGTTGGGAGATGTGGCAGAGTCCCTCGATCCCCGGCATGATCTCGACGAAGGCTCCGAAGGTAGTGGTGTTCTTCACCGGCCCTTCGTAGATCCTGCCCACCTCGGGTTCCTGGACGATGGCTTCGATCATTTCCTTGGCACGTCGGCCCGCTTCTCCGGAAACGGCCGCGATCTTCACCACGCCGTCGTCGTCCACTTCGATCGTCGCGCCAGATTCCTCCTGGATCGCGCGGATCGTCTTGCCCTTGGGTCCTATGATCTCACCGATCTTCTCGGGGTTGATCCGGAGCGAGACGATTCGGGGAGCATGTTGTGAGAGATCGTCACGCGGCGCAGACAGAACCGCGTCCATTCGGTCGAGAATGTGCATGCGTCCCGTTCTCGCCCGCTCCAGCGCTTCGGTCAGAAGTTCCACGGTAAGGCCGTCGACCTTGATGTCCATCTGGATCGAGGTGACGCCCTTCCGGGTCCCGGCGACCTTGAAGTCCATGTCGCCGAGCGCATCCTCGAGGCCGAGGATGTCGGTCAGGACCACGACCCTGTCACCTTCGGTCACAAGTCCCATGGCGACGCCGGCGCAGGACGCCCTGACGGGAACGCCCGCGTCCATGAGGGAGAGTGACGCCGAGCAGACGGAAGCCATCGACGAGGAGCCGTTGGATTCCAGGATGTCCGACACTATCCGTATGGTGTACGGGAAGTCGTCGTAGTCGGGCAGGAGAGGCTGGATCGCCCGCTCCGCAAGGGCGCCGTGCCCCTTCTCGCGCCGGGAGGTGGACCGTATCGGACGGGCTTCACCGACCGAAAAGGGCGGGAAGTTGTAATGCAGCATGAAGGATTTGGTGATCTGCTCCGGAGTGTCGATGGAGTCGATCCGCTGCTCGTCCCTCGAGGTGCCGAGGGTGACCACACCGAGTGACTGGGTCTCGCCGCGGGTGAAGAGGGCCGAGCCATGGGCCCTGGGAAGCAGGCTCGTCTCGCACACGATCGGACGAACCTCGTCCACACCCCTGCCGTCGGCTCTGATTCCCTGATCCAGAATGCGTGCGCGCACGCTTTTCTTTTCCAGGGAACGGATGACGTCCGAGATCTCATTGTCCGCGGGCGCGCCCTCGGGGTTCTCGTCTGCCAGCTGCCGGGCGACGTCGGCGGTCACGGTGGACAGCGCTGTCGCGCGCTCCGTCTTGTCCGGGATTTGTACGGCATCGGCGACCCGGCCGCCGATCAGGTCCTCGATCCGCTTCCGCAGCTCCGTCGGCACGGCCCTGGGTTCCCAGGACATCTCCGGCTTGCGACGAGGTGCGATCAGAACCTCCTGGATCTCGATGAGCTCCCTGATCGCATTGTGGGCGATCACCAGTCCCTCGAGAATCTCGCTTTCGGGCACCTGTATCGCTCCGCCCTCGACCATCACGATGGCCTTCGCCGTGCCGGCGACCACGACATCGACGTCCGCGTACTCGAGCTGACGGAAGGTGGGATTGACGACCCAGTTTCCCTGAATCCGTCCGATCCGAACCGAAGCCACGGGCGTGCGGAAAGGGATGACCGAAGTGTTGAGCGCCACCGACGCCCCAATGAGGGTCAGCACGTCCGCGTCATTCTCCTGATCGGCGCTCAGGACCTGTGCATGAATCTGGGTCTCGTGGAAGAACCCATCCGGGAACAGGGGCCGCAGGGTCCGGTCCGCAAGCCTCGCCGACAGAACCTCCTTTTCCTGGGGAGCCCCTTCCCGCTTGAAGAACCCGCCCGGAATCTTGCCCGCGGCGTATGACTTCTCACGGTATTCCACCGTCAGCGGGAAGAACGGCAGGTGGGTCTGTCTGTTCTGGACCGTCGCAGTAACGAGTACAACGGTTTCACCATATTGGACCAGGCAGGCCCCGTGCGCGAGGCGGGCCATTCGGCCGACCTCGAGGACGAGTCGCCTACCGGCAAATTCGCGCTCGATTCTCTCCATCATCTCATCTTCCGGAACTGCCGCTGGACCCTGCGGCGGGGGCGGACGACAGCACTACGGAAGAGGCGCGGCACGGAGGCCGGTATCACTCTCGCCGGTCAATGGCGCAGTCCGAGGTCTTTGATCAATTCTCTGTACCCGTCGACGTTGGTTCGCTTCAGGTACTCCAGGAGCTTCCTTCTGCGCCCCACCATCTTCAGGAGGCCACGGCGGCTGTGATGGTCGTGCTTGTGGGCATCGAAGTGATCGCGAAGATGGTTGATTCTCGCCGTCAGGAGGGCGATCTGAACCGGTACGCTGCCAGCGCCATTCTCATGGGGCTGATACTTTCTGACGATCTCTTGCTTGTCTATGCCCATTCTGTTCCGTATCTCCGGATCTCCTGACGAGACGCACGCCATCGTGGAAGCGAAGCCGACCGGCTCAACCGATGGCGCTTCCGCAGGAAGGTTGCCGCTCTGCGGTGTGTAACCGACAGGCGTACAGCCTTAAATCATAGCTGTCCGGGACCATGTGAACAAGAGGAAGTTCTTTCCGGCGACACCCTGTCCAGAGGAGCGGGTCCGGACGGGGTGCCGGTTTCAGACGGATTCGAGCAGACTCCGTGTCCTCGCCACATCCC
This sequence comes from Gemmatimonadota bacterium, assembly GCA_009838975.1. Taxonomy (GTDB): domain Bacteria; phylum Gemmatimonadota; class Gemmatimonadetes; order Longimicrobiales; family Gaopeijiaceae; genus Bin94. The sequence continues at coordinate 98,425 of VXQO01000048.1, read as the reverse complement.
GTGCCATCTGCTCTTTCAGGGCCCCTACCGTATCGAAGGCCACGACGGCACGCAGGGCCTCGACGAGTTCCACCCGGATTCGCTGGCCGTAGATGGCGGAACCGTCATGGTCCAGCAGGTGTACCTCGAGCGTGGGTTCCGCTCCGGGAAACGTGGGCCTGGGCCCGACATGCAGCGCTCCCATCAACCGTTTCTGGCCGACTGTGGCCCAGCAGGCGTAGATCGCCGCGCCTGGAATCAGCTTGTCAGCTCCCGCTACGAGAATGTTGGCGGTGGGAAAGCCCAGATCGCGGCCGCGGCCGTCCCCACGCACCACGACCCCGGCGATCGGGTAGGGGCGGCCCAGTGCCCTGTTCGCCTCACTCAGTCGGCCTTCCAGCAGTGCCTTGCGGATAGCGGTCGAAGAGATGGCGGTCTCGTCGGCGTTGACTGCCTCGACGACGTCCACACGGAAGCCGCATTCCCCGGCGATGGTTCGCAACATGTCCACGTCGCCGGAACGGCCTCGGCCGAATCCGTGATCGTAGCCGATCACCAGTTCGCTCATTCCCAGCTTGCCCAGCAGGAATTCCGTCACGAATCTCCGCGGCGAGTACTGCATGAGTTCCGGTGTGAACGCGACGAAGACAACGTAGTCCAGGGGGCTCTCGGCCAATATGGCCTTCTTTTCCTCGAGGGTGGTGAGGAGCGCCGGAGCGGCCGCCGGACGCACGATCCGTAGCGGGTGGGGGTCGAAGGTGACCAGGACGCTCCGTCCATGGCATGCCGCAGCCCTCGATCCGATCTCCTGCAGCACGCTCCAGTGCCCGAGGTGGACGCCGTCAAAGGTGCCCACCGTCACGATCACGGGCCGGTTGTCACGCGGGAGACCGGACGCGCCGGGCCGGAAGACGCTGTCACGCAGTTCGTCAGACACGGCGGAACACCTTTCTGGGCTCCAGCACGCCGTCGCGGACCGCGCCGATTGCCACCAATTCGTCTCCCGGCAGGAAGAAAGCCACCGGGCTCGCGTCCCGGGCTTCTGTCCGGATGCGCCTTCCGGTCGACAACATCTCGGCCTCTCTTCGGTCGACTTCCACCCGCTCGAGATGGCTCAGCGACTCGCCAACACCGACCCGGGAGCGATCCGGAATCTGCCCCGTACGCAAGGACTCAACCGAGGAAGCGCGATCCACACGGAAGTCTCCCACCCGAATGCGTCGGAGAGCCGCGAGGTGGGCCGCCGTACCCAGCCGCCGACCGTACTCCGCGGCAAGGCTGCGCACGTATGTGCCGCTGGAGCACTCGACCCTGAAGCGGACTTCGGGCAGGTCCACGTCCAGCAATTCCATGGAATGGACTGTCACGTCGCGCGCCGGCAGTTCGACCTTCTCTCCTCGTCTGACCCGCCGATGGGCCGGTACTCCCCCTACCTTGATGGCCGAGTAGCGGGGTGGCGTCAGCATCAGACGACCCGTCATCCCCGTCAGCACACCGGACAGCCGGTCGTGCCCCAGGCCGCGCCAGTTGTCATCTTCGAGAATCCGCTCGCCTTCAGGATCGAGCGTGTCGGTGGCGGCCCCGAGGAAGACCCTGGTTTCGTAGGCCTTGGTGAGGCCGACCAGGTATTCGAGAATCCGGGTTGCCCTGCCGACTCCCAGCACGAGAAGACCCGTGGCAAAGGGATCGAGAGTGCCGGCGTGCCCGATTCGCGTCGCTGAAAGTGCGCCCCGAGCGACCGCGACCACGTCGTGAGATGTCCAGCCCGCCGGCTTGTCGACCAGCACCACCCACGGTTCCGATACCGACTCTCTCAAGAGTCGCCGCGCGTCTCCGCCGGGCCGCCGTCCGGGTCACCAGGCCCATCATCAGCCCCCGACCCGGAGTCCTCGGGAGGCAGCACGGCGTCGAGTATTTCCTCGATGCGCCGCCCCGCCTCGATGGATCGATCGCGGTGGAAGCGAAGCTCGGGCATGCGGCGGATGTGCAGTTCCCGGCCGAGTACCGACCTCAGAAACGGCGCCGCCCGGCGCAATGCGGCCATGGTCTCCGACTGCTGCGCCCCGGACCCGTGCGCCAGCACGTAGACACGCGCTAGCCACAGGTCGGCGGTTACGTCGACACCGGTCACCGAAACCGGACCCAACCCGGGGTCCCTCACCAGGTGGCGCAGCTTCAGCGAGAGTTCACGGCGCAACTGCTCACCGAGACGGGAACGCCTTTTCCCGGCCATCAGAATCGCTCGCTGGAGCTGTCGATGACCACTGCACCCCGCGCTCCGACAATCAACCGGTCCACGGACATCAGAATCGAGTCGGCCTGCGCCGAGTGAGCCGCCAGAAACGCGACGGTGATGCGGCCACGGTTTCGAACATCGTGAAGCCCCGACTCAGCAACTGAAACGTTCATTCTTCCCAGCCGATCCTTCAACGATCTCAGCACCGCCCGCTTCTCCTTCAGCGAACGGGAGCCCGGCATCGACAACTCCCAGGTGGATACCGTTACGACCATGGCGGTCACTTCGACGCGATCAGCTTTCCTCTCAGCTCCCGGAGACTCCGGCCAGCGTGCGCGCCACCTCTTCGACGCTGAACGTCTCGATGATGTCGCCCGTCTTGAGGTCGTTGAAATTGGAGATCCCGATCCCGCACTCAAACCCGTCCCTGACCTCCCTGACGTCGTCCTTGAAGCGTCTAAGCGAGGCGACTTCACCCTCGTATGCGACTACGCCGTCGCGAATCACGCGTGCCTGGACCCCGCGCTGTATCTGTCCGTCAACGACATAGCTGCCGGCAATCGTGCCCACACCACGGATCTTGAAGACCACGCGCACTTCGGCTGCGCCCATGATCTTCTCCCTGCGCTCGGGGGCCAGGAGCCCTTCCAGGGCTGCCCTGACACTGTCCACGGCTTCGTAGATGATGTCGAAGATCTGGATCTCGATCGCTTCGCGAGCGGACGCCTGGCGCGCCCCGGCGTCCGGTCGCACCCGGAATCCGATAACAACGGCGCCGGCGGTCAGTGCGAGCATCACGTCCGACTCGTTGATCGCTCCGACGCCGCGATGGATGATCTCGACCCGGACCTCCGAGGTCGAGAGCTGCTCCATCGCGTCGCAGACCGCCTGAACCGAACCGTCCACGTCACCCTTGACCACCAGCCTCAACGTATTCACCTCGCCGGTCGCCAGCAGCTTGCTGAAGTCGCCGAGCTTGATTCCGCGCTCCCGGATGCGGAGCTGCTTCTCCCGGTCGAGCCGCTGGCGGGTGGTCGCAATGGAGGTCGCCTGCACGTGATCCATTACCTGGAGGACGTCGCCCGCCTGGGGAACGCCGGTGGTGCCCACGATCTGTACGGGACTGCCCGGGCCGACCTCCTCCACATGGTTCCCACGCTCGTCGAGGAGCGCCCGCACTCGGCCCGAATACAGCCCGGCCACGTAGCTGTCGCCTACCCGGAGGGTGCCGTTCTGCACCAGGATCGTGGCAACCGGGCCCTTTCCGATGTCAAGCTCCGCCTCTACGACCGCTCCGATGGCGTCCCGGAAGGGATTGGCCTTCAACTCCAGCAACTCCGCCTGCAACAGGATCTTCTCCAGAAGGTCGTCCATTCCCTGCCCGGTCTTGGCGGAGACTTCGGCGACGAGCGTGTCTCCGCCGTAGTCCTCCACCGTTACCTGCTGCCGGAGCAGTTCCTGCTTGACCCGGTCCGCGTCCGACGTGGGGAGGTCGATCTTGTTGATCGCGACCACCATAGGGACTCCGGCGTTGCGCGCATGGCTCACGGCCTCGATGGTCTGAGGCATGACGGCATCATCGGCGGCCACCACGAGCACCACCAGATCGGTTACGTCGGCGCCCCGGGCGCGCATGGCCGTAAATGCGGCGTGTCCGGGCGTGTCGAGGAAGGATATGGCGCGGCCATCGTCGAGTTCGACGTGGTACGCACCAATGTGCTGCGTGATCCCACCGGCTTCCCCGGCCACAACGTTTGTATTGCGAATCCAGTCGAGCAACCTGGTCTTGCCGTGGTCGACGTGTCCCATCACCGTCACCACCGGTGGACGCGCGCGTAGATCGGCGGGATCGTCCACGTCGGCGACCTCTTCGGTCGGAAGGTAGTCGGTCTCTCTGACCGCCTTGAAACCGAAGCCATCGAGCAGGAGTTCGATCTGGTCGAAGTCCAGCCTCTGGTTGATTGTGACCGGCAACCCCATGTCCTTGAAGGCGGAACCGATGATCTCGGCAGGACTGATGTCGATGAGTTCCGCCAACTCGGCGACGGTCAGGAATTCGTTCACCCGAATCGTGCGAGCCTCGGCGGCGCTCTTCCTTGCCGCCTGTTGCTCGGCGGCAACGCGCTCTTCCCGAGCCGCCGCAAGGGAAGCCTTGCCCTTGCGGCGCTTCTTGCGACCGCTCTTGATCTCGGCCATAACGCGCTGGATGTTCTGCCTGGCTTCCTCACGTCCGACCGCGCGGCGGCGCTTGCCCTTCTTTCTCGCCTTTTTGCGGCGGCCATCGGAAGTGTATCCCTCGGCCTGGATTCGCACGGTCCCACCCGGGCCGGCACTCGCCGCCGGAGCGGGACGCTCCCCTGCCTGGAGCGGCAATCCTTCCCTGGCCGGTGCCGGAGGCAAACCGCGTCTTGCGGGTGTCAATCCTTCCGCAACAGGCGTCGGCGGCTGGCCCTCGGCAGCCCGGTCGGGCCGAGTTTCGGGGGGCACACCGGGGAGATCCGACTCGGCCGGAGTCGGTGTCGCCGGTGCAGCCTCGGCGGCGGAGTCGGCCGCGGGTTCCGTTGCGGCGGCGTCCAGGGTGTGCTCCGCAACCGCCGGCAGGGAACCGTCGGCGGCGGCCGTTGCCGAGGGGAACTCTCCGGTCTCGTCCTGACCAGGTTGCGGACCATCCGGTGTCGCTTCCGAATCCGGCGACGTCTCGGGAGACAGCCCATCGCCGTCCGCGGATTCACCAACAAGCTCGGCGGAAGTCGCGAGGTCACCGGGTGTCTCCGAGGCCGCGGACACCGCCTCCTCCTGCGCCGCCGGCCGCCCCTCTCGGCGTCCGGTGGTCGCGAGCAGCGACGTGTCGGACGCAGCTACGGTCTCGGTGAGGGTCTCCGCGTCCGCAACCGGGAGTTCGGTCGCGCGGAGTTCGCCCGCGGTGTCGAGGTCCCCGGTCGCGGTGACCTCCTCGACAGCCGACGGAGACGGGGCCGGGGCCGTTCTCCTGCGCCTCACCCGTCGTCTGCGGCTCTTTGGCCTGCTCCCCTTCACCGCGTCACGCATCACCTCGGCGGCATTGCCGCGACCCGCCCGCCGTTCACGCTCCAGCCGCATGCGCACCCGGGCCACATCCGCGGCTCGAATCGGTGCATCGGCGTGACCCACCGCGACGCCCGACTTGCGCAGGAATCGCAGCAGGACATCGGTGCCTACCTTCAGATCGACGGCCAGTTCCCGCACACGCATCAACCGGGACCACCTTTCACGCCCAGGGAAGCATCGCCGCCGCGACCTGCATCCGAGTCGACCACGGTCAGGTCGTCGATCAGTTCAAGCAACTGATCCACAGCTTCCTCCGTGATCCCCTCCACCGCGAGGAAATCCCCCCGGTCAAGGTCGATGATGTCCAGAAAACTCCGGTATCCGGCCGTGGCCAGGGCGCCGAGGGTCGTACGGTCCAGCGACAGCTCGGTGAGGGGGAAGTCCGCGGTCTCGTAGGAGTCCTCCTCGTCCTCGACGAAGACCGACATGTCCGACCCTCTCTCCAGCCACTCCCGAGAGCCGTAGAGGTCTATCTGCCAACCGATGAGTTGCGACGCCAGGCGTACGTTCTGGCCGTTCCTTCCGATGGCGAGTGAAAGCTGGTCCTCGTCCACGATTGCGGTGATGACCTGTCTGCGCGGATCCGAGATGACCTTGGCCACCCGTGCGGGCGCCAGTGCACGCCGTGCAAAGATCTCGGGGTCCGGATGCCAGGGAACGATGTCGATACGCTCGCCCCCCAACTCCGAAACGACCGCCTGAACGCGCGATCCCTTCAACCCGACGCAGGCACCCACCGGATCGATGGAATCGTCCCGGCTGTGAACCGCGATCTTGGTGCGGCCGCCGACCTCGCGAGTCAGTTCCTTGATCTCGACGATGCCCTGATAGATCTCCGGCACCTCGAGCCGGAAAAGTGCCGCCACGAACAACGGGTCCGCCCGGGAAAACACGAGCCGCGGCCCCTTCGGCGTCTCTTCGACCCTTTTGAGCACCGCACGAATCGACTCTCCCTGGCGAAACCGCTCGCGCGGGTTCTGTTCCTTCCAGGGGATGATGGCCTCGGCATCACGCGACCGATTGAGCATGAGGACAAGCTTGCCGCGTTCGATCTGCTGAACCTCTCCCGAGAGGAGTTCGCCCACGCGATCGCTGTACTCTTCGCGGATGCGCTGGCGCTCTCCCTCCCGAACCAGCTGAACGATCCTCTGCTTCGCCGCCATTACCGCATTGCGGCCGAACTCGGAGAACTCGACCGGTATCTCCATCACATCGCCGACCTCATAGGTGGGGTCGTCCCATCGGGCCTCCTCGACGGACACCTCGGCCGAGGGGTCCTGCACGGTTTCGACCACCCGCTTCAGAACCAGCATCTCGATATCGCCGGACATGTCGTCGATGGTGATCTCGGTGTCCACGTTGATTCCGTAGATCCGCGCCAGCCCCGCATGAATCGCGTCCCGGATCAGTTCGTTCACTTCGTCCGGCTCCAGGCTCTTCGACGCCGCGATATCGCGGAAAGCCTTGAGGATCAGACCGGTATCCGTCATGAAATCGTCCAATCGTGAACCAGGTGGGCGTCCTTTATGCTGGCCCGGGGAACCTCGACCTCATCCCGGCCGTTCAGACGCAGCAGCACCGCCGCGGCTCCGTCCTTGTCAGCCGGCCCAAGGCCCAGAAGTTCCCCTTCGAGACGTGCCGAGCGGCCGCAGAGCACTTCGGTGCCGGTTACGGCGACCCGCCGTCCTCTAAAGCGCCGGAAGTCCCTGTCTCTGGCAAGCGGGCGCTCCAGGCCCGGCGACGAGACCTCCAGTACATAGCGGTCCGGGACGGTCGATTCCCCGTCCAGCCACGATTCCAGATGTCGGCTGACCGCGGCACAATCGTCCAGCGAGACCGCACGGTCCGGGGCCTGGTGCTCCACGCGGAGTCGAATCACCGGTCGACGGGCGTGGCCGGCCCACTGCAACTGCACGAGCTCGAATCCCAAGCGGGCCAGTCGCTCCTCGAACCTTGTTCGAAGTTCCAACCGGTTTGATTTCACGCCACACCCCCCATGCAAGCGGACAAAAAAGAGCGGGGGACACCATCCCCCACTCGATTAGGCCACCCAGAAAGCAGCCCGGCCACCGTATTTGAAGTATAGCTGATCCCCGGTCCCCCGGTCAATCGAGGCGTTCTATGCTGGCCCCAAGTGCGGAAAGACGCTCATCGATGCGTTCGTAACCCCGTTCGATCTGCCCGGCGTTGCGGATGAGGCTGGTACCCCGCGCCCCGAGGGCGGCGATCAGGATGGCCATCCCGGCCCGAATGTCCGGGCTCTCCACCCGTGCTCCCCGCAGTTGCGACGGGCCGACCACGACCACACGGTGCGGGTCGCACAGGACGATGCGTGCCCCCATCGCAACCAGCTTGTCGGTAAAGAACATGCGGGATTCGAACATCTTCTCGTGGATCAGCACGGACCCGCGCGCCTGCGTGGCGGCTACAACCGCTATGGAGGTGAGGTCGGCCGGAAACGCGGGCCAGGGGCCGTCGTCGACTTTCGGCAGATGGCCGAACGCATCCATCTGGATGACCGGCTCGCGGCGCCCGTCCACGACGAGGTTGCGGCCGTCCACCCGGCAGTCGATCCCGAGTCGCCGGAATCCGATGAGTATGGAATCGAGGCTGTCGACGGGCGCGTCCTCGATCACGAGCCTGCTTCGGGTCACCGCAGCCAGCCCGATGAATGAACCCGTCTCGATGTGATCCGCGCCTATGTCGAATTCGGCTCCGCCGAGCGACGAGACGCCTTCGATCGTGAGGTTGGGCGTCCCGATGCCCCCGATCCGCGCCCCCATCCGGTTCAGAAGGCGGCACAGGTCCTGCACGTGGGGCTCGGCCGCGGCGTTTCGGATCAGGGTCTCGCCGGGGGCGAGTGTGGAGGCCATGATCGCGTTCTCCGTGGCCGTCACGGAGGGCTCGTCGAGAAACATGCTGCCGCCGCGCAGAGACCGCGCGTCGATGTCGAGTCCCGCGGTGGTCTCGACCCTGGCCCCCAGCGCGCGGAAGGCGAGCAGGTGGGTGTCCAGGCGGCGGCGGCCGATGACGTCGCCCCCGGGCGGCGGCAGGAACAGGGAGCCGAAGCGTGAGAGCAGGGGGCCCGCGAGCAGGATCGATGCCCTTATTCGCTGGGAAAGCTCCGGATCGAGGCGGCCCGGTGTGACATTGGCCGCGTTGACCTCAACCGTGTCGGGTCCGGTCCACGCCACGTCGGCACCCAGCGACTCCATGATGTCCAGGAGAGTGGCAACGTCACGGATGCGAGGAACGTTGCCCACGGTGACCGTCTCCGCCGACATCAGCGTGGCGGCCAGAACCGGAAGGGCCGCATTCTTGTTCCCGGCGGGCCGTATGCTGCCGGAGAGTTCCTGACCGCCCGATACGACGAAGGAAGGCATGCGAGTAAGATAGCGCTGGATCGCACCGGGTAGAATCCCCATATTCGGACGATGGAACCCGCTGCAGGGAAAGGCATGATGCCCTCCGACATTCTCCCAGCCGTGCAGGACACGACGGTCGTTGCACTCGCCCCCGACGGCCTGGCCGCCTTTGCGGCCTGGGCCCTGGGCGGCGTCATGCTGGCCTTCGTTGTGTTGGTGGTGGCGGTGCTCCTGGTGCTGGCCGAGTTGAGGAGGCTGTCGGCCGCCTGGACCGATTTCCTTGCCAGCACCAGTTCGCGCTCGGAGTCACTGGTCGCGTCGGCTACCAGCGCCGCACGGAACATCGATCAGATCACCGCCACCGTGAGGGGAGAGGTGGGGCGCCTGCAGACTTCAGTCGGGGGGCTGGCGGGGGGATTGGAGCAGGCGTCCGCACAGTTGCAACGCCGCTTGAAGGACCTTCTCGCACTGGTCGATCTGGCGCAGTCCGAAGCCGAGGAAGCGGTGCTGGAGACCGCTGCCAGGGTCCGTGCGCTCCGTGCGAATGCGGGAGGGTTCCTGCTCGCCCAATTGCGTCGCAACCTCACCGGGGATGCGGCCGAGGACGGAACTCGCGGCGAGGCCGGGCCCGCGGCGGAAGGCTTGCCGGAGACGGAAGAGGCAACCGGGACGGACGGATCACCGGCTGCGGAGGCGTCACAAGCCGCGGGTGGGGCCCAGGTGCGCGAGACGCCCGGGTCAGGACCCACATCGCCCTAGAAGTAGTCCTTCTCCAGCCCGGCGTAACGTACCACGAGTTTCTTGCGCCCCGCGTCGCCGAAGTCGACGGTGACCTTCATGTCCGGTCCGAATCCGGAGAGTTCCACGATCACACCCGAACCGAAGGTCTGGTGGACCACGCGTTCGCCCTTGACGTAGCTCGGGCGATCCTGATTGAAGCCATCGTCGTAGGCTGGTTTTCCGGTCCAGGCGGCGGATGACCCGCCGCCTCCCGATCGATGACCGACGGCCCAACGCGACGCCCGCAGGCGATCGGTCCGGATCTCCTCCAGGTCCTCGAGCACATCCATGAACGTGGAACCTCGCGACCGCAGGACCTCGCCTGCCCGGCGCCTCGACCGGGCGTGGATCAGATACAGCTTTTCGCAGGCACGGGTCATGCCCACGTAGAAGAGCCTCCGTTCCTCCTCGAGAAGCTGCTCCCCGTCGTACGCCCGGGAGAGCGGGAAGAGCCCCTCCTCCAATCCGCTGATGAATACGACCGGAAACTCGAGCCCCTTGGCACTGTGGACGGTCATCAGCGTGACCGCATCGGCGCCCGGATCATGCCTGTCGATGTCGGCGACGAGGGCCACGTGCTGCAGGAAGAGGCTCAGGTCCGTGAATGTGTCGCGGTCACCCTCGTCCAGTTCCAGCAGCTCCTCCGCCTCGAACTGTCGGGCCGCCGCGACCAGTTCCCGCACGTTTTCCGCCCGGTCGTCGCCGTCGGGGCTCTCCTCCCGCAGCAACCGGACCAGGGCCAGTTCCTCGATAAGAGCCTCGAGCACCCGTCCCGCCGAATGATCCGCCGCCCTGGCCGAGTAGCGGCGGATGAGATCCGCCAACCGTGACAGCCCCTCCCGTGGAGACTTGCCGAGGCCCGGCACCTCGGCGGCGCGTGCCGAGGCCTCCAGCAGATTGATCCCCGCTTCCCGCGCAAATGCGGACAGCCGGGCGAGCGAGACGGCTCCGACTCCGCGCCGCGGATAGTTCACCACGCGCTCGAAAGCGTCGGCATCGCGTGGATTCACAATGAGGCGGAGGTAGGACAGCACATCCTGGATCTCGCGACGCTCGTAGAATCGAACGCCCCCGACGATCTGATAGGGGACGCCCCTGCGCCAGAAGCGGTCTTCCAGGGCCCTGGCCTGGGCGTTGGTCCGGTAGAGCACCGCAAAGTCCCGGTGGTCGAGGCTCGGTTCGGCGAGCATCCTGCGCTCGATCTCCTCGACGATCCAGCGGGCCTCGTCGGTTTCGTCGGCCGCCTCGACCCGGGTCACCGGAGGACCGCCGACGCGCTCCGTCCGCATCGTCTTCTCCTTGCGGTACAGATTCTGCCGTATCACGACGTTTGCGGCAGTCAGGATCACAGGGGTCGAGCGGTAGTTCTGTTCGAGCCTCACTACACGCGCTCCCGGGAAGCTGTGTTCGAAGTCGAGGATGTTGCTGATGTCGGCGCCTCTCCAGCCGTAGATGCTCTGGTCGTCGTCGCCAACCACCATCAGGTTCCGATGGCTGGAAGCGAGCAGCTCCAGGAATCTGAACTGGGCGCGGTTGGTGTCCTGGTACTCGTCCACCAGGATGAAGGCGAAGTGCTCCTGATAACGCTCAAGAAGACACCGGTTTTCGGTCAGGAGCCGGACCGGCAGGAACAGGAGATCGTCGAAGTCCATCGCGTCCTGCTCCCGCAGGGATTGCTGGTACACGGGGTAGACGCGAGCCACCTTCTTCAGCATCGGGTCGGCACCATCGGCGTGGGCGCGAGCGAACGTCTCGGGATCCACCAGCTGGTTCTTGGCATCCGAGATGCAGTTGCGAATGGCTTTCGGGGACCAGCGCCTGATGTCGACCTCCGCGGCCTTCTGCGCCCTCTTCACCTCGCGCAGAGCCTGTTCCGCATCACGTATCGCAAAACCGCGAGTCCACCCCACTTCCGGCGCATGACGCCTGAGAAGACGGGCTCCGATCGCATGGAATGTGCCGATCCACGCCCCGGCGCGCTGTCCGTCCAACATCGCGGCGACACGCTCGCGCATCTCGCCCGCCGCCTTGTTGGTGAAGGTGACAGCCATGATCCGGTCGGCGGGCACCCCGTGCTCGATGATCAGGTGCCACACCCGCGTCGTGAGCACCCGCGTCTTCCCCGATCCGGCCCCGGCGAGCACGAGACTTGGACCCTGGAAGTGTTCGACCGCTTCCCGCTGCTCTCGATTCAGAGAGTCCAGGAAGGCCGTCACGCTTCGACCGCCTGGGGCAGGCGAGCCTGGAAAGTCACACCCCGGTCGCCCCGGTCCAGGAACTCGACCCGCCCGCCGTGAACACCCTCCACGATCCGGCGCGTCAGGGTGAGTCCTACACCCCATCCACCCGACTTGGTAGTGACTCCGGGGTCGAAGAGCCTGTCGCGTATCTCGAAGGGAACACCGGGTCCCGTATCCCTGATCCGCAGTAGAACCCAGCGTGCCTCTGAAGCGCGCGCGGAAATCGTGATCGCACCGCCGGTTCCGGCCATCGCATCGAGCGCGTTCTTGACGACGTTCTCCAGCGCCCACGTGAGGAGAACCTCGTGGCCCTTCACGTCGGGAAGATCCTGGGGAACATCGACATGCAGCGCCACGCCCGGGCCCAGCCGTGGCAGCCGGACTTCCATGTATGCGCGCAGTTCCGCCACCACGTCCTGCAGGGAGACGCGCCTGAGCTCGGGATCCCTGCCGATCAGTTCGAAGCGGCGGCTCACGCGCTCCAGCCTGACCAGGTCTTCACCGATCGCGTTGGCGATCTCCACCTGGGGCATCCGACCCGGCCGCTGACCCGGATCCAGGCCGAGTACTTCCACCCAGCCCTGGAGTGAACTGATCGGGGTCCCGAGTTGATGAGCCAGTTCCCGGGCCATCGCGGTCCACGCCTGTTCGGCGGCCGTCCTCCTCTGATAGCGAAAGACGGTCACCGCCAGCAACAGCGTCAGGAGGAGTCCGGTCGCCCAGAGCACCGGCATCCAGCGGAGCCGGGCGGCCTCGGGGGTGATTCCGTAGTGGACCAACTGGCTGGCGGGGTCCCCGACCGGCGCGTTTCGGGCGTCCAGTTCCTCGGCGTATGCCAGGATGCGCTCCACGTCATCGGGAGTCGGGGGATCGGATACGGAAAAGGGGAGGTTGACCGAAGTGTTGTAGTCTCCGCCCGGCTCCGAAGTCACCACAAAGGGCACGCCGAGTTCCACCAGCAATCCCTGAAGGTTCGTGAGGGCGGCGAGTTCCGCTCCCGGCTCCTGGCTCGTGAGCCCGCGCTGCACCTGGGCGTACACACGGGTAAACGTCTCGGCATCCGCTTCCCGGGAACGAACGATTTCGCCCGTGTAGATCATGTACAACACCAACAGCGTCGAAAAGAGGACAGCCAGAGTGATGGGCCATTTGCGGGACACACCCCCATGACTGGAGCTGCTCCCCCTGCCCTTCCGGTGCCGTGCCTTTCGCTTTTTCATCGCAAACCCCGGCCAGGCCGTACCGATAGGGCCTGTTTGTTCCGTATGTGTTGTGGCCCTCGGTGCCCGGTCGGATTCATCCCTGAACCACTAGCCCTCCGGCGCAATGTCGGCGAAGCCGAGAAACTGCCGAAGCACCTTCGGGAGCCGGATGGACCCGTCTTCACGTTGGCAGGTTTCCAGGAGCGCGACCATCAGGCGCGGAAGCGCCAGCCCCGACCCATTCAGCGTGTGGACGAACTCGGTGCCGGCTCGCTGCTCCCGCCGGAAGCGGATGCGCGCCCTCCTTGCCTGGAAGTCCGTGAAGGTCGAGCAGCTTGACACCTCCAGCCACTGGCCCACCCCCGGCGCCCACACCTCGAGATCGTAGGTGAGCGAGGCGGAAAAACCCAGATCGCCAGCGGCCAGCACGACCACTCGGTACGGCAACCCGAGCATTTCCAGAACTCGTCCGGCTTCGCCCGTGAGTTCCTCAAGCGCGGCGGAGCTGGCCTCGGGCTTCTCGAAGCGCACCAGTTCAACCTTGTCGAACTGGTGCACCCGCAGCATACCGCGCGTGTCCTTCCCGGCCGCTCCGGCTTCGCGTCGAAAACAGGGCGAGTACGCGACGTACTTGATCGGCAGCGCGTCGCTTCGGAGGATCTGTCCCCGGTGCAGGTTCGTGACCGGGACTTCCGCGGTCGGGATCAGCCACAGGCCGTCGCGCCGGGTGACATAGGATTCTTCGGCGAATTTCGGCAGTTGGCCCGTGCCGGTCATCGCGTCTTCATTGACGAGGTAGGGCACCCGCACTTCCGAGTAGCCGTGTTGCTGACTGTGGAGGCCGATCATCCAGTTGATCAATCCGCGTTGGAGTGCCGCGCCGCGTCCACGCAGGACGAAGAAACCCGAACCGGATACGCGGCTCCCGCCGGGCAGATCCAGGATCCCGAGGGATTCTCCGAGCTCCCAGTGCGGGCGCAGGGAAAACGGGGATTCGGCCGGGCTTCCCCACGTGCGCACGACACGGTTGGCCTCCACGCCACCCTGCGGCACCTGCGGATCCGGCAGATTCGGAATGTTCGCCAGGGTTTCGGCGATCCAGGCATCGGCGTCCGCCACCGCTGCGTCCAGCTCGGCTATGTTCGTGCGCACCTCGCGCATGACCGCGATCTGTTCGTCCGCAGGCCTGCCCTGGCGCCTGGCTTCGCCGATCTCCCTGGAAACCCGATTGCGCAGTTGCTTGAGCTCATTCCCCCGCGCGAGGGCGTGTCGTCGCGACGTGTCCCGTTTTCGCACGGCGTCGACCAGCCCAGCCGCGTCGGTCAGGCCACGCTTCGCGAGCCTGGCGGCCAACCCCTCGGGGTCGTGGCGGAATGCCTTGATATCGAGCATCCGGCGTCAGCAGCCCGCGTCGCCAGGCCTCAGTCCGGTGGAATGAGATCGCGGTTGTTGCATGCCTGGCTCACGTCGAACTGGAAATGGATCGACCCCGAAACGAAGTCCGTCGCCAGGGGCTCGATCTTGCCGTAGTAGTTGCAGAGCGTGCCGAAGAAGCCGGGGTGTCGTCGCGTCCGGATCACGTAGATCTGGCCAGCCCGGATCGGAATCGCGGCGTCGGTAATGTACCGCGTCGTATCCTCCGGTGCTTCCGTGGCCGACTCGAAGGTCTCGCCCTCGAGAATCGCGACCGCAGCTTCAGAGGGGATTCCGAGCGCGCCCGGGGGCAGCCAGACGAATGCCCCGTCGCGCACGTCGACCGCCAGATCCCAGTCGTCTCCGGTCGTCGGCGCCTCGATCCGAACCGCCTGACGCGGGAAGAAGTCGTAGCCGGAAACCAGGTTGGGCTCAGGCCGGGAGAGTGCGTAAAGTCTTACTGTATCTGGATTTACTGTCCAACGTATTGCGAACGGATCGTCGTCGCAGGCCACCATCGGGAGGAAGGCCACCGCCATCGCAAGGAACACCGCGCCACACAACCGTTCACCGGCGCGGATGAAGTTGGCGGACCGGGTTCCCGCTGAAACACCACTCGCTCTCATGGCCGAAACGTACTCGTTGCGCGGTCCCGGAGTCAACCTCAAAACCGTTGGTTTTCTTGACTTTGGCTCGCCGGTCCGAGTAGCTTCGCGCGTCGCTGTCGACCCGGATGGAGGGTCGGCCGGTTCCAACCGCAAAGCCGGACCGAATCGTCGGGAATCCGCATCCGGAGCGCAAACCTTGGGCGATTTGATGACAGGGTCCTCGGGAACTTCCGTATGGGCGACGATCCTGGCCGGAGGTGCCGGGCACCGTTTCTGGCCGCTCAGCACGGAATCCCACCCCAAGCAGCTCCTGCCACTCGGTGGCCCCGAACCTCTGGTCGTCGAGACACTGGCCCGCGCGCGCGGCGTGGTCTCCGCGGACCGCGTTCGCGTGCTGACGGGACGCGAACTGATGGTTCCCATCCAGGCTCTGACCGGCCTGCCGGATGACGCGTTCATGGTCGAGCCCCGTGCCAGGGGAACCGGCCCGGTGCTCGTACGGGCGGCATGGGAGGCTGCGCGTGAGGACCCGGACGCGGTCATGATCTCACTGCACAGCGACCACATCGTTGGTCCGGCCGACGAGTTTCGGGACGTTCTGGCGGCCGGGGTGGAAATCGCACGTCGTGAGGGACTTCTCATGACCGTCGCAATCCAGCCGGACCGGCCCGAGACCGGCTTCGGCTACATCAAGCCGGGCCGCGCGCTGGTCACCCGGGACGAACACCGAGCCTACCGCGTCGACGCCTTTGTAGAGAAGCCCGACAGCGAAACTGCTGTCGCCTGCCTCGCCGCGGGCTATCGCTGGAACTCCGGAATCTTCGTCTGGTCCGCTCGGGTGTTTCTGGACGAGGTCCGGAAGCATGCTCCGGAGATCGCAGGCGCCCTGCCCTGTTTGGAGCGTGGCGACATTGCAGGGTTTTTCGATGAGACGGCCGCGATCAGCGTGGATGAGGCAATCCTTGAGCGAAGCACCCGCGTCGGTTCCATCGACGCCACCTTTCAGTGGGACGACCTGGGAAGCTGGGAAGCACTGGCACGGCACCGCGGTTCCGACGCTGAAGGGAATGTCCTGGATGGGCATGTCCACCTCGTCCAGGCCCGCAACAACCTGGTTGTCGGGGATTCCGGACGCCTCGTGTTGCTCGGTGTCGACGACCTCCTTGTGGTCCAGACCGGGAGCACGACCCTCGTGATGCCGAGGTCCGAGGCTCCCCGCCTCAAGCAATACCTGGCAAGACTGCCCCGACGCGTTGTCCTGGACGATCCACCCCGCCGGTCCCGGGTTCCGGGTTCGGAGTCATGAACCCCGGGCGCCTCTTCCTGTACGACGACGCCGTCGCGCGGAACTGGCAACCCTTCAGTCTGACCCGACCCGCCGGAGAGATGCTGTTCGGGACCGAGACGCTCAGGGCACGGATCGAGCGTGTCTTCGGAATGGCGTGCAGCGGCCACCTGGCGGGTGGCGGATTGCTCGGGTTCGAAGAGCCGGATGCTCCCGGGTGCACCACTCTCAAGCGTACGGGCGTCACGGGTGCGCGCCTGTACCTGAACAGCCGGTTCGTTCCGGAGGAGGGTGCCGTCCCACCCATCGACTACGGCGGCGCCACGCTGCTCACTGCAGGATCGGCGGTGGTCGGTGCCCTGGTTCCACACGGCGTCGAGGTCCCCGTGGCCTTGCTCGCGGCCGAAGAGCCACCCGCGTGGCCGGAAGTCCCGCTGGCCGGTGAGGTATTGCACACGGTCTGGGGGCTGATGGCGTCCAGCGGCAACCGGATTCGAAGTGACGGAGCGCGCTACGAGGGAACAGACGTCCCGACGGGAGTCCATGTGGTCGGTTCCGGAATGGTCTCGGTAGCGGAAGGAGCGCAGGTGGAGCCCGGGGTATTCCTGGACTTTTCCGCAGGGCCGATCATCGTGTCCAGAGGCGCCCGGGTGCAGGCTCCGGCGCGCATCGTCGGTCCGACCTATGTGGGTCCGGACTCGCTGGTCCTCGGAGGAGTAGTGGCCGGGTCCGCCATTGGACCGGGGTGTCGGATACGTGGCGAGGTCGAATCGAGCGTGATTCTGGGTTTTGCCAACAAGGCTCACGATGGCTTTCTGGGTCACTCGATCGCAGGGCGGTGGGTGAATCTGGGAGCAATGACCAGCAACTCCGACCTCAAGAACACTTACGGTGTCGTCCGCCTGCGCACCGGAGGCAGCGTTGTGGACACCGGACTGCTGAAGGTCGGGTGCTTTCTTGGGGACCACGTGCGCACCGGGATCGGTACGCTCCTGAACACCGGCACCGTCGTCGGAGCGGGCTCGAACCTCTTCGGAGGGGGGATGCCCCCGCGTGACGTCCCACCGTTTTCCTGGGGGGGCGAAAGGGAACTCGGGGAATACCGTCTCGACCGGTTTCTGGACACGGCCGCAAGGGTCATGTCCCGGCGAGGAGTGCCGATGACCGACGGGATGCGGAGCCTTTACGGCCGGGCCTTCAGCTCCACAGCTCCCCTTCGAGCCTCCACGCAGCCTTCCTGAATCGTGCGCTTTTCAGTACTGGCCAGCGGCAGCCGTGGCAACGCGACCCTGGTCTGCACGGAGTCTACCCGGATACTGGTCGACGCCGGACTCAGCGGCCGTGAACTGGGCAGGCGGTTGAACCTGCTCGGGGTGACCCCGGACAGTCTCTCCGCGATCCTGATCACTCATGAGCACGGCGACCACACCCGAGGAGCCGGCGTCTTCGCGCGTGCCCATGGCACCGCGCTGTACATGACTGCCGGAACAAGGCATGCCTGCCGCAAATCTCTGCGCGGCAACGAAACAGTCCACGTCTACCGACCCGGCTACGAGCTCGATCTTGGTGACCTTCGAATTGATCCATGCATCACGGTTCACGACGCAGCCGATCCTGTCGCGGTCGCCGTCGCCGACGCTTCGACCGGCTTGCGCCTGGGCATCGCGACGGACCTGGGCAAGCCCACCACACAGGTCAGACACGCGTTGCGGGGTTGCGATGCCCTGGTGATCGAGTCGAATCACGACGAGGCGATGCTCTGGCAAGCCGACTACCCGTTGTCAGTCAAGTCCAGAATCGCTTCCAGCCACGGCCACCTTTCCAACCGGGCCGCAGCCGCCTTCGCAAGTCAACTGACAAGCTCCCGCCTCTCGGTCGTAGTACTGGCCCATCTCTCGGAGGAAACGAACACGCCGGAGTTGGCGAGGTCCGTGATGTCGCGGGCCCTGCGACGACAGGGGTTCGCCGGTGAGGTCCTTGTGGCCGGAATGGAGGAGCCCACCCCCCTCCTCGACCTTGTTGAGTTGCGCCGGCGCGCCGCGCCTGCCCAGCTGTCGCTCTTCTGAGGTTACAGCCCCAGAAAGCGCAGCAGATCGTTGCCGAGCGCCCACACCATGATTCCCAGGACGACCCACACACCGACCTTGCTCCAGCGGATTCGCTGTTTGACCGACAGCTTTTCGCCCCGGACGAGTTCGATCCCCAGAAACACCATGTGTCCCCCATCCAGCACCGGTATGGGGAGCATGTTCAGGATCGCCAGGTTTACACTGAAGAGAGCCATGAAGCGCAGGAAGGTCGCAATCCCCTGCGACGCTGCCTCCCCGGACGCCACGGCGATGGTCCCGATGGAGCCCACGTCGCGGGGAGATACGCTTCCGGTGACGAGATCACCCAGGAAGCCCAGGATCAACCGCGTGATCCCGACGGTTTCGTCCCAGCCGGCAGCGACGGCCTGCCCCGGGCGCACCGGAACCGCGACCTCCGGCAGCGTCTGCACGACGCCCAACCTGCCGCGCTCATCTTCTCCATCACCAACAGATTCCAGCTCCACCGCCCGGACGAGGGGAGTCTCGCCTCGCAGCACACCGATCTCCACCCGTTCTCCTGGCCGTGCGCCGATCTCCCTTACCATCTCCGCCCAGTTCGCGACGGGCACACCCGCGACACTCGTCACCCTGTCTCCCGCCTCCATCGACGCATCCGCCGCCGGAGTCCCCGGTTCGACGCGACCCACAACCGCATCGACCCAGTATTGGAGAGAGCCTGCGAGGGCGAGCCGCGCGTCGGGATCCTCGGGTATCCGGATCTCGAAGCGGGCGGACGGAGCGGCGGTCTCGACCGTCAAGGGACCGGGGACTGCGTCGACAAGACCACGCCGCACGTCGCCCCACAGTTCGGGCACGACCGGCCCGACGCCCACGATCTCGGCCCCCGGGGTCAACCCCGCCAGTGCCTCCGTTCCGGCCGGCAGAGAAGTCTCGTCCACCGCCATCACCCGGGTCGTGGCCATGTCCCGGTAGCCCCAGAAGGCGGCGACGGAGGTGTAGAGGACGAATGCGAAGAGCATGTTCATGGCGACCCCGGCCGAGATGACGAAGGCACGGGCCCAGATGGGGCGTCCGTCGAAATCTCCTTCCCGGGGCCTCCTCGGAGCATTCCCGGGGCCACCCTCGAGGTGCTCCATTACTTCGTCCTCCATCCCCTGCATCTTCACGTAGCCACCCAGGGGAATGGCCGCCAGGACGTATTCGGTACCGCCGCGCTCAAATCCCCAGACCCGGGGTCCCAGCCCGATCGAAAAGCGCTCTACGCCCACGCCCACGGCCTTGGCCGCCCAGAAATGACCCAGTTCATGAACGAAGATGAGGACGCCGAGCAGAACGATCGTCGCCAATATCGTCATCTATCCCTTCCTTGCTTCCGTGCTTGCGATCACGACCCTCCGGCAGCGGCAATCTCCGCTTCAGCCAGTCGCCTGGCGTCGTGGTCCACCTCCACCACCTGCTCGAGGGAGCGTGCGTTCCGCCCCTCGAGGCCGCGCAGCACCGCCGCGACCACGTCGGCCATTCCGGTGAAGGTAACCCTCCCGTCCAGAAACGCGGTCACGGCCGCCTCGTTGGCCGCGTTGAACACCGCCGGCGCGCCACCGCCTGCCCGGCCCGCGGCTACTCCGAGCGCGAAGAGCGGGAAGCGTTCCTCGTCGACGGATTCGAACGCGAGCGGTGAGCATCGTACCGGATCGAAGGTGCAGAGCTTCTCATCCGGAGGCCGGCGCGGCCAGGTCAATGCGTGGAGGATCGGAAGCTCCATGGTGGGCTCACCCATCTGGGCAAGCACCGAACCATCCACGAACTCGACAAGGGAATGGACGATCGAAGTGGGGTGCACGACGACGTCGATCCGGTCGTAGGGAAGCCCGTAGAGGAAGTGTGCTTCGATCACCTCCAGTGCCTTGTTCGCAAGGGTGGCGGAATCGATCGTGATCTTGGACCCCATGTTCCAGGTTGGGTGCCGCAGTGCCATCCCGGCCGTGACCCGTTCCAGTTCGGCCATGCCGGTCTTGCGGAACGGACCGCCGCTGGCAGTCAGGATGATGCGCCGCACTTCGCGACGGCGGGCACCCCCCATACACTGCAGGATCGCCGAATGTTCGCTGTCGACGGGCACCAGTTCACCGCCGCCGCGCCGCCCGGCTTCGAGAACCAATTCTCCCGCCGCGACAAGCGACTCCTTGTTGGCCAGTGCACAGCGCTTTCCGGCCTCGAGGGCGGTGATCGTCGCTCGGAGGCCGGCGGCGCCCACCACCGCATTGAGCACGACATCGGCCTGCGGAAGGCGAGCCAGCTCCGTCACGGCTTCCGGCCCGGCCTGCCAGCCCGCAGTCACCAGGTCAGGTCTGTCGTCGAGTGCCGCCGGATCGGCCAGCGCAACGCCGTCCGGCGTGAACTCACGCGCGAGTGCTTCGAGCGCGGTGACCGACCGGCGGGCCGAAAGGCCGACGATCCGGAAGCGCGCCGGGTGCCGCCGTATCACCTCGAGGGCGGACCGTCCGACCGACCCCGTCGCGCCCAGGACCACGATGCGTTTCACCACGGGAGCCCGCTGATCACAATGAGTCCATAGGCCAGGGGAATCGTGAAGAACAGAGCGTCGAAACGGTCGAGCATTCCGCCGTGCCCGGGCAGGATGCTCCCCGAGTCCTTCACACCCGCCTCCCGTTTCAGGCGGGATTCGGCGAGATCGCCGAGCTGGCCCGCAATGCCCAGCAGGAGTCCAATCAGTGCGCCGGTGGCGGGTACAATGGGGAAACCGGGGTAGTCGTCGAGCAGGAACCCGAGCGCGAAGCCCATCACCGCGGCTCCCATCAGACCGGCGACACTACCCTCCACGGTCTTTCCCGGGCTGACGTGGGGAGCAAGCCTTCTGCGGCCGAGCGTCTTCCCCGCGAAATAGGCGCAGGTGTCCGACGCCCATGTGACCAGCACGGGGAGCAGCAGGAGAATGAACCCCTCCGACGGCTGTGCCGGGGATGTCCCCCTGACCTCGGGCAGATTGCGGATGAAGATGCCGAAGGAGAGGGTCCCTCCAGTGTAGAGCGCCCCGGAAACCGTCGCCGCGGACGAAAGAAGCGCCTGCTGGACGCGCTTGTCGAAGACCGCAGCGGCGAGGCTCGCGAGACCAAGGAGCAACAGCAACGCGAGCGCGTGGTCGGACCACCGCCGAAAGTCGGTTTCAACGGCCGCCAACACGACCAGGAGCACGGACGCGGGAATCCCGAGCCACCGGAAGGGACGGCCGCCCGGATCGGAGCTGAGGTTGTAGAACTCCCGGGCCGCGAGCGCGGCAACGCCGGACAGCATCACCGCAAGAGCCCAACCCCCGAAGTACATCGCAGCGAGGGCGAGGGGGATCCCGCATGCGGCCACCAGGAAGCGAGCGCGGAGTTCCGGCGAAATCACGAGCTGAACGCCGCCTCTCGACGCGCCAACACTACCGTCATCCGGTCACGATCCGGCCGAAGCGGCGGTCGCGACGCTGGTAGTCGAGTATGGCGGCAAACAGGTCTTCACGCGTGAAGTCCGGCCAGTACACGGATGTGATGTACAGTTCAGAGTACGCGAGTTGCCAGAGCATGAAATTGCTGATCCGGAATTCGCCGGAAGTCCGAATCAGAAGGTCCGGATCCGGCAGATCGCCGGTGTAGAGCGCGCTGGCCACGGTGTCCGTGTCGATCCGTTCCGGATCGAGGACACCGTCCTTCGCCTGCACAGCCAGTTCGCGGGCCGCGCGAGCGATCTCTTCGCGGGCCCCATAGGAAACCAGAAGATTGAGCAGCAGTCTGCTTCCGCCGCGCGTGGCGTCCATGATGCGCCTCACTGCCGCACGCGATGATCCGTCCAGACGATCGAGTTCACCCAGGACCCTGACTGCCACACCTTCACGAACCAGGTTGTCGCGCTCGCTCCTGGCGAAAGTCTGCAGCACACCCATGAGAGCCTCGATCTCGTCGTTGGGACGCTTCCAGTTCTCCGTCGAGAAAGCGAACAGCGTCAGGATTTCGACTCCCGTCGCGCAAGCGCCCTCGACCGTCTCCCGAACCGCCTTCATCCCCTCGAGGTGCCCCGCGTGTCGCGGCAGACCCCTGTGTCGTGCCCAACGGCCGTTTCCGTCCATGATCACGGCCACGTGGCGGGGGACACTGCCGTTCACCCTGATCCGGTCCAGTCGATCCTTCAGATCGCCATCACCTCCTTCTCCTTCTCGGCGAGGGCGGTGTCGATCCTTCCGCCGAATTCCTCGGTGAGCTTCTGGACTTCGGCCATGAGCCGATGCGCTTCGTCTTCGCCCGTCTCGTGGGCCTTGAGGCGCTGCTTGACCTCGTCGTTCCCGGCCTGGCGAGCGTGCCGTACCGAAATGCGGCCCTCTTCGGCCATCCGGTGGAGCAGGCGCACGTACTGCCTCCTCCGCTCTTCGCTGAGAGGCGGTACCGGTACGCGAATGATGGACCCGTCGTTGGACGGGTTGAGTCCCAGGTTCGCGGTCAGGATCGCCTTCTCCACTTCGGACAGCAGGGAGGGGTCAAAGGGTTGGACCACCAGGAGCGTGGGGTCCGGAGCGGATACGGTCGCGACCTGATTCAGGGGCATCTGACCCCCGTAGGCGCTGACCCGGACGGAATCGAGAATCGCGGGAACCGCCTTGCCGGTTCGAACCGTGGCGAACTCGCGGCGCACGGCTGCCAGGGCATTCTCCATTCTGTCTCTTGTATCGTCGATGACCGGCAAGACGTCCTCCTCTCGAAATCGGTATTCTCTGAGCGAAACGTCGCTAGGAGACCAGCGTTCCCACCCTCTCGCCATGGATCGCCCGACGCACGGCGCCCTGGTCGTCAAGATTGAGCACGATAATAGGCAGATCGTTGTCCCTGCAAAGGGACACGGCCGCCGTGTCCATGATGCGCAGGTCGCGGGCAACCACCTCGTGGAACGAAATGTGCGGGATGAACTCGGCGTTCGGATCGCTCACGGGATCGGCCGTGAAGACACCGCGCACCTTGGTCGCCTTGATGACGATGTCCGCGTTCATTTCAATGGCCCTGAGCACCGCAGCCGTATCGGTCGAGAAGTAGGGGTTGCCGGTTCCGCCGGCGAAGATCACGACCCTGCCCTTTTCGAGGTGGCGTACGGCTCTGCGGCGAATATACGGTTCGGCGAGCTGGGGCATGCGAATCGCGGTCATCACCCGCGTATCGACACCCTTTCTTTCGAGCAGATCCTGGATCGCCAGTGCGTTCATGATTGTGGCCAGCATGCCCATGTAGTCGGCGGATACCCGGTCCATGCCCCGCTGGCTGGCGATGGCTCCTCGAACGATGTTGCCACCACCTATGACCAGCCCCAGCGCCACGCCCAGCTTGTGTATGTTCCGTATCTCGTTGGTGAGCCCATCCACGACCTGCGGATCGATCCCGAATCCCTTCTCTCCCGCTAGCGCCTCGCCCGACAGTTTGAGAAGGACGCGACCGTACCCGGTGCTCCTTTTCCCGCTCATGCTACGGACCGTCACCCACCCACCTGGAACCTGGAGAACCGGGCCACCCCGATCTTCTCGCCGGTCCGCGCCGAGACTTCGGTGATCAGCTCCCCCACCGTCCGGTCTGGATCCTTGATGTAGGCCTGCTCGACGAGAACCCGTTCCCTGAAGAATTTCGCGAGCTTCCCCTGGACTATCCTGTCCCTGATGTGTTCCGGCTTTCCATCGCGCGCCGCCTGTTCCGCAAAGATGGCTTTTTCCCGATCGACGATGGCGCGATCGATGTCTCCGGCCTCCACCGCCAGAGGGTCGGAAGCGGCCACATGCATGGCGACATCCCTGGCCAGGGCCCTGAAGTGATCCGTGTTGGCCACGAAATCGGTTTCGCAGTTCATCTCGACGAGAACGCCGATGCGTCCACCGTGGTGAATGTAGCTCGCCACCGTACCCTCGTTGGCCGACCGCCCGGCCCTCTTCGCCGCCTTCGCCTCCCCCTTGCTGCGAAGGAGATCGATCGCCGCTTCGGTATCGCCACCGGTCTCCTGGAGCGCTTTCTTGCAGTCCATCATCCCCGCTCCGGTCCTGTCGCGGAGTTCCTTTACCTGTTTCGCACTGATCTTCATCGTGAACCGTTCTTCAAACGTGGGTTATCGCTTGCTGCCCACCCGGCACGGATTCGAGAGAGGGGCACACTGCGACTCGAAGCCTCCCATTGCCGGCGGTCGCCTTCCGGGCACATGGGCGTCGGTGCCCGCGCCGTCAGTCGGACGGGGGCGTCGGCTCAGGCGAGGAGGCCCGGGCACCTTCACCCGCGGGTTTCTCTCCGCGCGGAGGGGAGGATCTGCGTCCCTTCCGCCGGGTGCCCTTCGCCGGGGAGTCGTCGCCGTCGCCAGCCTTCCTGACCTGCGCGATCGCCTCGGGCCGAGGTCTCCGCCGACGGGGCCGCGGGCGCATTTGACTGGTATCCGCTGACTTTTCGCCGGTCTCCGTGGAGTAGGTGGTGACCTCCATCTCGGCCTGTCGCCGCAGTTGATCGTCCGGAACCTCACGGCGCGCGATCGCTATGCAATCGGCTATCTGCGACGCAATCAGGCTGACCGAACGGATTGCGTCGTCGTTGCCGGGGATCGGGTAGTCGATCAGGGATGGATCCACGTTGGTATCGGCGATGGCGATGACGGGAATGCCGAGCCTGTGCGCCTCGCGGACCCCGATGATCTCCCGCCGGGCATCCACCACGAAGATTGCGCCAGGCAGGCGGGTCATCTCCCGCACACCATGGAAGTACTTCTCCAGCTTTGCCCGCTCGCGCTCGAGGAGCAACCGCTCCTTCTTGGTGTAGAACTCGAAGGCGTTCTCTTCCTGTCCGCGCTCGAGTTCCTTGAGTCGCCTAATCTGTCGGCGAATCGTCTGGAAGTTGGTGAGCATTCCGCCCAGCCAGCGCTCCGTCACGAAGTGGGCGCCGCATCGCACCGCCTCTTCCTCGATAATGCTCTTCAACTGCCGCTTTGTGGAGAGGAAGAGAACGTTCTCTCCCTTGAGCACAGTCCGCCGAACGGCATCCCTGGCCCGCTCGAGCCGATCGAGGGTCTTTCGCAGGTCGATGATGTGGATGCCGTTGCGTTCGCCGAAGATGAACGGCCGCATCCTCGGGTTCCATCGCCTTGTCTGGTGTCCGAAGTGGACGCCGGCATCGAGCAATTCCTGCAGCCCGACCGGGTTCAGCGCTTGATTCATGGGAGTCGGTTCTATCTCTTGCTGAACTGGAAGCGTTTCCGCGCCTTGGGTCGACCCGGCTTCTTGCGCTCGACCTTGCGGGCGTCCCGCGTGAGCATCCCGCCCTGCCTCAGAGGCACGCGGGCGTCCTCGTCATGGGCCGCGAGCGCCCTGGCGAGTCCCAGCCTGATCGCGTCAGCCTGGCCGGTGAGTCCCCCCCCCATCACACGGACCTGGATGTCGAAGACCCCTTCGGAATCGGCCACGCGCAGCGGATCTTCAACCCGGACGCGGTGCGCGGGTCTGGGGAAATAGTCGTCCAGCGGGCGCCCGTTTATGGACCAGCGACCGCCGCCGGGTCTGAGGATGACGCGGGCGACGCTGGTCTTGCGGCGTCCGACCGTCTGAATGGGCTCTTGACCGGCCATGCAGTCCTCTCGCAGGTCAGATCTCCAGAGCCTGGGGGCTCTGGCCCTGATGTGGATGGGTTGCGCCCCGATATACCCGGAGCTTCTTTCGCATTCTCCGCCCAAGTTTGTTCTTGGGGAGCATCCCGCGTACTGCCAGTTCGACGACACGCTCGGGGAACCTGTCAAGCATCGTCTTGAACGGAATGTGCTTGTCGCCTCCCATGAACCCGGAATGACGGAAATAGGTCTTCTGTTCGGCCTTGCGGCCCGTAAGGCGGACCTTCGACGAATTGATGACGATCACGTGATCGCCGGTGTCGAGGTGGGGAGTGTAGATCGGTTTGTGTTTGCCGCGCAGGATGCGGGCGATCTCCGAGGCCAACCTTCCCAACGGTTGTCCCTCGGCGTCCACGATCCACCACACACGGCGGATTTCGGCTGTTTTCGGTGTGATGGTTCTGGTCACTCGATCCCCTTCGGCGAAACGAAGCCGCCCCCGGCAGCCACTGGACACGGGGTGCGGCTTCGGAATGTCGACAGCATTGAATCATATCCGGCTGGCACCTTGGTGTCAACCGATTCTCGTGCCTTGAGAAGCGTTGGACTTCGAGCCGGACAATCGGCGCCGGGTTCGGCCCGGACGCGCATCGTGCGGTTGTTGCTCCTCGGGCCCGTGGCGCTGCTACCGGCCCTTCGTCGCGCCTTGCCAGCACGGCGCCTCGCCGTTCTCGGTGCTCGGGCGGCTTGTGCCACGGACTAATAGTCCGTAAAGGTCTCCAGAATCCGCGCTCGCGAGGCGTGCCGAAGCCGTGTAAGAGCCTTTTCCTTGATCTGGCGCACCCTTTCGCGGGTAATGCCCATCTCGGATCCGATCTCCTCGAGAGACCTGGGTGGACGGTGTCCGAGGCCGAAGTACCGGCGAAGGATCGTGGCCTCCCTCTCGTCGAGTGTGGACAGCGCCGCCTCCAGGCTTTCGGTAAGCGCATTCTCGAAGGTCTCCTCATCGGGGCCCGGGGAGATGGAGTCGGGCAGACAGTCCAGGAGACTGCTGTTCTCACCGGGAAACAGAGGGGCGTCCAGGGACAGATGTGAACTCGCAAAGCCGAATACCTGCTCCACGTCTTCCGCGCGCAGTTCAAGAACCCTGGCGATTTCACGCGCCGTGGGCTCGCGGCCCAGCTCCTGAGCCAACTCCGCTTTTCGGCGGGCGATGCGGTGCAATTGACCCGCACGATTCAAAGGGACCCGAACGATGCGGCTCTGCTCGGCCAGCGCCTGGAGAATCGCCTGGCGGATCCACCAAACGGCGTACGTTACGAAACGGATGCCCTTCGTCCCGTCGAATCGTCGGGCGGCCCGAATGAGACCCAGATTGCCTTCGTTGATCAGGTCGGGGAACGGAACTCCCTGGTTCCGGTACTTCTTCGAGACGGACACCACAAAACGCAGGTTGGACCTTACGAGCTTGTCGAGAGCCTCCTCTTCCCCGCGGCGAATCCCCCTTGCGAGCCGAGCCTCCTCGTCCCGGTCGATCAGGGGATACCGGCTGATTTCCTTGAAGTACTGGCCCAGCGAACCTTCCATGGCTTCGGAAAACGCAGGTGTTGTCATGGTGTCCCCAGTATCGATCGCCGCCCGGAACAGTCGCGATGTCGATGCCCGCCGACCCAACAGCGGGTCAGGTGCTTCGCACCAGTCCGTGCCTCTCGATCTTCTTGTAAAGGTTCGAACGCGGCATCCCCATCTGACGTGCCGCTTCGGATACGTTCCAGTTGTAGTCCCGCAGCTTCATCGTGATAAAGGCTTTCTCGGCCGCGTCCTTGAACTCGCTCAGGGTTGCCAGTGACATCACGTTGTCCGGCACACCCGCCTCCGACCCCGACATGGACACCAACTGTATGACGTCCCTTCGCTCGACGGTTTCGCTGGGGCTCAGGAGCATGAGACGAACGACCACGTTTTTCAACTGCCGGACATTGCCGGGCCATTCCAGGTCCGTGAGCGCTTCCAGCGCGTCCCTGGCGAAACGCTTGTAGGGCACACCGTAGCTTCCCGGCGCCAACTCCGCGAAGTGAGCCACCAGCATGGGAATGTCCCCCCTCCTCTCCCTGAGGGGCGGCACGCGGATGGTGACCATGTCGAGACGGTGAAGCAGGTCCTCGCGGAACTCGCCTTTCTCAATCTGGTCGTGCAGGTCCTTGTTGGTTGCGGTGATGACCCTTACGTCCACCGATACCGGCCTGGTACCACCGACCCGAGTGATGTCCCCCTCCTGCAGCGCGCGAAGGACTTTGGCCTGAGCGGTCAGCGACATGTCTCCGATCTCGTCCAGGAACAGCGTTCCCCGGTGCGCCTGTTCGAACTTTCCAACGCGATCCGTCACCGCTCCCGTAAAGGACCCCTTCACGTGGCCGAACAGCTCCGACTCGATCAGTTCGGAGGGAATGGCCGCGCAATTGACCTCCACAAACGTCCGTCGGGATCGGCTCGACCGTCTGTGCAGCGCCCGCGCGGTCAGTTCCTTGCCCGTTCCGTTCTCCCCCGTGATCAGTACGCGGGCGTCGGTAGCCCCGACCATCTCGATCTGGTTGAGCACCTGCCGTATCGGGCGTGACCCTCCGACGATGTCGTGATGAATCTCGATTTCACTCGTCAGGCGCTCAACGCTGTCGGTCAGCCCACGCACCGTGAGCGCGTTTCGCAACGTAACCAGGAGACGGTCGGTATCGAGCGGCTTCTCGAGGAAATCGAAGGCTCCCCTGCGCGTCGCTTCCACGGCCGTGCTTATGGTGCCATGACCGGAAACCATGACCACCACTGCCGCGGGATCGCGTTCGCGAATCCTTGCAAGTACTTCCAGCCCGTCGACCTTGGGCATCTTGACATCAAGGAAGGTCACGTCGGGCCTGAAGTCGGGATAGTCGATCAGACCGGATGGACCGTTTTCGCAGATGTGGACGCGGTGCCCTTCGTATTCGAAGAGCTGTCGCAGCGCGACACCGACCGACTCCTCGTCGTCTATGATCAGAATCCTGGCCATATCCTGGAATCCCGACTCCCGATCAATCCGCACCCAATTGGCTGGTCGACAGCTCTACAGAATGAATGTTGGCGTATCTGGGCCCGGTGGGGAACAGGTCGCTGCGAACCAGATGAACGGCATCGACGACGAAGTCGGAGCAGGCTTCACGCAGTTCGGACCCGGGATCACGGCGTTCCCGGCCCGACCGGAAGCTGCCACGCCTCCGTCTCCGTGACCGACCAATCGTGAGGTGAGGAGAAAAGCGATCGTCACCTCCCCTGACTCCCTTGCTCGCGAGCGCCTCGTCGAGGCGCCGGCGGAGAGGCCGCAACGGACCGGCCCGAACCCCGACCCAGTAGACGCGCGGGGCGCCGCGGCGCGGAAAGGTGCCCGTTCCGGTGAGCCGTGCCGGAAAGATCGGTTCGCGCGCCAGCGCCTCGGCGGCCTCGGTGAGCCGCGGAACCTCGGGAGGGGCCACATCACCCAGGAACCGCAGGGTGATGTGATACCGCTCCGGCGGCACCCAACGCACATCGGGTGCGGCATCGCGCAAGGGCGCCAGCGCCCGCCACAGCCGCATCCGTAGCGCCTCCGGAGGCCAGACGGCGAAGAAGAGCCTCATCCGGCTCGCGCAACCGGGACGGACACGGGCCTGAGCAACTGCGCCACACCGGCGACGGCCGCGTCCACGTCCTCCTGCGTCGATGCCCAGCCGAGCGAGAACCGCACCGCGCCCGATTCGGTGGTACCCAGGATTCGGTGCACTTCGGGAGCACAGTGCAGTCCGGCACGCGTCTGGACTCCGTACTCGGAATCCAGGCGGCCCGCCAGGGAGGCCGAATCCATTCTGTCCGCCTTCACGGTGACGACGGGAACCCCCTCGGGTCCCGGGGGCGAGAGTACCTGAAGACCCGCGATGCAGTCCAGTCCGTCGCGAAGCCGGGCCTTGAGCACCATCTCACGGCGATGGATGGCTCCAACACCCGTGTCCCTGAGGAACGCGCAACCTGCAAGCAGGCCCGCCATTCCCGGAGAGTTGCCGGTTCCCGCCTCCAGGCGATCGGGCATGGCGGCAGGCATCTCCCGATTGCGGGAATCGCCTCCGGTACCCCCGCTCAGAAGCGGGTCGATCTCGATACCCTCCCTGATCCACAACCCTCCCATTCCCTGGGGGCCCAGCAGCCCCTTGTGCCCGGTGAAGGCGACGACATCCGCCCCCTGGGTGGCCGGGCTTTCCACCGAGTGTCCGGCGGACTGCGCCACGTCCGCGACCACCACCGCGCCCGCGTCGTGTGCGATTCGCGACAGCTCCCTCATCGGCAGAAGCGTGCCGAGGACGTTCGAGGCCACGTTCGCGACCAGCACACTCGCGCCGTCGAGTAACGTGGCAGCCTCCTCGAGGTCGACCCCGCCGTCGGGACTGCCCGACAGCATGCGCACCCCGACTCCCCTGTCACGGGAAAGGTGGTGCGCCGGTCGAAGCACGGCATTGTGGTCATACTGGGAGATCACCAGGACGTCCCCCGGTCCCAGGAGCCCCCAAAGCGCGGTGTTGAGCGCGTGCGTGGCATTGTGCATGAAGGCGATGCGGCCAGGGTCACCGGGCAGTCCCAGCGCCTGCGACAGGGCGCGCCGACAGCGAAAGGCAAGGCGCGCCGCCTCCACCGCTCCCGAATGGCCTCCGCGGCCGGGAGTGCAAGCGACGCCATCGAGGAATGCGGCCATCGCCCGCCCAACCTCCGGCGGTCGAATCGCCGACGTGGCGGCATAGTCCAGGTAGTGAGGCAAGGCTCCGGTCCCGGTCGCACGTTTGCCAACAAGACGTCTCCTGTTTTGCAGCCTAATCTGTGCGGCCAGCCGCGGACAAGGCGTCGCGCGATCCCGATCCCGCGCGCAGCCGCAGCGCCTCGGCCACATCGAACTCTCCGATGTCGCTCCTTCCGCCCAGGTCCGCGATCGTGCGAGCGACTCGAAGCGTGCGATGCACCGTGCGTGCCGAGAGGCCGTATCTCCTGACCCCTTCGTCCAGGAGCCTTGCTCCGGCGGGATCAAGGCGGCAGAGCTTCATCACACGGTCCGCAGGCAGCAAGGCGTTGAGCCCATGATCCCCGCCGAAGCGTGCGGCCTGGCGTGCCCTGGCCTCGATGACCCGCTGAAGAACGGTTCCCGAGGTCGCCCCACCGGTGCGTGTCCGGGCCAGCTCGTCCCAGGTAACGGGGTCCATCCATACCTGCAGGTCGATCCGGTCGAGCAGCGGGCCCGAGAGACGCACGCGGTATCGCGTGATTTCGCGAACTCCGCAGACGCAGTTGTCTCCCGCCATGCCGCACGGACAGGGATTCATGGCGGCGATCAGCTGGAAGCGCGCGGGGAAGGTGACCGTTTGGCGCACCCTGGCGATGTGAACCTCCCCGGACTCGATGGGTTGTCTCAGCGTCTCGAGCACCTGGCGGCCGAACTCGGGGAACTCATCGAGAAACAGCACCCCCAGATGCGCGAGGCTGATCTCTCCGGGACGCGGCGGATTCCCCCCTCCGATCAGGCCACCGGCGGAAATCGTATGATGGGGGGCCCGAAACGGACGCGTGGTCTTCACCGGCTCCTCGCTGTCCAGCAACCCGGCCACGGAGTGCACCCTCGTCACCTCCAGGCATTCGGACTCCGCCAATGGGGGGAGGAGCCCCGGCAGCCTCTTGGCGAGCATCGTCTTGCCGGATCCGGGGGGGCCCGACATCAGAAGGCTGTGCCCCCCCGCGGCCGCGATCTCCAGCGCGCGCTTTGCGAGACCCTGTCCGCGAACCTCGCTCAGATCGGGGCAGCGCAGCACCGCGACGGGGGCCCGGTGGCGTGCCGGACGGAAATCGGTGTCTCCGTCGAGTATCCCGATCAGCTCGCGCAGGGTGCGGATCCCCATCACCTCCACGCCGGGGACCGCCGCCGCTTCGATCAGGTTCCCATGGGGCACGAACAGACGTCCAGGACCATGCTCGCGACAGCTCATTGCCAGCGCGATGGCCCCGCGCACCGGCCGCACCGAACCGTCGAGTCCGAGTTCCCCCACGAACGCGGTCCCGTCCAGCCCGCTCCGGGAGACGCGTTCGTGAGCGGCGAGCAGCGCCACCGCAATCGGAAGGTCGAACCCCGACCCGGACTTCGGCAGATCGGCGGGGGCGAGATTGACCGTGACGCGCCTGGGTGAAAGTCGGAATCCCGTCTGCGCCAGTGCCGCGAAGACCCGTTCTTTGCTCTCGCGCACCGCGCCCGCCGGCAGACCCACGACGGTGAATATCGGCAGCCCGTCCTGGACCTTGACCTCGACCCTCACGGGCTTCCCCTCCACACCATGGACCCAACAGGAATCTACGACAGCGAGCACCGGCATCCCTCCGCGAAAACCGTGGACGCAAAGGGTGGCCCCAATCCATGGGCGAAGGAATGGCTGGATGGGACACTTGCCTCGGGTTGCGCCCACGCCCAGACTTCCCGCCGTCCTGGCAGGGACTGGCGCAATCGGCCCCGGCAATGCACTTTGGTCGCGTTTTTGACCAGGAGAAGAACTTCATGACAATCGCGATCATGGCCGAGAGTCTGCCCGGCGAGCGCCGGGTGGGCCTCGTCCCCGAAGCGGCACGCTACTACGTGAAACGAGGCTGGAGCCTTCGCGTCGAAGGTGGCGCGGGGGTCGGGGCCTCCTTCCCGGATGCGGATTACGAAGCCGCCGGCATCTCGGTGGTAGCGGACAGGCAGGCATTGCTCGACGGCGCCCGTGTGGTCCTCAAGGTGCAACCGCCTTCGCTTGAGGAGGTCGCCGCGCTGCCGCCGGGCACGATACTGGTCTGCCAGCTGAATCCGCTGGGTCCCACGGAGGTCATCGAGGCGCTGGCTGACCGCGGCATCACATCCTTCGCCGTGGAGCTCATCCCGAGAATCACGCGCGCGCAGAAGATGGACGTGCTCTCGTCGCAGGCCACCGTCGCCGGCTACAAGGCGGTGCTGCTCGGCGCCAATGCCATGACCCGGTTTCTGCCGATGTTGACTACCGCGGCGGGCACGGTCCGCCCGGCGAAAGCCCTCATCCTTGGCGCCGGCGTGGCAGGACTCCAGGCCATCGCGACGGCACGCCGGCTGGGCGCCGTGGTCTCCGCCTTCGACATCAGGCCCGCGGTCAAGGAGCAGGTGGAGAGCCTGGGGGCAAAGTTCCTCGAGGCCACGCTGGAGGAGGGCTCCGAGGACGAGGGCGGCTATGCCAGGGCCCTCTCGGAAGAGCAGCACCAGCGTGAACTCGAGCTGATCGCCGACAACATCAGGGACCAGGACCTCGTCATCACCACCGCACAGATTCCCGGAAAGCCCGCCCCGGTCCTCATCACCGAGGAAATGGTGTCCACCATGCGCCCCGGCAGCGCCATCGTCGATCTCGCCTCGGAGTCCGGGGGAAACTGCGAGGCAACCGTGGCCGGCCAGTCCGTCGACCAGGGGGGCGTTACGGTGATGGGGCCGACCAACCTGCCGGCCGAACTGCCTTTCCACGCCAGCCAGATGTACGCCCGCAACCTCGCCAGCTTCGTCGACGACCTTTTCGACAGCGAAGAGGCGATCGATTTCGAGGAAGAGATCACTGCCGCCACCTGTGTCACCCACGGCGGCGAAATCACCAACGAACGCGTCAGAGCGAAGCTGGCGTCCGCAACGGAGTAACCGATCCATGGGTGAACTGCTGATCCTGCTCTACATCTTCGTCCTGGCGACGCTCGCCGGACGAGAGGTCATCTCCAAGGTGCCCCCAACGCTCCACACACCGCTGATGTCCGGTGCAAACGCCATCTCGGGGATCGCCATCATCGGCGCCCTGATGGTGACCGCCGCCGCCGGTCAGTTGTGGGTCAAGGTCCTGGGCACCGCGGGAATCGTGATGGCCACGATCAACGTCGTCGGCGGCTTCATGGTAACCGACCGCATGTTGCAGATGTTCCGGAAACGCTGAGGAAAACGTGGAAAACACCATCACCCAAATCGTCTACCTGATCTCGGCGGTTCTCTTCGTATCCGGGATCAAGCTGCTGTCCTCGCCCGCCACGGCCCGCTCGGGAAACGCACGGGCTTCGCTGGCCATGCTCCTGGCCATCGTCGTCACACTCCTGGATCATGAGATCCTGAATTGGACGACGGTGCTGGCCGCAATGGCAGCCGGCGCCGTGATCGGAGGGCTGCTGGCCCGGTACATAGAGATGACCGCCATGCCGCAACTGGTCGCGGTCTTCAATGGCTTTGGAGGCGGCGCTTCGGCGGCGGTCGCCGCTGCCGAGTTCGTCCGGGCGGGTGGAAACAGCCCGTCGCTCGGGGTCGACGTCGGCGTCACGATCGTTCTGAGCACGCTGATCGGTGCGGTGACCTTCTCGGGCAGCCTCATCGCCTTCGGCAAGCTGCAGGGCATAGTTACCGGGAAGCCCGTCACGTTCCCCCTCCAGAAGACGTTCAACGGGCTGCTCTTCCTCCTCACCCTGCTCGTCGGGGCCAGTCTGGCCCACGTTGCGGTGGCGGACGCGGTCGCGCCGCTCGTCGGCATGGGCGGGCTGGAAATCAGCGGACCGTTCTTCCTGACGCTCGTCGTCGCGGCGCTGATCCTCGGCGTCCTGCTGGTGATCCCGATCGGGGGCGCGGACATGCCGGTAGTGGTGTCGCTGCTGAACTCCTATTCGGGCATCGCCGCGGCGACGACCGGCTTCGTGCTCAACAACTACATCCTGATCATCGCCGGGTCGCTGGTGGGTGCGGCCGGGCTGATCCTGACGCAGCTGATGTGCAAGGCCATGAACCGCTCGCTGGGCAACGTGGCCTTCGGGGCGTTCGGCACCGAGGGGCAGACGGCGAAGGCGAAGACGGGTGAGCGGCCCGTGCGGGACGTCGACGCCGAGCAGGCCGCGATGGTACTGGCGTACGCGGGCTCGGTCGCGGTGGTGCCCGGGTACGGGCTCGCCGTGGCGCAGGCCCAGCACGAGCTCAAAAAGGTGTGCGACCTGCTCGAGGACCGTGGCGTGATCGTTCGTTTCGGCGTCCACCCCGTCGCCGGCCGCATGCCGGGTCACATGAACGTGCTTCTGGCCGAGGCAGATGTTTCCTACGACAAGCTCCTCGACCTCGACGACATCAACGCCGAGTTCGACTCGACGGACGTGGTGCTGATCGTTGGCGCCAACGACGTGGTCAACCCGGCCGCGCGCGACCCGGATTCGGTCATCGCCGGGATGCCCATCCTGGACGTCGACAAGGCACGCACCGTGATCGTGATGAAGCGGTCGCTGAGCCCGGGCTTCGCAGGCATCGACAACGACCTCTTCTACATGGACAACACCCTGATGTTCTTCGGGGATGCCAGGGA
This sequence comes from Gemmatimonadota bacterium, assembly GCA_009838975.1. GTDB lineage: Bacteria > Gemmatimonadota > Gemmatimonadetes > Longimicrobiales > Gaopeijiaceae > Bin94. Next base: position 63,167 of record VXQO01000048.1, on the reverse strand, counting down.
CCAGATGACGGAACTGGTCAAGGAGGTGCGAGAAGCCTGAGAGATGGGGCGCGTCGCCCGGCGGCGCATCCCGCCCGGCGCGCGTTGCGTCACCCCGAGCCGGCTTGCACCATGTCCCGCATGGTTCGGCGGCCCTCGTCCCGGAGCTGGCCGATCTGCTCGATGACTTCACGCAGGTCCTCGGGACGCAGCGGTTCAGGCGCGCCCGAACCGTGCAGCAGGCTGAAGAACAGAAGGTCGGTGTGGCCTACGCTCGACTGCGTAACGCCGACGTCGATTGCGCGATTCAGCAGGAGGATCTCCCTGAGCAGCGCCCCGCGCGACGATCCGGGCGCGCCCACTTCGAAGCCCATTCGCAGGATTACTTCGCGAAGAAGCTGGAACTCCTCGATGACTTCGCCGGCCGACAGCCCCCGCCTCGCCGCGACCGACCCGAAGAGTTCCGCACACTCCGACCAGAGGGGGAGGATCTCGGTTCGACCAGGGGTGATCATTCCCGGAAGCAAGGACACCAGCGTCCGGCAGAACGGTCGCAGAATGGACTCGCTGGCGCCACTCCACGTCTCGCCGGATGCCGCGAGTCCCCGTGCCCATCTCTCGGCGAGTCCCGGAGAATGTTCGTGTATCCACCCGGCCAGGTCGAAGGGACGAACATGCGCATGGCCGGCCGCACGGGCCTCGGGGTCGTGGTTGTGGCCAGGCGTCAAGGTGAGCACATCCTCATTCTACCGCAGGCGCACCGGAACTGCCAAGCCATTTCCCCAACCTGATGCGCACCGTGGTGCCGCGTCCGATTCTGCTCTCCACCTCCACCGTTCCACTCCACGAATCGACCAGACGCTTCACGATGGCGAGCCCGAGGCCGGCGCCCTTCGAGCGGGTGGAGAAACGCGGCTCGAAGATGCGCGGAAGCAGCTGCTCCGGGATCCCCCTACCTTCGTCGACGACCGTCACCGCCACCTCGCCGGCGCGGTCCTCCGCTTCGGCGGCCAGGATGCGCACCACGCCGCCGCCCGGCATCGCAGCGCGGGAATTCTCGACCAGATTGAGCAGTACCTGCTTGAGTTCATCCGCGCGACAAGCGACCTGGGGCAGGTGGTCGGCCAACTCTCCGACCAGTTGGACCGAAGCCTGTGCGCCTCCCTCGTAGAGGTCCAGAACCTCCCCAACCACCAACTCGACATCCACTGCCTCCAGAGGCCCCGTGTTCTCCGCGGCGGGCGAGGCGAGTCGCGAGAAGCTGCGCGCAATCGCCGCGAGTCGATCAATCTCGCCGAGGATCGTCGTGACGTTGCGATCGAGGATCCCGCCGAAGTCGCTGCGCCGGTGGCTCCACGCCCGGCGCAGGTGCTGCACCGACAGCTTGATTGGCGTCAACGGATTCTTCACCTCGTGCGCGACCTGCTTGGCCATCTCGCCCCAGGCCAGAATCCGCTCACTGCGGAGTTCGTCCGTAACGTCCTCCAGACTTACCACCACCCCGCCCACACGTCCTTCCTGCACGACTCTTCTGGCTCTGGCCCGGATCCTGCGGTCGGTCCAGCGGAAGTCCCCGTCGGACTCGCTCGCGCCGCTTTTCCTGTAGGTGTCGAGCCAATCCGCCAGCTCGCCGCCCCTCTCCCCGCTCCTCGGGATGGTCGCTCCCGTTTCCAGTGGTGCTCCCAGAAGCGATTCCGCTACCGGATTCGCCACTGTCACGCGACCCCTCGTGTCCAGCGCAATCACCCCAGTAGCGACCTCCTCCACGATTGCCTGGGTGCGGCGCGTGGTCCTCAGCAGCTCCCTCCGCGCTTCGCCGAGGCGGAGCACCATCCTGTTGAACGCAGCGAACACCGCTCCGAACTCGTCGAGCCGGTCTTCCGGAAGGTGGACCGCCAGGTTCCCCCGCCCCACCCGTTCCGACGCCACCTGCAAGGTTTGAATCGGCCTGGCCAGCGCCCTGCCCACGATCAGGGCCAGTCCCAGCGAGAGGATCGGCCCCAGTACGATGGCCACCCCGAGAAGGTCGGCGACATCACGCCGCCTGAGCGCCGCCGCCCCGGCCCTCAGGGGCACCGGAGACGCGACGATATCCCCGTCGGGAAGACGGCGATGCGCGAGCACGTATCGCCAGTCACCCAGGCTGGCGACCTTCGACGCCTCCCGCTGCTGTCCCGTTTCAAGCGCGGCGTAGATCTCCGGATCCACCCAACTCTCGTACAGCCCAAGCTCGATCAGTTCGTCGGCAGAGCCTCCGACGAGTTCCCCCCGCCGGTACTCGAGGAGGTCCGCGCCTACCCGCCTCGCCAGCAGCTCCATCGAACCGCCCTCTTCGCGGTACACTTCCGCAATCTGGCTGACGACGCGCTCCGCAAGGGCCGTGGCGGTTCTTTCCGAGGCGCCCGACAGAGTTCGGTAGGCGAGCGTGCCGAAGACGACGTTGGAAAGGATGAAGAAACCGAAGAGCGTCCAGGTCACCCGAGCGCGGAAGGACGTGAACAGCTCCCTCCAGTCGATGGGAACCGAGAAGCGGAACCCGAGGATCCAGACGCTCAGGAGCCACAGTAGCGAGATGACGACGAGGTTCAGCACCAGCACCAGAGTCGCGCGCGCGAACATTACCGAGAGATTGGGAATGCTGATGGTATAGGCAACCGAGTAGTTCCCGTCGGGGAACGCAGCGGAAATCTCACCCATCCAGCCTTCCGCATTCCGGCTCCAGGCGACCCTTCCAGGACCGGGGCCGGGGGTTCCCCCGGGACTACGAACCAGCGTGAGGAATTCCTGATCGCCGCCTTCTTCCACGGCGGAGAAGAGTGGCCCGAGTTCCGACGGCTCGGCGATCGTGCGCCGGGGCGGAATGGTCCCGGTCACGACCCGCCCATCCGAGAGGGACACGGCAATGAGGTGGCGTACGTCGACCTCTGCAAGCAGGTGATGCTCCCTGGTTCCGGCGGTGCGGATCTCGGGCAGGAGTTCGCCTACAACGGGCGGCAGGTCTCCCTTGACACCGAGTCGCAGTTCCTGCTCGGGATTCCCTTCGCCGGACCACAGCGTCAGGAAGATCGGTGAGCCCTGAGCCGAGAGCCCGCTCGACACCCAGCTCTGATACATCATCTCCACGGCTCCGGCACCGGCCCGGTGGAGCGAATCCACCTGGTTGGCGAACCGGTCAAGCAGCGTGTGCACCTCGGGATCCGGCGCGATTCCGAGCTGACCGAGCTGTTGCTCCGCGATGGCCATGCGCGCCTCGGTCCTCATCGACCATGCGAACGGCAGGACGGCGGTCGCGGAGAGCCAGAAGGCACAGAACCATCGCGGGTAGGAAACGCGGCTACCCGCTTCCACTCCGCGCCCGACGAGGATCGCGGGCAGCACCCAGAGCATCGCCAGGCCTGGAGCGACATGGGGACCGGTCCGGACACCCGCGGCCACCGCGACACCCAGACCGACGGCCACGGCCATCCCGACCACCGCCAGCCCCGAACCGCTGCGGGAATCCGCCCTGCCCCGGAACAGTAGCGCCGTCCCGGCCACAAGCGTTAGCACCAATGTTGCAGCGAGCTGAAAGACGACCCACTGGAGGTCGCTGGATCCGAGGACCTCGAGTGAAGCGGCATCTCCGAGCCATGACAGGATCAGAGGGAAGCTGATCGCCACGGTCACGGGCAGGACCCAGGCGGCCGACCCAAGGCGCCGTCGGGGCCCGGCCAGGATAACGATCGGTGCGGCGGCGGCACCTAGAAGCAGGACGCGTCCCAGCGACAACGGCAGTGGTCCGTCCAGACTCCGGGTTGCCAGGGCAAGGAACTCCGGCGTCTTCAGAATACTCTCGAGCGGGACCAGGACGGCGGCCGCGACAAGCCCGCCCACTGCGTACCGAACGCCCCCTCTGGCACCGTAGAACGCGTGGAGGAGCCAGGCGAGGGCCGCCAGAATCACCACCAATCCTGCCCGCGACGCCCGCACCTCCGAGCGGCGTTCGGACGGATCCGGCTCGACGATCGCAATGCTCAGCAGCGTTTCGTCCGGCCATCCAAGATCGAGCACCCCGGGCCCAGCGGTTCTCTCCGAGCTCTCGATTCGGATCCGCTCACCGGACTCCTCGGCGAACCTCGATGCGAAGTCGCCGAGGCCCGAAGCGAATGGGGCCGGAAGGTCCGATCCCATCAGCGACGCGGCGACGGCGGTTCCGCCACCGGCGGGCTGCTCCGCCGCAAAGTACAGGTAGGAAAAGAGGGGGGTTCCCGAATACGCGTACCGACTGGTACCGGCTGCGACGCCTTCGGGCAAACGGCCGTGGTGGCTTCCTTCCCATGCGACGAACCGACCGTCTTCATCAAGGACCGCTACGGCCGTCATACCGGACTCCTCCAGAATGTTCCGCAGCGAATCCTGCAGAACGGCCGGCGGCGATCCGACGCGCGCCAGTTCCGATACTCTGGCGACCGTTCGTTCCCCTTCAACCACCAGGGCATCGAACTCCAGACCCACCCGCTCGGCAACGGCACTCCTCCGTTCCTCCCAATATTCCGCCCAGTCCGAGGACAGTCGCCGGGTCGTGGCGTCTGTGTGGAAACCCACCACGACTCCGGCACCGAGCAGCAGTGTTGCGGAGGCGTGACGCCAACCCCTGGCTGCGCGGGCAGCAGAGAGCGCGATGCAGAGAGATGTGGCCGCGAGGATCCACGGGGAATCGACCCGGGTCCAGGCGAGCAGACAGAAGAACCCGATCCAGGTCACGGTCTTCCCCCGGAATCGGTCTCCGATACCCCCGGCAGTGTCCGTCATCCGGTGCGCGTTCTCACGGTGTCCCGTCCAGACATCGCATCGCCCCCCTTTGCCATTACCTTATCTATCCTAATGGATCATCGAATGTGCCCGTCGTCTTTTCGGCCGCCCCGCCGGCCAGGTGCCGCATTTCGAGGGATACGCCCATCTGGTGTCGCTCTCCTGCGCACCGTGCTCCTCGTTGCCGTACCGCTTGCAGCCCTGCTTCTCGCTCCGTGGCTCGCTGCGGCCCAGCTTGTGGACAACGGCGTGTTTCGGCTCCTTGTGGACGGCGTCGAGGTGGGGACGGAGGAGTTCACGATCCAGAGAGTCGGCACTGGAGACGCCCAGCGCACGTTCGCGCGAGGGAACGTCAGCATGAGCGACGGCCGGGTCCTGGAGACGGTCCTGCAGATGGTTGGCCCGGCGATGGTCCTGCAGGCGTACCGGGCGACGCTCACGGGTACCGACACCGCCCAGGTGGAGTTCGTGCGTGCCGGAAATCGTCTGCAGGGAACCATCGTCGAGAGGCAGCGGGAGCGGGTTCGGGAGTACCGGGCCGATCCGACGACCGTCATCTTCGAGGAGGGTGTCGCCCACCACTACTTCGTGCTCGGATTGCATACGGCCAGTGGGAATCCTGCGGCGACGCTGCACGCCTTTGCCCCGCTGTCGGACCGCGCGGAAGCGACCACCGAGATCCAGGCGGCGCCCGACGCTCTCGACCTGCAGGGTACGACGGTGGAAACGACCCGTGTGCTGTTCGGAGCCGACGATCGTGCCGGTGCAGCGTGGTTCGACGGAAGCGGCCGGCTCGTGCGCGTGGAGTTGTTCGCCCAGGGATTCGTCGCTGTGCGCCTGCCCTGAAGTCGAGGTCATGAAGAGACTCGGCGCGCGTGACGTAGACGGAAACCGTACCGGAGGGGACGGCGTAGGGCTTGGGTCCGTTCCTGAACGCAGCAGTGTCGGCCGGATCTGCGCCCGCAGGCGAAGTTGCGGCATTCGGTCGTCGAATGGAGACACACCAATGCAGAATATCATGAGTTCATTCATCGGCCCGGGCATGCGGCGATCACGCGTGTGGAGAAAGACGCTCGTCGCGGCGGGACTTCTGATGGCGGTGGTGGTGCCGGCGCCCGTCATCGGCCAGGACGTGGTGCCGGCATCCCTGACCCTGGACGAAGCCCTGCGGCTCGCCATCCGCAACAACCCCCGGCTCCAGGCGGCTCGCAACGACATCGCGGTGGCGGACTGGAATCTCAACGCCGCGTACGGCTCATGGATTCCCTCGGCTTCCCTGAGTTCGAGCGTCTCCTGGCAGGGAGCCGGAGAACAGCGGTTCGGGAGCATTACCGCGGACCAGCTGGGCTTTCAGGATCAGCCTTCGTTCTTCTTCAGTTCCTATAGTGCCGGCATCAACTACTCACTCAACGGCCGCACCCTCATGGCGCCCGGACAGGCGAGAAGGAATCGTGACGCCACCCGCGCGCAGGTTCGTTCCGAGGAGTCCGTGCTGCGCCTCAACGTCACCAGGGCGTATCTGGAAGGGTTGCGGCAAGTCGAGGGACTGGGGCTGGCGGAACAGGAACTCGAGCGGGCGCGGTTCAACCTCAGGTTGGCCCGGGGCCGGCAGGAAGTAGGGTCGGGAAACGCCATCGACGTTCAGCAGGCCGAGGTCGGCGTCGGCCGGGCGGAGATCGCCCTGATTCAGGCTCGCACGGGAGTGCGCACGTCGCGCATCCAGTTGCTGCAGCAGTTGGGGGTGACGCTGGCCGCGGAACCTGTGCTGGAAACCACCTTCGCTGTGACCGAACCCCTGTGGTCGGCCGACGACCTCTATGACATGGCCGTGGGGACAAACCCGAACCTGCAGGCGTTGCGCGCCCAGGAAGAGGCGTCGCGGTACGGCGTGAGCATGGCCCGTTCGGCCTACTTTCCCAGCCTGTCCCTTTCCGCGGGCATCAGCGGGTTCACCCGCCAGGCCAGCAGCACCGCGGGACAGGAAGCCCAGGCCATCGCCGCCGGGCGGGCCCGCATCGAGCAGTGCCGAACGCTGAATGGCCTTCTGTCGCTGCTGCCCGCATCTCCTCCTCCGCAGGATTGTTCGCTGCTGGCGACACCCCAGTCCGCGATCGAAGAAATCCGGGCTCAGAACGACGCATTCCCCTTCAATTTCACGACACAACCGCCCTCACTGGGGCTGACGATCTCCATCCCCGTATTTCAGGGCCTCGGACGGCAACGTGAACTCGAGAGCGCCCGCGCGCAGTTGAACGACAACAGATTCCTGATCCGCGAGCAGGAGTTGGCGCTCCGCGCGGACATCGAATCGCGCATCGCGATCGTACAGACAGCATACGAGAGCGCGCTGATCGAGGAGCGCAACCAGGCGCTCGCCGATGAACAGCTTCGTCTGGCACAGGAGCAGTACCGGCTGGGGCTGTCCAACTTCATCGCGCTGGTCGAGGCGGAAACGGTCAAGGCCCAGGCGGACAGGGAGCGCGTTCTTTCCATCTTTACCTATCATGACGCAGTGGCAGACCTCGAGGCGGTGGTTGGCACTCCCTTGAGGAATCAATAAGGGAAACCATGCAAACAAGAACCAAGGTCATCATCGCCGTAGCGATTGTCGCGCTGCTTTCCGTGGCAGCCGTACTCGGCAGCACCAATGGCCGCGCTCGAGGCGTCTCGGTCCGAACCGAGGCCGTCGACACGCGCGATCTGGTTGCCACCGTCACGGCCAGCGGCAACGTCCGCGCACGGAGAAAGGTCGACATCAGTTCCGACATCTCCGCACGCGTCGCCCAACTACTCGTCGACGAGGGCCAGGATGTCGAGCAGGGCCAGATCCTCCTCCGCCTGGATCCGAGCCGCTACCAGGCCGCGCTCGACCGCAACCAGGCAAACCTCAGTGCGTCACAGGCGCAGGTCGCGCAGGCGCGCGCCAACCTGCTGCGCGCGCAGCGGCAGGCCGAACGCATGGTCTCGTTGCGAGCGCGCGATTCGCTCCTGGTGAGCCGTCAGGACGTCGAGAACGCCGAGACGGATCTGGAGGTGCAACAGTCGTTGCGGGACGCTGCGGTGTACGGGGTGAACCAGGCTCAGGCCGCGGTGGAGGAAGCCCGGGATCAGTTGTCCAAGACGATTATCCGCGCACCCATATCGGGACGCGTGACCCGCCTGAACGTCGAACAGGGCGAAACGGTCATTGTCGGGACAATGAACAACCCGGGCAGCCTGGTTCTCACCGTTTCGGACCTGTCGGTCATGGAAGTTGTCCTCGAGGTCGACGAAACAGATGTGCCCGAGATATCCCTGGGGGACAGCGCGGCGGTCGAACTCGACGCCTTCCCCGACCTCGTTTTTCCGGGGACTGTCACGGAGATAGGGAACAGCGCGATACGACCGCCCTCGCAGGTCGCGGGAACCGGACAGACCCCGACCATCGACTTCGAGGTGGTGGTGACGCTGGAGAACCCCGCCGCCGAACTCCGCCCCGACCTTTCAGCCACGGCCGAGGTCGTGACCGACACGCGGATCGACCAGCTGGCCATCCCGATCATCGCGTTGACGCTGCGCGAAGAGGACGGCGAGGGCCCGAACGGCGAGACTTCGAGCCAGGACGGAGGGCGCACGGCTTCCGAGCCGATTGAAGGGGTCTTCGTGGTCAAGGAGGGCATTGCCGTCTTCACCCCCGTCGAGATCGGAATCGCCGGCCAGGAGTACTTCGAGGTCATTTCCGGCCTCTCGGAGGGAGACAGCGTAGTCAGTGGCCCCTATCAGGTGGTGCGCACCCTGGCGGACAGTTCCGAGGTGAGGGCGGACGAGTCGCCGGGCGTCGAGCCCCTGAACGAAACCGACTGACCGACCGGCTCCGATGCGGATCCTGGAAGGGGTCAGGCTGGCCTGGGACCAGATGCGTACCCAGAGGCTGAAGAGCTTTTTCAGTCTGCTGGGAGTCATCGTCGGGGTAATGTTCCTGATCGTGGTGGTCAGCATCGTCGAAGGCATGGACCAGTACATTCGGGGCACGCTTACCGAACGGTTCTTCGGCGTGAACACGGTGTCGGTCAACCGTACTCCCCGGGCGCCGCTGAGCGCCTCTCCCGAACAGTGGAGAGCCTGGAATCGAGCACCCCGCCTCACCTACGAGGACTATGAACGCTTGCGTGATCGCGTGTCCCTGCCCGCTGTCATCTCTCCGGAATCCGGCGCCAGCGGGGAACTGGAATCGGATCGCGGCCGCAAGGTCGAGAACGTCAGAATCGTGGGAGCCGGGGCAGAGATCTTCGACATCCGCAACTGGAAGCTGGAGCGGGGCCGAGCGTTCACGCGCCAGGAAGCCGAGCGTGGGGTTCCGGTCCTGGTACTCGGGCAATCCACCGCCGAGGTGCTCTTTGAGAATACAGACCCGATCGGCCAACGTGTACGCATCCGTGGCTTCCCCTACCGGGTCGTCGGAGTACTTGAGGATCAGGGATCGTTCCTGGGACAGTCGTTGAACAACCTCGCCGTCGGTCCGGCACTCTCGCCCTTGCAGAGCTTCACCGCTCCGCGCGGTCGAGTGGACCAGATTATCCTCAAGGCGGCAGGGCCCGAGTACGTAGTGCCACTGTGGGAAGAGGTTGTCGAGATCATGCGGATCCACCGTCGGCTGGGCCCGAGTGAACTCGACAACTTTGCCGCCGAAACCACCGAAGAGTCACTCAGTCTCTGGGAGAGAATCAGCCAGATCCTCTTCATGGCGCTCCCCGGTCTGGTCGGGATCTCTCTGGTGGTCGGGGGGATCGTGATCATGAACATCATGCTGGTGTCGGTCATGGAACGGACCCGCGAAATCGGGATCCGCAAGGCCCTGGGTGCCCGGCGCGCGGACATCCTGGCTCAGGTGCTGATCGAGAGCGCCACGCTCTCGGGAGTCGGGGCCCTCTTCGGAATCGCGATCGGCGTGGGAATGACAGTCATCGTCGGGACGGTAACTCCCCTTCCGGCGGCCGTGGCGCCCAGATGGATCCTGCTCGGGGTGTCACTCGGAGTCGTCGTCGGGATTGTCTCAGGGGTCTATCCGGCATCGCGGGCCGCAAGGCTGGACCCCGTGGACGCCCTGAGGTACGAATGACGGACGATCTTCGGTCCTCGCGCGCGAATCGACGCCCGCCCGGTGCCCCGGAGGCGAGCCCGCCCGGCTTCGCCAGGATCCTCAAGGATGGCGTGCGGGTGGCGATCGACGCCCTCCGTGGAAACTGGACGCGAACCCTCCTCGCCATACTCGGCGTGGGTGTGGGCACGGGCGTGGTCGTGACCGTGGCGGCCATCATGACAGGCATCCGCACCGAGGTTCTCAACATCTTCGAGGCATCGGGTCCCGACAACTTCACCGTCATGCCCTTCGACTTTTCCGACGTCCGAATCGCGTTTGACGGATCCGGAAGGCCGCCTTGGTGGGATCGCCCCGAGATTTCCGACAGAGAGATTCGGAGAATGCAGGGGCTCCCCGCAGTACATGAGTTGAACGCCTTCTTCGACTTCGGCGCGGCGATTCGCTTCGATTCCGACTGGGTCAGGAACCTCCAGTGGCACGGCATGTCTTCCTCCTGGACGATCTCACGGCCGGGAGATTTCGTGGCGGGCAGGAACTTCACACAGGCCGAAGTGAACCAGGCCCGGGCGGTCGTGGTCATCTCCAACGAAGTGGCGACGGCCGTGTTCGGAGAACTGGATCCCGTGGGCAGGCGCGTAAGGGTCAATGCCGGCCGCCGCGCAGCAAACGAGTTGTTTACCGTGGTCGGGGTCTACGCGCCGCTTGAGAACGCCTTCGGTGAGGTCACCGACAATTTCGCCGTCGTTCCATTCACTACTGCCGACAAACGCCTTAAGGCCCGCGATCGCTGGACCTTCATGATGGTGGACATCGTGCCGCGAGCAGATCTCGGGTCCGAGGAGGCAGAAAACCAGATCATCTCCGCGCTTCGATCAATGCGCGAACTCGGCCCGGCTGACGACAACAACTTCGCCATCGTGCGGGCCGGTCAAATCGTCGATCTCTTCAACCAGATGACGGCCATGTTCTTCGCGGTCATCCTCGGTCTCTCCTCGGTCGGCATGCTGGTTGGCGGAATCGGCGTGATCGGGATCATGCTCATCTCGGTGACAGAGCGAACCCGAGAGATCGGCATCCGCAAGGCGGTGGGCGCCACGCAGCAAGAGATCAAATGGCAATTCCTGATCGAAGCATCCCTCCTCACCGCGGCCGGAGCGCTGGCGGGTATCCTCGTGGGGTGGGCCGGCTCGGAAACCCTGGCCGCGATCTCACCGCTGCCGGCAAGGATTCCACTGTGGTCGGTGGTTGCGGCGATCATACTGGCGACCTTCACCGGCATCCTGTTCGGCATGCTCCCGGCGTTGCGAGCCGCCCGCCTCGATCCTGTCGAAGCACTCCGGTACGAGTGACCGTGATTCACACGGGTGGCGGACACGGCGAGCTGGAGTCCGGATGATCGAACCGCTCGACGTGCTCGCCGTCATGGCGCACCCGGACGACGCGGAGATCCTCTGCGGCGGCGCCCTCATCAAATCCGCGAAAGCCGGGGAGCGGACCGGAGTACTCGACCTGACCGCGGGGGAAGCGGGGTCAAGCGGGACGATCGCCACCCGCGCCCGCGAGGCCGAGTGTGCCGCCGGAGTCATGGGCCTGGCGGACAGACGCTGTGCCGGCCTGGAGGACTCGGGGCTGACAAATGATCGCGAGTCCAAGCTGGTAGTCGCAGGTATGATCCGGGCGCTCCGGCCGCGTGTCGTCGTGACGCACTGGACCGAAGGCAGGCATCCCGACCATCGGGAAGCGGCGAGCCTGGCTCGGGACGCGAGTTTTCTCGCCGGACTTCTGAAACTCCCTGTCGCGGGAGCTCCGCACCGGCCCGAAAAGCTGGTGTACGCCCTTTCCTTTCTCGAGAATCCCGTCAAGCCGACGTTCGTTGTGGACATCACCGGCGAGATGGATCGCAAGATCGACGCCCTTTCGTGCTACGACTCCCAGTTTCGGGGAAAGACCGGAATGGGTGAGGTGTTTCCGGGCGGCGACCGGCCATTGTTCGAACAGATCAGGAACATCCACGGTTCGTACGGCGCGCTGATCCGGTGCGGATACGCGGAACCGTATTGGACGAAGGAGACCGTAGAGGCTCCGACCCTCGGAACCCTGTCGGTCCGCTCCTTCTGATCGGCTGATTCAGGATTGGAGCCGACGGTGGGCCCGGGGGGGGGGGGGGCGGCGCCCCCCCCCCCCCCCCCGCCCCCCACACCCCCCGCCGCGGGTGAGATCCAAGCACCAGGAAACCCAGAAGCGCGAGGGCTGGGGTGGCGGGGGGGGGGTGGGCCTGGGGTGGTGGGGGGGGTGGGGGGGCGGGGGGGGGGGGGGGTTGGGGGTGGGGGGCGGGGGGGGCGGGGGCCCCCCCCCCCCCCCCCGACCCGATCCCGCGACGAATCGGGGTGCCTGAAGTAGAACAGTCCGGCGTCGACCGTCTATGCGCCTGGGCATGTCTGCCGCCCTCCACACCAGGTCGCCCTCCGAGGTGTCGCGCGCGAAGGCAATGCCAGCACGAGGGGAAGAAGGAGCGGAAAACGAAGCCCGAACCCAGTGTTTTCTCGACAATTGAATCTGGACCAGATCCCCTGCTTGGCTTTGGTTTGCTGGCGGCTGCGTCCGCTCGTCTTCGTTGCCATCGGTGGCTTCTCCCGTCTTCGACCCGGTGGGGTGCTTCGTTCCGTGATCTTCGACCCCGGAAAACGGCGGGATCGAGCTGACTCGAGTCAGGCGCAAGGAAGATGAACCCTTTTCGGGGGCGTTGGGATAGCTGGATGGGACACACCGTCAGCGAAGCGTCATTGCGCCCACCCGGAAGGCGACCGGCGTCGCCCGGGAGTCAGATCTGCACGCCCTGCCTGCGCAACCAGTCCTCCATCGTCGCCTGGATCGTTCTCAGGCGCTCGCGGGACCGAGCTTCGTATCTCGTCACGATCACGGGCTGGGTGTTGGACGCACGCACCAGCCCCCATCCGTGCTCGAAGAGCACACGCACACCGTCCACCGCCACCACCTCGTAGCCCGAGCTGAAGTGCTCGCGGGCGCGTTCGACGATCCCGAACTTCTCATCCTCCTCGACGGCGATTCGGAGTTCGGGGGTCGAGACATACCTGGGGAAACCGTCGACTACTTGCGAGAGAGGGCTCGTGGACCTGGATACAAGATCCAGCAGCCGGCAGGCCGCATAGAGGGCGTCGTCGAATCCCAGATAGTCGTCCGAAAAGCAGATGTGACCGGAGAGCTCTCCCGCGAGACGCGCGCCTGTTTCCCTCATCTTCTCCTTGATGAGCGAGTGACCGGTCTTCCACATTACAGGCACGCCGCCCGCTTCCGAAAAGACCTCCGGGAGGACCTGCGAGCACTTCACGTCGAACACCAGTTGCTCGCCCGGCCCGCGGCGGCGAAGCAGATCCAGTCCGAACAGGAGAAGGAGCACGTCTCCCCTGACGATGCCTCCGCGGTGATCCACGACGCCGATACGGTCCGCGTCGCCGTCGAACCCGATCCCCAACTCCGCGCCGTGCACCCGCACCGAGGCGATGAGGTCCTGAACGTGCTCGTCCACGGTGGGGTCGGGGTGATGGTTGGGGAAGGTGCCGTCCGAATCGCAGTACAGCGGAATCACCTCGGCCCCGATCGCCTCGAGAAGGTCGACGGCGACCACCGAACCTGTGCCGTTTCCGCAATCCACCACCACCTTGACCGGGCGCGCCAGCTTGAACCGTGCAGCCAGGTCGTCCACGTAGCCCGGCAGCACGTCACGGGATTCCGTCCGCCCTGTCCCCGCCGTGTACTCGGCGTTGCGGATGCGGCGAAGGAGACCCTGTATCGCGTCCCCGTGCATGGACCCCCCCGCCATGGTCATCTTGATGCCGTTGTACTCCGCCGGGTTGTGGGACCCGGTGATCTGCACCGCGCCGTCGGCCCGGAGCCGATACTCGCTGAAGTAGCTCACCGGGGTGGGAACCGTGCCGAGCCGGATCACGTCGCATCCGACGGACGTCAGCCCGCGAACCATCCCGGTGCGCAGTGCGGGCGACGATGGACGGTTGTCTTCGCCTACCACAACCCTGGGCCGGCCGGCCGCGCTTCGGTGTCTCAACTCCGAGCCGTAGGCCTTCCCCACCGCCTCGGCGACGGAAGGATCAAGTTCCTCACCGACGATTCCACGGATGTCGTACTTGCGGAAGATGTGCTCCCGGAGGGGCATCGCCGCGCGCCCGGTGCTCGTTCGCGTCAGGGCACCAGCGCCTGGGACGCGCCCGCCACCAACAGCCTCAGCCCTTCGACCGAACCATATGCGAGATCGAGAACGGTTTCGGGGAAGATCCCGCCCAGGATGATCAGTCCGGCGCTCAAGACGAGCACCGCGTGGGTGGCGAAGGGGGGATCGGCGCTGGACGCGATGGCGGCGGCGGTATCGTCACCCTCTTTCATCCACATGTACCAGGCCACGCGCAGGTAGTACCAGTACGACACGACGGTGGTGAGCACCAGCACGACCGACAGCCACCACAGACGGGCCTCGGCCGCTCCCAGCAGGAGCTGGTACTTGGCGATGAAGCCCGCGGTACCCGGAAACCCGGCCAGTGAGAGCAGAAACACCGTCATGAAGACTCCCAGAACCGGACGACGCCACCCGAGCCCGGCGTAGTCCTCGATCCGGCTGTTCCCCTCGGACTGGCCGCCGACCGTGACCACGACGGCGAAGGCCGCGATGGTCATGATCGTGTAGACCAGCAGATAGAAGAGGAGTGAGGCGACTGCGGTGTCGTTGCCGGCCACCAGTGCCACGAGCAGATAGCCGCCGTGTGCGATCGAGGAGTAGGCCAGCATCCGCTTCACATTGGACTGGGCCAGCGCCACGACGTTGCCGACGACCATGGTAATCGCCGCGAGCCAATACAGAATCGGCCACCACTGTCCGTACACGCCCTCGAGTGCCACCACGAAGACCCGCAGAAACGCCACAAACGCCGCCGCCTTGACCGCAGCGGCCATGAACGCGGTCACGGGTGTCGGAGCCCCCTCATACACGTCGGGGGTCCACATGTGGAATGGCACCGCCGCCACCTTGAAGCCGAATCCGATCGCGAGGAGCGCAACTCCGGGAACCAGCAACTGATTCGCCGTGGTTCCCGCGCCGATGGCCGAAGCGATCATCTGGATGTTCGTGCTTCCGGCCGCACCGTAGATCAGCGCGATCCCGAACAGCAGAAACCCGGTGGCGAACGCGCCCAGGAGGAAGTACTTGAGTCCGGCTTCAGCCGACCGCCGATCCCGGCGGTTGAATCCGACCAGGGCATACACGCCGATCGACATGAGTTCGAGCCCCAGGAAGATCACCATGAGGTCGCGCGCCGAGGCCATGACCATCATCCCCACGGTCGCAAACAGGATCAGCGAGTAGTACTCGCCCGCCTGGAGCTTTTGCCGGGTGACGTACGCCAGGGAAATCACGATCGACAGCGCGGCAGCCAGTATGAAGATCCAGTTCGCGAAGAGCCGGAACCGGTCCACCGCGATCATGGCACTGGTACCGTCCTCGGCCACCCCGGAGTAGAGCCACCCATTGGCGACCGCGGCGAGAGCCAGTCCCGCCACGGCCATCCAGCCGGTTTCCTGGCCCCGCCCTCCACCGTCCTTGCGGACCACTCCCATAATCAGGATGACCATCCCCCAGCACGAGAGCACGACCTCGGGGAGAAGCGCCATGACGTAGTCGAAGCTGGACGTATAGTCGAGGAGCATCGGTCTACTCCTCCTCGCCGGCGGGGCTGAGTGCGACCTCGACGTCTGGATCGGGCGCACCGTCGTACGGGGACAGCGCCGTTCGCGCCTCCTCCACGCGCTCCAGCACCACCTGAACGCTCGGCTCCATTCGCCGCAGGAAGGGTGCCGGATGGACGCCGATCCATATCATCAGCGCCACGAGGGGCCCGAGCACGACACACTCCCGCCGCGACAGATCGGCGAAGGTCCTGTTCTCGGGCTTGTCCAGCCTGTTGAAGAGCACCCGCTGCACCATCGGAAGCATGTAGTAGGCCGCAAAGATCACGCCCGTGGCGGCAATGATCGCCGTCACCGCGTGGGTCTCGAAGGTGCCGATCAGCGCCAGGAATTCGCCGATGAAACCGCTTGTGCCGGGAAGGCCGATCGACGCCAGCGCAGTGATCACGAACGCCGTGGCGAAGAAGGGTGCAACCCGCCCGATCCCTCCGAAGTCCTCGATCCGGCGCGTGTGCCGGCGTTCGTACATCATCCCCAGCAGCAGGAAGAGCGCTCCGGTGGAAATGCCGTGACTGATCATGACCACGAGCCCGCCCTGCAGCCCGTTGACCGTCATCGCAAAGACCCCGATCACCACGAAGCCCATGTGCGCGACCGACGTGTAGGCCACGAGCTTCTTCGCATCGGGCTGCACGGCCGCCACCCATGCCGCGTAGATGATCCCCGCCACCCCCAGCGCGAGCATGACGGCGACAACCGTGGGGTGTTGCGCCGCTCCCGGGAAGAAAGGCAGGAGGAAGCGCAGGAAGCCGTAGGTGCCCATCTTGAGCAGCAGCGAGGCCAGAATTACCGACCCCGGCGTGGGCGCCTCGACGTGCGCGTCCGGAAGCCAGGTATGCAGCGGGAAGATGGGAACCTTGATCCCGAATGCGAGGGCAAAGGCCGCGAAGAGCCAAAGCTGCTCGCGCATCGTCAGGTCGGCGCCCAGGAACGCCTCGTAGCTGAAGGACCCGGAGCCGCTGCTGAAGTAGATGTAGAGAATCGCGACCAGCATGAGCAGCGAACCCACCGCCGTGTAGAGGAAGAACTTCACGGCCGCGTAGATCCTGCGCTCACCGCCCCAGATGCCCACGATGAAGTACATCGGGATCAGCGTGAGTTCGAAGAACACGTAGAAGAGGAAGATGTCGGTCGCCAGGAAGACCCCGACCACGCCGGTCTGCAGGAGGAGCATGAGGGCGTAGAAGGCCTTCCGGCGGGTCTTGATGTACTCGAACGAACCCAGGATCGCGATCGGTGTCGTGAGCGTCGTGAGCATGACCATGAACACCGAAATCCCGTCCAGGCCCAGCGCGTAGCTGACTCCCCAGGACTCGATCCAGGGAGTGGAGGACTGCATGGCGAAGCCGCCGCCGCCCGGGTCGAAGCTCCACCAGAGCCCGAGACTAAGCACGAAGACGGTTCCGGACCACGAGAATGCGATGTGCTTCGCCCTGTCCTCGGCGGCGGCCATCACATGGAACAGCCCCGCGACAGGGAGCCACAGGAGGGCATGAAGGACCCAGTCCTCGTACAGCGCCGGGATCGAAGCGAAGAAATCCGTCATGTCGTCATCAGAGGAAGACCGCGGCCCCGAGCACGAGGAGCACGCCCAGGGTCAGCACGAAGGCATATGTGTTTGCCTGGCCGGTCTGGAAGAGACTGACCGTCCAGCCGGCGAGACGCGTGAAGTTGCCGACGAAGTTGACGAAACCGTCGATAAGCACCGTGTCGACCACCTTCCAGCACCACCGCGAGGCCGCCAGCACCGGTCGCACGATCCCCGCGTCGAAGGCTTCGTCGAAGTACCACTTGTTGGCCAGGATCCCCCGCAGCCCCCCCGGCACCGCGGTGTCCCGGGCAGCTGCGACGTACTTGCGTCCGCCCAGCGCCCGGAGCGCCGCCAGGACCACGACGGCCGCAGCCAGCGTCGACGCCAGCGCCCATGCGAATTCCCCACCGCCAACAAGGGGAGCACCGTATACCGGCTCTCCCAGCGCGGCAGTCTGGATTGCGGCCGCGTCGTGCGTAACGGGTTCGAGCCAGTGATGCAGCCATTCGCTCATCGGCAGAGCCCCGAAGAGCCCCAGGAAGGACTCGGCCAGCGGTTCGGGGACGTTGACCCACCCGCCGAAGACCGAAAGCACGGCCAGAATGACCAGGGGAACCGTCATCACGCGGGGCGCCTCGTGCAGATGCGGTCGGGCGTTGCGGTCCACGCGGCTTTGCCCGTGGAAGGTTATCACCATGAGCCGGGTCATGTAGAAGGCCGTCAGCATCGCGGTGACGAGTGCGACCAGCCAGTAGACCGTGTAGAGCGTGCCGAAGGGATTGGACGGGGCGCCGGCCCACGCCGCCGTATACCAGATGATTTCGTCTTTCGAGAAGAAGCCGGCCAGTGGCCATATCCCGGCGATCGCGAGGGTGGCGACCCACATCACCACCCAGGTGATGCGCATGCGGTCCTTCAGTCCCCCCATGTTCCGCATGTCCTGCGCATCCTCGTGGCTGTCGGCCTTGTGCAGGGCGTGGTGCATGGCGTGGATGACCGCGCCGGCCCCGAGGAACAGCAGCGCCTTGAAGAATGCGTGCGTCATGAGGTGAAAGATGGCGGCGGTGAACGCTCCCACACCCGCTCCCAGGAACATGAAGCCGAGCTGCGAGACGGTCGAGTAGGCGAGCACCTTCTTGATGTCGTGCTGCTGCAGGGCGATGGTTGCCGCCAGCAGCGCGGTGAGCACGCCTACCCCGGCCACCACCGCCTGGCTGGTGGGTGCGAGCGCGTACAGAACAGAGGATCGCGCCACCATGTACACGCCCGCCGTGACCATGGTGGCCGCATGGATGAGCGCGGATACGGGCGTGGGGCCGGCCATCGCGTCGGGCAGCCACACGTGAAGCGGAACCTGCGCGCTCTTCCCCGCGGCGCCGAGCATGAGAAGCAGCGTGATTGCCGTAACGGTGGCACCGCCCGCCGCCAGCCGGCCCTCGGCTCCCTCGAAGATCGGGCCGAAGTCCAGCGTCCCGAACGCCTGGAAGAGGAGGAACATCGCCAGCAGGAAGCCGAGATCCCCGATCCGGTTGACGATGAACGCCTTCTTCCCCGCGTCCGACTTCTCACGGTCGGTGAACCAGTACCCGATCAGCAGGTAGCTGCAGAGCCCGACGCCTTCCCAGCCGATGAACATCATCGCGTAGCCGGCCCCCATCACCAGCACCAGCATGAAGAAGACGAAGAGGTTGAGGTACGCGAAGTACCTCGGGTAGCCCGTGTCGTCCTTCATGTAGCCGACACTGAAGACATGGATCAGGAACCCCACGCCCGTCACGACCAGCATCATGATCATGGAGAGCTGGTCGAGCTGGATGGCGGCGTCGATCTGCAGGTTCCCGGTTACGATCCAGGTCCAGTACCTCACCACCACGGGATCGTGCAACTCCGCCCCGTACAGGCCCGCAAAGTTCCAGAGCGCGAGTACGAACGCGACGAACATGACCCCGGGACCGATCCACGTGGGCAGCGTGTGCGTGCGGGGGCGGGCGGGCCCTGCGAAGGGATCCCAATCGGTGCCCGCGCGGAGCGCAGCGGACGACCGAGCCGCCGCCCGGAGCGCGAGTATGCCGTTGGCGACGAAGCCCAGCAGCGGGAGCAGGACGATCAGCCCCGGCAGAACCGGCTCCCAGTGCGCGACTTCCTGGACGGGAAGGTGAGGCCCCGGCATGGATGCGGCGAGTGCCATCAGGTCACCACTTCAGCAGGTTGAATCTGTCCACGTTGACCGTCTTGTAGTGCCTGAAGATGGAGATGATGATCGCGAGCCCGACGGCCGCCTCGGCGGCGGCCACGGTCATCACGAAGAAGACGAAGAGCTGGCCTTCGATCCCGGTGTAGCGGGACAGCGCCACGAAGGCGAGGTTGACCGCGTTGAGCTGCAGTTCGATGCTGAGGAAGATGATGATCGCGTTGCGGCGCACGATGACGCCGAGGGTGCCGATCACGAAGAGCGCGGCGCTCAGCAGAAGGGCGTAGGCAAGCATTGCGGTCCCCTTCCCCTCAGGTCTTCGGTTTGGCGAGCACGACGGCGGCGACGATCGCGACGAGCAGCAGCAGGCCCATCAGTTCGAAGGCGACGACGTAGTCGGTGAAGAGGGGTTCGGCGATCACTCCCGCCGCCCCCTGCTCGCGTACGGCGGCGTCGAGCGCGGCCGCGACGGCAGCCCCGTCACCCCGGAACCCCGTGTCCGACGCGCCCCAGAACGCCTGTCCGAGGACACCCGCCGTGAGTCCCGCGACCACGAGGGCCAGCAACGACCACAGGCCGTACTTCAGATCCGCCCGGTAGTCGTGGCCGAGGTTCAGCAGCATGATCACGAACAGGAAGAGGACCATGATCGCACCGGCGTAGACCAGCACCTGGATCGCCGCCAGGAAGTGCGCCTCGAAGAGCACGTAGATCCCGGCGACGCTGGCCAGGGTGGCCACCATGAAGAGAAGACTGGCCACCGGCGTGCGGCTGAGCACCACGCCGAACGCTCCCCCCAGGGCGACCACGGCGAACAGGACGAAGAGAATCTCGGTCATTCGGAGCGGGGGTCGGAGGGGTCCCAGAGCAGTGTCGTCGGGTGATCCTGTTCCATCAGGCGGTCGAGGTCGTAGACGAACCGGTCCCGGGTGTACTCGGCATTCTCGAAGTGCTGACCGACGTGAATCGCCTCGACCGGGCAGACCTCCTGGCACATGCCGCAGAAGATGCACCGGAATTCGTCGATTTCATACACGATCGGGTAGCGGTTGCCCTGGTCGTCCTCTCCACCCACCAGCCGGATGCAGTTGGCCGGGCAAACCGTCGGGCAGAGTCCGCACGCCACGCACTTCGGCCGTCCGTCCGCATGCACCTCCATCCGGTGCGTGCCGCGCCAGCGGGGGTGCAGATCCGGCTGGTCCTCGGGGTATTCGAGCGTGACCTTCTTGACGCGCAGCAGGTGCTTGAAGGTGAGGCTCATCCCCTTCAGCGTGGCCCGCATGTACGATGTTCGCCCGGCCTCGGGGCGACGCATGACCTTGACCGATATCGCCATTATGAGACACTCCCGTCCGGGTTTGCGGCCGCCCGTCTCGCCAGGAGCGCTCGCGAGGCCTCCCGGCGTCGGGCAACGGCGCCCATGCCATGCGCTCCCGCAATGACGCGGTCGCGATCGATGAAGAAGAGGAAGGCGATCGTCGTCACCCCGCTCACCCCGGTCAGGACAAGGCCGTAGAGGAGGCCGAACGGCACACCGAGCTGGTCGAGGACGAGCATGGTGCCGGCGATCAGCACGATGTAGCCCAGGGCGGCCGGCAGCAGGACCTTCCAGCCCAGGTGCATGACCTGGTCGTAGCGGAAGCGGGGCAGCGTCCAGCGAATCCAGATGTAGAGGAAGACGAAGAAGGCCGTCTTGGTGCAGAACGCACCCAGGGTCAGCAGGGTGATGAGGATGCTCGGCGTGGCCGGAATCGGCGCGCCCGCATCGTCGAAGCCCCTTATCAGCGCCCCTTCGTGCCAGAACATGTCGTCGCCCGTCCAGACGGGGATGTCCCAGCCGCCGAAGAAGAGGGTGGCCATCAGCGCGGACGCGGTGAGCACGTGCGAGTACTCGGCGATGAAGAACATCGAGAACTTCATTGCGGAGTACTCGGTGTGGTACCCCGTGATCAGCTCCGACTCGGCCTCGGGCATGTCGAAAGGAAGCCGGTTCGTCTCGGCCAGCGCCGAGATCACGAAGAAGATGAAGGCGAGCGACAGCGGGAAGACGAACCACAACCCAAGCTGTTGCTGCTGCCACACCATCTCCGTGAGCGTGACGTTGCCGGCCAGCAGCAGGACCGCGATCACGGAGAGTCCGAGCGCGACCTCGTAGGAGATCATCTGCGCGGACGCGCGCAGCCCCCCCAGAAACGCGTACTTGTTGTTCGACGCCCACCCGGCGAGCACGATCCCGTAGACCGCCAGAGAGGAAAGGGCCAGGATGTAGAGGATTCCGATCGGCACGTCGGCCACGATCATGTCGACCGTACCCACGGGGGTAGGCAGAGGCGCCGCAAAGGGGATGACCGCGAAGGTCACCACGGCCGGCATGATGGCCAGCGCAGGCCCCAGCACGAAGTAGAACTTCGCGCTGGTGCCCGGCATCGTCTCTTCCTTGATGATGTTCTTGAGGCCGTCGGCGATGGGCTGAAGGAGTCCGAACGGCCCGACGCGGTTGGGGCCCAGCCGGTCCTGGATGAAGGCCGACACCCTGCGTTCGGCCAGCGTCATGTATGCCACTGCCGCCATGACCACGGTGAACACGGCAAGAACCTTCACGCCGCCGATCACCCAGAACCAGAAGGTCGTGAGCTGGTTCATCTCATGCATGGGCCGGCTCCAGCACAGCACCTGTGGTGCCGATGGCGTCGTGGCTCAATCCCGCGAATGCGGCGTATTCCGAGGCAAGCGCGGCGAACGCGTCGGCGGCGCTTCCCGGGGGGTTGCCGCCCTCCAGCGCCGCCAGGAGCGCACCCAGCACCAGCCAGACCGGCCGCGCCGATCCGGGAGCCTGCAAACCCTGTTCAAAACGCTGCACCCGGCCCTGCGCATTCACGAACGTTCCGTCTTCCTCGGTGAAGGTGGTGACGGGAAGCACGAAGTCGGCGTTGCGGGCCGCGGGAGAGTCGAATGTCCCGAGATACACGTACAGGCTGGCGTCCGCGCCGAAGTCCCCGGGCTGATCGTCCAGCTGGTCGCCCAGCACAAAAAGGATTCCGTCGTGGCTCGCCGCCGCGCCCAGTCCGCCGGTGGCGTCGTCCGAGCCGGCGCGCTCGAACCCGAGAATGCCCGCCCCGTCGACGTTCGGTGCGAGGTCCCGCTGGCGAACGAGCAGGGGGAAGCCCGGCAGCGGGTCTTCGTCCTCGGCCCGGCGGCAGCGGAAAACGCTCTCGGTCACGGTCCCCACGGCCCGGGACAGCCGGTGCAGCGTCCCGAGCGCCTCGTTCGAGGCGAAGGGGGAGCCGACGATCCTTACGCCGGCCCCTTCGCTCACTCGCAGCCGGTCCAGGAGAGAGCCCAGGGCCGTCTGCCAGTCCGCCGCCCGCCGCTTCGCACCGCGCCCCACGCCAGGACTCTCGATCCGTCCTGCCCGGTTGATCCACTCGTAGTTGGCGCGACCATAGTCGCACATCCAGTGGCCGTTGACCTCCTGGTTTTCCCGGGGCTTGAGCCGCTGCACCAGGTTGTCGCGGGCGTGCAGGTCGATATTGCACCCCTGCGAGCAGTTGGGGCAGATCGACGGGGTGTGATCCAGGTCCCAGGCCCGCGCCTTGTGGAGGAAGTCCTTCGAAACCAGCGCACCCACGGGGCAGATGTCGACGATGTTGCCGGCGAAGGACGCATCGTCCAGCCCACTCTCGAAGAAGGTGTCGATCACCGCGCGGTCCCCGCGCTCCACAACGGTCAGACGGGCGTCCTGCGCGACCTCGTCCATGAAGCGCACGCAACGGGTGCACATCACGCACCGGTCGCCGTAGTAGAGCACGTCGCCGCCGAAGTCGTCCCGGCCGAAGACGCGCTTGGGTTCCCGCGCCCTCCCCTGCTCCCGCCCCTCGTCGAACACGTAGTCCTGCAGCTTGCACTCGCCCGACATGTCACAGATGGGACAGTCGAGCGGGTGGTTGACCAGGTAGAACTCGAGCACGCCCTGCCGCATCCGTTTGGCCGACGGGCTCTCGGTGTGGACCACCTGTCCGTCCTGCGCCATCGTCACGCACGAAGGTTGCAGCTTGGGCGCCCCCTCGACCTCGACCAGGCAGATCCTGCACTGGGCCGGGGCGGACAGGCCCGGATGATAGCAGTAGTGCGGCACTTCGATCCCGAGCGTCTCGGCCGCGTGCAACAGCGACGTCCCCTTCGGCACGTTGACCTCGTGGCCGTCGATCGTGAGGGTGACCGTATCGGCTCTGCGGCTGCTATCCGCCATGGGGGCTCCTCGGGTGCGGGAAGCGGTCACCGCCGGTACGCGGCGGGCGTGCCGGGTGCCGGGTGCGCGGGCGCATCAGGCTGCTCCCACCCGCTCGCCCCGCCGTATCAGGGCGAGGTAGTCTTCGCGGAACTTCTCTATCGAGGAAATGATGGGCATCGCCAGCGAGTCCGACAGAACGCAGATCGTGGTGCCGGTCATCTGCTCCGAGATCTCGATCAGGGTGTCCAGATCGTCCTCGGTCCCGAGCCCGTCCTCGATGCGGCGGAGGATGCGCGTGGCCCACGCCGTTCCCTCCCTGCAGGGCGTGCACTGCCCGCAGGACTCGTGCGCGTAGAAGTACGCCATGCGCCTGACCTGCTTGACGATGTCGGTGTTCTCGTCCATCACGATCACCGATGCGCAGCCGAGCAGGGAGCCCGCGGCTTCGACGCCCTCGTAGCAGAGCGTGCAGCTCCGGCAGTCGTCCGCGCTCATGATGGGAACCGAACTCCCTCCCGGGATCACCGCCTTGAGGGCCTTGCCGTCCCGCATGCCGCCGCAGATGTCCTCGATGAGCTCCATCATCGGGAACCCCAGCGGCAGTTCGTAATTCCCGGGCCTGTTCACATGGCCCGATACGCAGAAAAGCTTGGTGCCCGGGCTCTTTTCGGTGCCCCACTGCCGGTACCACTGTGCGCCGTGCCGCACGATGTGAGGCGTCGCCGCGAGCGTCTCGACGTTGTTGATGGTGCTGGGCATGCCGAAGGCGCCCACCGCCGCCGGAAATGGCGGCTTGATCCGGGGCTCGCCCCGCCGGCCCTCCAGGGAGTTCATGAGGCCGGTCTCCTCGCCGCAGATGTACGCACCCGCGCCGACGTGCAGCGTCATGTCGATGTCCACCCCGGAGCCCATGATGTCTCTGCCCACGAGACCCTTTTCGTAGGCCTCCTCGAGGGCGCGGGCGAGCACATTGGTGGTCTCGAAGAACTCGCCGCGCAGGTAGATGTAGCAGTGCGACGCGCCGATGGCGTACGATCCCACCAGACATCCCTCGATGAGCTGATGGGGAGTCCAGCGGATGATCTCGCGGTCCTTGAAGGTGCCGGGCTCCGATTCGTCCGCGTTGCACAGCATGTAGTGCGGGCGGCCCGAGTCCTTCGGCATGAACGACCACTTGAGTCCGGTGGGGAAACCCGCCCCACCGCGGCCGCGCAGCCCCGAGTTCTTCACCTCGTCGATCGTCGCGTCCCGCCCGATCTCAAGCGCCCGCGCAATCCCCTGGTAGCCGCCGTACCGCTTCCAGCCCTCCACGGTGCGCGCGGCGGGATCTCCGAATCCCTCGCTGAGGACTCGGACCTCCTTGTCGTGTCGGTAGGGGTATGCCAAAGTGCCGTCCCGGGGATCTCCCCGCGCTAGTCGCCCTTGAGTTCGTCGGTCAATCGACGCAGGATGTCCGGCACGTCGCCGGCCGCAACATCCTCGAAGTACCGTTCGTTGATCTGCACGCACGTCGGGAATCCGCACGCCGCGAGGCACTCGGCCTCGACGACCGTGAAGTTCCCGTCCGTCGACGTATCGCCCAGCTCCGTGTCCGTGTGCCTGAGGAACGCCGCCAGAACCTCGTCCGCGCCGCACAGATTGCACGAGATGTTCGTGCACACCTGTATGAGGAAGCGCCCCACGGGACGCTTGTTGTACATCGTGTAGAAGGTCGCCACTCCCCTCACGTACGCACTGCTCAGTCCAAGGAGGGCCGCCACTTCGTCCATCGTCTCCGGGGATACGTGGCCGCGAATCTCCTGCGCGAGGTTCAGCGCCGGCAGCAGCGCGGCCCTCGCCGTAGGATAGCGCCCCCGGATCTTCTCGAAACGCGCCTGGTAGGGCCCTTCGAAGAGCGGTGCACCGGGGTTCCTCGCGACCAGCATGAACGGGTAGCTCGCCGAGGTGCTGGGGTGCCCGCCGTCCAGGGGCCGCTCGCCAGCGTAGGCGTTGCCGCGCACGTCGGCTTCGCTCAGGTCGAACTCGCCGGTGTTGCCGGCCCAGCCGGGGTTGCGGAAGGGAACGTCGCTCAACGATCGATCTCCCCGAGCACGATGTCGAGGCTCGCGTTGATGACGATCAGATCGGCCATCAGGTGCCCTTCGGCGAGCTTCGGAATGGCCGACAGGTTTACGAACGACGGGGGCCGTATGCGCCAGCGCACCGGCTTGGGGCCGCCGTCGCCGACCACGTACATCCCCAGCTCGCCCTTCGAACCCTCGACGGAGAACCAGCAGTCCTCGGCGGGCGCCGGGATTCCCTCGGTGATGAGCTTGAAGTGATGGATCATGGACTCCATGTCGGACATGCAGTCGGTCTTGGACGGCAGGCTGATGCGCGGGTCCGCCACGTCCATCGGCCCGCCCGGCAGCCCGTCGAGCGCCTGGTGCAGGATGCGGATGCTCTGACGCATCTCCTCCATGCGCACGAGGTAGCGGTCGTAGCAGTCCCCGTGGCACCCGATCGGGACCTCGAAGTCGTAGCTCTCGTAGTCGTAGTAGGGGCGGTCCTTGCGCACGTCGTAGGGAACGCCGCTGGCACGCAGATTGGCGCCCGTAAGGCCGTGGTTCACCGCGTCCTCCGCCGAGATCGCCCCGATGCCCTGGGTGCGCCCGATGTGGATCGCATTGTGCTTCAGCAGTCCGTCGATCTCGTCGAGCGTTGCCGGCAGGTTGTCGGCGAACTCCCTCACCCCGTCGGTCCAGCCCGCGGGAAGGTCGGCCATCATGCCCCCGATCCGGGTCGCCGACGTGGTGATCCGTGCGCCCGTCAGCGCCTCGTGGAGCTTGTAGACCTTTTCACGCTGCTGGAAGGCGTAGAGGAACGGAGTGAAGGCACCGACGTCGATCGCCCATGTCCCGAGCCAGAGCAGGTGCGAGAAGATGCGGTCCATCTCCATGCAGATCACCCGGGCAACCCTGCAGCGATCCGTTACCTCGATGCCCATAAGCTTTTCCACGGCCATCACATAGGCGCAGTTGTAGATCAGCGGCGCGAGGTAGTCCATGCGGTCCGTGAGCGTGACGATCTGGTTCCACGTGCGGTATTCGCCCAGCTTCTCGAACGACGAGTGCAGGTATCCAAGCCGGGGGACCACGCTGACCACGGTCTCACCGTCGAGTTCGACCACCAGCCGCAGAACCCCGTGGGTGGCCGGATGCTGCGGCCCGACGTTGACCAGCATGGTCTGGGACCCCAGTTCCGGCTCCGGTGCGTCGAAGGGCTCCGTGGGACTTGCGACGAGGGTGCCGCCGGGCCCCATTTCGGGGTTGCGGCTGACGCCGTACTCGACGGTTCTAGTCGACATCGTCGCCTCCCTCATCGCCCTCCGCATCGGCGCCGATCACCTGGGGCACGCGCTCGCCGATCTCACCGGGCACGTAGTAGTCCTCCGGATCCTGGGTGAGCGCCCGGCGGGTCTGCTCGGCACGGGAGAACCGGCCGCGCAGGGGAAAGTCCTTTCGCAGGGGGTGCCCCTCGGCGTAGTTGTCCGGCATCAAAATGCGGCGCAGATCCGGGTGCCCTGCGAAGTCGACGCCGAAGAGATCGAAAACTTCGCGCTCCAGCCAGTTCGCCCCGGCCCAGATCCCGGTGACGCTCTCGATTTCAAGGCCGTGGAGGGGAAGCTCGCACTTCACTCTCAATGCCCTTCGGTGGGGAATCGACCAAAGCTGGTAGACGACTTCGACGGGCCTGCCACCGCCGTAGTCCACCGCGGTGACGTCGGCCAGATGATCGTACTGCTGCCCGGGCGCGTCATGGAGCCAGCGAAGCATCTCGACGACACGCGCGGAGTCGATGTGCACTACATCCTCGTCGCCGGCGTGCACGGCGTTGCGCAAGACCCCGTCGGGAAACCGCTCCCGAAGCGCGGTCACGGAAGGATTGCCGGGGGGAACGGCCGCGGGCGCCTCGACGGCTGCGGCCGACTCTCGCGCGCGTCCCGTACCCGCGGCGACGAGATCGAACGGCGAACCCTGCGACGTCGGAGGGCTCAAGGCAGGCGGTCCTCCGAGCGGTTGACGGCGTCGGTCTCGACGAGGCCGCTCACCCGGTTCTGGTGCGTCGAATTCCCGAACGGTCCGGTCAGGTCGAAGACCTCCCGGTCGTCGGCGCGCGGACGGCCGGCCGCCAGGGGATCCTCCGCACGCAGTTCGGCATGGTTGGCAAGACTCTCGCCGCGGATCTTCTCCTGGACCATCATGAGCCCGTAGATCAGCCCCTCCGGACGGGGCGGACATCCGGGGATGTAGACATCGACCGGCACGATCGTGTCTATGCCCTGCACCATCGAGTAGACGTCGAAAACGCCGCCTGACGACGCGCACGCGCCCATCGAGATGCACCACTTGGGCTGCATCATCTGATCCCAGATCCGGCGGAGTACCGGAGCCAGCTTGTAGGGGACGCGGCCCGCGCAGATCAGCACGTCGGCCTGTCTGGGGCTGAAGGACATGCGCTCCATCCCGAAGCGGGCCAGATCGAAGTTGCTGGCCGCCGACGCCATCATCTCGATCGCGCAGCAGGCGGTGCCGAAAGGCATGGGCCACAGCGAATTGCGCCGAGCCCAGTTAACCACGAAGTCAAGTCTGGTGGTGAGGAAGGTCGGGCTCCCGGAACCCGACATGCCCGGGTTTTCTACTCCCATTCCAAACCGCCTTTCTTCCATTCATACAACAGCCCCACCCCCAGCACGACAACGAAGAGGAGGACCGCCACGAAGGGTCCCCATCCGAGTTCGCGCACGCGAACGGCCCACGGCACGAGGAAGATCGTCTCGAGGTCGAACACGATGAAGCTGATCGCGACCATGTAGAACTTGATCGAGAACCGGGCCCGCGTATCGCCCAGCGGGATCATCCCCGATTCGTACGGCATCGCCTTCTGGGGCGTGGGCCGGCGGGGGTTGAGAACGTGGGAGGCAACCGCCATCCCGACGGCGTTGAGGACCGTCACGCCCAGGATGATCAGGAGCGGTATGTAGGACTTCGCCATGCTGCGCAGCCTCTCCCCGCGGTGGCACCCCGCCCTGTTGCAGTTTTCGTCCGCCCGGACAATCCGGGACTCTGCGCCGCGAGCTTGTGAAAACTTTCACGAACTCCCGGAATCAACGCCCAAAGATACGGGGGCGCGCGGGCAGATTCAAGTTTGCGGAGGCGGGTGTCAAACCGTGTGCCGCAGACCGGGAGTCTTGGCACCCGCGCCCCGTCCGGGCTATCTTGGCGCCGCAGTCCACGCCGCCGGACAACTTCGCCTTGCCCATCCGGCAGCCGTTCCATGTCCCGCTTCCATCCCGCACCCAACCGCCGACACCTTCGATGCCAGTCAAGAGCGACCGCTGGATCCGGAAGATGGCCCGTGAACACGGCATGATCGACCCGTTCGAGCCCGGTCAGATCAGGAACGGCCGCATCTCCTATGGGCTCTCCTCCTTCGGCTACGACATCCGCGTAGCGCCCGAATTCAAGGTCTTCACCAACGTTCACAACCTGGTTGTGGATCCTAAGTCCTTCGATGAGCGGTCCTTTGTGCACGTCGACGCCCCGGAGTGCATCATCCCGCCGAATTCGTTCGCCCTCGCGCGGACCGTGGAGCACTTCCGCATCCCGCGCGACGTGCTGGTACTGTGCGTGGGCAAGAGCACCTACGCCCGGTGCGGGATCATCGTGAACGTCACTCCGCTCGAACCCACCTGGGAGGGCTACCTGACATTGGAGATCTCCAACACGACTCCCCTCCCGGCCAGGATCTACGGAGGCGAGGGCATCGCCCAACTGGTCTTCTTCCAGGGCGACGAGGCACCCGAGGTGGCCTACGCGGACCGCAAGGGCAAGTACCAGGGTCAGGTGGGGGTGACGCTGCCGAAGCTGTAGCGGGTCCGGCGGGGTGCCGGCCGGGGGCGGCAGTCGCGGGCACGTTGCCTCAGGGCTCCACGGCCAGCAGTTCGAAGCGGTAGACCAGGACGGCGTTGCCGGGAACGCGTCCGTCCAGGGAGCCCACGGCACCGAAACCGAGCCGCGGCGGTACGACGATCTGGCGCACGCCGCCGACGCGCATTCCCTCGAGCCCGATGTCCCACCCCGCGATGGTCTGCCCGCTGCCGACGAGGTAGTAGACCTCGCCATCGAAGGGGCTGATGAACGCCCCCGGCGAAAACTGATCGATCGGGTATTCGCCCCCGTCCACGGGAGTCCCGTCGTGCAACCAGCCCTGGTAGCTGAAACGGGCCCCCTGCTGCTGTCCCACGGAGGCGCCTTCGCCCACGGTCAGATCGCGGATGTAGAGCCCCGACGGGAGCAGGGTCATCTCGGAGAGGTCGACGCCCAGGGACGCGGCGAAGACCAGGCTCTCGATGTCCGGCGGGCCGGGGTCCAGCGGGTCGCTTTCGCCGCCGCATGCCGTGACGGCCAGCAGCGTCGCAACCCCCGCGCGAAGCGCCCTTTGCACCCGGCGCGCGCGGTTGTTCACGGCGTGCCCGTGAAAGGCCTCACGAGACCCCGGGCAGATCATGAACGATTCCGTCTCCCAGCCGTCGCGCGCCTGGCACGCAGGCGGGCGAACCATCGGGAGCGTATCATACAGGAGAGCCTTGCTCGCGCGAACGGAGCGGTTTGCGACGGGAGGAAGAGGAGGGGAGAATCAGTCTGACCGAAGTCTCCCGGGGCGGCAAGGTCACGGGCGACGGTGCTATCTGAACGGAGAGAGAGAGAGAATGAGGACCCTGATTGGAAGCTTCACCCTGGCAGCCGCATGGCTCCTTCTCGGCGCGGGATCGGGGGAACCGGGATCGAAGCCTCTTGCGGAGGTGCGCGACGAGACGGCCGAGGCGCTCGTCGACGGCTGGATCGAGGCGCTGGGCGGCATGGAGACCTACTGGAAGCTGCAAAGCGCGCGCTACACGCTCACCACCGAGATCTACGACCCGGAGAGCGGCCGGCTCCGACGGGCGCGTCCGCGCTACGTCACCATCGCGCGCCTCGAGGCCGGTGAGGCCGCCCGCATCGAGCGCTGGGAGGGCGACGACTTCATCCAGCACGGTTTCGACGGCGTGCAGGAGTGGGCCGTGATGAACGGGGAGGTCCTCGGATCCGGCGACAAGGACTACGACGAGGCGCGGTACGTGTCCGGCGACGTCTTCTACTGGATCGGGCTGCCGTTCAAGCTCAGGGACCCCGGTGTGTTCCTGCACTACGACGGCACCGACGAGGCGGGGCGGCACCAGGTGCGCGTGACCTTCGGCGACGGGGTCGGCGACCACAACGACACCTGGTTCTACGTCTTCGAGGAAGGCCGCGCGATGCCGGTATCCATCGGCTACCGCGAGGAGGGCCGGCAGAACATCAGCCGCACCTACTGGGAGGACGTCCAGGAAGTGGACGGCTACGTCTTCACCGGCCGGCGGGTCCACATCAACGCGGCGGGCAAGGTCTGGAAGATCCTGGTTACGAGCGACTTCGTGCTGAACCCGGAGCTTGATCCGGCGATCTTCAGGGGACCGTAGCGCCGCGCCCCGTCGCCGCCCCGCCGTCTCGGCGGCCGCGTCGATTCGGCCTCGGCGTCGACGGGCGCGCTCAGAGCCGTGCCATCACCTTGCGCACGTGATCCGCGCTCGTGGCCAGCGCCGCCGCCTCGCTGCCGGTGAGGTCGACCTCGACCACCTCCTGCAGACCGCCCGCGCCCAGCTTGCAGGGCACGCCCAGGTAGACCCCCTCCTGCCCGTACTCGCCTTCGAGCCAGGCAGCCGCCGGGAGGATCCGCCGCTTGTTCCTCACGATCGACTCGGCCATCTGGACCGCCGCGGCCGACGGAGCGTAATACGCACTCCCGGTCTTGAGGAACCTGACGATCTCGGCGCCGCCATTTCGCGTGCGTTCGATGATGGCGTCGAGCCTGTCGGGCGGGATCAGGCGGGACACCGGGATGCCGCTCACCGCCGTGTAGGCAACCAGCGGGACCATGGTGTTGCCGTGTCCGCCCAGGACCATTGCCTGGATGTCCTCCACGCTCACGTCCAGCTCCATGGCGATGAAGGAGCGGAAGCGGGCCGTATCGAGCACACCGGCCATGCCGATGACTCGTTCACGCGGGAAGCCGGTGGTCTCCTTGGCGACATACGCCATCACGTCGAGCGGGTTGGAAACGACGATGACAACCGCATCGGGC
Source organism: Gemmatimonadota bacterium (assembly GCA_009838975.1). Lineage (GTDB taxonomy): Bacteria > Gemmatimonadota > Gemmatimonadetes > Longimicrobiales > Gaopeijiaceae > Bin94. The sequence goes on along the minus strand of VXQO01000048.1, from coordinate 31,390 downwards.
GCGACCCGGGCGATCTCGGTGCTCACCGAACGCACGATGCCGGCGTTGGTGCGCAGGAGGTCGTCGCGGCTCATCCCCGGCTTGCGGGCGATGCCGGCCGTGACGATGAAGAGGTCGGACCCTTCGGCGGGCCCGTAGTCGTTCGAGCCGGTCACCATCGTGTCGAATCCCTCGACCGGCGCGCTCTCCCACTGGTCGAGCGCCTTCCCCTGCGGGATGCCGTCGATGATGTCGATCAGGACGACTTCCTCGCACAGCTCCTTCTCGGCGAGGCGCTGGGCACAGACTTCACCCACGTGTCCCGCACCGACAACCGTAATCTTCCTGGCTGACATCAGTGCACTGCTCCATTGGTGTTGAGGTGGACCCGCCGGAATCCCCGGAAACTCCGGGGCCGATGAAATCTGTCGCCGTCGTGGAGTCCTGTCATCCGCCCGTCTGCGAGAGCGCGATGAGTCCTCCGGAACCTGCCGACGATCCCTGCACCAGAAGGTGCTTCTCCGGCTTGATCCGCAGGGTTTCCTCGACGAGAGGCCGCAGATCCTCGCCCCGCCGGAGCGGGTCGCGCAGCGGCGTCTCGATGGTCCCGAAGAGACAGGGTCGAAGCTGACCGTCGGCCGTGAGGCGCATGCGGTTGCAGCGACTGCAGAAGTTGTGGCTCATGGGCGTGATAGCGCCGATGGTGCCCCGCGCGCCGGGGAAGCTGAAGTAGGTGGCGGGACCGTTGCCCGGGGGGCCGGGAACGGGCTCCAGGGCGTCGACCCGGGCGATCGCCGCCAGAGCTTCGTCGCACGAGAGGAAGCTCGAGGCGCTCAGTTCGAGGTTCGATTCCGTCGGCATGACCTCGATGAAGCGGACATGAAGGGGCCGGTTGCGTGACAGCTCGGCGAAGTCCGCGACCTCGTCGTCGTTCTCCCCGCGCATGAGCACCACATTGATCTTGATCGGCTCGAAGCCGACCTTCTCCGCGGCATCCAGGCCCCGAAGGACCCTGGGCAATGTACCGGGCCGCCGGGCGATCGCGTCGGCGCGATCTTCTCGCAGCGTGTCGAGAGAGATGTTGACGCGGGTGATGCCGGCGTCCTTCAGGCTGCGGGCCATCGGCGCGAGAAGAACGGCGTTGGTCGACAGCGCGATGTCCTCGATTCCCGGGATGGAGGCGAGCATCGCGACCAGGCGCGGCAAGTCCTTCCGCACCAGCGGCTCGCCGCCCGTGAGGCGCAGGCGCTTCAGCCCCATCCCGGCCATCACCCGGACGATTTCGGCGATTTCCTCGTAGTCGAGGATCTCGGCGCGGCGAAGCCACGGGAGTCCTTCCTCGGGCATGCAGTAGACGCAGCGCAGGTTGCACTTGTCGGTGACGGATATGCGCAGGTACTCGATGCGCCTGCCGTAGCCGTCCACCATTCCCGGGGCGGTCCCGTTGGAGATTCCCTCGAATGGTTGCACGCGGCTACCCGACCTTTCCGCCGTGCGCCACCGGCACCTGGCCGTCGAGCCATTCGGCGTCCCTGTCCAGATAGTATTCCCGCTTCCACACCGGCAGCCGCACCTTGATCTGCTCGATTACATACCTGGCAGCGTCGAAGGCCTGAGCGCGGTGCGGGGTCGACACCGCGATCGCCACACTCACGTCTCCCACCGCAAGGGCCCCAAGACGGTGAACTGCGGCCACCCGATCGGTCTGAGCCCGCTCCGCGGCTTCCCCCGTGATCTCCGCAAGCTGCTCTTGAGCCATCTCGGCGTAACCCTCGTATTCCATTCCACTTACCGGACGGCCCCCGTTGCTGTTGCGGACGATCCCGAGGAACAGGGCGACGGCCCCGTCCTCCTCCGCCCCGACCCGGGAAAGCACCTCGCGGGTGTCGATCGGGCTGGTCGTGATCGCGCTCCAGATCATCGTCATCCTCCCGCCACGGGAGGGATCAACGCGACCTCGTCCCCCTCGGCCAGCTCCGTCTCCATGTGCGCGTAGCGGCGGTTCACGGCCACGGCCGCCCTTTCGGGCAACGCGGCCCAGCCCCCGCCCCTGCCCCGCAACTCCGCGAGAACCACCGCAACGGTCGCGCGATCCGGCAGGGACACAACGGTCCGGTCCGCGCCGGCAAGGTCCCGGTGAGCGGCGAAGAGCAGTACGGTTACGTCCACCGGGTCCCCCCGGACGTCAGTAGCCTGGGGAGCCCGGACCACCGGAGGGCGGCCACCCGACATGTGGCGGGGATGCCTCGGCGTCCGACTCCTGCGCGTTCAGACGTTCGACCCGGGCCCGCAGGTATTTCGAGGGCTTGAAGACCGGTGCGGAACGCGCCGGCACCCTTACCGGTTCCCCGGTTCGGGGATTGCGGGCCAGGCGTGCCTTGCGATGACGTACCTTGAACGTGCCGAAGCCCCTGATCTCGATGTTCTCCCCCCGCCCGAGAGCGTGCTTGACGGCGTTGAGAAACCCATCGACGACGAGCGCGCAGTCCCGCTTGGTGACTCCCGGGCCGATGGCGTCCGCGACCTGCTCGACTAGGTCGGCTTTCGTCATTGTCCCCCCTTAGGGATTGCGGTCGAGGCAGGGCTCCGGTGTGGAAAGTAAGTAATCGCGGCGAACACGCAGCGTCAAGTTTGTCGTGGGGATCGAGGGCTCGGGTCAGCGACCCGCGGCACGTCGACGCGCCCCCATCAGGGCGATGAACTCGTCGAAGAGATAGGTGCTGTCGTGCGGACCCGGGGCGGCCTCCGGGTGATACTGGACGGCAATCACGGGCAGGTCGCGGTGGGCGATCCCTGCCACGGTGTCGTCGTACAGGTTGCTGTGGGTGACTCTCAGGTCCGGAGCGCCGGGCACAGTGTGCCGCTCCCCGCGCCGCACCGCGAATCCGTGGTTCTGCGAGGTGATCTCCACGGTACTCCGATCATGGTTCATTACCGGATGATTGGCTCCGTGGTGGCCGAAGGGGAGCTTGAACGTCTCGCCACCGAAGGCACGTGCGATCAACTGGTGTCCGAGGCAGATTCCGAAGACGGGGATCTCCCTGCCGGCCACCTCCAGAATCGTTTCCGCGGCCTGCTCGACCGCCGCGGGATCTCCCGGACCGTTGGAAACGAAGAGGCCGTCGGGCTCCAGCGCCAGCACATCGGCGGTTCCGGCCTGCGCCGGCAGTACCGTCACCCGGCATCCCCGCTCGGAGAGGAGTCTTGGAGAACTCGACTTCACCCCGAAGTCGAAGGCGGCGACGTGGTACGTCTCGTCGTCGCTGGCGGCCCCTACGACGTAGCTCGTATCCGTCGAGACGCCGCAGGCCAGCTCCAACCCCTCCATCCGCGGATGCGCCAGGATGCGCGACAGCAACTCGTCCGCAGGCGTGTCGGCGCTGGCGATACCGCCGCGCATGGCGCCCTTGCTGCGGATATGTCGGGTGAGCGCCCTCGTGTCCACGTCCCGGATCCCCACCACTCCGTGTTCCGACAGATAGCTTTGCAGCGTGCTGCGGCTCCTCCACGAGCTGGGCCGTCTCGCCGCCTCCCGCACAATGAAGCCGGACACCTGGGGCCGGCCGGACTCGATGTCGTCGGCGTTCGTGCCGTAGTTGCCGATGAGCGGATAGGTCATGGTCACCAGTTGGCCGGCATAGGAAGGATCGGTGAGGATCTCCTGGTAGCCGGTCATCGCCGTGTTGAATACGACCTCTCCGATCGCAGGACCCCCGGCACCCACCTGAGTCCCTTCGAAACGCCGCCCGTCTTCCAGGAGGAGGCAGGCTGGAGCGACCGTCTCTCTGTCCGGGTTGCGCATACGCATCCGGGGAATGTAAGGAGTCGGTATCTTCCGGGGAAGCCAGCAACCGATTCGCGGTCGGGACGAGGAGAAGATGGAGCGGAATCAGCCATTTGTTCACATCCACGCGGACGAATCGTGCCTCGGAAACCAGTTCAAGGGACGTGACCGGCCCGGAGGGGCTGCGGCGCTGCTCGAGCATTGGACGGGCCGGGTCTGGGAGCGGCGTGATGTCTGGACATCGGACCCCTCGACGACCAACAACCGCATGGCCCTTGTCAGCGCGATACTCCCGCTCGGAGTTCTGCGTGAGCGCTGCCGCGTACGATTCGTATCCGATTCGCAATACCTGGTGAAGGGCGCATCGGAGTGGATGCCCGGGTGGAAGCAGCGGGGATGGAAGCGCAAGGGAGGCCCGATCGAGAACGTCGACCTGTGGCGGCGACTCGACAGTACCCTGGCCCGCCACGACGTCTCCTGGGAGTGGGTGAAGGGCCACGCGGGAGACCCCAGGAACGAGTACGTCAACGTCCTGGCACAGAGGGCGGCCGGCGAACTCTCGGACACCCCGGTACCGGTCCCGTCGGGCTTTGTGGAGTGGCTTGAGAGCGAGCGTGAATCAGGCCGGTATCTGGACTACTTCGAGTTCGCCGCGCCGGAATCGTCGACGGAACCGTAACCGAACACCCCCCTCATCGCATCGACCACCATCGGTGCCGCCTCCTGTGCGGTGACATTCCTGTCGAGCAGGCGGCTGAGGCTCGTTACCGGCCGGCCGCTCAGCCCGCACGGCACGATCGCGTCGAAGTACGTCAGATCGGTGTTCGCATTCAGCGCAAAACCGTGCGAGGTGATCCACCCCGAAGACACGCGGATGCCGATCGCGGCAACCTTCGCACCTCCCACCCAGACCCCCGTTGCGCTGTCGTCGCGGCTGCCGGAGAGGTGAAAGCTCCCGAGAACCCTCAGCAGGACTTCCTCGAGGCAGCGCAGGTAGAGGTGGAGATCCTTCCTGTCCGGCTTCAGGTCGAGGATCGGGTAGCCGACAAGCTGTCCGGGTCCGTGGTAGGTCACGTCTCCCCCACGTCCAGCCTCGTGTACGGCAACTTCACGCGCGGCGAGTTCGCTTCTGGTCAGCAGGACATGTCGGTCGTCACCGGACGATCCGAGGGTGATGACGTGGGGGTGCTCCAGGAGCAGGAGCGTATCCGTGATTTGCCCGCTCCTTCGCCGCTCGACGAGATCTGTCTGCAGGTCCGTCGCCTCCGGGTACGCGACGCAGCCGGCGTAGCGAACCGCCAGAGTGCGCTCAGCCCAGGACGGCTCCGGCAACGGTGTGAACCCCTGCCCGGCTCAGGCGTCCTCGGGGAAGTCCTGCAACAACTCCTTGAGCTGCGACAGGAAGCGGGCCGAGTCGGCGCCGTCCACCAGCCTGTGGTCGTACCCAAGCGAGAAGAACGACCGTTTGCGAATGACGATGGAGTCCTGTCCCGTCGCCTCGTCGGTGATCACTACCACGCGCTTGTCGATCGAACCCGTCCCGAGGATGGCCGAGGTCCCCTTGGGGATAATGGGCATTCCCACCATGGTCCCCAGCACCCCCGGGTTCGTGATGGTGAAGGTCGCGCCCTGAATCTCGCTCGGTGCCAGATCCCGGGACTTGGCTCGTGTGGCCAGGTCGACGATCCGCCTCGCGGTACCCACCAGACTCAGATCGTCGGCATCGTGGATGACCGGGACTATGAGCCCCGGGTTTAGGTCCACCGCCATCCCGATGTTCACGGACCCCCGGTAGATGATGTTCTTGCCGGAAATGACACCGTTGACGGTCGGAAAGTCCCTGAGAATCCGGGAACACGCCCAGGCCACGAAGGCTGTATAGGACACGCGCGCTCCACGTTCGGCCCACCTGGCCTTTTTCTCGCGCCGGATGCGGTCCACCGCCGAAAAGTCGATCTCGATCACGGAATGGACGTGGGACGAAATCCGCTTCGCCAGCACCATGTGCTCGGCGGTGAGGCGCCGCACCTTGTCCATGGTCTCGACCCGGTCGCCGTCGCGCACCGGGAAGCTCGGATGCTCCACCTCTCTGTGGAAGCGGGTCCACAGGTCGCTGGGCGCGGTGGTGGCGGGGACGCGGGACGGCGCCGCAGGAGGCGCCACGGGGGCGGGAGCGGATGCCGCCGCGGCTGCCACTCGAGCGGGGGGAGCGACTGCGGGGGCGGCCGGTTGCGGTGCTGCCACGGCCGCGGCGGCACGCTCGGCCATTTCGCTCTCGATGAAAGACAGGATGTCCTGTTTCGTCACGCGGCCCTGGTGCCCCGTTCCGGGAACGCGGGCGATGTCCACGCCGGCTTCCTGTGCGATGCGTCGTACTACAGGTGTGGAGCGCGTGCGCAGGCGCTCCTCGCTGGTGGCCGTACACTCCGGATCCGCGGGTGCCTCGTCGGCAGAAGCGCGGTGCGCGACGGGCTCGGCCGACGGTGGCGGCTCGGGAGGCGTATCGAGCGGGGGAGACGCCATCGCTCGCTCGCCGCCGGACCTCGAGGACTTTCCGTCCGCGCCTGGGGCGGCACCGGCGCCCGCTCCCTCTTCGATGTATGCCACCACCGTGCCCACCTCGACCGTTTCCCCCTCGGGAACGAGGATCTCGGCCAGGACTCCCGCTGATGGCGACGGGATCTCCGCGTCGACCTTGTCGGTCGATATCTCGAGGATCGGCTCGTCGCGGTCGACGGCGTCTCCAGGAGCCTTGAGCCATTTGGAAACCGTGCCCTCCGCGATGGACTCACCCATCTGGGGCATCGGAACTTCGATTCGCGACACGGCGGGTCTCACTCTCTGTTGCCTCGCCGGATGTGCCCGCCGCAGAACCTCCGGCGGGTCCGGCGAGCACCGCATTGTGGTTCCTGGTGCTCTGGTTCAATCCGGCGGCTCGGCGGCCACCTTCAGTACCTGGAAAGATAACGTCCCGCGGTCACCACATCGGCGACCGACGGGAGAAAAAAGTCCTCCAGCTCGCCGCTGAAGGGAACGGGCGAATCGATAGCCGTCACGCGAAGGATCGGTCCGTCGAGCCATTCGAACGCACGCTCGTTGACGCGCATGGCGATCTCGCCCGCGATTCCACCGGTGCGCGTATCCTCGTGCACGATCAGGAGCTTGCCAGTCTTCCGAACCGAGGCCACGATCGTCTCTTCGTCGAGTGGCAGGAGGGTCCGAAGGTCGATTACCTCGACGCGGATCCGATCCCTGGCCAGCTCGGCAGCGGCTTCCAGGCTGCGGTGGACCATCAGGCCGTAGGTCACGATCGTCAGGTCCTCCCCCTCCAGCGCGGTCCGCGCCCTGCCGATCGGGACCACATGGTCCTGCTGGGGGAGCAGTTCGCGGCAATGGGGTGCGCGGTACAGCCCCTTGTGCTCCTCGAAGATCACGGGGTCGTCATCCCGGATGGCGCTCTTGAGGAGTCCCTTTGCGTCGGCAGGGGTGGACGGATAGACGATCTTCAACCCCGGCGTGTGGAAGAACGCCATCTCCACATTCTGTGAATGGAAGGGACCGCCGCGGTTCCCCCCTCCCACGGGCCCCCGAACCACCAGCGGAAGAGGCCCGGCGCCCCGGTAGAGCGATGTGGCGACGTAGTTGGTAAGCACGTCGTACGCGGGCGAAATGAAGTCCATGAACTGCATTTCGACAACGGGCCTGAGTCCCATGTGGGCGGCGCCCGCAGCGGCCCCGGTGAATCCCCCTTCGGAGATCGGCGTGTCGATCACGCGCGAGGCCCCGAAGCGTTCGATGAATCCGCGCGTCACCTTGAATGCACCGCCGTAGGCCCCGATGTCCTCGCCCATGAGAAACACCCGTTCGTCGCGCTCCATCTCTTCCCACAGCGCTTCGGCAATGGCCTCCAAAAACGTAGCGGGCTTCCCCGAGCGCGTTCGCGTGACGTGTACCGGAGCATCAGTTGACACTTGGGCCCTCCATTGGCGCTTCGGCGACCCCGTCCGGCCGTGGCGACTTCAGGCGTGTCCAGGGCCGCAGGGGCGGGCTGCCGATCCGCACGGCCGCCAGGGCGTCGTGGGGCTCGGGCCCCGGTTCCTTCACTATGCGGGCGAACGCGTGGTCTACGCCCGCAGCGGCCGCCCGCCGGATCGATTCCAGCTCCCCCTCGGTGACGTGCCCCTCGGTAAGCGCCCAGGAAGCGAATTCCTCGTGCGACTGCCACCGGTCATCCGTTGCGCCCTCCAGCGCGACGAGCGTCGGACCTCCCCCGAGCGCGGCCCGCCGGCGGGCGCCGCGCAAGGTCGCGAATATGCCGGCATGGGAATCCTGGTCAATGGTCACCGCCTTGATCCCGTACGCGCGTGCCACCTCCTCGATCTGGCGGACGCGGCCGACACCGGCAGAACCCGATGCGACGAGCACCACGATGATCGGGACACGCCTGGCCGCGGCGAAATTCAAACCTTCGTGCCAGCCACCGGTATCCAGAGCCTTCTCGCTCTCGAAGACCAGAGCTGCCCGGTTTTCGCCGCGCTGCGCAAATGCCAGCGCGGCTCCGGCCAGCACTTGCGTCATCATTCCCGGCGGCCCGTCCCAGCCGATCAGTCCCCTTCGCAGGTCGGTCCAGCTCAATCCTCCCGCCCGGGCCGCCGCGGGACTCGTACCCCGGTGGGCCAGTTGGCGCAGGAACTCCAGCGGCGTGGCTCCGAATGCGAGCGCGGGCCCGGGTGACATTGGTCCGGGGCAACACAGGTCTCCCCTGCCGTCCACCGCATGCTTCATCGTGCGAGAGATGACGATGGACCTCGTGTCGATGCCGACGGCGTGCTCCGGCCACTGGAGAAAACCGGATCGACGGACGCCCTCCTCCAGGCGGCGCCCCTGGTAGCCCTGATAGAGAAGGTCCTCGATTTCGTCGCGGCTCATGCCCGGTGCACCGCCGCACAAGCCGCGCAAGGCCGGCCGCTCACAACGAAGCCGTCAGCCCGGCGGTGCGTCCGACGGCTCGTTGGTCTCGGGCGTTCCACTCGGACCCGGAGGTACTTCCTCGCCCGGGGGGACAACCTCTCCCGGCGGCTCTTCCTCGCCCGCGGGAGGAAGCAGCTCGAGGGCCGGCGCCGCCTCGGGAAGGACCGGCTGCGGTGCCGTCGTGGCCGGGTTGGCGATCCCCTCCAGCACCGAGGCAGGGGCCGTCGAACGCGAGGAAAGGATGGCCAGAACCAGCGACAGGACCATGAAAACGGTACCCGCGATCCATGTCGCGCGCGTGAGCAGCGTCGTGGCCTGGCGTCCCCCAAGGACATCCGTAGCCGCGGCGCCGCCGCCCATCGCAGCGAGTCCCCCGCCCTTGCCCGCCTGGAGCAGGATGACGACCCCGAGGAAAACTCCATCCAGAACAAGAAGTGTCAACAAGAATCCGTACATGTCACGTCTGCATCGTATTGGGTAAAGCCCATTGGCCCCGGAAGCTGTCCCGGGTGCAGTCCGGTGTCAACGACTGACGGTTCACACCGCCCCCGCCAGAGCGCCTCCGGCCTCTACGATTCGAGCGAAAACCTCCGGGTCCAGACTGGCACCGCCGACGAGTACGCCATCGACATCGGGCGCCGACAGGAGCGCCCGGGCATTCGCCGGATTGACGCTCCCGCCGTACAGCACCGGACATCGGCCCAGTGCCCCCAGGGCGGAGCGGACGATCGAGTGGGCGGCGGAAGCGTCTTCAGGAGTGGCGGTCTCGCCCGTGCCGATTGCCCATACCGGCTCGTAGGCGACCATGTAGTCGCGGCAGTTGGCCAGGGATCCGGCAAAGGCCGCCACCTGGCGACGCAACACCGCATCCAGCTTCCCCGCCTTTCGCTCTTCCAGAAGCTCGCCAACACAGACGACCGGAACGAGTCCCGCACGCGCTGCGGCGCGCACCTTCCGGCCCACATCCGCATCGGTCTCTCCGAACACATGGCGCCGCTCCGAGTGTCCGACGAGCACCATGGAGGCCCCCGCTTCCCTCGCCATCTCGGCGGAGGTCTCGCCCGTGAACGCGCCGGATGGGCTCCAGTGGATGTTCTGGACTCCAAATTCGGCCTGAACCCGGGCGCGCTCCTGCGCCGACCGCAGTGAGATGTCCGGTGGAAAGAAGACGATGCGCACCGACCCTTCCTCGACCTCCGGCCGGAACCGGTCGAAGAAATCCGCGGTCGGCAGGGGTCCGTGATGCATCTTCCAGTTGCCGGCAACGACCTTGACCATTTCCAAGTCTCCCAGTGCGGATGCGCTCAGGCGGAACAGCGGTTGGAAAGGGCCTCGACTCCCGGCAGCTTCTTTCCCGCCAGGAGTTCGAGTGCTGCTCCGCCGCCGGTTGAAATGTGCGTAACGCGGGTGGCGACTCCTGCCTCGTGAGCTGCCGCCGCGGAATCTCCTCCGCCCACGATGACGGTGGCGCCCTCGTCAGCCGCCGCCGCCGCGGCTCGTGCGACGCCCAGAGTTCCCTCTGCGAACCCGGCGATCTCGAACACACCCAGCGGTCCGTTCCAAATCACGGTAGCCGCTTCCTTGATCCGGCGACCGAAAAGCCGGATGGTCACAGGTCCGATATCCCCGATCAGTTCGCCCGGTGCGACTTCGCTGCGTGCAACGGCGCGCGTCTCCGCACCGTCCACGAGAGCACCCGCCACCGTACAATCGACCGGAAGCACCATTCCGGGGCCGGCCACCTCCAGCAGCCGGGCCGCGACGGCGCACTTCGCGGGTTCCACCAGCGATGCCCCCGTCTCCATTCCCATTGCGCGAAAGAACGTGTTGGCCATGGCTCCTCCTACCAGCAGCGCGTCGACCCGCGGCAGAAGCGCCTCGATCACGTCGATCTTGTCCGAGATCTTCGCACCTCCGACGACGGCGACGAAAGGGCGGCGGGGTTTCTCGAGCGCACCGTCAATAACCCCCAGCTCGCGCGCCACCAGGAAACCCGCGACCGCCGCTCCGCCCCTGGTTCTGACCGCGCGCGGCAGCCCGTCGGTCGATGCGTGCGCGCGGTGTGCCGTACCGAAAGCGTCCAGCACGTAGTGGTCTGCCCAAATCGCCCAATCCGCAGCCAACCGGGGGTCGTTGGCGGTCTCCCCGGCCAGGAAACGAGTGTTTTCCAGGAGGAGGACGGATCCCGGTTCCATTGCCCGAAGGGATTCGGAAACCTGCAGGCCCTCGGCGTGCGGACAGAAGCGCACCGACCCCTCCAGCATTCCTTCAAGGCAACCTGCGGCGGGCTCAAGGCTGAGCCCTGCACGGGCCCGCCCCTCCGGGCGACCCAGATGGGAAAGCAGAACGACCTTCGCTCCGGCCGTTGTCAGGTGCCTGATGGTCGGCACGCACCGCTCGATCCGCGTGGCATCGGCGATCCGGCCCCGGACGAGCGGAGTATTGAAGTCCACCCTCACCGCGAAGGTCGCGCCGAAAAACGCGTCCCGGGGCAGGTCGTGCAGGGTCTTCTTCAAGAGAAGAGTCTCCGGAGCAGGAGGCAGGCAGCCGAGCGGAACGGCGCCCGGCGACGAGTCACCGTCGCGTCGCTAATTGCTCAGCGGAATGTGGAACGTCGCGTATTCAGGATCGGGCTGCACGAGATCCGTACCACCGGGCTGGAACCGGATCGAGAACGACACCCACGTACCCACGGCCTCGCCCAGGCGCGTAGCCGGCACGAAACGCAGCGCCTGGGTGGCTCTGAGCGCCGCCAGGTCCAGTTCGCGCAATCCCGACGTGTGCTCGATCTGGGGAAACTCGGTCGTCCCCTGGGGACCGACCCACATGAGAATGCGCACTCTTCCCCCGATGCCCTTCTGCTGAAGGAGAGCCGGGTACTCCTGCGCTACGATCATCCGCGCCTCGTTCCGATCCAGCAACTCGGGCACGGTGCCCGGCAGCAAGGGCGAGGGCAACGGGTTCTCCGTCGGTTCCGCGCTCACAGATCCCGTCGCCGGGTTCGGCGTCTCGCTGATCGGTGCGGTGACAGGCGGAGCAGACTCGACGAGACCCCGGCCTCGCGGCCGAACGATCACCGATCGCGCCGTCTCGACTACGACAGGAGACTGGAACACCCCGAGGACCGCATCTCTGGTCCCGGGAAAGGCAAGCGACCCGGCCAGAACCAGCATGAGCATCGCCGCGATCCCGACAGCCGACGCCGACCACGAACGCGAGCGGCGGCCGCCCTCGAGCCGGGCGTGCTCCTCGATGAGTTGGGCGCGTAGTTCGGGTCCGTAGGAACATCTCTCCTCGATGACAATCTGACGCAGATCCCGATCCAGGCTCCGCATGTCGCGCTCGTCGAACCACTCCTGGTTGCCGCCTCGCCGGAACATCGCTAGTCCTCCGCTCCGGCCGTCTCCGCGACGGCGGCTCTAAGGCGGGAGAGCGCCCGGTGCACCCTCACCGCGACCGCATTGGCACTGATCTTGAGCGTCTCGGCGATCTCCAGATTCGCCAGACCCGCACCGTAACGCAGCGAAAGGACCTCCTGGTCCGCGGCCCGCAGCGTGGCCACGGCGTTGAGCAATCTCTGCACCTGCTCCGCCCGCAGCATCCTCTCTTCCTGCGACGGGGCGCGGTGGACAAGGTCGGGCACCCGATCGAGGGAAACATGCAGCCTCCCCCGCCGCTGCAGGGTTCGCAGGTAATCCGTCACCGCGTTGCGGGCGATCCGGAGCAGCCAGGTCCTCGGAGCGGATTTCCTCGGATCATAGCTTCCCAGCGAGCGCAGGGCCTTCATGAAGACGTCAGAGGTGAGATCCTCCGCCACATCACGTGTCGCGACCCGGAAACGCACATACCGATAGACGGGTTCGCGGTGGTCGCGGAACCAAGCCTCGAAGTCCGGAGGAAGCTCCTGGGCCGCGGGATGCGGCTGCACGCGCTCCCGGGCATCCGGGCGTGGCCGGGATCGCACCGGCGCCGACTTCGCCTTGCTCGCAGAACTGGTAGTCATCGCTCAAACATACGCGTTCGGTTGCAGTCCCTTTCCACGGGGCCCGGAACCCCACCGGGCACAGGCGCTTCTGCCGCGCCAACCGGCAACCGCAGCACCCGGCTAGACTCTCGCGGCCAGCCGTTCGCCAACATACTGCACGAGGTCCACGACACGCGAGGAGTACCCCCATTCGTTGTCGTACCAGGCCAGGACCTTGACCATCCGGCGATCCATGACTGCCGTACTGCCGGCGTCGACGACCGAACTCGCCGGCTCGCCGGTGAAGTCGACCGACACCAGTGGCTGCTCCTCGACCCTCAGGATTCCCGCCAGGTCGGTTTCGGCAGCAGCGCGAAACGCATCATTCAGGGAACAGGGCGTCGCGTCGCTCTCGATCTCGGCAACGAGATCGACGACGGAAACGTCGGGGGTCGGCACCCGAATCGCCATTCCATCGAGCTTTCCCTCGAGTTCCGGAAGGACGAGGGAAATGGCCCTGGCGGCTCCGGTGGTCGTGGGGATCATGCTCACCGCCGCAGCACGCGCGCGCCGCAGGTCCTTGTGGGGTCCGTCGAGGATGGCCTGGCCGGCCGTGTAGGCGTGGATCGTGGTCATGAGGCCACGGACAAAGCCGAATCTCTCCGTCAGCACCTTCGCCACCGGTGCCAGACAGTTGGTCGTGCAGCTGGCGTTGGAGATGACGTGGTGACGGTCGGGATCGTAGCGATGATCGTTCACTCCCAGCACGATCGTGATGTCCTCGGCCTTGGCCGGCGCCGAGATCACAACCTTGGATGCACCGGCCGCCAGATGGCGCGAAGCGAGTTCACGGGTGCGGAACCTGCCCGTTGATTCGACCACGACGTCGACCGCCAGTTCGCGCCAGGGCAAGTCGGCGGGATCGCGCCGCGACAGCACCCGAATCTCGTCGCCGTCGACGATCAGTCCATCATCCGAAACCTCCACGGTGCCGGGGTAGCGGCCGTGTACCGAGTCGTACTTCAGGAGATGGGCCAGCGTAGAGCTGTCGGTGAGGTCGTTGACGGCCACGAATTGGAGCGAGCTGTCCGGGGACTGCGTGGCCGCTCTGAGGACGTTCCTTCCAATCCGGCCGAAACCGTTGATGGCGACTCGAATGGACATGGGATTGGTGACTCTCCGAAGAGGTGTGCCTGACATTGCTCAGGCGTGTTACAGTGACATGGGGACGGTGCGCGAAAACGCATACGCGGAGACCCTGGCGGGGGCTCCGGGCACCAGGGCGCGAGATGCCGCAAGGATCGTGGCACCCGTGGTAATCACGTCGTCCACCAGCAGGATTCGACGGCCGCGGACCATGTCGCCGCAGGCCTCCGCAAGCACGAAGGCGCCACTGACGTTAGCCCGTCGCTGCATCGGATTCAAGGCGGTTTGCGTGCCCGCCTGACTCCATCTTTCCAGGCAGGCGCGGAGTGGGATTCCCGCCTCCGCGGCGAGGGCAGACGCGATCACTTCGGCCTGGTTGTAGCCACGTCTCCGCAGATTGCGCTCGGATGTCGGGATAGGCACCACCAGGTCGGCATCACGCACGGCCGCACCACCGCGCCGCCCCATTTCCGTCCCCATGAACTCGCCGACACTGCGCCAGCCCTGGTACTTCAGGGCATGGACCAGCTCGCGGGCCGGAGACTCCAACAGGAAGGCCGCTCGCACCGAGCCCAACTCGTTCGGCCAATCGACGCATTCCAGACATGATGGTGCTTCGCCGGTGCCGAGCGGTGCTCCGCAGCGCGTGCAAGCCGGTTGCGGCACCGGGCGGAGGCCCAGCCGGCAGTTCGGGCACACGGGACCCTCACCGGCCCGAACCTCGTCCCCCGCGGCGCTCCCGCACGCAGCGCAAGCGGGCGGCAGCAGATAGTCGACGACTGCGGCCAGCGATCCAATCCGCGCCCTGCCGGCCTTCACCAGTCCTGGGAGCCCAGTGCCCGTGCCATCACCCCCCTCGGAGGCGGTTCACCGAACCACCGTGCGTAGGCCGCCTCCGCCTGACGCACCAGCATGTCGCGCCCGTCCACCGCCGGTATGCCCAGCTCCCGGGCCTGCCGACAGAGCGGCGTGGGCCCTCTTCCATACACCAGATCGATGATCCTTCGCGGCACTGTCCGCAGGCTGGCGAGGTCGACGGGCCTTCCGCGACCGTCGAGCCCAACGGAGGTCGCATTGACCAGCACCTCCGCACCGACGTCCCGGTGTTCGCGAACAGGAGTGATCCGGTTGTCACTGAATTGGAGTGCCAGGGCCGCCGCTCTGCCGGGTGTGCGGTTCCAGAGCAGGACACGCTCCACCCGGGGAGCCTGCAGGAGGGCCCAGACCACTGCCCGGCCGGCGCCGCCCGCGCCCAGGACCAGCGCTCGCAACCCGCCGGACATCCCGTCGACGGTCGCGGCCCACGCTTCCAGAAAGCCCTCGACATCGGTGTTGTCGCCCCACACCAGGCCGTCTTCGGCCCAGAAGGTGTTGCACGCGCCCGTCGCCGATACCGCCGGGGATTGGCGATCCAGGAACGGCACCACCCGTTCCTTGTGGGGCACGGTGACGTTGCCGCCTCCGCCCTTCAGCGCCAGCTCCCGCAGGACCGGCCCGCATTCCTGCGCGGAGACCTGGCGTGCCACGTATCGCGCGCGGCGCCTGCCGGCCCTGAAGGCGGCGTTATGAATCGTCGGCGACAGGCTGTGCGAGACCGGATCACCCAACACCGCATAGGTGGCCACGGCGGGTTCTCCGTTGGTGCCCGCGTCTCCAGTCCTGCCAACCGCCTTCATTTACGACTCCGATTCCGCGTCCCGTGCTACCGTGTCCAGCACCACGCCGACGAGCCTCACGAGCTGGTCGAACGTCGCTCGGTACACCCTGGCCGATCCCCCGAACGGGTCATCCACCCGGCCTTCTTCTCCCGCCATTTCGGTCAGCAGCCGGGAGCGTCCCTGCCCGCCGAGTTCCTCGCACCGGCGCAGGTGGTGCCCGGTCATGCACAGGAGCAGTCCAGAAGCGGCCACGACTTCTTGGGTCAGCGGCATGCTTCGATGGGACTCCAGATCCAGTCCCGCTTCCCGCGCCGCCTCCCTTGCACCGTCGCTTGCGGGATCCCCCGGCCAGGCTGCGGAGCCCGCCGATCCCACCGTCACGTGCTCGATCCCCTTTTCTGCGATGATCCTCCCGGCGATCACCTCCGCCATCGGAGAACGGCAGGTGTTGCCTGTGCAGACGAAGGTGACGTGAAGGACGTTCCTGGAACCCATCAGCTGCCCGAAGCAGAACCGTGCGGGTCGCTCAGAGCTATCCCGGCGACCTCCTTCAATTCTAGCACACCGATGCGTCCCTCCCGGATCAGAACAGGACGCGCCCGTCCGAGGCGAACGATGGTGGAGGTGGGTCCACCAGCGAGCACTCCCGCGTCGAGCGCGAACAGATCCATCCCGCCCACCCTGGCTGCGGCGAGCGCATCGTGCGCGGTCACCGCAGGTGGGAGGCCGCGCAGGTTGGCGGAACTCGACGTCATGGAACGCCCGGATTCCATGAGGAGTTGAAGAGTCGCATCGCAGCCCGGCAGCCTGACGGCCACGGACCCGTCCGCGGCCTTGGCCGAGGGATGGAACCGGTTGTCCGGGTCGTCGAGCACGATCGTGAGCGGCCCCGGCCAGAAGGCCTCGGCCAGGGCGTGTCCCGCATCGCAAAGCAGGCCGTCGACGCTGTCCACCGCAGGGATCAGCACCACGAAGCCGCCCGCGGAGCGCCCCTTGAGACGCTGCAGGGCCCGTAGCGGCGCGTCCTCCAGCAGCCCTCCAAAGCCGTAGACGGTTTCGGTGGGGTGGACGATGATCTCGCCGCCGTGGAGGCGGAGAACCGCCTCGGCGACAGCATGTTGCGGCAGCGTCACACAAACCCTCGGGCGATGAGCATTTCGGCGGTCACGACATCTTCTGGACACGTGATCTTCAGGTTTGTCGCGGCGGATTCCACCATGCGCACTTCCGCCCCCAGTCGCTCGACCATGGACGCATCATCCGTCGGAGCGGGTCCTCCGGCGCGCGCGTGCGCAACCGCGCGCTCGAAGACGTCACGAGGGAATACCTGGGGCGTCTGGGCATACCACAGTTTGGTGCGCGGCGGCGTTCCTTCGATCACCTGGCGGTCTCCAACCCGCTTTATCGTGTCCACGGCCGGGATCCCGGCCACAGCCCCGACGCCCGCGGCCGCAAGCCGGATGCAGGCATCGACCGCCTCTGGCGGCGGAAACGGACGCGCTCCGTCGTGGACGGCGATGATGGAGGCGTCGGCCTCAAGGCGTTCCAAAGCTTTGGCGACCGACCCGAAGCGGCTGGACCCTCCCCGTGCGGTACGCACCCGGGGGTCCAGCCGGCCGGGATCCCAGGCAGCCGCCTCGGCGCCCAGTGCAATGACAACTTCCACAACATCGGTCCTGGCCAGAAAAGGCGAGAGCGCCCACTCGAGAACGGAACGCCCCCCGAGCTCGAGGAACGGCTTGCTCAAGCCTCCCATCCGCGCCCCGACCCCTGCGGCGGGGACCAGAAGGGCTACCGTGGTCGTCAACCGACCGATTCGGTCGGCTCGGGCGTGCGCGAGACCGATTCGAAGAGCGTGAACGACTTGCGGAAGAACAGCTCGACGGTACCGGTGGGGCCGTTCCGCTGCTTCGCCACGATCAGCTCCGCTTTTCCATCCAGTGAATTGCCGTCCTTGTCGGTGGGACCCTGATAGTACTCAGGCCGGTACAGGAACATGACCAGGTCGGCGTCCTGCTCGATCGAGCCGCTCTCACGCAGGTCGGAAAGCTGCGGTCTTCGGTCGGTCCGTTGCTCCGGCGCCCGGCTCAGCTGGCTCAACGCGATGACAGGGAGTTCCAGTTCGCGAGCCAGCGCCTTGAGGCCGCGCGAGATCTCCGAAACCTCCTGAACCCGGTTCTCCATTCGACGCGCCCCACCGGTCATCAGCTGCATGTAGTCGACGATCACCAGACCGAGATCCTTGTTTTCGGCCTTCAGCCGCCGGGCCTTGGCTTTCATTTCGAGCACGTTTCCGGTCGCGGAGTCGTCGATCCAGATCGGCGCGGTGTTCAGGAGGGCTGCCGCGCGCGCGAGCTGCTGGAATTCGGTCGGTTGGAGTCGCCCTCTCCTCAGTCTCTGAGCGTCTACCCTTCCCTCGGCGCACAACAGCCGCTGAACCAACTGCTCCCTGGACATCTCCAGGCTGAAGATCCCAACCGGCTTGCCGTACTCGATCGCAACCGTCTGGGCCACGTTGAGCACCCAGGATGTCTTGCCCATCGAGGGGCGTCCCGCCACGATCGCCAGGTCCCCCGGCTGGAGCCCGGTCGTCATCCGGTCCAGGTCGGTAAAGCCGGTCGCCAGCCCGGAAATCCCGCCCACCGTTTCCTGCAGCTTGTCGATGTGCTCGAAAGTCGGCCAGAGCACCTCCTTGATCCACACGAAGCCTTCTCGGCCTCTGGACTGGGAAACGTTGAACACCCGCTGCTCGGCGAGATCCAGAATCTCGCTCACGGGTCGCTCGCCGGGTTCGTAGACGTCCCGGACGATTTCCTGGCCCGCGTCGACAAGCCGCCGCAGCAGCGCCTGCTCCTGCACGATTCCCGCGTGGTATTCGATGTTGGCCGCGGTGGGGACCGCGTCCAGCAGCGAGGCGAGATACTCCCAGCCGCCTATGCCCTCGAGCTCGCCGACGGCCTTGAGATCTTCCGAGACGGTGATCGGGTCGATGACCTTTCCGCGCTCGAACAGCCGGGCCATTGCACGAAACAGCCGCCGATGACCCTCGCGGTAGAACATCGAGTCGTCCACCACGTCGGCCACGCGGGCCATCGCGCTCTCGTCGATCAGCACGCCGCCCAGCACCGCAGCCTCCGCTTCGGGGGAAAAGGGCGGCTGCCGGTCGTAGCGGGCCGTGTCGGGTACCGACTGAATCGGGATCGGGTCGCTCAAAAGACCTCCTGTGCCTCAGGACCCGTCCATGACTTGGCGGAGAAGCTGCAGGTCGTCCCAGCATAGCCGGTTCCACCCCGGGTTTCGCAGCAAGGCCGCCGGATGGTAGGTAACCACCAGGGGAACGCCTTCGTAACTGTAAACCTCGCCCCGCAACTTTCCTAGTGGCCTGGTGGTCCCGGTCAGCCACTGTGCCGCGAACGAACCCACCGCGAGGAGGACCTCGGGAGCGACCAGCCGGATCTGGCCCTTGAGGAAGGGGGCACAGGCTTCGATCTCGTCGGGCAGCGGATTGCGGTTTCCGGGTGGGCGACACTTGATCACGTTGCAGATGTACACCGAGTCGGCCCGCGACAGACCAACCGCAGCGAGCATGAGGTCAAGCAGCTTGCCCGCCTGTCCCACGAAGGGAAGCCCGGTGGCGTCCTCCCTGGCGCCCGGTGCCTCTCCCACAACCATGAGGCGACCCGCCGGATTGCCATCGGAGAAGACCACATGCCGGCGTCCCTCGGCCAGGCGGCAGCGCGTACAGGCCAGCGCCGCGTCGCGCAGGGGTTCGTAGCCGATGGAGGACGGGTCCACGGTGGGAGCCGCGTCCCCGCTGGTCGACCCTTCGGGGGTGGACGGTGAAGGCTTGGTTGCGGGAGTGCTTCCTGGTTGCAGCCTGTCCGCCACGGGTGCTGCCGGACTCGCCGCCTTCCGCGATTCCAGGAACGTGACCAGCTCTCCGGCACTGAACCCGCTCGGTACGATCCCGGGCTCCCGCATCCTCCTCCGCTGGTCCAGGTACGCGGCCAGTCGATCCGCGCCGCGGCTCACCCCGCCCCCCGCGCGAACCGCTCCTCGACGACCTCCAGGATCTCGCATGCGACGGCGAACTTGTCCATCAAGGGCAGCTCCCGCGGCTGCTCGCCACGGGCTATGATCGTCACGCGGTTGGTGTCGATCTCGAAGCCGGCCCCCTTCTCGCCGGCCCGATTGGCCACGATAAGGTCGAACCCCTTCGCGTCGAGTTTCCGGCGCGCGCGAGCCAGCAGTTCCGAGGTCTCGAGCGCGAAGCCGACGGCGACGCTCCCCTCCTTCATTCTTGTCGCGGACGCGGCAGCGATATCCGGGTTGGCCACCAGGTCGACCGTGAGCGCGTCACCGGCCACACCCCGCTTGACCTTCTCCGTCAGGGGTGTCCGCGGCCGGTAGTCGGCCACGGCGGCGGCATGGACCGCCACGTCGACCCCCCCGACCCTCTCCAGCACGGCGTCGCACATCTCCAGAGCCGTCTCGACCCGGACCATTTCGACCCCGTACGGCACGGGCACCGTCGAGGGCCCGCTCACCAGTGTGACCTCGGCCCCACGAAGCCAGGCGGCCCTTGCCAGCGCGTATCCCATCTTTCCGGCGGAGCGATTCCCGAGGTACCGTACCGGGTCGACGGGCTCACGAGTGCCCGCCGCGGTTACCAGCACCCTCGACCCCGCGAGCGGACCACCGTCTCCCAGCGCCCTCCCCACGGCGTCAACGATCGTCGCCGGTTCCACCATCCGCCCCGGGCCGCTCCCTTCGCCCGCAGCCAGACGCCCCTCAGCCGGCCCGACCCGCCGGTATCTCAGGTCCTCTTCCAGCACCGTCAGATTGGCGCGGGTGCGCGGGTGCGCAAACATGCGGTCGTTCATCGCCGGCGCAATCACTACCGGGGCATCCGTCGCGACGAGCACGGTGGTCAGCAGGTCGCTGGCGCGCCCCGACGCCGCCCGTGCGATGAAGTCGGCGGTCGCAGGCGCCACGCATGCACAGTCGGCATCGCGGCCGAGCGAAACGTGCAGCGCGGCGTCACCGACCGCGAAGATGTCGATCAGCGGGCCCTGCCCCGTCACTCCCTCGAAAGACAGCGGAGCTACGAACCGGCGGGCCGCGTCGGTCAGGACGACATCGACGGTGGCGCCGCGCAGCGTCAGGTCACGTGCGACCTGTACGGACTTGTAGGCCGCGATGCCGCCGCAGACACCGAGCACGACCCTCCGGCCGGCCCACGGCGGGAGCGGCTCGCGGCCGGGCGTCATGGGCGGCTATTCGGCTTCGGGACGGCGGCGCTTTACGAGGCGGTACTCGATCTGGCCCGAGGTGATCGCCTCCAGGGCACGCGTAGAGAGCTTTTTCTGGTCGCTCAGGTGAGCCTCCCGCGGAAGCTGGTTGAGTTCCCGGGCGTACCGGGCGGCCACCAGCACCCCGAGGTATTTGCTCTGATTGTTCTCGGCGATCTCGTCAGGGGTAAAGACTCTCATCCATTCTCCTCATTCGTTGCTCTCGGTGCGGGTGACGCGTTCCAGACGTGCAATCTCCCGGCGCGCACCGGCTTCCAGCCCTTCGCACAAGCGGCGCATGTCCGCCGCTTGCTTCCGGCCGGGAGAAGGCCCGCACGCCAAGGCCGCCACCTGCTCGACAGCCTGCCCCAAATCCTCGTTGACGACAAACGCCCCGAAGGACGAAGCGGCCCGGAGTTCGGCCAGTGCCGTCCGTAGACGGTGCGAGATCTGCCGGGGCGACTCCGTCCCCCTTCCGACCAGTCGCCTGAGCCACCGGCTGGAATCGGGCGGAACAACAAAGATAACCAAGGCGGCCGAAGCGTGCTCCATCACCTGCCTGGCGCCCTGCACGTCGATGTCCAGCACCGGAATCGGTCCCCCACCCGCTCCTGGCTCAAGGTTGACGGCGGGCGTGCCGTAGTACTCGCCGTGCACTTTCGCCCACTCGGCGAGTTCGCCGTTCGCGATCATCGCCCTGAAGCGCGCTCGGGACACGAAATGGTAGTGGCGGCCGGGATGTTCCCCGGTGCGGGGCTCGCGGGTGGTGGCCGACACCGAGAGGACGAACCGATCGGGGTGCTCGGCCACGAGCCGCGCCGCAATGGTGGTCTTGCCCGCGCCCGAGGGACCCACCAGGACAAGCGGCCGCCGCCTCACTCCACATTCTCCAGCTGCTCCCGCAGCCGCTCCAGCTCCTCCCTGATCGCAACCGCCGATGCGGAGATCCCCGGATCGTTGGCCTTCGCACCGAGCGTATTCGCCTCCCGGTTCATCTCCTGCACCACGAACCCCAGGCGCTTTCCCGCCTTTCGGCCACCACTCCCTCCGCCGTCCAGGCTCTCGAGAAACAGCGCGACGTGGGAGCGGAGCCGCGCGACCTCCTCGGCGATGTCCCACCGTTCGGCGAGGTAGGCGATTTCACGCGCGAGACGGTCTTCGTCGACCTCCACCTTCTCGGTAAGGCCCGCGATACGCTCCCTCAGCCGGTCACGTTCTCGGAGCAGCCGTTGCGGCGCCCTCGACTCGACGGAATCCACCTCCTCGACGATTCTCGCAATGCTCGCGTGCAACACTTCCTCCAGCCGCCGCCCTTCGCCCGCCCGCATCTCGACGACACCCGCGAGCGCCGCGTCCAGGCAAGCGGCAAGCGTGTCTCCATCCGCGCCTTCTTCCTGCCCTTGCGGTCCCCGGGTCCCGCTGCGCAGCACACCGGGAAGCCGGACCAGCGTATCGATGTCGATCCCGCCCGTCAGGCCGAGTTCCGCACCCGCCTCCCGAAGAAGCAGGACGTAGCGGCGTGCCCTGTCCATGTCCAGCGCCGGCATCGCCGGGTCCTCGGCCTCGAGATTCTCGCAACTCACGGACACCGACACGCCACCTCGGGCAAGCTTGGCGCGCACCTGCTCCACGACCCCGGGCCGGAGACTCTCCCAACCCCTGGGCAGGCTCACCGAAACACTCAGATGCCGGTGGTTCACCGTCCTGATCTCGGAGCGCAGGATCCTGCCGTCGGGCAACTCCGCCTCCGAGGCGCCGTAGCCGGTCATGCTGTGAATCATGACGGAGCCCGCCTCAGTTCCAGAATGTCCAGCGCACGCCGTAGAAGCTCCGGGTTCCCGGCAGAAGCCGGCCCGGAACATCCTGGTTGTTGCGTCGAAGTGTAAGGTTTTCTATGGTCGCAAAGATGTTCAGGGTGAGGAAGCGCATCTGCAGGCGAAAATACCAGTTCTGGTAGAAGGGGACGACGTCCGGGACCAGCGTGGGCTCGTCGTCATCACGGTAGTACCCTGCCGACACGCCCACACTCGGCGCGGCCGCCACATCGTCCGGCTCCGGAGGGACGCCGAGCGGGACGTTCATCGGCGAGCGCCCCTGCGCGCCCAGGTCCACCCAGAGCTCGAAGTTGCCGCTCTCCCGGAACAGCCGGTGGAACGAAAGGCTGCCGCGGTAGACGTGGTCGGGGAAATAGAGCGCCTCCGACGAGTCCGCGGCTTCCCACAGCTGCACCTCTCCGACGGCAAACAAGCCCCTCGGCCAGAGCGGGACTCGCCCCGCCAGCTCCCATCCCTGCCGGCGCGGCTGGGAAACGATCAGGCCGTCGCGATCGAAGAGCAGCTGGGTGGGCCAGATGGAATCGGCCTCGACCGCCACGCGCGCACCGGAGAGTTCGATGTCGCGCCAGCGTGCCCGCAATCCCAGGCGCGTCCCGCTCCGCTCGGTGAAGCGGCTTGCAGGACCCGCGTCCGTCGAGTCGGGGTCCTCCTCGGGGACCGTGGCCGCTTCGTCGGGGTCCTCGGGAGGCAGCGGAGTCAGATACGGGACCGCACGCGTGCCGCCACCGCGGTCCGCGAAGAGCGTGACATGGGAGACCGGGCTGACCCACGCGTTGAGATCGTAGCCTCCGCCCGACAGGTCGTCCCAGTTCTCGCGGCGGAACCGTGCGTTCACTCCCCCCCACCGCTCCGACACCGCCGACAGTTCGGCTGAGAGTTCCCGGTCGGGGATGCCGGCCCCGTCGTTGAAGCGCGCGGTCGTCCTACCCCACACCGGACCGCGACCGGCCGAAATACGAGATCCGTACTGTCCCCGCGACTCCGCAAGGAACGGAAACGCGGCGGTGCTGTCACCGGTCGAAACCGCGGCGCTCGTACCCCACGCTTCGGCCAGGAGTCCCGTGGCGGGCGCCCAAGTGCCCTGAAGCGTCCAGTCGGTGCGCGATACGCTGGGTGGAGACGCGGTGAAGACATCGCGCTCGGCGGCCATGCGGCGGGTCTCGAAACGGACCCCGGCGCGATCGCCCCGGTGCAGGCTGTATCGGAACCAGACACCCGTCACGGCACCGGGCATTTCGCGTCCCCGGGTATCCAGCCGTTCGATCGCCAGCGACGCCTTGCCAGCCAGCACGCGGGGGAACGAGAAGGTGGCGCGAAGAAGGTTCGTGTCCAGGTCTCCGGTTCCCGCCTCGACGAGCGTCAGCGCCTGCGGGTCGGTGTGAACGTAGCGGAAGAGGTGCACCTCCAGTCCGCCCGGGCGGCGCACGACCCTGACCCGCTGGAGTCCCGAGACGGGGATCCGGGCCAGGTCGGGGACCGATCCCTCCAGCGGAAGGTGCTCCACGCCGTCGAGGTAGAGGCGGATGCCCCCTCCGGAATAACCAACTGGAAAAACGGCGACCGCCGCCCCGAAATCCCCGCTGCGTATCGTGAGGAGACCCGGCACGTCGCTCAACAGCTCCCACAGCGTCTGGCCGCGAGCGCTCATGAGTTCGTCACGGTCCCATTCCCAGATGCCGGAGGGAATACCCGCCGGGACCGGATCGGGGAGTGCCGGAAAGACGGGCGGTGGGGGGAGACTGTCGACCTCGACGGAGTCGGAGGCGACCGAGTCGGCGACCATCGCCGAGTCCGGCGGCACCGAGTCCGGAGCTACCTGTAACGTATCGGGTGGATCCTGGGCCAACGCGAATCCCGTCGCCAGGGCCGACATGACGATGCCCGCCAGCAGGTGGGCGGCCCGGCGCAACATCCCCGGGACGCATCCGGAAGCACGCCGGGAACCCCTCATTGCCTTCAGAACCGGGCCCGCGCGCGCACCCACTCCAGGAGCAGCCGGCACGGCGTCCCGTTTGGACCGTTGCGCAGGTATGGTTTTTTCGTCTTGCCGTACGAAGTTCCGGCGATATCCAGATGGGCCCAAGGGGTGTTTCCGACGAATTCGGACAGGAAGCAGGCGGCCGTGATCGTACCCGCCGGACGCCCGCCGACGTTCTTCAGATCGGCGACGTCGCTCTCCAGTTGCTTTCGGTACTCCCCGTCGAGGGGCAGCGGCCAACAGGGCTGGCCCGCATTGTCGCCCGCCTGTTGGAGTTCGGCCAGCAGAGCCTGGTCGTTCCCCAGCAGGGCCGAGCGATGGTGGCCCAGCGCGATCACGCAGGCGCCGGTGAGGGTCGCGCAGTCCACGATCGCCGCGGGATCCCAACCCTCGGCGTAGTCCAGGGCATCGGCGAGGATCAGCCGGCCCTCGGCGTCGGTGTTGATTACCTCGATGGACTTGCCGGACCGGCTGGTGATGACGTCCCCGGGCTTCGTCGCGGACCCGTTCAGCAGGTTCTCGGAGCTGGGAACAACGCCAACGACGTTCGCGGGTACCCCCAGCCGCCCGATCGCGAGCATCGCGCCAAGGACCGCGGCACCCCCGGACATGTCGTACTTCATGTCCTCCATTCCCTTGGCCGGCTTTATCGAGATACCGCCTGCGTCGAAGGTCAGCCCCTTGCCTACAAGGACGAGGGGGGGCGCCCCAGGGTCGCCACCGTTGTGCCGCAGCACGATCAGCCGCGGTTCCTCGTCCGATCCTCTCGCCACCGACAGTAGCGCCCCCATGGCCTCGGCCTCCATCTCGGCGGGGCCGAGGACATCGAGCTGCAAACCGACCTCGTCCGCGATTCCCGCAGCTTCGGCCGCCAGCCGGGAGGGCGTCGCGACATTGCCGGGCCGTGCCTGTAGCGTGCGGGCGCGGTTCTCGCCGGTGGCGAAGGCGTGCCCTACCCGGACATTCCGCTCCAGCGACGGCGACGGCGGGGACACCACGTGCGCGAACTCGACGAGCGGCGGCCGATCCTCCGGGTCGCCGCCGACCGCCTGAGGAGACCTGAGCTCGTCAAAGCGCCAGGACGCGAGCACGAGACCTTCGGCGGCGGCCTGTACCCAGCTCGCTTCGACCTCGGAACCGAGGAAAGACAGGCATATGGCGAGGGATTGCAACCGCAAGTCCTCCGCCGCCCGAACGGCCTTCCCCGCCGCGGAACGCATCCTCGAACGGCTCATCGCTTCCAGGGATCCGACCCCCGCGAAAAGCACCCTTTGCGGACCCCGGCTACCGCTCCGATACCCGATGAACCGATCGCTCTCACGGCCCTGAAAATCGCCCAACGACACGGCCTGGCTCAGGGTGTCGCCCGTGGCCCGACTCAGCGGCGCCAGTTCAGCGAAGGGTCCCCCGTCGGGGACGAGCACCACCAGCAGGGGAGTCTCGACCTGATCGGGTGCCCCCGTGTACGTCTCAAGGCGCATGTCGCGCTGCCCGTCCGCCGAGCCCCGCCTACATGTGTGCCACGATGGCCTCGCCGAAACGCGACGTGGAAACCTTCGTGGCACCCTCCATCTGTCGTTCGAGATCGTAGGTCACCATGCCGGCCCCCACCGCGCCCTCCAATCCGCGGTCGATGGCGCGCGCCGCTTCCTCCCAGCCCAGGTGCTCGAGCATCATGCCGGCGGACAGGATGAGCGAGCCGGGATTCACCCGGTTCAATCCGGCATACTTGGGAGCTGTGCCGTGGGTCGCCTCGAAGAGCGCGACCACGTCACCGACGTTGGCACCCGGAGCCATGCCCAGCCCACCCACCTGGGCGGCGCACGCGTCCGAGAGGTAGTCACCGTTGAGATTGGGCGTTGCGACCACCGAATACTCCGCAGGACGTAGCAGCACCTGTTGGAACATCGAGTCGGCGATGCGGTCCTTGATGACCACGCGTCCGTTCGCGTCCTCGCCCTCCCAGAGCCGGGACTCGGGAATGGTGGAGTCGGGGAAGAGCTCCGCGGCGACCTCGTACCCCCAGTCGCGGAAGGCCCCCTCGGTGTATTTCATGATGTTGCCCTTGTGCATCAGGGTGACCGAGTCCCTCCTGCGGGCCAGTGCGTAGCGGACCGCGGCCGCGACGTGGCGCTTTGTGCCGAATGGGCTGATCGGCTTGATGCCGATGCCGCTCAGTTCGCGGATCGACGACCCCATCTCATCCTGCAGGAAGTCGCGAACCCGGTTGGCCTCGTCCGAACCCGAAACCCACTCGATCCCGGCGTAGACGTCCTCGGTGTTCTCGCGGAAGACCACCATGTCGACCTTGTCCGGCTCGCGTACCGGCGAAGGCACGCCCGGAATCCACCGCACCGGACGGATGCACGAATACAGGTCCAGCACCTGCCGAAGCGTCACGTTCAGCGAACGAATCCCTCCGCCGACGGGGGTGGTAAGCGGGCCCTTGATCGCCACCCTGAACTCGGTCAGCGCCTCCAGCGTCTCGCGCGGGAGCCATTCACCCGACATTTCGTGGGCCTTCTCGCCGGCGAACACCTCCATCCAGGCGATCTTGCGGACTCCTTCGTAAACCCTGCCCACTGCCGAATCGACCACATGGCAGGTCGCCGCCCAGATGTCGGGTCCGATGCCGTCTCCTTCGATGAACGGGACGATCGGACGGTCGGGAACTTCCAGGCAATCGGCGCTTCCGGTGATCCTCTCACCACCGGTCGGTACCGTTGCGTACTGGTAGGTAGGCACGCGTTCTGGCTCCGGTTGAAGGGTGAACCTGTGAATCTAGCGGTTTCGCGAACGGATCTCGTCTGAATCCGGCACGGAGTTCGTCCGCGACGCAGGGCAAGGGTCCAAAACGAACGGCAGGCCGTTGCCCGAGCAATGCCCGAGTAATCTTGCCGGGCAACCCATCGTAGGAATAGCGTATCTGAAGGCCGTACCCATGAGCCCACCCAGCCGGGAGTCGAAGCGTGAGACAAGTACGAGATGACATCAGGAACATCGCCCTCATAGGTGCAGCCGGCCTGGTGGGCGCACTCGGAACCATGTTCGTGCTGGAGGCAACCGAGGGCCCCGGGGCCGGCTCTGCAGTTGCCGGCGATCGGCTCGATGGTCAGGCCATCAGGGCATACACCATGGAATCCGAGATCACGGTTACCGAACCGGCGCGCATCCGCCTCAGCGGCAGCATGTCGCTGCGCCCCAGACCCATTGTGTACGTCGACGGGATTCGCGTGGACAATTCCGGCGAGATGCTCAAGCGGCTGAATCCGGACCGGGTCGATCGGATCGAAATCATCAAGGGATCGGCGGCACAGGTCAAGTACGGGAGCGAAGCCGAGAACGGAGCCATCCAGATCTTCCTGAAGGCCACCGGCGAGTCGGACGAGGAAGGGAGCAGCGAAGGGCGCTGACGAACTTCCAGGGCCGGGTCCGGGATCGGGAATCCCGTGGGCAGGAGGACCCATTGAGGAACCGGAATCCACGGTGAGGGTGTCGCCTCGTCCCCGTCGCGTTCTCGCGCTCGACTACGGAACCCGCCGCATCGGCATCGCGGTCAGCGATCCCTCGGGCACGCTGGCCTCTCCGGTCACGACCCTGTCGCGGCGGATCGGGAAGCGCCCCCCGATCACCAGGATCGTGGCGCTGGCCTCCGAGCATGCCGCCGAAGCCTTCGTCGTCGGACTTCCCCTGGATGACGATGGCAACGAAACTGAGTGGAGCACGAACGTCAGGGACTTTGGCCGACAACTTGGAAGGCGTAGCGGAATGCCGGTGCACTTCGCCGACGAGCGGTACTCTTCGGTGGAGGCGGAAGCGCGCATCCGCTCGATCGGTTTGCGGCGCAAGGCGAGGGAGGACAAGGCCAGGATCGATGCGGGAGCAGCCGCGATCTTCCTACAGGACTGGCTTGATGCGCGTTCGGCGCACGCGCCCGCGGATCCCGAACGGGGACACGCGGCACCGGCGAACCCGTAGCACCGCCGCCCTCGCGGGGATTGGCGCGTTGGTGGGCACCCTGGCGTGTGCCCCACCTCTGCCACCCGGCGAAGCTGTCGTACGGATCCCCGAGGGCGCCACGTTCGACGTGGTGCTCGATTCCCTCGAATCGCGACAGATCATCAACCGTCGGCTGTTCGTCCACGCCTATGCGCGGATGCGCGGATTGGACCGATCCGTCAAGGCGGGGTCCTATCGGATCGAACGGGGCGCGCCCACGCGGCGAATTCTGGACATCCTGACCGCCGGTCGCGTCATCACGATCCCCATGACCATACCCGAAGGCTTCACGATCGTGGCGATGGCGCCTCGCATCGCCGCGGCCACCGGCTCCGACTCCAACGCGGTTGCGAACCGGCTGGTCGACGGGTCGCGACACCTCGACTGGGATGTGCCCGGGCCCGGCCTCGAGGGATACCTGTTCCCAGACACCTACCGGTTCGCCGAGGGAATCGGCATCGAGACGGTCGTCGCGACCATGCTCGAGGCCTACCGTGCCTACTGGACACCGGAGCGACGCGATCGCCTCCGGGCAATCGGTCTGAGCGAGAACGAACTCGTCACCCTTGCGTCGATCATCCAGGCCGAAGCGGTGTACACCGACGAAATGACGACCATATCCAGCGTGTACCACAACCGGCTCCGGACCGGGATGCGGCTCCAGGCCGACCCGACCGTACTATATGCGCTTGGCGGACACCGGCCCCGGCTCCTCTACGCGGCGATCGACTCGGTCGCCGACAACCCCTACAACACCTACGCACACGCCGGCCTTCCCCCCGGTCCGATCGGCGCACCCGGAGCCGCCGCCCTCGACGCCGCGCTGAATCCCGCGGACACCGACTATCTCTACTTCGTGGCGCGGCCGAAC
The DNA here is from genome assembly GCA_009838975.1 of Gemmatimonadota bacterium. Taxonomy (GTDB): domain Bacteria; phylum Gemmatimonadota; class Gemmatimonadetes; order Longimicrobiales; family Gaopeijiaceae; genus Bin94. The sequence continues at coordinate 1,914 of VXQO01000048.1, read as the reverse complement.
GGAGAGCACATCTTCACCCGCTCGCTGCGCGAGCACAACAATGCGCGCGCCCAGGTCCGCCGCGAAGCGTCCAGCGCCAGGTAACCGGCGACCGGTGTCTCCGGGAAGCGACGGATCCGACCGGTCATCGCAGCCCGAAAACCTCGATACGCCGTGTCCCGAAGAACTCGCACGGCGACTTCGCCTGATCGTGATCACCGATCGCGCGCTGGCTGCGCCCAGGGACATCCTGGACGTGACCACAGAGGCACTCCGGGCGGGAGCCCCGGCCGTGCAGTTGCGCGAAAAGCATCTCCCGCCAGGTGAAGTGACCCCTGCGGCTCGTCGTATTCGGGCAGCCGCACACGGCGCCGGAGCCCTCTTCTTCGTCAACGATCGCCTCGACCTTGCGCTGGCGGTGGGTGCCGACGGCGTGCACCTGGGTCCGGAGGATCTCCCCGTTTCGGCAGCACGCCGGATGGCGCCTCCCGGCTTCCTGATCGGCTACTCCGCCGACCAACCGGCCGCGGCTGCCGCAGCGATAGCCGCAGGAGCCGACTACGTGGGATGCGGCGCAGTGTATGCCACCCGTACCAAGGATGAAGCCGGCGATGCCATCGGCCTCTCCCGCCTGGCCGCGGTCGTGCGGTCCGTCGAGGCTCCGGTGGTCGGGATCGGGGGGATCACGGCGGACCGCGCGCCCGCCATCGTTGGCACCGGAGCCGCAGGCATTGCCGTTGTGAGCGCCGTGATGGGTGCTCGCGATCCCGCGCAGGCCGTGCGAGCGTTTCTGCGGGCGGCACCCCTCTAATCCCGGAAGCCGAAAACATGAACGCCCTGCCCGGGGATACCGCTTTCCGGACAGGGCGTTCGCAAGGCAGGCTGGCAGCGACGTACTCTCCCACCGGGTCGCCCCAGCAGTACCATCCGCGCGGCAGGGCTTAACTTCCGAGTTCGGGATGGGATCGGGTGTGACTCCTGCGCTTTGGCCACCAGCCAACTTCGAAGGCAGAAGGAAGTACAGAGCCTCGTACGTGCTGGAATCGTGGAGGAGGATGCTGGTCAAGCCTCTCGGGCCATTAGTACGGCTCAGCTACACGTGTCTCCACGCTTCCACTTGCCGCCTATCAACGTGCTAGTCTCGCACGGCCCTTCCGAGACTGATGTCTGGGAGTACTCATCTTGGGGGGGGCTTCCCACTTAGATGCTTTCAGCGGTTATCCCTTCCCGACGTCGCTACCCGGCGATGCCCCTGGCGGAACAGCCGGTACACGAGTGGTCAGTCCACTCCGGTCCTCTCGTACTAGGAGCAGCTCCCCTCAATACTCCAACGCCCACGACGGATACAGACCGAACTGTCTCACGACGTTCTAAACCCAGCTCATGTACCGCTTTAACGGGCGAACAGCCCGACCCTTGGGACCTTCTCCGGCCCCAGGATGCGATGAGCCGACATCGAGGTGCCAAACCGCCCCGTCTATGTGAACTATCGGGGGCGATAAGCCTGTTATCCCCGGCGTACCTTTTATCCGTTGAGCGACGGCCCTTCCATTCGGAACCGCCGGATCACTAAGGCCAACTTTCGTTCCTGCTCGACCCGTCGGTCTCACAGTCAAGCTCCCTTATGCCTTTGCACTCTTCGCGCGATTGCCGACCGCGCTGAGGGAACCTTTGCGCGCCTCCGTTACTCTTTGGGAGGCGACCGCCCCAGTCAAACTACCCACCTGCCACTGTTCCCGAGGAGGATTCACTCCCCTGGGTTAGAGCCTCAACATTGTAAGGGTGGTATTTCACCAATGACTCCCCGTCCCCTGGCGAGAACGGTTCATAGTCTCCCACCTATCCTACACATGCAAAGCCAAGACCCAATGACAGGCTGCAGTAAAGGTGCACGGGGTCTTTTTGTCCTGTCGCGGGTAATCGGTATCCTCACCG
>VXQO01000110.1 GCA_009838975.1 Gemmatimonadota bacterium | reverse complement strand
CCCGGCCGCACGCCTGGCCGCCGGCATCGCCCCGGGCCGCGCCGGGGGCGGGGGCGGGGGGGGCGGGGGCGGCGGGGCCGGAAAAGCCTGGGACGGCATCTGGGAGGCTCGCACGGCCGAGCGCGACGACGGCTGGTCGGCGGAGATCCGCATCCCCTTCCGGACCCTGAATTTCAATCCCGAACTGGACACCTGGGGGATCAACTTCCAGCGCACGATCCGTCACCGCAACGAGGAAATCCTCTGGCGGGGCTATCGGCGCAACGAAGGGCTCTTCCGACCGGTGAACGCAGGGCGCCTTACGGGCTTGGGAAATCTTTCACAAGGCATGGGACTGGAGGCCAGGCCCTCGGCAGTCACAACCTGGAAGAACGTCCCGGGCAACACCGATCCGACGACGTTTCCGAGCGATGTCAGCCTCGACGTCAACTACAGCGTCACGTCGAGCCTCCGTGCGTCTGCAAGCATCAACACCGACTTCGCCGAGGTCGAGAGCGACGAGCGGCGGGTCAACCTCACGCGGTTCCCGCAGCGCTTTCGTGAACGCCGCGACTTCTTCCTGGAGGGCTCGGGCGTCTTCAGCTTTGCGCCCCGCAGCGGCCCGACGCCGTTCTTCTCGCGCCGGATCGGGCTCAGATCGGGCCAGCAGGTGCCGATCCAGTACGGCACCAGACTGACCGGGCAGGCGGGCAGATTCGAACTCGGCTTCTACCAGATCGGAACGGCCGCCCACTCCTTCTTCGACGAGGGCAGTCTGGCCGACGTGAACATTCCGCGAGAGACCTTCACCGTCGCGCGCGTCAAGCGCTCCATCTTCGAACAGTCGAGCGTCGGGGCAATCTACACGCGCAGGGCCGCGGCGCCCGGACTCGACGGCTTCGCGGTGGCCGATGGGCACACCATGGGAATCGATGCCCAACTCAACACGCGGCACTTCTTCGGGGACAAGCGCCTCGAGATGGAGGCGTTCTTCGTCTGGAACTCCAACCCCGATCCCACGATCGACCGGTCGCTCAATGATCTCACGGCCCGTGGACTGCGCCTCAACTTCCCCAACGACGTCTGGACGGCCCACATCTCGTACCGCGAGTTCGGGGACGACTACCGCCCGTCTCTCGGCTTCGTGCCCCGCAACGGCTTCCGCCGCGTGGAGCCCCGCATCGGCTGGGCCCCGAGGCCGGAGAGTATCGACTGGATTCGCCAGTTCGATTTCGCGGTGCAGTTCCGGAATCTCACCAGCATCGACACCGGCGTGCTCGAAGAGCGCGAATGGCAGCTCGACGTCTTCAGCATCGACTTCGAGAGCGGAGACAACATCGAGATCGGCGCCACCCGTGTGCTGGAATTCCTGGACTACGGCTACGAAGTCAGCGACGGAATCGACATTCTTCCCGGTGAATACACTACTTGGGATTGGGAGCTACAGGCCCGCACGGCGGGACATCGTCGTGTGTCGATGTTCGGCGGGATCAGCACCGGCGGGTTCTGGGACGGAAACCGGACGCGCATGAACGCCCGCGCCTCGTTCAGGCCCAACCCCGGGATCAGCATCTCCACCAATTTCGAGCACAACGAGGTGTCGCTGCCGCGCGGTGACTTCACCGCCGACGTCTACGAGGTCGAGGGCGAGTGGAATCCCAACCAGTGGGTGAGCGTCACCAACCAGGTCCGCTATGACAACGACAGCGACATCGTCGGACTCTTCGCGCGGCTGCGCTGGATCGTCAGGCCGGGCAACGACATCTTCCTCGTCTACACCCACAACTGGCGGAACCTCGGACTGGACATCCTCAACGACCGCGACCTGATCACGCTGTCGCGGGGCAGCGCCATCAAGGCGAACTACACGTACCGCTTCTAGCGCACCACGGGCAGGACGATTCTCGACGGGTAGGCCGCGGCGCGGTGCACCTGGATGGTCGGCGTGCCCGCGGGCAGTTCGATGTTGTCGGCATCTGCACCCATGATCGTCACGCGGATGCGGTGGCCCGCATCGAAGACGTTGGCCGTGGGGAGGAGGTCCATGACCAGTTCGCCCGGCGCGCCGTCCGGCAGCGGTTGCACGTCCTCGGCAAAGCTGCGCTGGAACGGCAGCCCGAGATTGTCCCACGGTGCCTCGGCAAGCGCGCGGTGCGACGCCCTCAGCACGCCCTCGGAGATGTAGTGCGAGACACCCGCGGCGTCGACCTCCTCGAGAAGGACGATCACGTCGGCGTCATTGGTCGATGACGACACCCACAAGGTCACCACCGGGTGGCCGGTGACGTTCACGTCGGCGTCCAGCGGCGGGGTGGTGTAGGTGAGCGACCTGGCGTCGTTGGGGGTCAGGTCGGGGTAGATCATCAGCGGAGCGCCGCCGACTGCGTTGTCCCAGCGGGTCGTGACCCCGGTGGTGGTGGTCAGGTCCACGGTGTAGCTGTCCGCTGCGTCGTCACCCGCAGGCGCGTCTGGAGACAGCGCCCCGTCGTTCACCGACTCGACGCTGCCCGATGGTCCCCCGGCCAGGTACCAGACGGCTTCCTCGGCCTCGGGGAGGGGCCAACTGTCCGCCGACGTCCAGGTCCAATCCCCGGGATCGTTCATGACGGCGTAGTGGATGGGTGGCTCGTCCATGATTCCGTTGTCGATGCCCTTGAGCCAATGGTCGAACCAGCGAAGCTGTTCCACCGCCGTGAGTTCGGCGCTCTCGGCCATCAGAAGGCTGTCCGGCATCCCCGCGTGCGACCAGGCGCCGATGCCCAGCTTCTGCGGCCCTTCGTAGTTGGCCCACAGGAGCACCGCGTCGAGGACGAAGATGTCGTACCAGCCGTTCCAGTGGTACGCCGGCACTCCGGCCTCCCTCACCTCGTCCAGCACGCCCGAGACGCCGTGCTCGATCCAGGTCAGCGTTGGGATGTCGTGATCCCGGAACCGCCCGGCTGCATACTCGACGGCGACGTCCCAGTTGTCCTCGTGCTCCGCAATGGCGGCTTGCAGCAGCGATCCGTCGGTGTCCTCGTCGACCGGCGGCGCGGCCCAGTTGATGTCCAGATTGCGGGTCAGGCTGCCCCAGTGATCGATCATGTCCTTGCGGTAGATGCCCCCGGGGTGGAGCTGATCGTACAGGTCGAGTCCGGCCACGTTGGGGAAGATGGCCTTCAGGGCGGGGTGCATCTCGGAGGCCGCCATGTACTGCGTCATGCCCAGGTAGGAGCCCCCGTACATCCCCACGTTGCCGTCGCTCCAGGGCTGGGTGGCGAACCACTCGATCATTTCGCGCGCATCGTCGGTCTCGGCCTCCGAGAACAGGCCCTGATAGGTCCCGAACGACGCACCGCCGCCGCGCACCTGTACCGCGGCCACGACGTAGCCGTGCCGTGCCAGGAGCTGGAGCCCTCCGTTCGCATCGACCTGCGAGTTGACCTCGGGCACCTCGGCCCCTTCCGGGGAGAAGAACCGCACCAGTTCGCCCGGATTCCGATGGTAGCGGGAGTGGGTCCACACGACGGGAAACGGACCTGGCGCGGCCTCGCCGCCAGTCGCGGGGAAGGTGACGTCGACAGCCAGCCTGACTCCGTCGCGCATCTCGACGTACCGCGAGGTGTTGACCCAGCTGTCGTAGATCGGCTGGGAGTAGCCCTCGTACCGGCCGAACTCGGAGACGAGTCCGTCGTCGGGGGCATCAGCGGGGACGGTGCATCCGGCGACCAGGGCGCCGAACAGGAGGAAACCGAGGCTAAGCGGGGTACGGTTCATGGGTCCGGTCTCCGGCAGATGTCAAAGCCCTTGGGCGAAATGGAGCCAACCGGGATCGAACCGGTGACCTCTGGCTTGCAAAGCCAGCGCTCTCCCAGCTGAGCTATGGCCCCGAAACCGGCGCGTGCCGGCGGCACACAAGATAGCGCAGCGCGCGCGGCTGCGGAAATCCGGTACGGCTAAAACAGCGGGTGCGATTACTGCTATATTCGGGACATGAAATGTGCCCTGCGCTTCATGCTCGCCACGGTTCTGGTGGCAGCCTGCTCAGCCGACAACGGCTCTGACGGTGGCACAGCCGAAGCTTCTCCGCCCGAAGCCGCGGACGCCGCAGCTGCGACGAACGGCAACACCGTCCAGGAGGGCATCGAGAGGGAAGTTACCCCGGAGGTTGCTGCGACGGATGCCGCCGTGCGCGACCCCCAGGCGGACGCGACCCCGGAGGGACCGGGAACCGAAGGCATCGACCTTGACCGGGTCTTCGTCTTTCCTCGTCCGGACCACGTTCGCGGCCTCTATGTGAATGCCTGGTCCGCGGGGTCGCGGAGACGGATCACGGCGCTGACCGAACTGGCGCGGCGCACCGAGATCAACACCTTCGTCGTCGACATCAAGGACGCGACCGGCTACGTCAGCCATCCCACCGAGGTTCCGCTCGCGCAGCGGATCGGGGCTACGGGAGAGATCCGGATTCCGAACCTGAGGTTGCTGCTCGCGCGGCTCGAGGCGGCGGGGATCTACCCCATCGCTCGGATCGTGATCGTCAAGGACCCGCTCATCGCGGCAGCGCACCCGGAGCTGGCCGTGCAGGACACTGCGGGCGGCCCCTGGAGCGACGACAAGGGGATCGTCTGGCTCAACCCCTACAACCGCGAGGTCTGGGACTACCACGTGGCGATCGCGCGCGAAGTCGCCGAAATGGGTTTCCCGGAGATCCAGTGGGACTACGTGCGCTTCCCCGACGCTCCCGCCTCGGCGATGAGGCGCGCCTACTTCCCCGGAGGCGCGGGCGTGCCCAGGCCGCAGGCGATACGCGAGTTCCTGGCCTACAGCCGCGCAGAGCTGGCCGACGTGGACGTGCAGGTCACCGCCGACGTCTTCGGCGTGACCACGTCGTTCAATCGCGACGTCGGGATCGGGCAGGTGTGGGAGTCGTTCATCGATGTCGTGGACGTGGCGCTTCCCATGGTGTACCCGAGTCACTACTGGAAGGGGAGTTTCGGGTACGACAGGCCCAACTCGCACCCCTACGAAATCGTGCGGGAGGCGCTGGAGGACGCGGTGCGCCGCTCGGCGGTGATCGAGGGGGCAGGAGCCACGCGCCCCTGGCTCCAGGACTTCACGCTCGGTCCGCCGCGATACGAAGCGCCCGAAGTGCGCGCCCAGATCCAGGCCGCCTACGATGTCGGTATCGAGGAGTGGATCCTCTGGAATCCCGGCAGCCGCTACACGGAAGCCGCTCTGGAGCCCGCAGGCGGCTTTGCGGAGGAGCCGCTGATGAGGATCGCGGACCAGGTGGTTCCAGTGTCCAGGCGCTTCGAGTTCTACGACACGGCGACGGTCATCGTGGAACCGCAGAGCACGGACTCGGCCGGGGGCAGGGACGGCAAGCCGTCAGGTTCCTGAAGCCGGCTCCAGCGCCGCCGCGTACCGGAGCACGATATCGCCGGCCGCTTCCAGCCCCGAGATTCCGGCGACGCTCTTCCCCGCTTGCCACAGCTCCTGGTCCTCGCGCCGGAGCGACTGCTTGAGTTGCCTGAATGACTTGACGGCGTAGAAGAGCCGCATCCAGTGCTTGGTGCGGTTGTTGCGCAGCAGCTGCCTGGCGACGGGTCCCGCGCGCAGGCCCATCCGCTGGATCCGCGGTGTGTTGAGCACCGAGACCGGGACCCCGGTGAGCCGCTCGGAGAGGACCACATCCTCTTCCCGCGCGTCCACGATCGCCTGCTTGTACGCGTCCGAAGCGGTGCACTCGTGCGTCGCGATGAACCGGGTCCCCAACTGCACGCCCGCATACCCGATTCCGAGCGCCCGGACGAATTCCGCCGGCGATCCCACTCCTCCCGCACACACCACGGGAACACCGAGGTCGCCCACCTCGTCGAACAGCTCTTCCACGCTGCGGGGACCCGCGTGTCCTCCGGCCCTGCGATTCACGCCGATCAGGCCGTGCACCCCCGACTCCAGCCCCTTGAGCGCCCACTTCCGCTCGGTCACGTCGTGGTAGACGACGCCCCCGTGCGGCGCGACCCGATCGACGACCCACCCAGGCTTCCCCAGCGAGGTCACGAAGAAGCGGACGCCCTCCTCAAGCGCAATGTCGAGCCACTCCACCATGCGTTCGTGGTAGCGCTTCGACCCCTTTTCGATCAACGCGTTCATCCCGATCGGCCTGTCGGTCAGGCGACGCATGTAGCGCAGCCCCTCGCGAAAGTCGTAGCCGTGTACGTAGGTGAGGCTGAGCGGCTGCAGAATCCCCATCCCCCCGGCTTCGGACGCCGCCGCCACCAGTTCCGGATTGCTGCACGGGTACATGGCGCCGCAGATCAGCGGCACCTCGATGCCGGCGTGTTCGGTCAGCGGGGTCGCATGGACCGCCATTTCACGCCGCTTCCGGCTTCACGGCCAGCACGGCGATCCGCCGGCGCAGAAGCGGCAGCCATCTCTGCCCCAGCCGTTCCGCCGCGCTGAGGCCGGGCAGGTGCGACTCGGCGTAGTAGCAGCGCGCGATCTCGAACCCCGCCCCGACAAGGATCTCCCGCATGCGCGCCATCGACTTGTAGTCGACGTGGCTGATGTCCCTCTTCAGAAAGATGTCGTTGTTCTTGAGCACCTCGAGGATATGGCTGCGGCAAGGCGTCCACACCGCGATGCGGCCGCCGGGACGGAGCACCCGGAACGCCTCGGCCGCCACGGCTTCGGAGTCGTCGGGATAGAGGTGCTCGAAGAGGTCGGCCGCCACCACGACGTCGAAAGACGCCGCCGCGAGTCCGCTGGACCGTGCGTCACCTACCCGGAAGAACACATTGTCCAGACCGAACTCGTCCACGCGCGCGTTGCAACCCGTGATGGCCCGCTCGGAGAAATCAAGGCCAACCACTTCACGCACCTTCGGACCCAGCGCAAAGGTGATCGTTCCCCAGCCGCATCCGAGATCGAGGATGCGGTCGGTCGGCCCGGGGGCGCAGAGATCCAGAACCCTCTTCACTCGATAGCGCTGGAAACGGCTGCCGAAGTCGTGCAGGTGGGAAGCCGCCTCGAAATAGGTCGACTCGTCGTAGTATGACCTGCCTATGCGGCGCGGCGCGGATTCCCCACTGTCGGTTCGAGGACGCGCCATGTCGAGTCGGGAGCTACGCGTTACGGAACCCGGACCCTACCAGGACGACTTGCGCACCCCCGGGATAAGGCCGTGGAGCGACATTTCCCGCAACGCGATGCGGGAGAGGCCGAACTTGCCGATGAAGCCGCGCGGACGGCCGGTCATCTGGCAGCGGTTGCGGTAGCGCACGGCCGCCGAATCGCGCGGAAGTGCCTGCAGCTGTGCCATGGCGTGCGCCTTTTCCGCCGGCGTGGCGTCGGCGCTCTTCATGATCGTCGTCAGCTTGCGCCGCTTCTCGGCGTACTTGGCGACCAGCTTTGCGCGGCGCTCGTTCTTCTCCAGTTTGCCCTTCTTGGCCATTCCGTGCGTCTCTATCGGTTGATTCGGTGGGTCGGTGCGAACTGCGTAGCCTTTAATCGTCGTCGGAACGCGATGGCAAATCAAGGGGTGGGCTCCGGGCCATCGCGGCCTGCGGTGCGCCCGGGGCGGGGGCGAATCGTACTCAGTGGGGACGGTACGCCCTCACCCGGTCCGGATCCGTTTCCAGGCGGGGCCCGCCGATGAGGTCGACGCAGTCGGGCACCGCCGCGAAGACCGCATCCAGGCATTCGCGCACGGCCTTCGGCGACCCCGGGAGGTTGATGATCAGCGCCGAACCCCGCACTCCAGCCGTCTGGCGCGAGAGGATCGCGGTCGGCACGTGGGGCCGGGAAACCGCACGCATGACCTCGCCGAAACCGGCGAGCTCCTTGTCCAGGACTGCGGCGGTCGCCTCCGGCGTGACGTCGCGCGGGGCGGGCCCGGTACCTCCCGTGGTGACGATCAGGCAGCACCCGGCCTCGTCGGCCAGTTCGACCAGGGTCGCGCGGATCAGATCCTCCTCGTCGGGAATGACGTGCGTGGTCGCCTCCCATGGCGAGGTGAGGACGTCACCGAGGTAGGCCTTGACCGCGGGGCCGCCCCGATCCTCGTACTCGCCCTTGGAGGCACGGTCCGAGACCGAGACGATCCCGATACGGGCGACGGCGGCGCCCCGCCCTGCCGATAAGTTGTCCATGGGTTGGAATATGGGCCCTTGTGCCCGTTTTTCACTAGTTTGGACGGACCACGGAACCCGATTGGACGGCATGAATCCGCCATGGACGCGACGAACCGACAACCAGTTCAGGACCCCGCAAGCCGGATGTTGCCTACAGGTTACGGCGGGCTGCGCACCCTGCAGGCGGAGTTTCGCCGCTATCAGAACGCCGCTTTTCCGGAACGCCCTCCGCGCTTCTTCGCCCTGGAGCTGGCGGGGGAGACCGGCGAACTCGCCAACCTCGAGAAGAAGGTCTGGAAGGGCCGGACGGTCGAAAGGGCCGACTTCGAAGACGAAGCGGCCGACGTGTGCATCGCCCTGCTGAACTACGCCAACAGCCGCGGGATCGACCTGGCGGGCGCCGTGGACGAGAAGATGAGCCGTATCGACACCAGGCGACTGGCCGAACCGGAATCCGCCGGAGAGCCCGAAGGCATATGACGAAGATCCTCGACGCGACCCCGCTGGCGGACGTGCAGGCCCACCCCGACACGCGCAAGGTGCCGATCAGCCGCGTGGGTGTGCAGAACATCCGCTTCCCCATCTCCGTGAGGGACCGTCGGAAGACGGCTCAGCATACGGTCGCCAACATCGACATGTCCGTGGACCTCCCCCACCACTTCAAGGGGACCCACATGAGCCGCTTCATGGAGATCCTCAATTCGTACGACGGCGAGATCTCGGTGGAAGCGCTGCCCGCCATTCTGCGCACTATGCGCGAGCGTCTGAATGCGGAGACCGCTCACCTCAGCATCTCTTTCCCCTACTTCGTGGAAAAGGAAGCGCCCGTGACCGGCGCGGCGGGCCTGCTGTCGTACGACTGCGCCTTCGACGCCTCCAGCGGAGCCGACGACGACTTCATCCTCACCGTGAAGGTTCCCGTGACGACGCTGTGCCCGTGTTCGCGGGAGATCAGCGCGCGGGGGGCGCACAACCAGCGCAGCATCGTGACGGTGCAGGCTCGCTTCGAGGGAGAGCTGTGGATCGAGGACATCGTGGCGCTGGTGGACGGATCAGCCTCCTGCGAGCTCTATCCGGTGCTCAAGAGAGCCGACGAGAAGTGGGTCACCGAGCGCGCGTACGACAATCCCCGGTTCGTTGAGGACCTGGTCCGCGAGGTCACGCTGCGCCTCCGCAAGATGCACCAGGTGACCTGGTTCAGCGTCCATGTCGTCAACTTCGAGTCGATCCACGAGCACGACGCGTACGCGCAGGTGGAGGAGCCCGCCCGCTAGCCCGAGCTTGAGGGCGAGACTGGAGGGGGACTAGAGGGCGACGATAGTCCCGGCGGGCGTTCGCAGTTCGGCGTGCAGCGACGGGGCACCGGCCTCCACCGCCAGCTCCACACCAAGGGCGTCGAGATCGGCGCGGACCGCAGCTGGAGCGGGATGCCGCCCCCGAAGCGCCGAGAGGCTCACGCCGTGATCCGGCAGGTCTTCGCACGGGTGGGCGGTCTCGCCCCAATCGATGAAGAAGGGGACGATTCCGCCGTGCGGCGGTGGCGTCTGCGGCATCGTCAAGGTCCAGGCGATGCGGTCGCCCGAGGGTCTGGCCCGCGACATCGACCGTACCGGGCCAACCAGGTGGCGGGCGGGGCCGGCGGCCAGGCCGTTCAGATCATCGCTGCGAACGCACCAGGTGGCCAGTGACGGACGAACCCCTCCCCCGGCGGCGAGCCACAGACCGCTCGGAGGACGCGGCTGCCCGGGATCGGGGCCGAGGAGCTCGAGGTAGATCCGGGGCCCGATCCGCAGCAGAACGTTGCGTGTCCCCAGTCCGGGATGGCTGCCGCCGGGGGTGAAGGGGACCCCGAGGCGACCCTCGACGGCGCGTACCGCCGGACCGAGATCGGGGACGACGTAGACGAGGTGGTCGGCGGCCGGGTCGATCATGTAGGCTCCGGGAACAGGACGCGCTGTGGGAACCGATGCGGTAGCACCGGACAGCGCGTCGAGGGCGCGTCGCCCGCCGCCCCGCTAGTCGTCGCTGCGCCCGTAGCGGCGCTGGAAGCGTTCCACGCGCCCCGCGGTATCGAGGAGGCGCTGCGTACCCGTGTAGAACGGGTGGGACGAAGACGAGATCTCGAGGGTGACGAGCGGATACTCCTTGCCGTCCTCCCACTCGATCGTGCGCTTCGTGGAGATCGTCGAGCGCGTAAGAAACGAATAGCCGGTGGAAACGTCCTGGAAGACGACGGGGCGGTACTTGGGGTGGATTCCTGGCTTCACTGCTGATCTTCCTTGACAGTCGCTCCGCGTCGGTCGCGGTGCGCGGCGAGCAAAAGGGGCAGCAGTAATTCTATTCCATCTGGACGAGCGCGGTCAACGGGCTATCTTATCTGGAGTCTGCGGCCAACCTGGTGCCGGGCAACATAAGGAGAGATCATGGCGAAGAAATCGAAGGGCCCTCGCGTCATCATCAAGATGTCCAGCACCGAGAGCCCCTATCGTTTCAGCACCACCAAGAACAAGCGCAACAACCCCTCGCGCCTCGAGCTCAGGCGGTACGACCCCGTCCTGCGCCGTCACGTTCTCTTCAAGGAAGAAAAGTAGGCGTCCGGGGTACGAACGGAGGACTCACACGATGTCTCGCAAGTGCGACATCACCGGGAAGCGCCCCCTTGTGGGCTACAACGTTTCCCATGCTCACAACAAGACCAAGAAGCGGCAGCTGCCGAACCTGCAGACGAAGCGGATCTTCGTCCCTGAGCTTCGCAAGTCGGTTCGCATCAAGGTCTCAACTTCCGCTTTGCGGTCGATCGACAAGATGGGGTTGACGGCATTTCTGCGGAAGAACGGGCTCACGCTCAGCGACATCACCTGATCCGGGGGCGCCGGCCTGCCGAGTTTGCCGGCCGGGCCGGTCTCTTCAGCCTCTGGTGGGTCTGCGCCATGCTTCCGGGCGTGGATTCCGCCGCTGCCCAGGACGCAGCCGTTGACGATCCGGTCGTCCTGGCCCTTATCCGCAAGGCACGGGAACTGCGCGAGTCGCCGCAGTCCCTTGCCGCCTTCGCCGCCTATCGCGCGGACGCCGAAGGGCACATCTACTTCTACCTCGACCGCGACGAGGGTGGCGCCCCGATCCCCATGCGCGTCGACCAGGTGGCCGTCGACCTCTACCAGAACGCAGCAGGCCAGCGGCGCCAGGTCATCCGGGCCCTGCGGAAGCGCGAACTCCTCCCCATCGAGGACTTCCACTACTACATCGACCGTCTCACCGCGGTCCAGAACGGGTTCGGGGACCGAATCGCCATCGGGGAAGGGCGCGACGTGCGCGACGTGCCGCACCCCCTGGGCAGCGACGGCGAGGAGACTTACCACTACCTGGTCACCGACTCGATCCGCCTGAGCGTCCTCGGTCTTCCCGCGCCGATCCGCGTCTACGAGGTGGAGGTCCGGCCGCGTCGAGAGGACCGCCCCGGCATGCTGGGCAGCGTCTTCCTCGACGTCGATTCGGGGGCGCTGGTTCGCATGACCTTCAGCTTCACACCTTCCTCGTACGTGGATCCCCGCACGGACCGGGTCACGGTCAGACTGGAGCACCGCCTCTGGGAGGGGGGCCTGTTGCTGCCGTACCGCCAGGTGGTCGAGGTGCGCCGCGAGATCCCGGAATTGGACCTGCCGGTGGGCTCGGTGATCCGCGCGACCCTGGACGTGGTGGACTTCGAGTTCAACCCGGAGCTGGACCCGGGCTTCTTCTCGGCCCCCGCCCTGGTAACGCGCCCGCCGTACAACACGGCCGATTCGGCCGAGTTCCGCGGCGGACTGATGGACAGGATGGCCGAGGAGGGGCTGTCTCCGGTAAGCGCGGCCGACATCGAGGCCGAGGCGCGCCGCGCGGCCCGTGCCCACCTGGTGAGCGGGCTGCCGAAGGTGCGCGTCTACGCCGACCGGGTATCGTCGGTACTGAGAGCGAATCGCGCGGAAGGCGTGCACTTCGGCTTGGGGGCGTCGTATTCGCCGAAGGAAGCGGTCAAGCTGGACGCACTGCCGGGGTATGGGGCCGGCAGCGGCGAGCTCACCGCGAGGGTGCGCGGGCGATGGATGGTCGGGGAGGCCGCGACGGCAACCGTGACCATCCACTGGCACCAGTTGCGCGATGCGGGGCCGTTCGCGGGGGCATCGGGGGCCGTGAATACCGTGTCCGCCCTCTTCAGAAACCACGACTACACCGATCCCTGGTTCGCGACCGGAGTTGGCGTGGGGCTCGACCGTGCGATCGGAAGCGCCGCCAGCATTCGCGTTGGGGCCGTCCGGGAGGAGATGTCGGCCGTGGGATCGCCCATCGGGTTCGGCTCGCCGGAACCGGGGCGGGCGGTGCGTCCTGTGGACGAGGGGGTGTGGGCTGCGCTCAGCGGCGGAGTGGTCCGTCGCTGGGAAGGCCTTGGGGCATGGGGCGCCGAGGCGGGCGTGACCGGGACCGCCGGGCGATGGAGCGGCGGCGGGGTCGCCAAGCTGGCGGCACGGATCGAGGGCAACGTGGCTCGGAACGACCTGTCACGCCGCGCGACGTTCATGCTGGATGTCGGCGCGGCCTGGGGTGAGCTGCCCACTCAGCTTCACTTCCTGCTCGGCGGGCGGGGGACGTTGCCCGGTCACCCCTACCGCGCCTACGGGGGGCGCAGGTTCGCGCTGGCCCGGGGCGAGGCCTCCATGGCGCTGCTGTCCGGATGGCTGTCGGCGCGTCTCCTGGCGGGCGCGGGGGCTGTCGGCGCCACTCCTGCCTCGCTGGCGGACGCCTGGCAGGTCGGCGGCACCGGTGGGCTGCTCGGCTACGCGGGTCTGGGACTGGGAGCGGTCCACGACATCGTCAGGATCGACGGCGTGTGGGGAATGCCCGGGGGTGCGTTCGAACTGGTCTTCAGCGTGGGCTCGATGCTTCGACCCTATCTTTAGACGGTTGGACCTTCAGGGTGTTTGGAGCGCACTGCGGGAGGCATGAGATGAGGACGTGGCAATACTTGATTTCGATGGCGCTCGGTGTGGCACTGCCGGCCACCGGCGGCCCCTGGGGCAGCGGCGCGCTCGTCGCCCAGGAGAGCGAGCAGCTGTCGATGGGCCAGATGGTGCGCATCACGGGCGCGACCGTGCTGCGGGGCGGCCCGGCATCGCCACCCGTCCTGTATCCGATCCCGCTGGAAGGCAACGTCGTCGGGATGGTGGGCGATACCCTGCTCTTCGAAACCGGCGCCGAACCCGTCTACTGGATACCGCTCGGCGCGGGAGCCCTGCTCGAGCGGCGCGCCACGGTGACCGACACGAAGCGCGTGCTGCTGATTGCGACGAGCGTCTCGGGATTGGCCGGTGCGACCTTCGCCTGGGGGTGGAGAGACGAGTGCCACGCAAACGAGGCCGCGATCGAGCTGGGATTGACGACGGACGATTGCCTCGACGATGCGCAATCGGGCGGCGAGGCCGCGCTGCGGGGATTCGCGATCGGAGCGGGCGTCGGTGTGGCGGCCGGGCTCGTGCTGGGTCGCTTCGCCAAGCGCCAGGCGTGGGTGCCGGTCCGTCTGGAGGGCCTGCGCTTCAGCGCCCCTTCGGGTGCGGGAACGGGGGCGGTGGGTCTGGCGTTCCGGATGCCGTTGGGCGGCTGGCGCCAGTCCAACTAGATCGACGCCCTGCCCTCCGCCACCGCCGCCTCGTACGAATAGAGGAAGTTGGTGAAGCCCCGGTCGTAGTCCGATAGCCCGTTCTGGCCGGTCATCTTCATACGCGAATCGTAGAGTTGCTTCATGGCGTTCGAAACGACCCCCTGACGCTGGTCGGGGGGACGGAGGCGGCGGAAGTCCTCGAGCACCTCGCCTGAGAGCGGGGTCGCTTCGAGCAGCTCGCCGTAGCGCTTCGGGTCGTCGCCGTCGAGCACGCGCAGGTTGCGGTAGACCCGTTCGGCGAGGGCCGACTGTCGTAGCTGCGAATCCCGCGACCGCGACAGCGCGAGGTAGGCAAGCGCCTGGGCCTCGAGTTCCTTGAGATACCCCTTGCGGTGGCAGAACTCGTGGGCGAGGATGTGCGGCTCGAATACGCCCGTGCTCCGGAACACCGCGATGTCGCCGGAGAGAATGTCGCAGCTGCCCACGGCAAATGGGATCATCAGGCGGGCGAGCGTCAGTTCGCGCACCGAATTGCTCGTTTCCACCCGCTGTCCGGTGATGCCCGCGATATACGACGTCAGGCGCTCGTTCACATCGGCGGCGAGGATGTCGCGGCTCCGCTTCACGGGCTCATGGATCGCCATGAGTTCTTCGGAGAAGCGCTGCACGTCTTCCCGGCGGCGGGCCTCCGACATCTCGTGCATGTGCTTGACGTCGGCGGTGTACGTCGCGAGGAAGTCGATCTTCCTTACGCCGCGGCGACTCGCCCAGTCGCCCAGCACGGCGCCCGCGTAGGCTCCGGCGGCAGCCGCCTGAATGAGCCTTCCGGGCAAGGTGGCGCCCAGCAGGATACGCGATGCCAGAGGCGCCATGAATATCAGGTCGGTCAGCGCGATGGGCGAATAGGTCGCGCTGTTGGGGATCCTGATCGTCTCCATATCTTCCATCTTCCTGTCGCTCGATTCCGGCACTCAAGTAAAGAAGCGCTTCATGTCATACCCCAGCAAGGGAGACGCTGCCGCCTCCGACGAGCCATCCAGCGGCCGTGACCGCTCCGGGGGCGCGATCACCCCGCTCGCCGGTTTGCGCGTGACGGACTTCTCGCAGAACCTTGCGGGCCCTTACGCGACGCAGGTCCTGGCCGATCTGGGCGCCGATGTCGTCAAGGTCGAGCCGCCCGGAGGCGATCCCGCGCGGCGATGGGGCCCGCCGTTCATCCGGGGCCAGAGCACGCTCTTCCAGGCGGTCAACCGCAACAAGCGCGGCGTGGTTCTGGATCTGGGAACCGAAGCAGGGCAGGCGCGCGCCCGCGAACTCGCCAGGCAGTCCGACGTGGTGTTTCAGGCGCTACGGCCCGGAGGCGCGGAACGTTTCGGGATCGACTACCGGAGCGTGCGCGAGATCAATCCCGAGGTCGTCTACGTGTCCGTGCTGGCCTACGGGACAGAGGGCCCGCTGAAGAACGAACCCGGGTACGATCCGCTCATGCAGGCCATGTCGGGGCTGATGTCGGTGACCGGCGAACCGGGTGGCAACCCGGTCAGGGCCGGCGCCTCCGTCGTGGATCTCGGCGCGGGAATGTGGATTGCGATCGGGGTCCTGGGCGCGCTGAGGGAGCGTGACCGTACGGGACGGGGCTGCCACGTCACCGTATCGTTGCTGGACACCGCTCTCGCGTGGATGTCGTACCATGTGACGGGCTACCTCGCCACCGGCAGCGTCCCGGGCCCGATGGGCACCTCCATCGCGATGATCGCGCCGTACGAGGCCTTCCCCTGCAGCGACGGCTCGGTGATGATCGCCGCCGGCAACGACGTCATCTTTCGCCGCCTTTGCGATGCCCTCGGGCTGGAGCTCGCGACGCACGCCGACTACTCGGAGAACGCGAGCCGCGTCGCCAACAGCGCGGCGCTGGCCCGGCTCGTGGCGGAGCGGACCCGCCGCCACTCCGTCTCGGCCCTGTTGCGCCTGCTGCGCGACCACAGGGTACCCGCGGCCCCCATCCACGACGTGGCCTCAGCGCTGGCGGACCCCCAGACCGCTGCAACCGGGATGGTGCAGCGGCACGAGGATCCGGAACTCGGCGACTACGTGGACATCCCCATGCCGATACGCTGGGACGGCCGCCGCGCGGCACTGCGCCGGTTCCCTCCGCTGCCGGGCGAGCACCAGGGAGGGCTGTTTCCCGACGACGAGTGAGGGGCGGGCCGCGGTTCCCGAACCGAAACCTGTTGCGCGCGCAGCGGGTATCTTATACATGGTCGATGAGCAGATGGATGTGAACAGGGCGTCCGCACCTTCACGGCAAGGCGCCGACGCGCCCTGCCCCAGGCACGCCTCGGCAAGGAGATGATGGCCATGTCCGACAGTCGCTTCCTGCGATACGGTGCTCTGGCGGCCGCCATCGTGCTGGACGCTCTTTTCTTCCGGCCCCTGGGCGATGCTCCCGGTGGCAGCCAGGACTTCGACGCGTTGCTCCGCCAGGACCTCGCGGCCGCGATGGCCGCCCAGAACCTGCTGAACCAGGACCTCCTCAGCCAGCCCGGCGTCGCCGGAACGGCAATCGCCTTCGATGTGAGCGGTCGGCCCGTGGTGAAGGTCTTCCTTACCCGCGGGGACCTCCTGGAGACGGGTGCGCTGGCGCTTCCGGCCACTTTCGAGGGCCACGCGGTCGTCACCGAGGTGACCGGGCCGTTCCGCGCGCTGGAGCCTCCCGCCTCGTCCGACATCACCGACCCCCGGCTCAACTTCCCGCGACCGGTGCCGATCGGCGTCTCGACCGGGCAGGTCGACGTAACCGCGGGCACGATCGCTGCGCGCGTGGTCTCCGGCTCGGAGGTCTTCGCCCTCAGCAACAACCACGTCTATGCGAACCGGAACCAGGCGGAGGTGGGAGACAACATCCTGCAGCCGGGAACCGTCGACGGAGGCGCAAACCCGACCGACGCGATCGGCAACCTGCACGACTTCGAGCCGATCCGGTTCTGCCAGCCCTTCCCCGTGTGTCCCGAAAACCGCATCGACGCGGCCATCGCTTCGACCACAACCGACAATCTGGGGAACAGCACGCCTTCCAACGGGTACGGCACGCCGCGCAGCGGGACGGCGGCGGCGCGCCTCGGGATGGCGGTGCAGAAGTACGGGCGCACGACCGGACACACGAAGGGACGGATCACCGGCATCAATGCCGCCATGAACGTGGGCTTCCGTGACCGCACGGCGCGGTTCACAGGTCAGATCGTCGTCTCGGGCAACGGGTTCTCGGGCCCGGGCGACTCCGGTTCGCTGATCGTCGCCGACGGACCCGGGGCGGAAGCCCGCCGGCCCGTCGGGCTTCTCTTCGCGGGCAGCCAGACCACCACGCTAGCCAACCCGATCGACCTGGTCCTCGACCGGTTCGATGTCGAGATCGACGGGAACTGACCGGGTGAGCGGCTCCGTGGACCGGGCTCAGGACCGCCTCAACCGCAGGGTGATGGGATTGAAGGGCGTCACCGGGACGGCCCAGGGGCTGCGGGGCGGCAAGCCCTGCATCAAGGTGTACCTGGAGAAGGACGACCCGCGGCTGCGCGCCAGGTTGCCGCGGTCGGTCGACGGCGTTCCGGTCGACGTGGAGGTCACGGGGAAGGTGCGGAGGTGGTAGGGCGCCCTTCCGCCGCCGGTGCGACTAGCGCGCGAGCCTCCAGAACCGCGCCTCGTAGCTGAACACCGTGTAGGCGAGCCACGCACCGGTGGGATCGTACGCCGGCTGCGTCTTCTGCGTCCGGTCCACCGTGAGCTGCTGTGCCTCGCCGCCGTGCAGGGGCACGCGGTGGACCTGGAAGTAGCCGTCGCTCCCGGGCCCGATGTACGCCACCCATTCACCGTCGGGCGAAACCGCGATCCCGGAATGGACCTGGTTGGACTCCCACTCGTGGAAGCGCTCCGGCTCGCCACCATCCCGATGGACCCGGTACAGCGCCTTGTGGCCGGCCCCTTCCGCGGCTTCGAAAACAAGCTGCTCCGAGTCGGCGGTCCATTCGGCCTGCAGCGCGTCGTGCGGGAATTCGCGCAGCTCCACCGACCGCTGCGGGCCGGTTTCGCCCGTCTCCTGGTGCACCGGAATGACGTACAGGTGGCTCTTGCGCGCGCCGGCCGCGTCGCGGGTGTAGCTCGGGTAGGCGATCCAGCGCCCGTCGGGCGACCAGCGCGGCCAGCCGGTTTCGTGGCCGTCGGTTGAAATGAGCCGGGGCGACGACGGATCGTCGACCGGGATGAGGTAGATGTCGTCGGTCTGATCGATGTGGCTGTGGTAGGCGATCCAGCGCCCGTTCGGCGACCAGTGCATCCCCTGGTCCTCCGAGTAGGACTGCCGGACTACGCGGTCGGGTGCGTTTTTGGGGAGCTGTCCGACGAAGTCCACGATGCCGATGTGCTGGTCGATATCGGGATAGTCCACGTCGTCGGTGGCGATGCGCCAGCGCCCGAAGGTGAAGGAGACCCGGGTGCCCGCCGGGTTCCAGGTGGGCGTCTCGGACTGGAAGGTGGTGATGGGGGTGACCTCGCCGCCGTTCGCGGGGACTGCGGACAGGGAGACCATGTACCACTGGCTGCGGTACACGATATCGCCGCCACCCATGACGCCGGGGCCGTACGCGTCGCGCTCCGCGGTCGCGAGCAACTCGGGAGCTCCTCCACCGACGGGCCGCGCCCAGAGCTCGAGGGGGCCCTCCTCGCGGGGCGCGGCGTAGTAGATCTCGCCGCCATCGGGAGAAAACGCGACGTGACCATACGGCTGATGGCCCGCCAGCCAGCTCACCGGATCCCGTGCGCAGGGATAGCGTAGATGCTGGATGCCGGCGACCCGTTCGATGCATGCGACCTCGCCTCCGGGTGAGACCACCGGGTAGAAGAGGCGGCCGCCCTCGGTAACCATTTCTCCGGAATCCCCGGCGGCGGAGATGCGCCACACCTGAGACCCGGCCGTGCCCCTCACGACGCCCACCACCGATTCGCCGTCCGGCGCCCAGCTGATCTCGAGGAGGCTGGAGCGGGAAGGCAGGTCGCCAGAGAGGTTTCCGCTGCCGCCCCAGAGCGTCTCCTTGCCGCCTGTGTCGATGTCGTAGACGAACCAGTCCTGCCGGCGTCGGTCGAAGGAGCGCTCGTGGACCAGGAGATGCCCGCTGCCCGGGTGCCATGCCAGATAGCGGACCTGGCTGGGCGCGATGCCTAGGGTCCGGGTCTCGGCCGTGGCAAGGGACATGACCCTCACTTCCCTGCCCTCGGTGAAGGTCAGCCACCGGCCGTCCGGGGAGGCCGCGCCTGCCGGGTCGCGATACGCCACCGGCCCCATCTGATGCGCCGTAGCGAGGTGGACGGGTTCCGTGTCCGATTCGCAGGCCGCGACGGTCGCTGCAGCGAGGACCGCGGCGAGGACGACTTTGCTGCCGGCGGGAAGGCGCTTCAGGGTCATTTGGCTCCTCCAGGGACGTATCACTTCGGGGATTCAAGATGGCACGCCACGGGGCTACGGGGCCATTATGGGACACGTCGAAGCCAGACTTGAAACACTACGACAGGATCGGGATCCCATGAAATCGAGACTTCTTCCATTCGCGGCGCCAATTGCCTTGGCAATGGCTCTCGCCACGGCTCCAGGCACGGCGGCGGCGCAGAGCATGCCGCCTGCAGACGGCTCCGTTCCGGCCGTCGGTGCGTTGTCGGCCTTTTCGGCGTCGGTGACCATTGCGGATGGCCGGATCTTTGTCGGCAGGCCGGGCGGACTCGAGATCTTCCCGATGCCATCGGGACGGCAGGGGGGCGTTCACGTCTTCGGCCGGTCGGGGGACGAGTGGACGGAGGTCGCATCGCTCTCGCCGGAGAGGGCGCAATCGGAAACCGCATTCGGCGCGGGATTGGACGTCGCGGGCGACCTGCTGGTCGTCGGGGCTCCCATGGATGGCACGGGGGCGGTCCATGTGTACCGGCGCGATGGGGACGGGTGGACGTTCGACGAGCGCCTCACCTGGGACGGGGCCGGTGCGGGGGCACGCTTCGGGCAGGCGGTTGCGACCAACGGCGAAGACCTGATCGCGGGCGCGCCCGGAGCGCAGTCGGGCAGGGGTGCCGCGGTGCTGTACAGTCGGCGCGGCGGGGGATGGGCGCAGGTGGCGGTCTGGACCGGCGCGGATGAGCCGGCTGGGGCCGGTTTCGGGACCTCCGTCGACGTGGAGAACGGCCTCGCGGCCGTGGGCGCGCCCGGTGAGATGGTCGCCCTGGTTCCCGGTGTCGGGACGCCGACCCTGCTGCCGGGCTCCGTGCACGTCTATCGACGCGGCACGGACGGCTGGTCGATGGACGAGCGCCTGGAAGGCCCGGCGGGAGGTCAGGCGGCGCTGGGTTGGAGCGTGGCCGTCTCCGGTGGCGAGATCTTCGCCGGGGCGCCGCTGGAGACCGGAACGGGCACCGTTCACCACTTCACCCCGGGCGGCACGGGGGGCACCGGCTGGACGCTGGCGCACACGATCCGGGCCGATGACGCGCCGGTTCCGGCGGGCTTCGGGATGTCGGTCGCGGCTTCGGGTGACGATGTGCTGGTCGGTGGTGCGCTGATCGGCGGCGGGCTCGGCGGGGGCTGGGCCTATCGG
>VXQO01000054.1 GCA_009838975.1 Gemmatimonadota bacterium | reverse complement strand
CGCTGACGGATTCGAACCGCCGACCTCCTGCTTGTAAGGCAGGCGCTCTGAACCAACTGAGCTAAGCGCCCCGCTGCTTGAACCTACCCAATTCAGGTGGAGCATGTGCGCCTAATCATGTTCGCTAGTCAGAGGCCGTTGCGAGGCGCATCGTGGGCGATTCGGGGAACCTACGAACCGCAGGATCGCTTGGGATCGATGGTATTGGGGGTCTTCCGAGGGGTAAGGGGTAGGGCGGAAGCCGGGCGACGCGGTGGAGGGGCCGCGCCTGCGCTTCACCAATGCGCACATCGCGTATAGCGACGCGGAGGCGTGAACCGGCCGGGTCAGGCTGTGGGCACACACGCGCCATGCGTGCCCAGTTGACCAGCCGCTCTGCCGTTCATCGGTGGTCCGATGCCGGGCAGAACTCTATCTCGACACGCGTAATGCCAAGAAGCCACGCCTGGAACGCCGCATCCAACGGGGCACACAGGTTCGTATCACTGGCGAGGAGAACATCGAGTTCGCCGAGGGCCGTCAACTCGGTGGGCAGCGGCCCCTCCAAACCTCTGTTCCGGTGGAGATACAGGCCGCGCAACGCCACTAATTCACCCAATTCCCGGGGCACCCGGCCAGTGAGGCTGTTACCCCCGAGGTTCAGGTCTTTCAGCTTGACAAGGTCTCCGATTTCGGGTGGTATCGGACCCGAGATATTGAGGTTGCCACCGATACTCAACGTCTCCAGGTTGGTCAGATTCGCGAGTTCGGGTGGGATCACGCCCCCCAACCTGTTGGCTGCGGGCCATATCAGGGAAAAGGATTCCGAGAGGTCCAGCGCGGTCAGGTCAGCTGGCCGAGTTCACCGGGATCCGGCCCGTCAGATCATTGTCCGACAGGTCCAGCGCGGTCACCCGGCCCTGGCCGTGGACGCTGACACCGTACCATTCCCCAGCGGGGCTTCGGTAAGCCAATTTTTCGCGAAAGCCCAATCTTCACCCCTCGTTGCTTCGTACAGCGCGTCCAGAATCTCGCGCTGCGACAGCAAGCTCGGGTGGAATCGCGCCCTCGATGTGGTTTTCGCCGAGCCCCAGCAACGAGAGACTGGTCAGGTTGCCGATTCCCGACGGGATGGATCCTCTCAGATTGTTGTCCGTCAGAACGAGCCGCACGACACGGTTGGAGTCGTCGACCCTCACGGTCAGTTCTCGCTCAACGTGCCGCCGGTCAGCACCTACCGGATCGACGCGACGCTGGAGGGTCCGTCGGCCAGCGGTGTCACTGCGACACGCGAGGAGCCGGACGCTGCGGACACCGATTCGCTCGTGGTCAAGTGGAGCGCCGTGTCGGATGGCGACTGGTAGTTCCGGGTCGTCGCCGAGTTCGCCGTGGCCAATGTGGGTGGAGCGACCCTGTCGGTGATCCTGAGTGGCACCACCAACCTCTAGGACCTCATCAGGGAATGGACCGTCAACATTGGTGACGACTACAGCCAAAGCCTGCCTGTCGCTACCGCTACCGGCGTTGGCGCCAGTGTCACCGTCACCTCAGCGGACCTCAGAGCGGCCTTCACGGTTGCCGTCGAGTCGGTACAGGGTACTCCAGGTACCGACAACGAGTGGACACGCTCCGGGGCGGCCAGTGTCGCAGAAAGCGAACACGGCGGCTCATAACCCTTCAACCCCATCGGCCTGGCCGACTCACCGGCCAGGCCGATGGGCGGCAGGACGCCTCACCCCCCGTCCGGATTCACCGGGCGGGGGGTGAGGGCTTGACACCGGCGCACGAACCCGGGCTCCCATTCCTGAAATCGGACGACAGCATGTTCGGAATCGAAACGTGGATCCAGATGCGGCGCTGCCTGGAGCAGGGCGTGAGCAAGACGGCGACCGCCCGCCGTCTGGGGATCAGCAGATGAACCCTTTACAACTGGATCCAGGAGGGCGAGCTCGAGCGCGATCCTGAGGACACCACAGTGGTGTACGGGCCCAGAGCTCCGAGACCCACCAAGATCGACCCCTACAGGGTCTACATCGACCGGCGTCTGTCGGACCACCCGCACCTCAGCGCGGCCCGGCTCTTTCGGGAGATCCGGGAAGAGGGGTATCCCGGAGGCTGCGGACAGGTCAAGCGTTACGTCCGGAAGATCCGGGAGAGCCAGGCGAACGGCCAGCGGCCGGCTGAAGTGCCAACCTCGGCAGTCGGAAAGAACCCGACCCTCGGATGAACCGCCCCTCTGGCCGGGGCGACGACGGACACTGGCGGGAATCGGTCATGGGCAACGAACTCATGACGCCGGCGACCCAACTCGGTGAGTCCGCGCCCCTGACTGCGATCACCATCCAGACGCTCGCCGACCTGGGGTACAGGGTCAACGTCGGCCTCGCCGACTCGTACTCCCTGTCCTCATCGCACATCGCGGCCAAAATCGTCGACGTCACGCGCGCGGCGAAACGATTGGCATCCTTTCTGTCAGTCTGGGGTATGTAAGGTATCCCGTGGTTGATTCTCAGGGTCGAAAGCGAAGAATGCGGATGGACGGTCGACTGAGAGATGTCGCGGCGACCCTGATCGCCGCTGGAAGCATGGCGTGCCAGCAGGGAGACGGTTTCCCGGGCGATGCGGCAAGCCAGGTCCGGGACAGCGCGGGCATACAGATCATCGAAAACAGACGGCCGACGGACCGATCGCGGCTCCCCTGGCGGAT
The DNA here is from genome assembly GCA_009838975.1 of Gemmatimonadota bacterium. Taxonomy (GTDB): domain Bacteria; phylum Gemmatimonadota; class Gemmatimonadetes; order Longimicrobiales; family Gaopeijiaceae; genus Bin94. Next base: position 17,716 of record VXQO01000054.1, on the reverse strand, counting down.
CGGTCCGCAGCCAAGGGTTTCGATAAGGGTTCCTATGGGCCACGGTCCCAACCCGACTTTTTTTGCGCTTGACGCGACGACACTGCGGGACGGGCGAATCGTCGTCGTGCACCGCGAGGCCGGCATGAGTGTTTACGAGCCTTCGGGATATCACGCAGGGACTTGGGGCGGGAGATTCAACCGTGCGACCGAAGAGTACATTGGCAGGACTGAGGAAGTCGTCAGGGTCCATGGGCTGGCTCGCTGGCCGGGTGACTCGATCATCGCCTGGGGGCGATCCAGGGAATTCGGTTACGGTATCTCCGTCCACGACACACAGGGGAATTACGGCCGCACCTTCACATTCGTAGACGAAGAGCACTGGTTTGCTCCCGAGTACGTCACGCGAGACGGCTTGATCGTGGCGACCTACGCGAGCGACTACACCGATACGACTGTGGTGCAGATCCGGGACGCGGAAGGAGGCCTGCGGAGTTCCCTCGGAACGCATCCGAGCCTCGAGCTGTACATCGTCGATGAGGGGACCGACCAGGAAACGCTGGTTGAGAAGATCTTCGGGCGTCGCTCGGTGCGGGCGCTCTGGGGAGACCTGGTCGTCATCGGCACGACGAGCCGGTACGAACTGAAGGCTTTCGGGTTGGATGGCTCACTGGCGCGAATCGTCAGACGGGACCATGGAACGCGGGCGCCCGGCCCCCGTGACATCAAGGCGTACATCGAGGCGGAGGTTGCCGCGAACGCATACTCGGGGCGAAGGGGGTTGGGCCGACAGCTCCAGTCGACACCGGTGGCGGAGCACGTGCCGGCGTTCGCATCGGTGGTGTCCGACGCCGCGGATCACCTCTGGATCCGCGAATACGAGGTTCCGGGTGAAGAGCGATCTGCTCCGCTTTGGACCGTTTTCGATCCGGCGGGACAGGTCCTGGGGTTTGTCGAGACTCCCGCAGGGCTCCACATCTTCGAGATCGGCGAGAACTACATCCTCGGTCGCACCCTCGACGAACTCGATGATCAACCCCGCGCGGAGCGGGGGTCCCTGGCATATCATCATGTGGAGTATGTGCAACTCTGGCCGCTGGAGCGCTCACAGTGACGGTCCTGGCACAGCTACGACGATGCTGGACCCCTCGCCCCCAAGCAGTGGTCCGAAATTTGGGGGTTGGCGCGGTCCCCAGGTTGTCGTGAAGTGCGGGACGTAGCTCCAGCCTGGAAGGAGTGCGGGAACGACGAAAGTACGAGGTGACGCTTGCGGAGTGGGACGCGTGCGTGGGGAGTAGAGGATGCGGGGGGTACCACCCGGAGGATGAGAGGTGGGGACGCGGACGCCGTCCCGTGATCAATGTGAATTGGGAGGATGTGCAGGCATGCGTGCGTTGGCTGAGATCCGGGAACAGCATGAGAAAACCAGGAGCTGATGGGCCGGATGCTGCCGGAACTCCCGCTATTCGACCCGATTCTTCCGCTATTCGAGCACGATCGGCCCGATCACGTTCTCACGGCAAGAACGGCAGATCGTGCAGTCCTGGTTAGACTTGGACGATTCCTTGCCGGGATTCACGTCCCCTCTGCGAGGATTGTAGGGCAGGCGCTCTGAACCGACTGAGCTAAGCGCCCCGCTTGAACCTACTAGGATCTGGCTGGAGCAAGGTGTCGAGGAGCGCCAGACGGCCGGTCCGCCGCGACTACGGAAGCCAGTGGAGTGTCGTGGTGAGGGAATGCTGGCGGAGGTCGGCGATGGTTGGGTTGATGGTGATCAGCAGGAGTCGGCGGCTGCCGTCCTCGTTGTAGCGGACCACCTCGATGTCCCCGACGGCAGTGCCGATGCGTCCGGCGTCCGTGTAGCGATACCCGAAATCCAGCAGCGCGTCGCTCCCCAGGGGGACGGTCAGGCCAGCAGCGAGCATCCATGCGAAAGCGTTGCCCGTGGTCGAGGGAAGAGACGTGTAGGGCACCTCGCCGCTGGTTCCCCTGCGGAGGGGTCCGGCAGGGTCGTGGGGGTTGGGGAACCGTTGGATGTAGTCGGTGACGTGGTGGCGGTTCCCGCCCAGTCCCGCGCCCACCCACGCGCGCAGCGCGCCAAGCGCCCCCAACCCGTAGAACCCCGACAGCAGTAGCCGGCGGGCCTTCATGCGTGCCTCGCTCGGCTGCACCGGCCCGCCGGGCGTATAGTTCGATTGACCCTCGTACGCGAACTGGCTCGTGACCCCCAACTCGACCTGGGCGCGAAACGCCCCGAGTCGGTAGCCCGCCGCGAGGCCGTACTCCAACCCGGACCCGACGGTACCGGTGTCGAAATGATCGCCACCGTATAGAGCCGCCTCCCCCACTTCTTCGCCATCGACGAAGCGGACGCCGGCCGGGAGGACGGCCGCAAGGCCGACGGTCAGGGAGATCCGGCCCGGATCGGTGAGTGCCTGGGCGGCGATGGCCGATGGTGCGGCGGAGAAGCAGCCCAGCCCGAGGAGAAGACCGGGCAAGGCCGCGATGCGGTGGGGGTTGTCGATGAGTGTCATGGAGGTCACCCGGGTTTTGGCCTCGGTCGCGCTTGCAAGGTGGCGGAAGATCACGGTATTGTCACGTCTACAAATCGATAATCGCATATTGGTCATAATAGCGGATGGAAAGTATGGCCGGAGCGGACAGATTCGGACGGGTTGTGGAGCATCTGTACGATGCGGCGCTGGGGGATGTCCCCTGGGATTCCGCGGTTGGCGCGATGAACGACCTGATCCGGACGACCGGCCAGAGCATTACGTATGTAGCCGTGGGTCCCGGGGGTCGGCCCGAGCTGGAGTGGTCCCGGTTCTTTGTGGCCGCGGAGTGCCGGGACGACCTGCGGCAGCTGTACTACCGCGACTACTACTGGCGGGATGAAGCGATTCCGCGGCTTGCCGGACTGAACGATGGCGAGTTGGCCTGGAAATCGGATCTCTACACCGACCGGGAGATGAAGACGTCCGCTGCGTACAATGAGTTCCGGGTCGCCAACAACAATCAGAACGGCCTCTTCACGGCGATGCACGGGTTGAGCGGATCGGGGATCGTCTGGTCCTGCGGCAACTCTACCGAGAGGGACGGCTGGGGTCACGATCAAGTACGGGTCATCAGGCTCCTGGCGCCCCATATACACCAGGCCACGCGCGTTCGCCGTGCCATGGCCGACGCCAGGGCGTTGGGCGCATCGCGAGCCGGACTGCTCGAGAACGGGCGAATGGGGTTGATCCAGCTGGATCGCCGTGGACGCATCATGGAAGCGAACGACCGCGCCAGGCGCATCCTGGTCGAACGCGATGGGATTCGCGATGCGGGAGGTCTGCTGACCGCCGGGCACGCAGGAGAGAACGAAGAGCTTCAGCGCTTGCTGTCCAGGGCGCTCCCCAGGCACGGTGCTCAGGGAGTCGGGGGTTCCATGAGGATCACGCGCAGGAGGACTCGAACGCCGCTGGTCCTTGAAATCCATCCCGCGCGGAGCACGGGTGCGGGTGTTGGTGCGCGCTCGGTCGGGGCACAGGTGCTCGTCGTGGACCCCGCGAGTCGACCCCGGGTCGATCCGGCCCTGTTGGTCAAGCTCCTGGGGCTGGCACCCGCGGAGAGCCGCATTGCGGTGATGGTCGCGGCGGGTCAGACGGTACCCGGGATCGCGCTCTCGCTGGGCTGCGCGGAGAGCACGGTCAAGACGCACCTCAAGCGGGTCTACCGCAAACTGGGGATTCGCAAACAGACCGAACTGGTGCACAGGGTCATGTCACTGGCGACCCTTGGAGGGTCCTCCCCGTGATGGGCATCCCTGCGCTCCGAGCCAGCCCGCATTCCTTCCCCGTCTCATTGTCCCCCGAAGAGGGGATACCGGGGTGGCCTTCCAACTCCACATGCTTGCATGCGATCGGCTCGACGAAGTGACTCACAAAGTGAGAGTACGCGATGACAGCGTGGCGCAGGGGGACAGCGGCCCTGCTTCTGCTCGGTGCCTGCGGAGATGGAGACTCACTGGCCGACCTCCCCAGGGAGGGGCCCGATCTGATCATCTCCGCCCCTGATGCTCCAGGCAGGGTGGCTCACGGACGCGGATTCCATTTGGGCGTCGCAATGCTCAACCAGGGTACCAGGACGGCGGGCAGGACACAGATACGATTCCTGCATTCCCCCGACCGCACCATCACCCCCGATGACGCCGTGGTGGGCTCCCAGTTCACGGACACCATCGCCGTGGGCGAGGAGTACTTTACGGGAATCGGCGTGGAGCCTCCCCACGGGGAATTCGGTACGCTCTACTACGGGGCATGTGTCGATCCGCTGCCGGACGAGATCAATCCGAACAACAATTGCTCCAGCGCCGTGGGCGTCGAGATCTATCTGCAGCCCCCGCTCGGCTCCGTCGTCGACAGGACCCATGAGTCTCTGACAAGCAACATTGTGGGCTCGGGACAAGCGAGTTACCAGATCTACCGCGGCCACACCGAGGGAGGGGACTACGACCTTGTAAGGGATCTGTCGGCTTCAACCGAGGTTACGAGGTATGTCGACGGAGGATTGGACCCCAACACGGTGTACTACTACAAGGCGATAGCCTGCAATGGCCCCGTGTGCTCCGAGGAATCAAGCGAGTGGGGGGGCCTTACCGAGGTGGTGGGGCCGGTTGACATCCCCGCGGTGCCCGATATCAGGGGAGAAAAGGTCAACATCCCGTTCGGCACCGACAAGGCACGGGTCCATTGGGACGCTGTACCCTGGGCAACGTACTACAGGGTTTACCATGACGACGACCTCGATGCCGAGGTCTCAGCCCCCGCCACGAGCTACTTCGACAACGATCCCAACACCTTCTTCGGAGCGTACCAGACCACCAGCTACCGTGTGAAGGCCTGCAACAAGGCCGGGTGCTCCGACTTCTCCGACACGGTCGTTATTCACCTCTCCGCCGCCAGCCCTGCAGCAGTAGAAGAAGGAGGCTGACAAATGTCCAATCGATTCCGGTCCGGTGCGGCTGCGGCATGGCTCGTGCTTGGGGCCTGCACTTTTGACGCCGCGGAGGTCGTAGCGCCGGTTGTTGAAACCTCGCTTCCGGCTGGGGCACAGGCTCAGAGTGCGTTGCCCCCTGCGCCCACCGACCGCGAAATCCTCGAAGCCTTCTACCACGCTACCGGGGGTCCGGACTGGTACTACCAGGGCGGCTGGATGTCCGAGCCGTCAATCCAGCACTGGGAGGGCGTCAGCGTGGATACGGCCGGCCGGGTGCAATCCTTGTGGCTGCCCGACAACAACCTGTCCGGGTCGATTCCGCCGGAGCTCGGGAGCCTGAGCAACCTGGTGGAGTTGCTACTCCCCGAAAACCGATTGACCGGCTCAATCCCGGCAGAGCTGGGCAGCCTGGGCAACCTGGAGGACCTGGACCTCGCTTTCAACCGGCTGACCGGGTCGATCCCGGCAGAGCTCGGCAACCTGTCCAGCCTCGTTGGGCTGGATCTCTGGGCGAACCAGCTGACGGGGTCGATCCCTTCGGAGCTCGGCAACCTGTCCAGCCTCGAGGCGCTGGATCTCGATGAGAACGGACTCACGGGTTCAATCCCGCCGGAGCTGGGCAGCCTCGGCAATCTCGTTTCGTTGTACCTGGCCGGGAATCAACTGACAGGATCGATCCCCGCCGAACTCGCCGATCTGGCCGATCTCGAGGAGTTGATCCTGGCCGGGAATCAACTGACGGGATCGATCCCTGTCGAACTCGCCGAAATGGCCAATCTCGAGTGGTTGGTGCTTAACCACAATCAGTTGACGGGATCGATTCCATCGGAACTCGGCAGCATGGATGGCCTCTTGTATCTGTCGCTGGGCACGAATCGGCTGACGGGTTCCATTCCACCGGAACTTGGGGATATGGACAGCCTTGTCGGACTGACCCTCGAAGACCTGGGGCTGACAAGCGTCCCGTCGGAACTTGGTGACCTGGACAATCTTCAGGTGCTGGATCTTTCAGGAAACCACCTGGATAGCATCCCTTCGGAACTTGGTGACCTCGCCAACCTTCAGTTCCTCACCCTCGCCCACAACGAACTGACCGAGCTCCCATCGGAGTTGACCAACCTGGACAATCTCAGGTTTCTGCTCCTAAACGACAACGAAATCACCGGGTCGATCCCCCCGGAGCTGGGCGACCTGCCCGAGCTGATGGACCTGTCCCTTTCCGGCAATCAGCTGACGGGCGCGATTCCGCCGGGATTGGGCCAGCTCGACAACCTGAGGGCGTTGGAACTGCAGGACAACCTGTTGACGGGTTCGATCCCGCCGGAGTTGGGTGGTCTCGAGGTGCTGGAAGTCCTGTGGCTGGACGACAACGACCTGTCGGGGCCGATATCGGGGGAGTTCGTGCGGTCGGCCTTCCTGCATGACTGGGACAGTGACCGATACCCTCTGACCTTCCTCTTCGCGGACAACAACGGATTCTCAGGGCCGGCACCGGCCGAACTCGATAGCCTCATGTTCTACGAGGTCGAGAGCTTCATCTCCCTTGCAGGCAACGAGTTGACGGGCTCCGTGCCCCTGCTCCCCGCGGGCGATGTCCGCCGAAACCGATTTTCCGGCTGCATCCCGGCATCGTGGCGGTTCGAGGGACACCTCTGGTATCTGCGAGTGAATCCACAGCGCACGGCTGCAGGCGGCACCGTCAACCTGAAGGAATGCTTCTCCCGAGATGCGGTGGCGGGTGTGACCGGCCAGGGCGCTGTGACGGGTGTGACCGAGCAGGCCGGCGACGTGCTGCGGGCAACTATGCGGGATGATCTTGAGGAAGCCAGGGAGAGGGCTCTCTTGGAGCGCATGCCGCGCAATCGGATGATGGCCAAGAGGGTGGAGCGAGAGCCCCGCATCCGCTGACCTGTCCCAAAGGAGACGCGCATGAGCCGCAGCACAACCTTCATACTCGCGACGGTTCTTTGGGTCCTTGCGCCCACACCCGGCTTCGCCCAGGAAGCGGAGACCGCCACCGGCCGCAAGAATCTGATTATCGCAGTAGTAGCTGAGACGGTCTTCCCGGTACTCGGTCATTCCTACGCGGGCGACGCCAGGCGCGGCCTCATGCCGGCGGTGCCCTTTGCGGCCGGCTATGTGGTGACTGCTCACGCCATGGCGACAGAGACATTTACGAATCTCCACGCGGTCGGGGTCGTCTCGATGCTGGTCGGCAAGGTCTGGGGTGTCGTATCGGTCGTCAGTACGGTCCGTGACCGGAACGCCTCACTCCTCGTCGAGCCATACCCCAACAGGCAAGTCGCCTTGGGGATCCGAATGAGTTTCTGAGGAGCGGATCGTCGAGCTGGTGAGGGTGGGCCGTACTGCAGGGTCTCTCTCTCGCGAGTTCGAGCCGTCTGAGCAGACGATCCGGAACCGAGTGAAGCAGGCGGACCTGGTCGAGGGCCGTCGCAGCGACGGGCTGACGGCGGAAGCGCGCAAGGAGATGCGGGAGCTGAAGCGGGAAGTCAAGCGGCTGCGGACGGAGCGGGACATTCAAAAAGAGCCCTGCAGCAGACCGGATCACCAAGACATGGCGGCAGCGCGTTCGGATCGAGGGCCGCCTCACGTCGATATCGGACTCGGGCCGTATCCCGCGCGGCGGGATGCAACCTCGGGCCGGCTTCACCGTTCCCCTTGATGAAGCCGAACACGAAGCTGATGTTCAGGGTCGCGGAGCAGGTCCGCGAGTTGGCCCGTTGATCAATTCGGCACCGCCGGAACCGGGACCAGAAGGGAGACCATGCCCCACCGCATCGCCATCGTAGGCGGAGGCGTATCCGGACTGGGCGCCGCCTGGGCCCTGCATCATCACCCGGACCGGTTCGACTTCGAACTGTTCGAAGCCCGGGACACCGTTGGCGGGAACGCGGTCACTGCCGATATGCCGCAGGATGGGGGCGGCTCGATCCCCTTCGACATCTCCGTCACCGCCTGCATCCCGTCGGTGTACCACCACATCGTCCTGCTGATGGAGCGGTTCGGCATCGACCTGATCGATACCCGGTTCAGCTACAGCGTGAAGTACGGAGAACGCGTCTACGCACACGACTTCGACTCCGACATCAAGGACGACTTGCAAGCCGAGATCGCCCGGTTCCAGCAAATCCTGAAGCGCCTGCACCGCTTCGGCTGGATGACCCGCTCCCGGTCGAAGCTTGTGAACGCCCTCAACCCGTACAACTACATCAGCATGGGGACGGTTCTGAACCTGGCTGGCCTTTCCGGGAACTTCCGGCACATGGTACTGAAGCCCATGTTCGTCAACTTCCTGATGGCGACCAACGTCTTCGACATGCCCGCCTCACTCTTTTCGCGGTACCTCGAATTCTTCGATATCGAGTCGGCCACGCCCATGCAGACGTGGGATCAGGGCACGCGGCGCATCTACGAGAACCTGTCCGCCGGTTTCCGGGACCGGATTTCCCTCAACCGGCCCGTCCGAACGGTCCACCGTCACGCGTCCCACGTCGTGGTCGAGGACGACAACGGCGTGCGGGAATCCTTCGACCAGGTGATCTTCGCGTGCAATGCGAACCAGACGCTGATGATCCTCGACGAACCGACGTTGCTGGAGCGCTACATCCTCTCGTCCGTGCGCTACGAGAGCGAACTTCACAACCACGCGATCGTCCACTCGGATGCCTCGGTCCTTCCGGACAATGAAGTGCAGCCCCTGGCCACCCGGAGCAACCACATCGAGCAGTACGGCGCCAGACCGGACAACTACGAAATCACCTATATCATGCACAACCAGCAGCCGTGGGCCGGTCGGTCCGACAAGCCCTGTCTGGTGACCTACAACCCGGTCAGCCGGATCGACGAGCAGAAGATCGTCGGAAGGTGGTGGTTTCAGCACGTCGTCCATGACGTGCGCCAGGTCGCCTTGCTCGTCCCGCTGTTCCGCCTCATGCAGGGCAGGAGACGGACGTGGCACTGCGGTGCCCACACGCTGATCAACAGCCAGGAGACCTGCTTCGTCAGCGGCTTGGCCGCCGCCACGCAGCTCGGGGCAGATTACCCCTTCGACGACGCGGAGGCACGCCGCTCATTCAACCACTACGGGCGCATTCTGCATGGCTGGAGGTTCAGGAAGGCACGGCGGTGAGAGCTGGGCCGACGGGGCCTGCCACCGAATGCTCCTCGCGAGATGCGGTGGCGACACCCCCAACAAACAGATCGCCTGGGGGATCAGAGTGAACTTCCGAGGTCAGCCGATGCGGCGGCGTTCGCCGTAGAGGTCGGCGAGGGGATCCGGACCGTACTCGTTGGTGCCCGCCGTTCCGGCGACCACGAAAAGAACTATCGACAGGTAGATGTTGTACAGCGGGACCGCCAACAGCAGAAAATGCCAGCCGGGACGATCCAGGTCGTGGAGGCGCTTGACGGTGATCGCCAGGGCAGCCCAGACCCCGGCCAGGCCGATGCCGACCGCAGGCACCGCGATCAGGGGCAACGGCAGGAAGAAAAAGCTGGAAAAGAGCAGTACCCCAACCATCCCCGCGACGACCAGGTCGTCGAGAATGATGTGCCAGATGTAGCGAGCGCGGTTGGCTCGTCCTGAGAGGGAAAACAGTTCGAGGAAGGCATCCATTCGTTCTCTCCATGGGGTCTGGGTGGACTCGCAGGTCAGGGTGGCCCAGCTTCGGAAGATGACTGGCATCCCGAGAGGATCAAGACTGACAAGGGAATACGTCCTCGCCCAGGCTCTTCTTCGCGCGGAGGCGGCCGGCACCCTGGTCGAGCCCCCGGTCGGCCGTGGCGAAATTACGATGGACGATGCCTACGCGGTCGGTGCCCTGATCGCCGGGGCAAGGCTGCGGCAGGGATGGCGCTTCGGAGGTTGGAAGGTGGGGTTCACCAACCGCATGATCTGGCCGCGCTGGGGGCTGGACCGCCCCATGGTTGCACCGGTGTATCGGGAGACGGTTTTCGAGGCGGGCCGTGACCGCGACCGGAGGCAGGCCGAGCCTCCGCTTCGGATACCCGCGGGGCAGCGTGCCGCGCTGAGAATCGAGGTAGAGGTGGTGTTCGGGTTCCAGGCGGCCGGGCCGGCCGAGGTCGCCGCCGCGCCCGACTGGGTCGCGCTGGGCGCCGAACTGGTGGACTGCCACTATCCCGGATGGGAACTGCACCCCGCGCGCAGCGTGGCCGACTTCGGGCTGCACGCGGGACTCGTCGTGGGGCCGCGGGTGGCGCCGGTGCCGCCGCGCATGCTGCGGGCTCTGGACGGGGTCGCGGCGACACTCTCGGCCGCGGGTGAACGTCTCGCCGAAGGCAACGGCCACGCGGTGCTCGGCGGCCCCGCGAACGTGCTCGCCGAACTGCGCGGCTCCCTTTCGAAGCGCATGGCCGGCTACGGGGTGACGGGGCCCGATGCACCCCGCGACTCGGAGTCGGCCGGTCACCCGGATACCGGGCCGTCCCCGGGCGAAGCGACGGATGGCGGCCAGGGTTACCTTGTCTCGACCGGAACGCTCACCCCCCTCGTGGAGGCGCGAATTGGAACCACGTACGAGGTCGCGGCCGATCTGCTGCCGTCGTTTTCCTTCGTGCTGGTCTGATTTGGGCTCCCGTCCGCTCACCGGCCTCGCCGCCGCGCTCATTGTCGCCGCTCTTGGGACCGCTGCATGTCAAACCGGGACGGCCACCCCGGCCTCGGCGCCCCGGCCGGCCGCCGAACAAGGGCCTGCCTCACAACCCGAGGCACCCCCTGCCTCCCGCTCGAAGGCCGACGAGCCGAACACGACCGACGGGATCTACGCCGAGGCCCAGGCGGTGAGGGGGCGCCAGGTCTTCGAGCAGATCTGCACCGAATGTCACGTGCCCGCGGACTGGACCGAGCCGGCCTTCCTCGAGCGTTGGGAGGAGGCCTCGGTCTTCCGCCTCTGGTACTGGATCTACGAGCGGATGCCCCACGGAAACCCGGGCAGCCTGACGCGCGAGCAGGTCACCGACGCCCTGACCTACATCTTCCAGCTCAACGGACTGCCGCCGGGGCCAGGCGAGCTGGCGGACGACGACGACTCGATCGACGACTACTGGATCATCTGGACTCGACCCTGAGAGGAACCATGCGCAAACGCTTCGCCTTCGCGGCCCGGGTCGCGGTCGCCACCGCCGCCGTCGTCGCCACGACCACAGCGTTGGCCCCCGCCCCCGCCGCTGCCCAGTTCTCCAGCTTCGTCTCGCCCGTCGGCGAGGTCGACTGGAACCGCTTCTACACGGCCGCCGAGACCAACCAGATCCTGCGCGAGTTCGCGGCCCTGTACCCGGGGCTGACGGAGCTGCACCAGGTCGGTGAGAGCTTCCAGGGCCAGCCCCTCATGCTGATCACGATCACCAACGAGGCGACCGGCCCGGCGGCCGAGAAGCCCGCGTTCTACGTCGACGGCGGCATCCACGCGGGCGAGCTGACCGGCTCGGCGGTGGCCACGCACGTCATCGGCCACCTCCTCAACGGCTACGGCAACGACCCCCGCGTCACCGCGCTCCTCGACACCCGCGCCTTCTACGTGCGGCCGAAGTTCAACCCCGACGGCTCGGACCTCGCGCTTATCGACGACCAGTTCCTGCGCAGCACCCCCCGCCCCTTCGACGACGACGAGGACGGCGTCGCGGACGAGGACCCGCCGGAGGACCTCGACGGCGACGGCTGGATCACGCAGATCCGCGTCCCCGACCCTGACGGGATCTGGGTGGCCGACCCGGACGACGACCGCATCATGGTGCGCGACCCGGAGATGCAACGGGCCGGCCTGCGCTTCTCGACCATGCGCGAGGGGGTGGACAACGATGGCGACGGGACGATCAACGAGGACGGCATCGGCGGGCTCGACATGAACCGCAACTTCCCCCGCAACTGGGAGCGGGCGCACCTGCAGCCGGGCGCGGGCGACTACCCACTCTCGGAGCCCGAGACGCGCGCCGCCGCGGAGTTCATCAACGCGCATCGGAACATCACGGGGATCTATGCCGGACACACCTCCGGCGGCTTCGTCTACCGGCTGCCTTCGGCGTCGGCGCCGTCGCTGTTCCCGCAGATCGACCTGTCGCTGATCCTGCACCTGGGCGAGGAGTACACGCGTTCGACCGGCCGTCCGGTGGTGCCCAGTTCCACGCACCCCACAGAACACCGCTACGGGACGCTGATCTCGTGGGGATACTGGGACCACGGCATAGTCGGATGGGTCCCCGAGTTCTCGCCGGGGCCCGAGGCGTGGGTGACCGACTACGACGGCGACGGCGAGATCAGCGAGGCCGAGCAGCACCGCTTCAACGACGAGGAGCTGGGCGGCCGCTACTTTTCGGACTGGACGCGGCACGACCACCCTCAGCTGGGCGCCGTCGAGATCGGGGGCTGGCACGCCAAGTTCTGGGGGCAGAACCCGCCGCCCGAGTTCCTCGAGGAAGAGACCGAACAGCAACTCCACTGGATCCTCTACCTGGCCGAGCAGAGCCCGCTGGTCGAGGTGAGCGATCCGGAGGTGACGGCGGTGGGCGACGGGACCTTCCGCGTCGCGGTGACGGTGACCAACACGGGGTATCTGCCCACGAGCGTCACCGACCGGGGCACGGTGGGGCGTGAGCGCCCGGACGGCACCATCGACCGCCAGGTGGTGAGGTCGCCGGCCGTGACACTGACCCACCCCGGGCTCGAGATCGTGGAGGGCCGCGCCCGCACGGTGATCCCGCATCTCGCGGGGTCGAACCCGTTCCTGGAGGCCGCGAAGGAGCGGTCGCGCACGGTGACGTGGGTGGTGCGCCCCACGGGCGGCGAGCGCGCGGTGAGGGTCACGGCGGAATCGGACAAGGGTGGCACCGTCCGGTCCGGCTGGGTGGCAGTACGATGAGGGGGGTGAGGCAGGGCGGCGGTCGCCGCGCGGGGGGTTGGTCGTGCGCTGCGGGACGCCGTGGGCACGGCCGCGGGGGGATGGTCGCGATCGTCGCCGCGGCCACGCTGGCCAGTTCCTGGCCCGCCCCCCTCGACGGCCAGGAGGCCCGGCGGCGCTGGGAGCGCATGTGCCAGATCCGCGCAGAGAAGTTCGACCTCGTGCTGCCCGGCGCGATGCACGACAACGACCTCGACATGTGGATCGTGGTCATGCGCGAGGGCCTGCTGGACCCGCTGTGGGATGCGCTCGGGCGCGGCTACGTCGGCGACTGGGCGTACTACGTCTTCACCGACCGCGGCGAGCGCACTGAACGCGCCGCGCTGGGCGTGGGCGGCTACATGCTGGAACAGTGCGGCGTCTACGACCACTTCGGGAGCGCCGCCTCGCTGCACGACTACGTCGCCGAGCGCGACCCCGAGCGCATCGGCGTCAACATGGCGGAATCCATCGGCGGCGCCGACGGTCTCTCGCACACCTCCTACCTCCACCTCCGCGAGGTCCTCGGCGCGCCCTACGCCGACCGCCTGGTCTCGGCGGAGCGATTCGTCTCGGACTTCCGCGCCACGCGGACCGCGATCGAGATCGCCGCCTTCGCCGAAGCGGGCGAGATGAGCCGCGAAATCGCCGAGCGCGCCTTCTCCAACGAAGTCATCACGCCGGGCGTGACCGCACTCGAGGACGTGGCCTGGTGGATGTGGGACCAGCTGCTCGCGCGCGGCCTGGATTCATCCTTCGACATGCCGTCGGTGTACATCACCGGCCCGACCGGAATCGAAGCCACCTCGTCCGACCGCATCATCCAGCGCGGCGACCTCCTCATGATCGACTGGGGCGTCGGCTTCCTCGACTTCTACACCGACATGAAGCGCGTGGCGTACGTGCTGCGCGAGGGCGAAACCGAGGCGCCGCCGGGGATCCAGCGCGCCTTCGACCGTGCGATGGAGGTGCGCGACGTCATGAAGGCGTCCATCAAGCCCGCGCCCACCGCGCAGGAGGCGCTCGACGCCACCTGGGCGGCCATCGAGGCCGCCGGCTTCAACCGGATCGAGTTCAACCAGCCGACCGACGACCCGAATGTGACCGACGTCGTGATCGGGCCCCACTCGGTGGGCAACTGGGGGCACGGCATCGGCCCGTCGCTCGCGTTCTTCAACCCGACGCAGCTGACCTACGAACTGCGCCCGGGCACCCTGATCGCGGTGGAACTCTTCGCCTACACGGCCAACTCCGAGTGGGGCGGCGCCAAGGTGAGAATCCCGCTGGAGGACGATGCGGTGGTCACCGAGCGGGGCGTGGAGTGGCTGTATCCGGTGAACAGGCGGATCCTGCTGGTGAAGTAGTCGGCGCCCTCCTAAAAAGACAAGGCTGGCCAGAGCCCTTCCCGAAGAGCCCCTGCCCGCCTGAGCGCTGACCCCGAACGCGGCTAACGTCTGCGCACGACATCCACGCGACGTCCCTTTTGATCGATGAAGACGATCGGGTAGTCCGCAATGTCGTTGCTGAGGTCGATCATCGATTCCGGGTCCACGTCCCTTCCGGCGCCGCTCGTGTTTGCAATCCGGTAGCTGTCGGCTACCGAGGGATCGACGCTGAACCCCAGGTCGGCCATGGCCTCGATCGTGACGATGCTGAACGGCTCGATCCCGGCCGAGAGGAAGGGGGTCATCAACTCGTTCTCGAACACCGACTCCCGCCAGTGCGAGTCGGCCGAGCCCCGGGTGCCGCCGTTCTCTACGGGCACAATGGCGCCTCCCCGGTAGTTGCGCCCTCCTGATCTCTCGAAGGCCCTCGTGGCGAGTGGACCCGTGAAATGGGTGTCCGCGTTGGGGTTGCCGCCGACCGAGTGGTTTTCCAGCAGGTCGAACCTGTCCCACATCGTGCCGAAGCCCAGGACGTGTCCCATCTCGTGGAGCACGGTCGAGACCAGGATTCCCTGTGCTGCCAGGCGATTGAGGTCGTCTTCATCGAATTCCATCGCGCCAGCGATTACCGACCGTGGAATGTCGGGATAGCCTTCGAATCTCGTGATCCGGCTGAAGCAGGGGCCGGCACGCGCCAGGATCTTGCCCGGTCCGTCGATCGAGTCGATCCTGACGAACATCCGCACATCGTCAATGATATCGTCGACGATGGGCGATCCCGTCGCGCACTGACCCGCTCCGATGGGGTTACTCGCAAGATCGATGTCGGTGACGCCCTGTACGATCACCGACTCCCATCTCTTGGCAGCCTCCAGGACAACGTTGTCCTGCTCGGCCGATCCGTGCTCGATAAACACGACATCGATGTCGTAGCTCTCCACCTCTATCCCGCCCACCGAGATCTTCAGCTCAAGCGATCTGAAGGTGCTGTAGGCGTGGACGGCCACGTGGTAGGAGCCGGTGCGGGCGGGTAGGAGTTGGCACAACTCGCGGTCACCCGGCTGTTCACCACTGATGCAACTGTATTTGTAGTGGTGGTCGGGACGAAAACCGTAGTTCACGAAAAGGTCGGGGTCCTGGCCCGATGCGGCCCCAACCTCCACGTTGAGCGCCTCCTTCGACCCTTCCTCGACATCGATGCGGAACAGCAGCACCTCGTCCAACGTCGCCGAGATGTTGGAGGTGTGCCCGACCCTGATGATCTCCTGGTGCGCGACCGTGAGGTTTTCCGTCCGCGTGTTGTTCTCCTTCTCCCATTCGTCGATCCCCCGCTCCGGGTCGATCACCACCGCCAGCCGGCGGTTCCCGGCCTCCAAGGGTCCGGCGGTGAAATCGAGCGTGGTCCTTCCCTCGGGCTGGAGTTGCGCCACCTTGACGCTGTCCTGAGCGATCCCGTCCAGCGTGAGGTGCACGACGAAGGTGTCGGGGCTCACTGCGTCACCCTTGTTGGCCAGTGTCGCGGTGATCTCAAGCGTCTCCAGGTCGGTCGGGTCGTTGCGCGAGAGGGTAACCGTCTCGACGCTCAGATCCGGGAGCGGCGTGTCGGAAGTGGCTCTCGCCCGCGCCCGGTTCTGGATGCCCCCCGGTACCGAAATGATAAGCGTCTGGGCGCCGAACTTGTTGCCCAGGGTCCACTCCGTCGTGCCCTGGCCGCTGTCGTCGCTCGTCACCGACTCCACGCTGACCGAGCCGCTCTCGGCCCCCGGCGCAAACCCGATCTCGACCCCGGCTACCCCGTGCCCGCCCCTGTCTTCCAGACGCACCACCACCGGTTCCGGCAACATGGTCCCGCGCAGCGCCTCCTGATTGTCTCCCGACACCACCCGGATCGCCGCCGGCCTCTGTTCCACCGTGACCGATGCGGTCGCGCTGAGCCCGCTGGCACTCGCCGTCAGCGTGCCTGCACCGTTCCCGGCCGCCGTCACCTGGCCGCTGCCATCCACGGTGAAGACCGCCTCGTCCGAACTCGACCAGGTGACGGTCGCGGCCATCGCGGCTCCGTACTGGTCGCGGATGGTTGCGTTGAAGGTGGTGGTCTGGGAGATATAGGTGAGAGTCGCCGAAGCGGGCTCGATCGTGATCGTCGCGGGGCGCGGCGGTTCCTGCGGGGTGGAAGGTCCGTCGTCCCCTCCGCCGCAGGCGCCGACGCCGACGAGCACAAGCAGTGAGAGGACTGGTGTGATCCTCGACCTGGCGATCATCGGGCAACCTCCTGTGGTGCGTTGGCTGGAAGCTGGAAGAATAGCCGCAAGCGTCGTGCGCGCCTAGTTGACGGCCGCTTCGGCCGCGGTTTCCGGCCCGGGTACCCGACCGCGCAGTCGTTGTTCCAGTTGGACCGGCAGGTAGCACAGCGCGAAGAAGACGAACGCAAGCACCTCCAGCCAGAGGATGTACCAGGGCCATTCAAAGAAGAGGAATGGAGAATCCGTGACCGGCTGTTCGCTCAGGTACATGTAGTTGGCCCCGGTCAGGAGATTGAATCCGGTCATCACGGCTGCCAGCCCGTTGAGGACAAAGAACGCCCGAAGCAGGGACCTGAACGTCGGCCGCATCCCGAGTCCCCAGGTCATGAGCACCGCGGTGACCACGATGCCGCCGTGGGAGATGTAGTACTGGATGAAGTGGTACTCCGGCCATCCGGCGTCGAGCGCCGGAGTGACGACGGCGTTGGTCGCGCCTGCCAGCCCCCAGAAATACACCAGTTCATAGGCGAGCCGGTTGCGGGTCAGGAGGACGACGACCGAGAGAATCGCCGACATTCCGCAGACGTGCAGGGGCAGGTGCTCCTGAATGAAGAGTTCGCGACCATCGATCACGAATCGGTACACCCAGTTCATGATCTGGTTGACCATCAGGATGAGCGCAAAGCCGACGCAGACCGCTCTCGTGACCCGCTCCGAATCGAAGTGCCGGACCAACCGGACGAGACCGACCGCCAAGACGACGTTCAGCACCATCACCACGTTGTGCGCCGTGCCGAAAAGCTCGAAGGGGACGGGTTGCATCGGGGGACACTCGTCAGGTCGTTGTCTCGTGCCGGTCGGGTGTGCGCCCAAGGTAACCCGCGCGGACAGCCAAGGCTAATGTAATGTCACCTTTACATTATGTAATGTCGACATTACTTGCCTGTCGGGTCCACCGGAGCGGCGGCCTTGTCCCGGCGTTCTGGGCAGTCCCAGGGCAGGTCGAGCCCCAGGTGCGACGCGCACAACTCCGCGTTCGCCAGGCAGGCCCCGGCCGCACCGCGGACGCCGTTGTGGGCGACCGCGACCAGCGCGAGGTCGTGCGGCGCGGGGGCCGCCCGGATGCGGCCGACGGTGACGGCCATGCCTGCCGCAACGTCCGCGTCGAGGCGGGGCTGGGGGCGGTCGGGCTCGGTGCGCACGACCAGGGGCCGGG
>VXQO01000131.1 GCA_009838975.1 Gemmatimonadota bacterium | reverse complement strand
CCACACCTCCACGCACCCGCGCGGACAGTCGGCGTCCGTCACCACCCCGACCGCCAACGGCAGCGACCC
Organism: Gemmatimonadota bacterium; assembly: GCA_009838975.1. GTDB lineage: Bacteria > Gemmatimonadota > Gemmatimonadetes > Longimicrobiales > Gaopeijiaceae > Bin94. The sequence continues at coordinate 20,469 of VXQO01000131.1, read as the reverse complement.
CGGCCACCACCGCTGCCCGTCGATGTCGGCGGCGGCCACCACCACGCCCCCCGCCTCGGCGAGCCGCTCCACCGCCCCCGCGAGCCCCTCGGCGTGCTCCTCGCGCAGCGTCCCCAGGCTCAGGTTGACCACGCGCATCTTCCGCTCCGCCGCCCAGTCGATCGCCGCCACGAGCGCGAGCGCGCTCGTCCTCAACCGGTCGCCGAAGACGCGCACCGCATGGATGTCGGCCGCGGGCACCTTCTCCTGGATGGCCGCGAACACGGCGGTCCCATGCCCCAGCCGATCCACATAGTCCTCCCCGACGTCGCCCGACAGCTTGATCCGGGCCCCGCCGGCCACCCGGCCGATGTGCGGATGGTTCGGATTGACCCCGCTGTCGATGACGGCGACGGACACGCCACGGCCGGTCCGGTCGCGCGAGCTGGCTGCCCGGCTCCCGGATCCGGCGGTCATGCTCCCCCCTCGGCCATCCAGACCGGGATGTCGCGCTGGCCGTGCAGCACGCGCCAGACATCCACCCGGCCGCGGCCCACCATGTAGAACACGAGGTGGGGGTACAACCCCAGGGGCCACGAACGAAGACCCGGCAGGTTGAGTTCGTGGCCGTAGCGGGGCGATCCCGATCCCGGGTTGCCGGCGATATGGCGAAACGCCTGCTCGACACTGTCGATGAAGCGCAGCGCGACCTCCGGCCCGGCTTCCTCCAGGTAGTGGGTGGTCGCCTCTTCGATGTCCCGTTGGGCTGCTGCCCGCAGGACCACCGATTTCGGCGTCATTGGCCCGGGCGTCGGCGAATCCTGCCCCGCAGCTTGTCGAAGTAGGCGGCGTCCGCGGTGGCCGAGGGCTCCGACTCCCCGCCCTCGAGCAGCATGCTCCTGAGATGCTGCCGATCCAGATCCTGCCGGATCAGATCGCGGATGTACGCGCTACAGCTACCGTATCCCCGCCCCGTCACCTGCTCGTCGACAAACGACTTCATCGACGCGGGCAGCGAAATGTTCATGGTGTTCATGGCCGTAGGCTAGCGATCTTGGCAAGAATTGGCAACGAGAGACAGCAGTCCATCAATCGCGGTCGGGCGCTCGCTTATATGCTGTCTTGAAGTCGGAGGTAATCCGTCGCTTCATCTATCATCGCGATCAACCCGACGTCGGCACACGCGCTTATGATTGCTGCGCAATCGACTGCCGCGTCAAGCTGGCCGGTGACCTCCAGTTCGCCCCTTATCATGGCCTTCACGAGTGCCCTGCAGATGTCCAAGAATCCGCGGGCGGTAATGCCCCGCACCAATGTGTCGCTCTCGCATGACGTGAACGTGCGCGATTCCTGCGAGATGACCTTCGTCGCCTCCTGCAGGCCATTGGTTCCGGCAAGGACACCCAGCGGACGGCCATCGGGCCCGCTGAAGAACTCAAGCACCGGATCCAGGTCGATAACCCGGTCTCTCCCGTCAAGGACGTAACAGGCGACCTCGAGACCGCCCAGTGTAATGGAACTCTGAAGCCGGGCCCGCTGGCCATCGGCAGGGTACCGACGGGCATCCGTGTCGTCGTCTATGTGTGGCATACCTAGGTAACAGTCGCCGGCACCGAAACGTGCAACCCGTCTTCCCGGCCGGGATTCGAGCACGCCGACTGTTGGATCGATAGATTGGTTGGTCGGGTCGGCAGCCACGAAGTCGTCCACAGCGGAAGGAGCCTGCCATGAGTGTTGCAGAACCGGCGATACCGCCCGGCGCTCGGCACTGGACTGGCGCGACTGCCAAGGCCGTGCTTCCGTGGTTCCTGCTGGTCATCGTTGCTCTCCAGTTCGGCGGCCTTCGCTGGCCTCCCTGGGAATGGCCCCAGCCGTTCCTCTTGTGGGTGTGGTCGGTCGCCAACAGCACCGCCCTCGTACTTCCCTTCCTGTTGTTTCCTGCCGGGGTGGCGCTGGCCAAGGCTCTGGGCCACTCTCGCCGTGCGTTCCGAACTGCCATCGGCGTTGGCCTCCTGGTCGGTGCCTGCACCTACGTTCTCGATGCCTGGGTGGAACCCGTCGTGTACTACCACGCGCTCGCCGGACAGGGGACGGAGACCGCCCATGTCGAGAAGTTCGGCCTCGATACACCGGTCGGGATCGTCCGCAATCTCCGCTACGTCGAAGCGAATCCTCCCCAGCAGTACCACCTCAGCGTGGAGCGGCCGGAGCAACACCCTCCCAATGTGCTTCGCTGGTTCCTGCACCAACCGGTGGCCATGGCCGTCTTCGGTCTCACGAACGTGATGCTGGGCATGTTGGCCGCACAGCTGACCGTCGGTTTTCGCAGTCCGATCCGTCGGAACACACTCTTTGCCATCGGCGTGGGCTCGGGCGTGGCCTTCTTCCTGCTCCTGATAGCCACGTCGCCCATCCCGCCCTTCCTGCGCGACGGGACGTTCCATTCGGGTGTCGCCGGAGCCTGGCTGCCCCTGTCGCTACCGATCGGCGAGACGCTGCTTCTCTACTATCTGGTTGGCAAGCGTAGATACCGGAGATACGTCTGAGGCGGAGGGCGGCCCCCCACCCGGGTTCGCGCGCGTTTCGATACCAAGTGCCTGGGCTACTTCGTGAATCCTGGATCCGTGGCCCTCCGCGACCACCCGTCCCGCTCCATCCACAGCGAAGACCCACGGCGTCCGGCCCGTCAGCGCGCCACCACGCGTTGAACCGTCCGGTTCCACTGACCCCACGCGAACCGACCATCCTGCCTCCCGCGCATAGGACGCAGCTTCGGAAATGGGCCCAGGTGAAACGGCGAGGACGACGACATCCCTGAACTCCGTCGCCATAAGCCAGGTCGACCAGTCGGGCGCGATGCGGCGAGAATGCGCGCAGTCGACATCGAATGCCAGCACCAGTGTGGGTCTGCCAGCCCCGAGGGTCATGACACCGTCAGTGTGCAGGATCGCTGTTGACGACAGATCCGTACCGACGGAGATCTCGTTGGAGCGGCGATCAGCCCATCCCGCGTGAAGCCCGAGGGCGACGCCCTGCGTGGCGGCTAACAGAGCCAGGATCCGGATTGCCATCCTACCTGGCTTCGTTGCGTTGCGCCTAGTGGCACCGTGGCACGTCTTCATTGCGTGGTCCTCCGATATCGTTGCTGTGGGACTTCGAACTGCTCTCCTCGGCGGTTAGTCCGCCCGATGCGCCTCGGCCGAACATGCCGCACTCGTTGAAGTAATGGTTCTCATCCCGGAAACGTGCAGTCGGATCCGCGCTTAGACGACGCGGGTCGATTCGACGTCTCGCGGAGACGACAGGGTGGTCTCAGCGGGTTCTCCTCGCCGATTGCACGTTTTCGGCTTCTCGCGTGTTAGGAGATTGGTGGAGACAGTCTTCGAGGCAGGAACAGGAACCCACACAAAGGGAGCACGGAGAGAATGCGAGCCAAGACGGTGATGATACTCATCCTTCTGAACCTCATCCTGGGAGCGGCTCTAGTCGCTCAATCGCGAAACACGATTTCTTGGTGGCGGCCTTGTTGCCAAGGTGACGGACCCGAAGCATATTGTTGCTATATCTGTTGCTGGTGGGGTGGGGAACACTGCGACACCAGCAGCGACTGTCGCGACGGCGAGTAGGATCGCGACGGTCCCTATCTCCTTTCTTGCAGATGGTGGGTGATGACCACATCGGCCCAGACGTATCAACCCAGCATGATCGGTGCGATCACGAGGGCGGTTCTGCCGTGGTGTCTCCTGTTCGTTATCGCAAAGCCGCTGTTGAGCTTGCGCTGGCCGCCGCCGGAGTGGTCGGGAACTCTCCTTCAATGGTCGTGGTTCGCCCTTGGCGACGGTGCTTTCGTCCTTCCGTTTCTGGCATTCGCGGTAGGTGTGACTCTCAAGGATCTACTGGGGTACTCGCGGCGCGCCTTTCGTTCAGGCTTGGTGATTGGCATTGCGATGAGTGCCCTGTCCTACTCCCTGGCGGCGTGGGCCGTACCGATGGTTCACCATCGCCATCTGGTCAGCATGGGAGCTGAGACAGCAGATGTGCGCCGATTCGGACCAAGAACGCCGACGGGAATACTCGAGAACCTCCGGTTCGTACAGGAAAATCCACCGAGTGGTTACACCCTGGAGGCAAGTAGCCCGGAGCGGTTTCCGCCCAACGTGCTGGGCTGGCAGCTGCACCTTCCCGTCGCCGTTGCAGTCTTCGGCCTGGTCAATGTGTTCCTCGGCATGCTGTCCGCCGAATTGACAGTGGACCTCAGGCGTGGGAGGCGCCGAAATGCGCTTCTGGTCCTCGGATTGGTCATTGCCGTCGCTTTTCAGGGATCCCAGGTTGTCGCCGCTCCAATCGGGCATTTCATCGGAAGCGGGGGACTTCGATCAGGCATCCTCGCGGCATGGTTGCCACTTTCGGTGCCGTTGGCTGGATGTCTGTTGCTGCCGTATTTCATTCGCAGCAGGCGGTACGGATGAGCCGTGATGGCGCGCCGGGTGAAGGTGGCGGCGATCGCGAAGAGGCTCTGGATGATACGCCGTCGGAGTCGGAGGTGCCTTCCCAGTTCCAGAATGCGGAAGATGGCGACGGTGTCGGATACGACCCGCAGATGGGGCACGCATTTCGGCGAGGGGACCAAGAGGCGTTCCGCGCGATACTTGAGCGATTCGGTCGGTTGATTCAGGCGACCCTTGCATCGTTCGCACCCGATGACCCGGACACCCGGGATGTTCTGTACCAGGAAGTCTGCATCCGGATCTGGGAGCAGTATGCCAAGTATGAGGAGCGCGGCAAGATGCAGGGGTGGCTGGTCACGCTGGCACGCAGGCACGCTCGGAACTGTCTCAAACAGGAAAGCTCATACCAGTCGATGGTGGAGCGCTACTGTGCGGAGTACATACCCAGAAGCAACATGTCGGACCTGCTTGCCAACCCGGAGAAGCTCTTGCGATACGGCCGGTTTCTGAATAGGGTGCGAAGTGCCCATCGAGATCTTCCCGACCGCCAGGCTAAGACGCTCGAGCTTGTGGTCCGCGAAGATCGCACCACCGGTGAAACGGCGAAGGAACTGGGTGTGTCCCGGGCTACCGTCCGATCCAACCTGCGTCTCGCTCGGGCCAAACTCCGAGCATTGCTGAGTGACGCCGCAGATGAATTGTCCTGACCTCTCTTCTCTCTCAAGGGTTGGCACACCACGAGCCGACCCCAGTGTAGTCGAACACCTCAAGCGGTGCCCCTCATGCTGGATGGATTGGCAGATTCAGCAGGGTACGCGCTTGCTTCGCCGCAGAGCGAATGACGCACATGACCTCAGTGACCTCAACGACGCGGTCATGGCGGAGGTCGCGATCGCCGAACAGCGATTTGACGTCCCGGCAGGGTTGGTTGAGTTGGCCGTCTCCGCCCTATTGATTGCAGCAGCCGTGATGCTCTTCCTCGGCTTTCCTTTAGGCGGGCTGGCAGCTGTTCCTTTCGGTCACGCGGTGGCTTACGCGATCGCCGGGGGAACCGCGGGAGCGCTCTATTGCCGGAGACGTGATCGTCGAGCATTTCAGATTCACTCGAAGTAGACTGGCGAACACCACCTGACTTGGCTTGGCGGCCTCGGCGCGGGACACGCGGATCCGGCAATCCACCCCTGCCGTTCAGGATCCGCCGGATGGTCGGGTCTTGGCTCGTCCCGCGTTCGGACAAGCTCCCGACGTTGCACGTTTAATGTCGTAGCGCTGTTAGGACGGTAGAGCGGCAATCTGGATGACGGCCGCTCGGACTTGGTCCGACCACTACCCTTCAATCACAGCGTCAATGACACATCAAATACCATCTGGTGGCAGAAAAGCGTCCTTCGAATCAGCGTACCTCAAGTGGCAGAGTGGACTGATCGGTCAGGCCCGGGCGGCCGAGCTCCTGGGTATAAGCGTCCGCACCTTCCGGCGCTGGAGTCGTCGATATCGGGAGGGAGGCCTAGGGGGGCTGAGAGACCGGCGTAAAGACCGATCTCCCAGTCGGGCCACTCAGGCTGAGGTGGACCGACTCGAGCATCTCTACAGAACGGAGTGTCCAGACTGGAGTGTCCGACACTTCTATGACGTGTATGTTTCCGAGCACGGTGGAACACGATCCTATACCTGGGTTAGAGAACGCCTCCAAGACAGAGGGTTGGTAACGAAGAGCCAGCGAAGGGAAACCGCGACTTCTTGCAGGTCGTCCGCGCAAGCTATCCCCTCCAACAATGAACAACCAGAGTCGTCTCAGTTGGTTGAAGGCGCGCTCATCCACCAAGTAGCCTTCACGCACGAGTGGCTCGGGAAGCAGTCGTCGAGCCTTTGCTTGACGCTGGATTCAGCCAGCCGTCGAATCTACTCCGGCTTCCTGGTTGACAACCTGGACATCTGGACTGCCTTTCGTGGTGTTTGGGAGACCGTCGATGCTCAGGGTCTCTTCCTCGCTCTTTTTGGAGACCGAAGAATGTTCCGTCTGGACACCAACTCTGCCGAAGTTCCGGGCGGCCAGCTGCATCAGTTCCGTCGAGCAATGAACGAGCTCGACATCGAATTGGTTTTCGGACGGGGTCAGGGCTCTCGGGCTCGAGTAGCGCGATTGTCCAGGACACTTCGCACTCGCCTTCCCAAGGAGATGGCCCGGGCGGGGGTGGCCGACACGCTCGAAGCGAATGCTCTCCTAAGTGACTATTGGCCAGCCTTCAACCGCACATTCGCGCTACCCATGGAAACTCAAAGTGCTTTCGTGGAGTTGGTAGCGAGCTTGAGGGAAGAAGTGCGTGAGGTCTTCTGTGTGAAGACCGAGTTGCAGCTCGATCCCAATGGCTATGGTCACCACCACGGCAAGTCCATTCACATTGGTCCACTCACCACCGAACCGAGTCTGATTCAAAAGCCGCTTCGAGTCCATGAATACCAAGACGGTTCCTTGGCGGTTTTTCACGGTCGTGAACGCATCAGTCAGTATGGCAACAACGGTTGCCGAATTGATGGTACTTCCGATTCCTCTGGACAGTAGTTGGGCAACGTGTACAAGTACGGTATTCACCTGACACCCGGCCTTGCCGAGGTCAGCTCTACGCGGCGGTCCGTGACCTCCTTTCCCGCTGGGGCTTCCGGGTGTGCCGCTTCCGCAGAACCCCGGCCTTGAACACCTAGTAGGGCGTCCTGCCCTGCATCTCGCGGCCGCAAGTGGGGCCGACGGGTGTGTAGGGCCTCAAGATAGCCGTCCAGGTGCCTCTGCATCTCATCGAGCCTCTCGTACCAGGTCGTCCGGCCCTTGATCCGGAGATGCTCTTCGAGGAGCGTCGGTGGAACCGCTCGATGAAGCCGTCCGACTGCGGCCTGCCGACCTCGTGCTGATTCCGACGCATTTCGTCCACTCATTCCGACGGATGCCGTCCACTGATTCCGATTCATTTCGTCCACTGATTCCGACGCAAAGTGTCCATCGATTCCGACGCATTTCGTCCACCCGGTTGCACCGTCGTTGTGGCCAGCCGGGGAACTCGGGCCGGAAGACCCGAGCGGATGGGGAGGGGTGCTGGATGACCTGATGTAGGGAGCCGCTTCTTCCAACCTCGCGAGAGATTCTTGAGCGAGGAGGAAGACGGTGGCCCGGAAGAGGTTGTCCATGCGCAAGATTCGAGATATTCTCCGGTTGAAGTACGGACTCGGCCGGAGCAACCGGGAGATCGGGGGCATGCTCCGGATCTCCCACAGCACGGTCGGCCGCTATGTCCGGCGGGCGCGGGAAGCGGGCGTGTCTTGGCCGTTGCCGGACGACCTGGACGACGGGCGGCTGGAAGCGATGCTGTATCCGCCGACGGCGCCGTCGCGGGTTCGGCGACCGGAGCCGGACTGGGCGCGCGTCCACCGGGAGCTGGGGCGGCACAAGGGCGTGACGCTTCAGCTGCTGTGGTTCGAGTACCGTGAGGCGCACCCGGACGGGTATCAGTACAGCCGCTTCTGCGACCGCTACCGGGAGTGGCGCGGACGCCTCGACGTGGCGCTGCGCCAGGTCTATCGGGCAGGCGAGAAGGCGTTCGTCGACTACGCGGGCCCGACGGTCGAGGTGACGGACCGGCGGAGTGGCGAGGTCCATGAAGCGAAGGTGTTCGTCGGGGTGCTGGCGGCGTCGGACCACACGTTCGTCGACGTGACACTGAGCCGGTCGCTCCCGGACTGGACGGCATCACACGTGCGGATGTTCGAGTACTGGGGTGGGGTGCCGGAGCTCCTGATCCCGGACAACGAGAAGGCGGCGGTGCGGCGGGCAAGCCGGTACGAACCAGACGTCAACCGGACCTATCACGATCTGGCGGTCCATTGCGGAACCGCCGTGCTGCCCGCGCGGCCGCGCTCGCCGCAGGACAAGGCGAAGGTGGAGGCGGCGGTCCAGAACGTGGGGCGATGGGTTCTCGCGCCGCTGCGCAACCACCGCTTCTTCTCTCTGTCCGAGGTCCGCGAGGCGATCGTGCCCCTGCTGGCGGCGCTCAACGAGCGGCCGTTCCAGAAGATCGAGGGCAGCCGCCGCAGCCTGTTCGAGGATCTGGACCGTCCGGCGCTCAAGTCGCTCCCCGCCGAGCGTTACGAGTACGCGGAGTGGCGCAAGGCACGCGTCAACATCGACTATCACATCCAGGTCGACGGCCGCCTCTACAGCGTCCCCCACGCGCCGGGAGGCCGAGGTCCGGCTCGGCGCCGGCACGCTCGAAGTCTTCCACAAGCACCGGCGTGTGGCGGCCCACATCCGCGGCCGCGGGAAAGGCGGATACACGACCGATCCGGGCCACATGCCCGCCGCGCACCGTGCCCACCTCGAGTGGACCCCGTCGCGCCTCTCCGTTGGGCGCGGAAGACCGGACCCGAGACCGCCGCCTTCGCAAGGACCCTCCTCGAGAACCGGCCCCATCGACCTGCTCCACGAACTGCGCCTGGCCGGCATGGCCCAGGCCTTCGAGGAGCAACTCGCCATGCCCGACATCGGCGAACTCGCCTTCGACGACCGGCTGTCCCTGCTCCTCGAACGCGAGAAGACCGAGCGGGAACAGCGCCGCTACCTGCGCCTCAAGGGGCTGGCCAAGCTCCACCTCGACGCCACGATCGAGGACATCAACTTCAAGGCCAACCGCGGTCTCGACCGCTCCCTCATCCTCCGCCTTGCCTCGGGGCAGTGGATCATGGACGGGCAAACGGTGCTGGTCTCCGGAGCCACGGGATCCGGAAAGTCCTACCTGGCTTGCGCCCTGGGCCACCAGGCCTGCCGCCTCGGCATATCGACCCGCTACTACCGCGTCTCCCGCCTTCTCGACGCGCTCGACCTGGCCCGGGCCGACGGTTCATACCCCAAGCTCGTCCAGCGGCTCGCGCGGACCTGGCTCCTCGTGCTCGACGACTGGGGACTCGCCTCCCTGTCAGGCCAGAGCCGCCACGACCTGCTCGAAGTCCTCGACGACCGCTACGCCCGCCGCGGAACCATCCTCGCCTCCCAGCTCCCCGTCGAGCACTGGCACGACGTCGTCGGCGACCCCACCTTCGGGGACGCCATCCTCGACCGCCTGGTCAACAACGCCCACCGCATCACCCTCAAGGGTGGCTCCATGAGGCGGTTCTACGACTCAACCAAGGAGACCTCAAACCCCACCGACCACACCTGATCCATCCATGTCCAGCACCCCTTCAAGGATCCCCGTTCAACCCGGACGACTTGGCCCGGAATCGGTGGACGACTTCGTCGGAATAGACACCTCGTGGTGCGGTGCTCGATCTCCCCGAGCTGCAGGAAGAACTCATAGGGGTGCTTGTCCGGTCGGCCAGAGTACTCGCGACCGTTGTCGCTCAGGATCGTCTGGACCTTCACGGCGTGCTTTTCCAAGAAGGCAGCGCGTGGTTGTTCAGGATCTGAACGGCGGTCACCGGCAGCTTCAAGGTGTAGAGCCGGGCCCAGACGAAGCGGCTGAAGCAGTCGAGCACGATCCGGATGTAGACATTGCCGACGCCCTTCAGCGTGCCCGCAAGAAGGCTGGGCGGCTCTGGAGCCTGTCCGCCAAGGGGTGCGGGCCCACATGGGCGGCTTCGGCAAGGCGATTTCGCCCTGGGCCTCGGTCTGCGACGCGATTGGGGCTCGCAGTACAAGGCGACGCAGCTCCAGGCCGAGAATCCAGTGGCTCGGCATCCGCTCCACAACCGCCTACGTGGGCGAACCGGAGTGCAACGGCGTCGCGGAGCGCATCATCTGCACGCTCAAGGAGGAGTGCATCTATCTGCGCCGCTTCGAAACGCTCGAGGTGGCAGAGCGGTGATCGGGGCCTTGGTCGAGCGCGACAACACCGGCTGGCTCCTCCAGCGGCACAGGTACATGATTCCGGCCCGTGCTCGCGAGACGTTCGCCAGAAGGACGCCCTGATGTCTAAGCCGTCCACTTGTCCAGAATACCAGAACCGCTACGCGAGAGACCATCGTGCCGCTCTCCGCGATGCTGAACGAGCGGCTCCTCCAGAAGACCTCCGCGGAACCAGTGCCGCGGCTCAGAACCGGCTCTCACTGCTCAATCGGTGAGAAGCCGATCGACCGGCCTCCCAACTCCCCAGCCGACTAGACCACGGGCAACCGACACAAAGCTCGGGTCACCTGGCATCATGAAGTGCCCTAGTGATTAAGTCTGTCATGATCTCGCTGCCATGGAATCCGACGACTTTCAGGTCGTTGATCAGAAACGTAGGCGTTCCCGACACGCCAAGAACCTGTGCAGCGACGCTATCGCGCGCTAGGATCAGCCGACTATCATCTGACTTGAGACACTCCTCAAATGCCATCGTGTCCGGTACGTGGGCGTCGATGGCAAACTGCGTCCACGTCTTTGATCCTATTGATTCCGGATTCTTGAACAACACATCATGCATCGATTCGAATCGCCCCTGCTTTCCCGCACATTCGGACGCGGCAGCTGCAGTATCCGATCCTTGAAGTATCGGATAATGGCGGTACACTAGCGACACCTCTGCAGGAAACTCGTCCAAGACTTGCCGGAGAAAGGTGGCCGCCCTAGCGCAAAAAGGGCAACGAAAGTCCGAGAACTCCACGATCGTTACTGGGACACCCGGGGCTCCTATTCTCTGACCGACAGCGAAATCGGAGTAGTCCGAAACCCGAGAAGTATCGGAAACCTCAAGGGTATTCAGGGTGGCCGGTCTCACGTAGTCCATTACCCGCAATACGGCTACTGCAAGCGCCGCTAAGGCTACGGCGACGGTTGTCAAGTCAAGAAGCAACTGGCGGCTCGACTGTGCGGCAGTGAGGTCACGACGACGTTGGGACACTCTCTTTGTCGGGGAACTCATCGTAAGTATGTCTTTGGTCTTACGGGTTCGGAACATGTACTGGTCCGCTGAGGATCACGGCGATGCGGTAGCCGAGTCCCTTGAGCGCACGCGATCACCTCGCTTGTCGGTTGTCGCGGGTGTCACCTCTTGACGGTGATCCCTGATCCTACCAGGAGTCTCATTCTGTCCTGGCACCGACTTGCATCAACGCAAGGGACCCTGGTCCACTTACGCACATTCGTGGCCCAGTGGATGGCGGTGACAGTGGTTGCAGAAGATCGGATCGCAGTCTTCGAAGTCACTGCATTCTTCCGGTTCACAGCCGCCTCGTGGTACGGCAACCGTTTCGCGAGGGGCGCCAGCGACGATTACAAAGAGTGAAATGCCAAGGATCGCGACTCGTCGACGGAATGTCATGGTGCATTACCTTTCCAGTTACTAAGAGGAGTGAGTGGGGCAAGCGCAATTGCATCGTTGCGGATCTGTAGCCGGACCGCAAGAGGGAGGCTTGCCAAGTCGCGAGCAAATGGACTGGCCGGCAGAGGGCACTTCCGGCTGACGATGACCTGCCGAGGGAGTACCGGATCGTTTCTGCGGACGGACTCGAACTCGCGCGCCACAGGCCCCGGACCCTCAAGAGCGCCGACAACGATTAGTCGCTGTCGATGAGAGAGGGGAAATCAATGGCTACGGGACGCGGTGTCGCAGGCTATCTGGGCAGTGCGGACGAACGGAAGTGACTAGCCGGGCTCTCTACTACTGGCACAATCGCGTGGAGGGGCGAAGAACGGAAATCGTCGTGGTGTAGCACGCGCTGCTTGTGGCCCATCTGGCAGATCTTACTCCAGGGGCGCGACACACGAGGATGTCGGCCTGGACCACTTCCGGCGCCGCGAGGACCAGACCCACTACCTGCCGCGTCGTCTTCAACAACTCGGTGTCAAGCTCCAAAGTCCAGATAGACACACTGCTTGACCGTTAGTTGGAACCCCGTCGACCCACCCCTGACGTTTCAGAGAAGCCGGCAGGCCGAGCAGCGGACTAGTGGCTTGCTCGCAACACACTCACACCTTCCCGCCAGTTCATGCTACTGTTTGGTTTTGACTGTGGGAATTGTCGAGTAGCGAGCAACCCCGCTAGCGTCGTGAGTTCGTGGCTAGCTAAACTAGGTCCATGGGGCATTTGGCTTACTGTTGCGACCTCCGTGACAAACCGATCGTTTGGGAGCGCTGAACATGGAGATCCCTAGAATCCTGGTGACCATCCTGGTCCTGCCTGCTATTCATCTCGGAGCATCCGCCTGCGACTCCGCGCCCGCGTCGACCTACACGATACACGCTGATTCGGGCGGTATCGCCATCGCCACCGGCATCGAGCGCCTATGGGCCCCCGGGGAAGGCTGGGCCATCGAAGATGCGCCGCTGATCGAGATCGGTACCATCTCCGGTGCTCCCGAGTATCAGTTCACCGATGTCGTCGCCGCCGTTCGCCTGAGTAATGGCAACATCGTCGTTGCGGATCGGGGGGCAGCGGAACTGCGGAGCTACGACACAGCAGGCAACTTCCAGTGGCGTGCGGGGAGGTTCGGGGACGGGCCCGGTGACTTCGAGAGCCTGGATTTCCTTGGTTCGACAGTCGCGGATACCCTGGTGGCCTATGACGCAAGTCTAATGCGGGCGCAGCTATTCGGCCCCCAGGGTCGGCTGGCGCGAACTGTGCGGGTAGCAATCACCGAGGGAGAGGCGGCGGCCAAAGCGTTGCTAGCCCGCCAAGCAGTGGGCGTTGTGGACGGTCTGCTCATCGTGCGCTTCCACGAGTACAGCGACGCTATTCCCACCGGGATTGTTCGGTGGCCCCTGGAACATCTAGTAGCGCTGGATCTTGAGGACGGTACCGCCAAGTCCCTGCTCGTGCAGCCCGGCTACGAAAGGTATGTACGTGTGATGGAGGGAGGTGGGTATTCACACGGCGCTTATGTGTTTTCCAATGGGCCGGAGTACGGCATTGCCCCAAGGGGGCGTCTGGCGGTGATCGACACGGAGTCTTGGCTCGTGCGCTTGGTCTCGCCCCAAGACGGTTTGGTCACGGCAGTCTTTCGCCGCGACGTGACTCCGCGAGAAGCAACCGCCGGCCTCTTCGATCTCCATCTTGACGGCGTCGTAAGAATGGCCTTTTCGGATGCGGAACAAGCGGCACCGCAAGACATCGCAACGTTGCGGCGTCGGTGGCGCGCGCGGCCCAGGGCACCGACACTACCTGTATTGCGCTCGATACATCTGGACGCCACCGGACATGTGTGGCTGCAGCCCTACCATGTGGCCGGCGCCGAGCCCGCTCCGTTCGAGATTCACGCTCCTGACGGCACATGGCTTGGCAGCGTCTCCCTGCCTCCAGGCCTCCAACAAACGCTCCTCCAGTCCCAGGCACCGTACATGGACATTGGCGAGGACTATTTTCTGGGCGTCTGGACAGACGAGTTGGACGTACAGTACGTGCGGATGTACCGGATCAACAAGTAGGCAGGGTGGCTGTCCACGTCCCTTAGTTCAAGGTCTTGTCGTCCTGATTGAGGTGGTGCTACCCTTCGCCGGACAGGTAAAGGGCCAAGTGGTGGATGGACGGACTCCGACCTGGGTTGAGAACCCTCGGCGACGTTGCGTCCCGAATCGTAACCCCTGATATCCTCGGGCCCATAGATCGGACGGTAACCTGTGGGTGCTCGATCTTGGCCAACTGGACACGACGCGGGTTCCTCATGCCGTCCTCGCGCCGTTGCGGTAGGGTCTCGCTGGCGTCACGCCACGGTCGGTGCTACGTCGGCGAGCGTGGGGTGACGGGCAGGACACACTACGAGGCCTTCAAAGCCGGGATACCGCCGAAGCGGCTCACCGTGTCAATCGGCACCGAAGATGTCCCGGTTATCGGCATCGAAAATGTCCCGGTTTGGCGGCTGCCCCGCGGAGGAAGCGGAGCGACCGGAGCGGGGGCGCGGGCCGCAAGCGTGGTCGTCATGACAGACCCCTCTCCCAGACGGGGTGATTGGGCGTCTATTCGGTTCGCGAGGGGGTGGATGGCCTTGGAGAGTTCCGCATGGCGGCGCATGCGGTAGCTGTTGCCCCGGATGTTGACGATGTGGCAACGGTGGAGCAGCCGGTCGAGGAGCACGCCTCCCGCGATCCGGGCGTACTCGGCCAGCGGACGTCGCTCGACCTCGACGAACCGGGAGCGAGCGGCCGCGTCATCGCGCCCCGCCGAGGGTTCGGGACGCCGGGGTGCCACGGGCCGGTAAGGCCAGCGGGCCAAGGGCTTTAGGTGCGGCCGCTCGGCCTCGAACCGGTCCACGGGCCGCTCCTTGAGCGTGCCGTGTACGCGGACGTTGGCCACGGTGTCGAGCCAACCCAGCACGCGGGCGTTCAGATCGTCGTCCGACACGAAGGCGCGCCCGTAGAAGAAGCTCCGCCGGATGTAGCTCACCGGCCGTTCCACCTTGCCCTTCGTTCGGGCCCGGTACGGCCGGCACGCCCGGATCCGGAACCCCCAGTGGACGGCGAAGCGCAGGAACTCCGTGTTCTCCATCAGCCGCCCGCCGACCTCCCGGTTGTCCTCCACGATGACGGCCTTCATCTGGTCGAACAACAGCTCCGACGGCACGCCGCCGAAGTACCGGAACGCCGACTCCAGACCCTCCATCACCACCGCCATCGTCTGCCGCTCGTAGTAGCGGACCCACAGCAGCCGCGAGTAGCCCAGTACCACGACCAGCGCGTGCCGCTTCCCCCACGGCGTCTTGAACTCCGCGAAGTCCACCTGCCCCTGGTGCCCCGGCGGGGTCTCGAAGCGTTGCACCGGCTCGGGCGGCTGCCGTGGCCGCACCTCCCGCACGTAGCGCCTCACCTGGTCGTAGCCGCCCTCGTATCCCGCCGCACGGATCTCGTCGAACAGCCGCACGGCGCTGAGATCCAGATACGCCTCCAGGCGGACCCTGATGATCTCCCTGTAGGGGTCGAGCTGCGAAGGCCGGCGCCGCCTCGGTCCGTACTTCACCGGCTCGTCATCCAGCTCCCGATCCAGCTGCCCCGCCGCGATCCAGCGATGCACCGTCCGCCGACTGACCCCGACCTGCCGCGCCACGGCCGCCTTGCTCAGCCCCTGCTCCAGATAGTGCCGCAACAGCACCCGCGTCTCTCTCCCGATCACTGCGTCTCCTCCGTTCGGTGGAGACGCCACGGCGAACAAACCGTTCGCGATCCCTCTGAGTCCCGCCCACCTGCGCCGCAGCCACTCCACGGCCGCCGCTCCAATGTGGGACACTTTACATGCCGACTTCAGGGAGACTTTACATGCCCGGTAACAACCCGGAAGCCTCAGCCAGAAAGTAGGTCACGACCACAGCGTACCGGTAACCTCGACGACGGCGGGTGTCAGGCGAGTAACCATCCCTTGTAAAGCCAGCCGTCCTCAACTACGCCGGACCGCATCACCCCTCAAGCCCGGCTGACGCTTCTCACCTGAGGCGTCCGATCCTGTCCCACCGGACCACCTCTTGGGACGGCAGTGCATCGGAATCAGGAATGCCATATGAGAATCCAATCCACACAACACGGGCCACCATGTGCTCCGCCCGAACAAACCCGTGGTGACGTGAGTCCATGCTCGCTGTTCGATTGTCGCCAAGAAGGAAATACGCATTGGCCGGGACAATCAGCGGACCCCAAGTCCCAAGTGTTGGACGGTATTCGGCCAGTTGGATATCAGGACGAAGATGCTCCCTTTGCCACATGAACTGTCGCGAACTCGGATCCACGCCGCTGCCCAGAGACACATATGGTTCGTGCAGTCGGATTCGGTTCACCATCACGATATTGGTGAGCATCGAAATAGTATCCCCGGGCAGCCCGATAACCCTTTTCACCATGACGTCTCCCCTACCGGACTGGCGTTCATACACCCATATCTCGCCCCGCTTGGGAAGCTCCCTCGCAACTGATCCACGCGCAGCTGAACAATCGTACGGTTCGGAGCCACGCACGACGACCATGTCACCCGGCAACAGTGTGTTCGCCATTGAGTAGGATGTGACCAGATAGCGGTCGAAATCCGAAAGCCCTTTGGCCATAATGATGACGAACGCGGTGGCAACCAACAGCGTTGATACTAAGCCTAATCTGCGGCGTTGCCGGCCGCCATCCGTCCGTGCAGTCTCACCCATCCGAAGGGAGAACTGGCGCTCCTAAGGTAATCCACTCGGAGATGTCGCTAAACCCGGTCTTGCGCAGGATGACGCGCTCGTTATCGATGGAGACATGACCCGCAGGGAACTCCAACCTCCGTGACACGACGATAACTTGAGGTGTGGCCGCCGGCCCAGCCATATCCCCGGCGCCATAGATGTATTCCTGGATACCCCGGTTGCCCCAACTGTGTCCCGCCATCACCTCATCAAAAGGACCAAACTTCTCCAAATGGGCAAGCCCGTCAGAGGCCAGACGGTCACGGGCGATTCCAATCGTAGTAAACTGCTTCCCTTCGGTTCGTGCACGTGCCAGCAGACGAGCCTTTAGACTACGCACTTGCAATGCCAACTCTGGGACATTTGACCATCCGCACGTCGAAGACCCGACATAGATCAGGACTATTTCTTCTCCCGGATTCAGTGTCGCGCTCGGAACGTATTCGGAGCCCCTTAGAGCCGGTATCGTCCAGCGGAAGTCAATCTGCGGGACCGGTAGCAGGCCGAGCGAGTCCAAGCCGAACCCGAGAACTGCCCCGACCGCCAGGGACGACAGGACAAACCATCGCGCCTTACGCCGGTTGAACGATGCGAGAGTCATTGGTTAAGCGTTTCATGCGTCCCCATGCGCCGTACCTCCAAATGCGGGTACGGCTCTTGGAACAGTGCAATGTATCCATCGTGGTGAGTCGACAAGACGATCGGCAGCGAGTCAGCGTCCAAGTAGGCGCCGAAGCCGGTGACGGTGTCAACCAGATAGGATTGCGGCACGATTTCCCTTCGCGTCCAGAAGAATCTGCCGTATTGAAGCAGAAGCTGGCCGTCCGAACCAACGGAGTGGATGCCGATCAAACGGTCGTGATCACGAACAACCCGCCGTGAAACTCCCACCGCACCGGTTTCGGGATGGCGCTTTTCGATAATCTCGAGCTGTAGGTAGTCGTCTCGCGCCACAGCTGTCCACTGAAGAACGCCCTCTGTCGTGTAAGAGCGCACAATGGGCAGGTGCATGAAACCGAATACGATCCGATCCGGCTGTTCCAAGCACTCAACCAATCCGCCGGACAAGGTCATTCTGATTAACGAGTGCTCGTGTTGGTAACCACGCCCAAAGCGCCGAATGCCCGCGTCAAACTCATTCAGAATCGTCTCGTACTCACGCTGGTAGCCGCCAGAAAACAGACGACCATCGCTCATGCCGCAGAGCGAATTGGCCGGCGTCGGTCGGAAGTCAACGATATCAAGAAGCTCCCAACCACGATCAGACCGCTGGAAGATCTTGATCGGGCCCAACCTCCCGAGCGAGACGGCAATTCGCCCGTCTGGAAACAGATGGAAGTCGATCGCTCCGCGAAGTTCCATCGGCCCGTCGCCCCAACCTCCAAATCGTTCCACGAAACCGCCATCGGAATCAAAAATGCGGATTTCCTGGGCATCTGCGTCCAGCACCACGATATTGCCGTCCGAACCGATAGCCGCCCTCGGCACGTATCCAAACAACTCGGGCCCCCTAGAATCTGTGCCTAGTCGGAGCACCGGTACGGCTTCAACCAGTGCGCGCTTGGTGTGAATCCACGCCGACAGCGCCTCGTCGGTTAGTCCACTCGGCACTGAGTCGCTTGTGATCGCCGAGGCGTCATGTGGTGGTCGATTCTGCTCGTTAGGATGCATTAGACCGGGCTCGCCACCGCCACAAGCGAAGATCGCTAGAAGGCTAACTGAGGCACCGCTCCGCACGGTTGAGTTCATTGGAAGAATGGGTGGTCGCCTAATACTCGCAATCGTACGTGTCACACCAATCATCGCCGCCGTCTCCGAATCGGCACCACGTCGCGCCCTCCTCGTCGTTTTCGCATCGGGTCAGGAATGCCAAGCGCGTCAAGACACAGTGATCGCTTTCACATTCCCCAGCGTCTTGAGCGGTGACACTGGCAGGTCCCGGGGCGGCCAACGCGCCGACAATCACTCCGGTGGCCAGCAAGACGAGAAAGGCTCCAGCGGTAGTGAGGCTGCGAATGGTGCTCTTCGCCGAGTCGAACATAGATTCCTCCTGGTGTTTTCCCCACCCCATTTAGACGACGGCTTTCGTCACCAAACTGGATGCGGATTCGTTTGTTGATCATGGATGGGTGCAAACCAAGTCGAAGTCAATGTGGCCTTGGAAGCAAAGGAACTGGCCCATCATCAGGAATACCGTAAGTGTCGGACTGGTCATTGGTTGGCAATCTCGGGCCGAACCTCTACCGTCCGGAACGGGCCAAGTGACTGTTAGTGGCATGAGATAAGGGGATTCGGGGTTGACCCTACTGGGGTCGCTCACGGACGGCATGTCGAAGCGGCGGAAGAGTTGGGTCTGGAGTGGGGTGGGGCTGGCAAGGACCTCGACGGCCACGGCTCTTCAGCGGCGATCTTACGCGGACGGTGCCCAGGGTGGCCGGGATCCGCAGTGTTGCCCTCAAAAGACCTCCACCGCGACGGGGCAGCCGTCGCGGCTGGAGAGCAGCCCAAAGACGCCCGGGGGTTTGTCGCGCTAGCCGTCGCGGGAGTAGTCGAGCTTGGCCAGCGGGCACACCGAGCCTTCGATTCAGTGGAGGTGATGTCGCAGAGCACCGGAGCACTGTCCTTGAGGTGAGGATTCGGCAGGTGGCGCTCGATGCGCCGCAGGCCATGAGGTCGCTGCCCAAATGTCAGGCGATACCCATGATGGGTAGCGCCGGACCCGGTTTCATCGTTGATGCGTTCTGACCTCCAGCACCCCGTGTGAGCCACGGTCACCGTATCGGTGGAATCCTTCCACTCCGCCTAGGAAGCGAACTGAATAGATGTCATGTGAGCTCGTTTGATACATCCAGCCGGCGGACACCGGATCTATGGGTATGCCGTCCATGACAACCATCGCGCACACGTCTCTTCCCAACTGGGTGACGAGCTTCAAACAGCCATTTGAGGTGGGATCGCCCGGCCTGCCCCCTGGTTGGACCGGCGGGATGTACCGTACCTGTGGCAGTCTGCGAACCCTGAGAATGTGGTTGAGGCTTTGGTACGTGTCGCGGAGATCCTCAATCTCGCCAGGGCCGATGAATGCCTGTCGACTTGTCCCTACAGGGCGCCAATCAAGCTCGCTGAGCCCCACGACCTCGACCTCGATTCCTTCAAGAGGAATCGGGCCGGGGGTCAGGTAGAGGGCGACCACTTCCGCGCCGTTGACCGGAATGTCGGCTTCGAACTCTCGATAGCCAAGGCGGAAAACTCGGATGGCGTGCGTGGCTGCCGCAACCTCAGCCATGCGATAGTACCCCAGACTGTCGGTAACCGCGGTCCGACCAAGGCTTGGCAAGCTGACGATCGCGCCTTCCACCGGGAGGTTGTTCGATGCGTCCACGACTTCGCCCTCCAGCGTCACCAGGTCTGCACTCTTCGCATCCTGCGCCTCAAGTTCTGCTGAGGCGAAGAGCAACCCAATGAGCTTCAACGCGGCGTAAACCGCCAAGGGCACCCGTAATGGAAACCGCCGACGGCCCGACGCTTCACATGGACCACTCATCTTATCCTCTTTGTCCTCTTGTTGATCCCTTCGGCCGCCGACCTTCCGACTCCCTCGCGCGTCAAGCTTCACCCTCCCGGGCTCGGTTGGCTGCTGAAACTACCGCAGCGCCAACGCGCCTGCCACGTTACTGCGGCGTGTGTCGCAGACACATGGGTTGGCCGGTCTTCCGTGCACGTCGCTGATTCCGGTGTAGGCGAGGGCAAGAAGTTCGATCCAAGTTGATCACCAATGCTGGAACAATTGGCGCCACCCCAAAGGGCGAACCGGACGTGCGGCGCGGCCTTGGATGCCCCCCTACCCCCCCGGGGGCGCGTGTTGGAGGAGGCGGGGCCCCGGGGCGGGGGGGGGGGGGGGTGGGGGGGTGCGGGGGGTGGGGGGCGGGGGGGGGGGGGGGGG
>VXQO01000130.1 GCA_009838975.1 Gemmatimonadota bacterium | reverse complement strand
GACGGCGCCCACCCAGCCCTTCCCCACAAAGCCGCCCCCGTACGACCGGCAGGGTGTGGACCCCGCCGACCTGATCGACTTCACGCCGGAGCTGAGGGCCGAGGCCGAAGAAATCCTCTCGCAGCTGCACTACGGGCCGCTGTACGAGCCACCCACGGTACCCGTGGAGGGCGGCACCCAGGGCACGCTGATGGTCCCGGGCTCGCTCGGCGGTGCCAACTGGCCGGGAGGCGCGCTCGATCCCGAGTCCGGATACCTGTACGTACAGTCGGCGACCGGACCGAGCGTCATCTCGCTGATCAACGAGCCCGAGGTCTCGGATATGGATTACATCAGAGGCGGGGGCCTTCGGCTGCGGCAGGGCGGCGGACCTCAGGGCCTTCCACTCTTCAAGCCGCCGTGGGGCCGCATCACCGCAATCGACCTGAACCGGGGCGAGATCGCATGGCAGGTGCCCAACGGAGATGCGCCCGACTACGTGAAGGACCACCCGGCGCTCGAAGGCATCGACGTCGGGAGGACGGGGCGACCGGACCGAGGCGGCCTCCTCGTGACCCGCACGCTGCTGTTCGCCGGGGAAGGCGGTGGGATGTTCGCCGCGTTCGGTTCTGGCGGCAACAAGTTCCGCGCCCACGACAAGGCCACCGGCGAAGTGCTGGCCGAGATCGAACTGCCCGCCAACCAGACCGGCCTTCCCATGACCTACATGCACGAGGGGCGGCAGTACATCGTGGTGGCGGTGGGGGCTCGGCGGCATCCGGCAGAGCTGGTGGCGCTGGCGCTGCCGGAATGACAGGCATGACTCGACCCACCCACATCCCCCGGCTCCTGCATTCCGGCGGCGGCGACGCGACCGCCTTCTCCGCCCCGGACCGTCCCGACCTCACCTACGACGGGCTGCGCGGGCACGTCGAACGCACCGTCGCCGCCCTCAACGAGCGCGGGGTCGGACGCAACGACCGCGTGGCCATCGTGCTCCCCAACGGGCCCGAGATGGCGAGCGCCTTCGTGGCGATCGCCGCCGGGGCGACCACCGCCCCGCTCAACCCCGCGTACCGCCAGCCCGAGTTCGAGTTCTACCTCGAGGACCTGGGGGCGAAGGCGCTGATCGTGGCCGAGGGCGACGACACGCCCGCCCGCGCCGCCGCGGCCGCGCTCGGGGTGCCGGCCATGGAAATACGCGCGGAGCCGGGCAGTCCGGCGGGCACCTTCTCCTTCGTGGGCGAGCCCCGGGGCGAACCCGCGGCGCGTGGGGGCATGGCCGGGCCCGACGACGTCGCGCTTGTCCTGCATACCTCCGGAACCACCTCGAGACCCAAGATCGTGCCACTGCTGCACAGGAACGTGTGCGCCACCGCCGAGAACATCCGCCGGACACTGCGCCTGGAGGCCGGCGACCGCTGCCTCAACGTGATGCCGCTCTTCCACATCCACGGGCTGATGGCGTGCGTGCTGTCGACGCTGCACGCGGGCGGGAGCGTGTACTGCGCGCCGGGGTTCAACGCCCTCCGCATCTTCGCGTGGCTGGCCGACGCGGATCCCACCTGGTACTCGGCGGTGCCCACGATGCATCAGGCGATCCTCGCGCGGGCAGGGCGCAACGCGGCGGTCGTCGAGGGGCTGCGGCTGCGGTTCATCCGGTCCTCTTCGGCGGCACTGCCGTCGGTTGTAATGGCGGAGCTGGAGGACGCGTTCGGCGCACCCGTCGTGGAGGCCTACGCGATGACCGAGGCCGCGCACCAGATGACGTGCAACCCGCTGCCGCCCGCTCCCCGCAAGCCCGGCACGGTCGGGATTGCCGCGGGTCCCGATGTCTCGGTGATGGACGCCGTCGGCAATCATCTCGCGCCGGGCGACGAGGGCGAGATCGTCATCCGGGGGCCCAACGTGACGCCGGGCTACGAGAACAACGAGGCCGCGAACCGCGAGGCCTTCACGCACGGGTGGTTCCGCACTGGCGACCAGGGGTTCCGCGACGGGGGCGGGTACTTCACGATCACCGGGCGCCTCAAGGAGATCATCAACCGGGGCGGTGAGAAGATCTCGCCGCGCGAGGTCGACGAGGTGCTCATGGACCACCCGGCGGTGCAGCAGGTGGTCACCTTCGCGATGCCGCACCCGAAGCTGGGCGAGGAGGTGGCGGCGGCGGTCGTGCTGCGGGACGGCGCCGAGGCGGGTCCGGGCGACGTGCGCGACTTCGCGGCCGGGCGGCTGGCCGGGTTCAAGGTGCCGCGCAAGGTGGTGATCCTGGACGAGATCCCGAAGGGCCCGACGGGCAAGCTGCGCCGGATCGGGCTGGCGGATCAGCTGGGGTTGGGGCGTTAGGGTGATGAGGACGGCGGTGTTCGGCACGGCGGCGATGGCCGCCCGGCCCGGCGGCGCGACCGCGGCGGGGTGCCTGCAGTGAAAGTCGCGATCTACGGCGCGGGGGCGACGGGCGGTTACCTGGGGGTGAAGCTGGCGCTGGCCGGGGTCGACACCACCCTGATCGCGCGCGGCCCCCACCTCGAAGCGATGCAGCGCGACGGCGCACGGCTGCTCATCGACGGCGACGAACTCGTGGCGCATCCCTTCTGCACCGAAGACCCGGCAGAGGCGGGCCCGCAGGATTACGTGATCATCACGCTCAAGGCGCACTCGGCGCCGCGCGTAGTGGACGCCATGCAGCCGCTGCTTGGACCGGACACGGCTGTGGTCACCGCCCAGAACGGGGTGCCGTGGTGGTACTTCCACGGCATCGGCGGAGAGTGGGAGGGCGCGCGCCTGGAGAGCGTGGACCCGGGCGGCCGCCAGTGGGACGGCATCGGCCCGGAGCGCGCGATTGGCTGCGTCGTCTACGTGGCGACCGAGATCGCGGAGCCGGGGGTCATCACGCACTCCTACGGGAACAAGTTCAGCCTGGGCGAGCCGTCGGGTCGCAAGACCCCGCGAATCAGGGCGTTGAGCCGGGCGCTGTCCGAAGCGGGCGTGCGGGCGCCCGTGCGTCGGATCCGCCAGGAGATCTGGGTGAAGCTGCTCGGCAACGTGTGCTTCAACCCCATCAGCGCACTCACCCTGGCGACGCTGGACAAGGTCGCCACGGAGGCGGGAACGCGGAGTGTGGCGCGCGCCATGATGGAGGAGACACTCGCCATCGGCGAGGCACTGGACATCCGCGTTCGGCTCGACATCGAGAAGCGGATCGACGGCGCGGCCGCCGTGGGCGCCCACCGCACCTCGATGCTGCAGGACCTGGAGCGGGGGCGCGCGATGGAGATCGACGCGCTGGTCACCTCGGTGCAGGAACTGGGGCGCCTGGTCGGGATACCCACGCCGACCATCAACGTGGTGCTGGCGCTGGTGCGGCAGCGGGCGCAGATGGCAGGACTGTATCCAGGGTAACGCGATGCGCAAGCCGCCCGTGGACTGATACCTCCGCCGCATTCGTGCGACGATGCATCCGCGTTCCAAGCCGTTCGCCGAACCGGCTACAATGTAAGGTTTTCGTTACGCATTGTAATGTTTTGTTTACCAATACTCCAGAATGGTGGATTGCCCTTGTCTTGCGGCGGCAGGCCGCCCAACTTGGGAAACCGCAGTTCTCAGTGCGTCGCGTACGCTCGTCTACCAGAGGAGGCATTTGATGGCGGTCTACAAAATCATTCGCATCAGGGTTCACGACGCTGACGGGTACGCGGCATTCGCCGAGGCGGCGTCGGCGGCCACGGCGAGACACGGAGGGGAACTCCTCTTCCAGAACGACCGCGATGCAACCACCCGAATCCTGCTCGTGCGCTTTCCCGACGCGGCTTCGTCCTGGGCACACTACGGCGATCCCGAGATTCAGCAGGCTGTGGCGGCAGCCAAGGGATCCTTCACCCGCGATGTCGTCGCCCTCGAAGGTGGGTCCTAGGGCTGGAGCGAGCCGGCGGCGTCTCTTGATCCTGGGAGGCACGCTGGTCGCCGTTTGCGCCGCGGCGCCTGGGGCGTCGGGGCAGGAACCCCCACCACCCGACCCCGACTCGGTTGTCAGGCTGCAGCCGCTGGTCGTGACCGCCAGGAACCGGGAGGAACTCCTTCAGAGCGTCCCGCTGGCGGTGTCGGCCTTCTCCGGCCGTGATCTGGAGGTTGGCCAGGTCGGGACCACAGATCGGCTCGGCCAGATGATGCCGAACGTCAGCTTCAACCACTCCGGCGCTCTGTCTGGCACGAAGTCCGCGGCGCAGTTCTACATCCGTGGCGTGGGGCAGCGTGACTTCCTGCCGGTGACGGATCCCGGAGTTGCGGTCTACGTCGACGGGATATACATGCCGCGCTCCCTGGGAGCGGTGATGGACCTCATCGACGTGGACCGCGTCGAGGTGCTGCGCGGACCGCAGGGCACGCTCTTCGGGCGCAACGCGGTTGGCGGTGCCGTGTCGGTGCACTCCCGGAGGCCGGACGCAGCAGCGCGCAGGAGCGTCCGGGCACAGTTCGGCGACGACCGCATGACCAACCTGACCGCGTCGGCAAACGGTGCCCTGGGGGACGGGTTGTTCGGGAGCGTGTCGCTGGCGCTACGCAAGCGGGACGGGTACGTGACACGCATCCACGACGGACTCGACAAGGGCAACGACAACGGGCAGGCGGCCCGCGGCGCAATCGTGTGGCGTCCCTCGGCGACCTTCGAGGTCTTTGCGACGGGCGACTACTCCCGCCGGCGGGAGAACGGTGCGCCCACCGTAAACGGGGGCTTGAACGACCGGCAGGCCTTCGGGACGTTCGGCAACGCTGCGCTGCCCGGCTGCACCGCGATCACCGTCAACCCCAACTTCCCCGGTACGGGGCCGCCGACGTTCCCCCCGCCCGGACAGGGCGCGGGAGGCGCCAAGGGTTGCTACGGGCCCGACAGTTTCGCCGGGGAATACATCTCGGAAGGCACCTTTCCGGCATTTTCCGACCTGGATTCGTGGGGCGCCGGCGCGAAGGCCACGTGGTCGCCCGGCGGGGGTGTCACGCTCCGGTCTCTCACGGGCTACCGGGGACTGGACATGTGGAACTCCCGGGACGCGGACAACACGCCCGCCAACATCCTGCAGATCCAGATCGCGGTCGAATCCGAGCAGCTCAGCCAGGAATTGCAGCTGAGCGGCTTCGGCCTCGACGACCGCCTGCACTGGCAGACCGGCCTCTACCTCGTCCGCGAAACGGGATACTATCTGGGCGCCGTGACGCTCCCGACCGGGGCGTTCGACAGCCACTGGGACCTGGTCAACTCGTCAATGGCCGGGTTCGCCCAGGCCACGGCCGACGTGTCGGAGACGGTTTCGCTGACGGTCGGTGCGCGTTATACGAAGGATCGGAAGACCGTGACTCCCGATGTCTACGCGGTGGGTGACGCATCGCAGGGCAGGGGAAGCATCCACGAACCCACATGGCCCCTGGCCAGGGGGATCTTCCGAGCCGCCACCGGGCCGATGAAGCCCGGGGACCGTATCCTGGCCAACAGGGAATTCGCCAGGGATTTCGACGCGCTGACCGTGATGGCCAACCTCACCCATCGGTTGAACGACAACACGATCGCCTACGCTGGATTCGCCGAGGGATTCAAGAGCGGCGGCTTCGACGCGCGGGTTCCGTCTCCCCCACCCGGCTACGAACCGAATTCGCCCGACGCCCCCCCGACCGACTACGAGCCCGAAACGGTCGCCAGCTACGAAATCGGCCTGAAGTCGAGCACCGGCGATGGTCGTCTCAGGCTGAATGCGGCGCTCTTCCGGGCCGACTACGAGGACTTGCAGGTCGTCATCCGCGAGTCGATCAATCCCATCACCGTCAACGGCGGGTCGGCCGATCTCCAGGGTGCTGAACTGGAAGCGGCGTGGATACCGGCTGCCGGATGGGACATCGCGGCCAGCGTGGGCGTATTGAGTGCGGAGTACGACAGCCTGAGCGCCGCGGTGCTCGAGAACAGGAACCCGTTGCAGCCGGACTACAAGCTGACCAAGACACCGCGGTTCAACCATTCGCTCGGAATCGGCAGGACATTCCACGCCCGCGGTCTGCCCGTCACCCCCCGGATCCACTGGACGTACACGGCGTCGCAGTATCACGACCCCGTCAACACGCCCCAGCTGTTTCAGGAGGGGTATCACCTGCTCCACGCCACGATCGGCGTGGCGAGCGCGGACGGCGGGTGGGAGGTGTTGTCCGCGTTCCGCAACCTGACGGACGAACGCTATCTCCTGACCGGGACATCCGCCTGGGGCACCGCAGCGGCCTACATCGAGCAGGTGTACGGCAGACCGTTCGAGTGGTCTGTCGCGGTGAAACGGACCTGGTAAAAGGCGGTGCTGCCGCGCAACGTTTTTTGATGCGCGCCCTGCTCAGGCCCCAAACAGCGCCACGTCGAAGAGCCTGCCCAGTATGAGGATAAGGCTCATCCCCGTGAACACCACGATGCTGATCCAGGTGAAGGTGCGCGCAAATCGCGACGGGTAGAAGTGCGGGTCGTCCTTCGGGATCACCTTCAGGCAGTAGTAGAAGTTCAGGCAGAAGATGACAGGCGCGACGAAGTAGGCCAGTGCCGAGGCCACCAGCACCAGATACACCGGGCGGGGCATGCCGGCGATGATTGCCACGGCGGAAACCAGCGAGAACAGCATGGTCGCGCGGTAGATGTTGTACTCCGAGTACCACGCGCGGCGGTGGTCCCGGGTGACCTCGTCGGCCGCGGTCCCCGCCAGGGCCGCCGTGGGGCGGAACAGGTTGCGGCAGCAAGCACCCACGATCCGCGGCCAGCCGTCAAAGTAGTTGAACGCGGTCGAGAAGGTCGCCGCGAATGCGCCCAGCATGAAGATCGTCATCATCCACGGACCCACGCTTTCGGTAAAGATCGTTGCGATCTCACCCATGACCGCCTGTCCCTCGACCGGGTTGGGATACAGCCAGACCGCCGCGAGCAGCAGGAAGATGGTCGCGATGATGAACGACATCACATGGCCGAGCCGGAAGTCCCATATGCTGATCCTGAAGCACCGCCGGCTGTACTCAACGGCCCGCTCGGGCAGCCGACGGACATCGACGGTTAGGTCGGTCACCCTCGGCGCGAACGGATCGAAGGCGGGCGCCAGCCCAGCAGCCTCGAGCCTGTCGCGGATCTTCGCCATCCCGGTGCGCTTGGCCTTACCCCACTCGGACGCCTGCAGCGAGACGTCGATCCCCGTGGGAAGCAGGCCGAGGAACCCGGCAATCACCAGCCACGACCCCTCCGGCGCGTCGAAGATCAGGAAGTGTTCAAGTTCCCCAATCGGTGCGGGCCGCACGAAGTAGACGATCACCGCCGAGACGAAGAGCAGGCCGCCCGCGATCTTGGCCCCCGCCTCGAGCGCGGCGTACCTGCCCCACAGCAGAATGACGACCGACAGGGTCCCGAGCAACGCCCCCCATCCCCAGAGCGGCACCGGCAATCCGAGCTGCGCCGAAAACAGGTAGTAAAGCACCGCCGCCGCCGCGATCAGCCGCCCCGCCTGCCCCACCGCGCACTGGATGACGGTCGTCACGAGCACGTACCACACCGGCAACTTGCCCGGCGCGGTCGCATACGCCGCCATAAGGCTCTTCCCCGTCGCGTTGGTGAACCGGAAGGCCAGCTCGAAACCGTAGTACTTGAAGACGTACGCGAGCAGGACGCACCAGAGCAGCGCGAACTCGAAGCGTCCGCCCGCGGTCGGGGCCGTAACCAGGTGGCTGGTCCCGATCCCCGTCATCATGAGGATCATCCCCGGCCCGAACTGGCGCAGCAGGCTGCGCGGGCTCATGTCGGGGATCTTCAGATCGTCGAAGGAGGCGGAGGAATCGTTGGATGGTTCGGTCACGGGGGCTCCGGTCTACGGTGGGCGAAGGGAGGGGAACGACGTCAGGGTACGTGACCGGGGGTGGCGCGGCAATTGCCAGGGGTGGATCCCTCACACCCTCGGGTCGGGATCCCGGGTGTTATCGCCACCTTCCTGCAAGAGCAGGTAGTTCATGGTCGAGGAAGCGTGGCGAAACTTCATGGCCTCCTGGTATTCCGGGTCATCGAACCAGGCCTCCACATCCGCCCTGGACGGGAATTCGAGAATGACCAGGCGGCCATCGTACTCCCGGCCCTCGACACAGGTGAACGGTTCGCCACGGGTCAGGAACCTGCCACCGTGCCTGCGGACAATCGGCGGGGTGCGGTCGGTGTATCGACGGTAGGTCTCGGTGTCGTGAATCGACATCATGGAAACGACGTAGGCTGGCATTGAAGCTCCTCTGTAGTGTGGGTCGGCTGGGCCGCCGCCAACCCGTCTGCAACAGGCGGACGCACCCTTCCAGGGTCCCTGGACCGTCGAACCCATCCAGGATCTTCGCAAGCAATCCCGTCACATTCGCCACCGCGCGACCCGGCGCCGACAGCCAGCCTGCGAACTTCCCCTACCGTCCCCAATCCCCCCTGCGTACATTGGTGCGGGTTGCGGGCGGGGCGGGAAGCGACTCCCGCGTTTCGCCCTGTCGCTCGGGCTGAAGGAGTGATAGGATGGCCACCGACTCGACGCCGGATCGCCGTTCCCCTTCGGGCGGTTGCCGTCCGGATCAGATCCCGTAGCCGCGCTGCCGCCCTTGCTGAAGCCGACCGACACACGGAATCCCGACCACTACCACCGGGTGGTGGACTGCCAGTGGGGATGCCCGGCGCACACCAACGTGCCCGAGTACATCCGGCTCATCGCGAACGGGCAGTACACCGAGTCGTATCTGCTGAACCGGAAGTCGAACATCTTCCCCGGGATTCTGGGACGCACCTGCGACCGCCCCTGCGAGCCCGTGTGCCGGCGGGTGCGGCTGGACGGAGAACCGGTTGCGATCTGCCGGCTCAAGCGGGTCGCCTCCGACCTCCGCGACGACATCACCGGTTTCCTGCCGGCCATCCCGGAGGAGAGGAACGGGAAGCGCATCGCCTGCATCGGAGCCGGCTGTGCGTCGCTGACCGTCGCCAACGACCTGCTGCCGCTGGGGTACGAGGTCACCATCTTCGAGAAGCTCGCGAAGCCCGGCGGCCTGATGTGGACCAACATCCCCGAGTTCCGTCTCCCCGCCAAGGTTCTGTGGGAGGAGATCGACTACATCCTCGACATGGGCGTCGACCTGCGCCTGAACAGCCCCATCGACAGCCTGGCGGCGCTCCTGGAGGAGGACTACGACGCTTTCTTCATCGGTTCGGGAGCGCCCAAGGGCAAGGAACTGAACCTGCCCGGCCGCTGGGACTCCGAACAGATCCACATCGGCATCGAGTGGCTGGAGTCAGTCCGCTTCGGGCACATCGACAAGTGCGGCGACCGCGTGCTCGTAATCGGCGTTGGCAACACGGCCATGGACTGCTGCCGCACCGCCCAGCGCCTGGGCGCCAGCGACGTCAAGGTCATGGCGCGCAAGACCAAGCCGCACTTCAAGGCCTCGCCGTGGGAGCTGGAGGACGCGATCGAGGAGCAGGTCGAGATCCTGGAGAACCACTCCCCATCGCGCTTCATCATCGAGGACGGCAAGGTGGTCGCGATGGAGTTCGACCTCGTCACCTGGCACCCGGGCGAGAACGGCCGTCTGCGGGCCGAGAAGCTGGGCAGCAAGATCATCGAGTGCGACGAAGTGATCCTCGCGATCGGGCAGGACACCGCGTTCCCCTGGATCGAGCGCGACATTGGCATCGACTTCAACAAGTGGGACATGCCTATCGTCGACAAGACCACGTTCATGACCTCGCGCCCCGGCGTCTTCATGGGCGGCGACGCGGCGTGGGGCCCCGAGAACATCATCTGGGGGGTCGAGCACGGTCATCAGGCCGCGATCTCGATTCACGCCTGGTGCGAGGGCCGGCCGCTGACGGACCGTCCGCCCGAGGGGATGAATCTGATCAGCCAGAAGATGGGGCTGCACGAGTGGTCGTACTCCAACGACTACGACGAAGCAGAGCGCGTGAAGATGCGCCACGTCGACCTGCAGGAGCGCTTCAAGCGGCTGGACATCGAGGTCGAGGAGGGATTCGACATCGAGCAGACCCTGACCGAGGTGGAGCGCTGTCTCAACTGCGACATGCAGACGCACTTCGAAGCGAATCTGTGTATCGAGTGCGACGCGTGCATCGACATCTGCCCTCTCGATTGCCTTACGATCACTCATAACGGGACGGAGGAAGAGGTCACCCGGCGCCTCACGGCCCCGCTGCTGAACTACCCCGACCAGCCCCTGTTCGTGTCGGAAGCGCTGCCGCAGACCGGGCGGATCATGTTCAAGGACGAGGACCTCTGCATTCACTGCGGGCTGTGCGCCGAGCGGTGTCCCACGGCGGCCTGGGACATGCGCAAGTCGGACCTGCTGGTCCCCTACGCGGGGCTCGCCGCCGGTGAACTGCATGCGGGCATGTCGATCATGGACCTCGCGCTGAACGGGGGGACGGCCGGAGGCGAACTGGCGGGTGCGGGAGCCGGAGCCGAGCCGACGGGGGCCGGGACGGGCTGATGGCGGTGGATAACCGGCTTACCGCGATTGGCGGCGACGCGCCCCCCGCGAGCACCAACGGCGAGCGGCCCGCGGCCCGCGTCAACGACCTCGCCTTCAAGATCGGCACGGTCAACGGCACGGGGTCGGCCAGCGCGAACGGACTGCTCCGCAGCGCGATCTTCCGCATGGGCATTCCCGTGTCGGGCAAGAACCTTTTCCCGTCGAACATCCAGGGCCTGCCCACCTGGTACGAGATCCGCGCCAACGCCGACGGACACACCGCGCGGACCGCGCGCTTCGACCTGGTCGTGGCGATGAACCCGGCCACGTACCAGCGCGATGTCGAAGAGGTCACCCCGGGCGGATGGGTCATGTACGACTCGACCTGGCCCCTGCCCCGCGAACTGGACCGCGACGACGTGACCTTCCTGGGGATCCCCCTGGCGAAGATGACGGTCGACAACTTCAAGGGATCGCGCGTCCGGATCCTCATGAAGAACATCTGCTACGTCGGCGCGCTGGCGGCGCTGCTCAAGATGGACCTCGAGATCGTGCGGGGACTGCTCAACGAGACGTTCGCGGCCAAGGCCAAGCTGCTCGACGCGAACCAGCTCGCGATCAGCCTCGGGTACGATTACGCGCTCGAGCACTTCGACTGTCCCCTGCCCGTCCACCTCGAGACGATGGACGGCAACAGGGACTCGATCGTGATCGATGGCAACACCGCCGCGGCGCTGGGATGCGTCTACGCGGGGGCCACCGTGGCGGCATGGTACCCGATCACGCCGTCGACGTCGCTCGTGGACGCCTTCACCGGCTTCTGCCACCAGTTCCGCAAGGACCCCGAGACGGGCAGGAACCGCTTTGCGATCATCCAGGCCGAGGACGAACTCGCGGCCGCGGGCATGGTGATCGGGGCCGCGTGGGCGGGCGCGCGCGCGTTCACCTCGACCAGCGGGGCCGGACTGTCGCTGATGAGCGAGTTCATCGGGCTGGCGTACTACGCCGAGGTGCCGTCGGTCTTCTTCGACGTGCAGCGGGTGGGTCCGTCGACCGGAATGCCCACGCGCACGCAGCAGGGAGACATCCAGTTTGCGGCGTACGCGTCGCACGGCGACACCCGGCACATCGTCATCTTCCCCGCCAATCCGCACGAGTGCTTCGACTTCGCGGTCGAGGCCTTCGACCTGGCCGAGCGCTTCCAGACGCCGATCTTCGTGCTGACGGACCTGGACATTGGGATGAACGACTGGGTCATCCCCAAGCTCGAATGGGACGACGCGTATCGGCCCGACCGCGGCAAGGTGCTGACTGCCGAGGAGCTCGAGGCGGCCACGGGACCCTTCCACCGCTACCTGGACGTCGACGGCGACGGGATCCCGTGGCGCACGCTGCCGGGCGTGCACCCCAACGGCGCCTACCTCACCCGTGGCTCGGGTCACGACCGCTTCGGCAACTACACCGAGGACTCGGAGCCGTACGCGGACGTGCTGGCGCGGGTCGGGCGCAAGATCGACGGCGCGGCGCCACACCTGCCGGCGCCCGAGATCCGGCTGCGCGATGGTGCGAAGATCGGGCTGGTGACGATCGGCGGGTGCCGTGGCGCGGTGCTGGAGGCGGTGGAAGAGCTGGCCGAGCGCGGGATCGACGCGGATTACATGAGGGTGCGGGCCTTCCCCTTCCATCCCGATGTCGAGCCGTTCCTTGCCGCCCACGAGGTCAACTTCGTGATCGAGCAGAACCGCGACGGGCAGTTGCGCAAGCTGCTGATCTCCGAGACGGACGCCGAGAAGGACGCGCTGGTGTCGATCCTCTACTACGGGGGCTATCCCATGAGCTGCCACCACGTGATGGACGGGCTGGCGCCCCATATCGACATCCGAACGCCCGCCGGTTCACGCGAATCCGCGGCGCTCGGCGCGGCCCCCCACGGAGCCGCCCCATGAGCTACATCAAGAAGCCCCGTGTGCACCACCCGGGCCTGACCCGGAACCGGCTCGGCCTGACCCGCCGCGACTACGAAGGCACCATGTCCACGCTGTGCGCCGGGTGCGGGCACGACTCCATCACCGCGGCGATCATCGAGGCCTTCTGGGAGCTGGAGATCGCGCCGCACGAGGTGGCGAAGACCTCGGGGATCGGGTGCAGCGGCAAGACCCCGACCTACTTCCTCAAGGAGGCCCACGGCTTCAACGGTGTGCACGGCCGCATGCCGTCGATCACGACCGGGGCGCACGCGGCCAACCGCGAGCTTGTGTGCATCGGCGTGTCCGGCGACGGCGACAGCCTGTCGATTGGCATGGGCCAGTTCGCGCACGTCGTGCGGCGCAACGTGGACATGCTCTACATCATCGAAAACAACGGCGTCTACGGGCTCACCAAGGGGCAGTTCTCGGCGTCGGCCGACGTCGGTTCCACGGCCAAGCGCGGCCAGGTCAACCGCGAGCACCCCATCGACTCCGTCCTCCTCAGCCTGAACCTGGGCGCGGGATTCGTGGCGAGGAGCTTCTCGGGCGACAAGGAGCAACTCGTCCCCATCATCAAGGCGGGCCTGCGCCACCGGGGCTTCGCGCTGATCGACGTGATTTCGCCGTGCGTCACCTTCAACGACCACCGCGGCTCGACCAAGAGCTACCAGTACACGCGCGACAACTACAACCAGCTCGTGTACGCGGATTTCGTGCCGCCCGCCGAGGAGATCGCCACGTCAATCGAGGCCGGCAACATGCGCTCGGTCCAGATGCACGACGGGAGCCGGATCGCGTTCCGCAAGGTGCCCGAGGACTACGACCCCACCGACCGCGACCAGGTGTACAGCTACATCAGGGGGCGCCAGCGGGCCGGCGAGGTGGCGACGGGGCTGCTCTACGTGGAGCCCGCCCCCCGGGACGCGACGGACGCGGTCGACTTCCACGGCATTCAGGGCACGGTGGACGAGCCGCTGTCGCACTATCCGTTCGAGGATCTGTGTCCGGGCGCGGAGGCGCTGGAGAAGCTGCAGAAGCGATTTCAATAGGAGGGCGAGGCCGGTCCGACCGATTCACGGCCCTCCGCCCACCCGGATCCGGTACCTCACCACCCGCTCCACCCCTTGCTCGTCCCGAGTCACGGCCCACACACGGTCGCCGCTGAAGACCGGGGCCGAGCCGTAAAACCCCTCCGGCGCCGCAACGACGCCCAGGTAGGTCCCGTCGGGTTCGAAGACGTCGTAGCGGATATCCTCCTCCCAGGTCACCGGGAATGAGCCGGGGTCGTCGGGATCGTGATACGCGTTTTCGACCGGGCGTCCCTCGGTGGAGAGCAGTACCCAAATGCGTCCGTCCCGGCCGGTCGCCAGTCCCCGGAAGAACGGCTTATGCTCCGGGATCGCCGGGCCATCCCACTCCCAGTCGGGAAGCGACCAACGTATGCGCCCGACGGTGACGTCGCGCTGGTAGGCCCGCTCCGCGTCCAATGCCGGGACGGGATCCACGCTGCGTTCAATCCGGAGGATGCCGTCCTCCCGCGCGAGCTCGATCCGGTAGTTGGAGGAAAGGCCGGTCAGGAAGTGGCCGCTCGGGTGAACGGTCCAGTGAAACCGGGGTGCGAAGGGGACGCCATAGGTCATCCGCAAGCCGGGCGCCTCGGCCCTCACAACAGGCACTTCGTAGTCGCTCGAAGGTGTCGGCATGGTGTCGAGAGGCGCGCCGTCGGGGCCTAGCAGGATGATCTCCATGACAAGCGCGTCCACGCGGTCCAGATCGCCAGCGAGCAGCCAGGTCCGGCCGCGCGTGTCGGTGTACAGGGGCGACAGTGTCTGGATGCTCCCGGTGTACCTCCACTCCGCGACCTCGCCCGGCCTGGGGCCGAACACCGTCACCCGCTGGTTTTGGGGATCGCGCACGGCAAGCCGCCCGTCCGGCGTGAGCACGTCGATGGGGCCATCGCTCACCGGCTCTTCGCCGCGGCGCTGGACCCATATGTGGCCCTCCCAGCTTGTCCTTAGCCCGCGAACGACGGGGACCAAGGGGTAGAACTCCATGGACTCGACCCGTTCGCGCATCGCATCGGTCATGCTGATCATCACGGCACCCCTTTCACCACCGGCCCTGCCCGCGCCCAGCGGATCGCCCTCCAGCCTCCTCAGACGGCGCTCCCTTTCGTTCTCGCGTATGCGGTCAGTCACGGCTTCGGGCACAAACCGCCTTGTCAGGACCCGTTCAAGCGTGCCGTCGGCACCCACCACCTTGATTGCGTAGGCGGACGAATCGGTGTAGGCCACGACGCCCTGAGGCAGTGGGGCCGCAATCAGCGGGGGGATGAACCCGGTTGCCTCGCCCGGCGGGAGCCATGCGTGCGCTACCGTGTCCAGGACGACTTCGTCAGCGGTCAGATCCATTCGTAAGATGTGGCGATACTCCGGTTGGGGCAGAGTGCCGTGTGCCCGGCCGCGGATCGTGGCGATGTCGCACGCGCACGTGCGCTCGAACTCGCCGTCGGGCCCGAACACGCTGAACCTCTGATCGAAGGCCGCGACGCGTCCGTCGGGCAACACGGCAATCCGTATGGAGGTGGTGTTGTGCTGATCGAATTCCCCGGGGCCCGCCCCAGCTCCTCCCAGCTGCCGAACGAAGCCTCCCTCCGGGTTCACGACGACGATGGGTGTCCACCACGTACAGGTTGCCGACCCGGTCGAAAGCCAGGTCATAAACGCTGCCAAAGGTCTCCCAGTCTTCACCTGTAACAGCGCCCACGCGGTACACTTCCTCGAAGCCCACGTGTAGGAGGCGGTCCTCCGCAGGCAGCTCGATGACCGGCTGCGCGAACAGCGGTGCCACGACCAGGGAACTCGTGACCAGTGAGCGAGTCAATGTGAGGACCATCCCTGCGGCGATGGTTGTTCGGAACCTCATGACACATCCTCTCCGTTGTTGGCCGGCAGGCAGGTGGGGACTCGAGCAAGTGCTATCGCCGGTCATCTCGCCAGACACCCCAACCGTTCGGCCGGGTTGTCATGCAGTGCAACCCTTCCCCATCCTTCGCTGTCCATGCGACAGGTCGGGCACGGCCGGGCATGGGGCGTTGTCCGTAGCTTGACCGGCAAACACCGAGGAGCCAAACCCATGCGAACACGCACCTTGGCCCTGCTGCCAGCCGCCGCCCTCCTCATCGCCTGCGGACCCGACGCGGACCCTTCCGGCTCCACCCCGGAGACCGTCACCGAGGCCATCGGTGACACAACAGTCGTCCGCACCCTCTCGGGAAGTGTCTGGGGCACGGAGGCCACGCTCGTGCCCGAGGTCGCGATCGGCGAGCTGGACGGCCCAGAGGAGTATCTCTTCGGCAGCATCCGATCAATCGCGGTGGCCGATGACGGGACCATCTACATCCTGGACTCTCAGGGGCAGCATGTCCGGGTCTTCGATTCGCTCGGGGTGTACGTGGAGACGCTGGGACGACGAGGCGAGGGTCCCGGCGAGTTCAGTGAGGCAGAGGCCATCGCAGTGCTGCCGGACGGGCGGATTACCAGAGGCCTGAATCCCGGCAGGAAATCGGCTAACTACTTACAGGGCCGCACGATCTGCGTTTTCTGGCGTTGTATTGGACCTTGCTGGACCAAGCCGCGAAAGCGGGATTACCAGACATGAATGGCGGGAATCCTTGCGCCTGCGGCTTGTCTTCGCGGGAGGTCTTGGACGGCCTCCCTGAAGTCGTCTCGGGAAACCATGTTGTCCGGGCGCATCGGCGACCCGAACCAGCCGGACCGTAGCGGCGGACCCACCCAAACGGGGCACGGAGCTTCATGGTCACGCAGCGATAGGTCGCCGCGGAGCTGCCGCCGCGCCACAGCGGGCTCAAGGCCGGTTTCTGGGCGCTCTTCCGAAAGAGTTGGTTGGGGGACACATGGCGCACAACGGGAGCAGACATTGGCTCGACGACGAGCCGCTTGTCGCCGGAGCGGACCGTTCGTATACTTCCTCTCCCATCTTCATCTTTCATCATCAGGGATCGGAGGTATCCCATCATGTTCGTCATCCGTCGGCTACTCAGAGGTGCTTTTCTCATCACGGCTGTTGCCACCGGTAGCGCTATGCTCGCGGCCACGCCGGGCCAGGCAATCCCGAACAGCGGTGGGTGCGGGACAACGGAGAGTTGGGACGACGAAGGCACCCATGAGTGCGCCTATTGCGAAGTGTTCGACTCGGGGTACTGCGTTTTCGTTTGCTCGAACGGGGCGACGGGCGGATTTGAGTGCGACGAATTCTAGTGCGGCGTTTCGGGTCACGTTCGAGGCCCGTAGTGATCAGCCTCGCCCGGGTTCATCGTCGGTCAGTATCAGGAGCGCTGGTGATCGTGACGCTGGCGTGCTCAAGCACGCCAGCGTCGGGTCAGGTCGAGACGCGGGCGTGCGGAGTGTCGGCAGATGAGACGCGTTGGCTGGCCGAGTCGTACGAGGAGACCCACACATATGGCCTGAGCGACGGGTCCGGTTCGGGAGGGTGGATCGCGTCCTACGGCGGGCTCGCCGCCGCAGGCGATAGCGTGTTCCTCTACGACCAGCTTCGACCGGGCGTCCTCCACCTGTCGGGAGAGTTGAAGGAGAGGCATGTGTTCGGACGAGTGGGAGAAGGTCCCGGCGAATTCAACATGCCCTTCCCCGTGACTTGGGTGGACAACATCTTCGAAGGCCATGTGGCTTTCGACGGTCGTAACTTGGTTGTCTACGACCGCTTCGACCTAGCTGCTTTCGATCCCGAAGGGGAGTTTCGGTGGTCTGCCACACTGCCGACGGTCAGCTTGGGCGAAGGTGTGAGATTCGTCAGTCCAGAAGGCGGCGACGAGATGATGTTCGGGTTGGACTCGCTGAATGCAGGCAGACGGCGTCTTCAGTTGTGGCGGGTGCAACGCTCCAACCCAAACTACCGCGAGATCCTCTGGGAACGATCCGTTCCTAGGCGTGCGAGCGCCGGCGATGGACCTCTTGCGCTGCTCGGCAGGAGGGAGGCACGGTCCTATTGGGCGCGGCATAAGGACTGCGTCGCCATTTCAGACGGCGGACGGCGGTTGCTCTGGCTGGTTGACCTGTCGACTATGCAGACGGATTCGATTGCCCTGCCAGAGTGGGATGTCCCGGCGTTCGGAGAGCTCTCCTCCGACCTTAGTGTGATGAACATCGGTGGCCGCGAAGTGGGAGCAAGACCTCGGGAGCCGGCGCTACTCGCGCGGTGGACGGGACTCATCGTGGATCCAGACGGTCACGTTTGGCTGCGGGCGTGGACGGAGTCCCGCGAGGACTTCGAAGTGTTCGTTGTCTCGATGGCCTCCGGGGAATCCCGGCGCGTGAATCCGCCCGGCTTCCCAACCGCATTCGGCCCCCCAGGCGTCTTCTACACGCCGCGAGAAAAGCCCGAGACGGACGAGCAATACGTTGTCAGATTGGCGAGTCAGCGGCGATGACGAAGAACGACACAAGAAGCCGAGGGAAGGGTGGCGGTATCCTGAACACGGTCGTGAACGTCGCCGTTCTTCTTTTTCTGGGCTACGCACTACTCGGGTCCCGCGGACCCCTGAGGATGAAGATCCGGGAGTACGCCGCGGCGCGCGAGACGCGCATGGCCGCGCAGGACGTTTTCGACCGGCTGGCTTCAGAAGGGCGAGTGGATCCGGAGCAGCCGACGATCATCGAGTTCATCGACTTCCAATGCCCTTATTGCCGGGACATGCACGATGTCCTCAGTCGGGGCGCAGCCGAGGGCAGGTTCGACGTAATCGTCATGCACTTCCCCCTTGATCTGATCCATCCGCTCGCCAAGCGTGCAGCCAAGGCCAGTCTGTGTGCGGAAGCGCAGGGATTCGCAGATGATATGAACCACCTCCTCCTGTCGACTCGTAACTGGATGGACGACGCCGATTGGAGGCGGTTGGCTAGTGATGCGGGGATACCCGATCTGAAGCGATTCGAGGAGTGCTTAGACGAATCCGAAACCGAGCAGGAATTGGCGTCGCACTTAGCCATCGCAAGGGACCTCGGGGTCAGGGCGACTCCTACCTTCGTTTCAGCGGGGGGCGTCCGCAGTGGTGTCGCCACCTTAGAAGAGCTGGTACAGTTGGCGAAGAACTAGCTTGCAACACACCTTTGGAGACCTATCTGGGTCGGCTCGGAACAGAACATAGCCGGAACCCCGTTGGCCGCTCTCTAGGGGCATTTAGGGTATTCCACGGGCTGTGGGACCGCCTTGGATCGACGGATCTCGGGTCTGCGAGAGGTACGGGTAGGGGGCAAAACCCCGCGCGCCAGAGAGTCTAAGCCCGTCGAAAAGGCACGACAGGGTCGTCCTCGTACTCCGCGAGACCGCCGGTCACGACGCCGAGGAGGTTGCCTCCGACGGCGCGGTGGACGCGGCCCCGATGATGCCCGGAGAGGTGGTCGCGGAGGCGTCCCAAGGCTGTCTTAAGCCACGCTATTGCAGTCGAGCCAGCTTACTCCTTGGGGCCACACTCCGTGAGTCCCCGGCGGAGGCTGGCGGGGGGCTTTGCCCCCTCTGACCCCCCTGTGATCGCGGTCGCCGTGGCGGCCGCAAAGCGACACCTGGCGGGCCGTTCCCCGTGCCCCGGCCGGGCGCTGCCCCGTCGTAGCCGACGAATCGGGGCGGCGGGATCCTCGACGTACCGGCCAGCCGGGAGCTTGGTTGTGATCGGCGACGGGGCGAGGATCCGCGCGTAGGCGGCGTCCTGGCCGACAAGGGTGGCCGCCTGCTCCCCCCACATCCTGTAGAGCCCGGAAGACCGCCCTCAACGGCCATTCTGGGCCGTTTGGGGGCGGTTTGGCGGAATCCGAGGCCGTAGGATCGCCTGTAACGCACGAACTCGACCCCCGGAGGGGTAGGAGTACCACCGGCTTCGGGCTTCCGGCCGAGGCACTCGACATCCTCGCGGTGGAGGATCGGGGCACGGAAACGGGTGGAGGCGTCGCCATCGGCGACCGAACGGCTGGCGGTGGCAGCGTGGCCCGTGTGCGCCATCAACTGATCCCGCCCTGGCGCTCCGCGCCCATGGACATGGCGGCGAACGTCGTTTCGGGGGTCCGGGGGCATCCCCCGGCCAGAGAGTTTTCGTGAAGCGAAAACACATCTGGCTCCTCCGCAAAACCGCAGAAACCAAC
Source organism: Gemmatimonadota bacterium (assembly GCA_009838975.1). Taxonomy (GTDB): domain Bacteria; phylum Gemmatimonadota; class Gemmatimonadetes; order Longimicrobiales; family Gaopeijiaceae; genus Bin94. The sequence continues at coordinate 1,465 of VXQO01000130.1, read as the reverse complement.
GCCGCCGTGGCGGCTGCCCCGCAAGCCCGATCCCGCGCCCTTCCCCGGACGGTCGACCGTGCCAAAGGCGGTCAACCGAAGACTAGCGGAAAACCCCCGACCCCGCGAGCTTTCGTCCGCGCAGATCGTGCGGTCCATTACCGAGAGGAATCGAATGATGGCACGCACGAAACGAAGTCGGCGCTCGTACGGCGCCGGCGAATGGGGCCGGAACCGGGTCAGGATCTTCCCGGACCCGAAGACCGGCAACTTCCAGATTGAGTGGCGCGAGGACGGTCGAAGGCGGTGCCGGTCGCTGGGGCACCGCGATTGGCCGAGTGCAAAGAAGCAGGCGGACGAATTCGCCGCGGGCTTCGTCGGTCCGGACCTGAACGGCAAGCAGGAAGCCGAGCCCGAGCCGCTCAAGCTGGGCGAGCTTTTTGACATCTACGGCGAGGAGGTGACGCCCACCAAGGGCTGGAAATCTCGTCGCTACGACCGGACCGCCACGCGCATGTTCCTCCGTTTCTTCGGACGGAACCGCGACCCGGCCACCCTGTCACAGAGGGACTGGGACCGCTTCATCAGGGAGCGGCGGGCGGGCAGGATCGGACCGAGCGGCAGGCCCGTGAGCGACCGGATGGTCGAATACGACCTGAAGTTCCTGATCGCGGTTCTCAACTGGGCCGCGAGGTCGAGGGACGAGCAGGGCCGGTTGTTGCTCGACAGGAACCCGCTCAAGGGCCTCAGGAAGCCCACGGAGAAGAACCCGACCCGGGTGGTGCTCACGGAGGAGGAGTACCGGGCGCTGCTCGAAGTCTCCGGGCGGTTGGACTGGCGGTTCCGCGTTGCGCTCGTTCTCGCGCACGAAACCGGCCACCGGATCGGTGCCATCTGCCAGCTTCGGTGGTCTGACATCTCCTTCGAGGGAGGGACCATCCTCTGGCGCGCCGAGCACGACAAGTCGGGGCACGAGCACGTCACTCCCGTTACCGGCGAGGCGCTCGCAGCTCTCGAAGAGGCGTGGAGGCGCAACCCCGGACCTGGGGAAGCTCCGTTGATGCCCGCGCCCAAGAGTCCATCGAAGTGCATGGGATCCGCGCTGGCGCAAGGGTGGTGGGTCAGAGCGGAGCGGCTAGCGGGGCTGGAGCCCAAGCCGGGAAGGGGCTGGCACTCGCTCAGGCGGAAGTTCGCCAGCGACCTGATGGACCAGCCGCTCAAGGTGCTATGCGAGCTGGGAGGCTGGAAGACGGCCAAGACGGTGCTTCAGTGTTATCAGAAGGCCGACGAGGGACAACTTCGGAAGGCGCTGGAAGCTCGCAGACGGTCTCGCGACTAAGATCCGCAATCGGCGGGAGTCAAATAGCGGGAATCCGCCCGTCCAATCTCGTAAGTTCAACGTCCATAGGAAGATGCGAATTCATTCGCGTCCGCCGGACGGGCAAGGCCCAACGGATTCACATCTGATTGGGGTGATTGAAGTTAC
>VXQO01000077.1 GCA_009838975.1 Gemmatimonadota bacterium | reverse complement strand
GGCGCGGGTTTCTTTGTGTGTGGGGGGGGTGGGGTGGGTGGTGGGCGGGGGGGGGCGGGGGGTCGCGTTTTTTGTTTCCGGGGGGGGGGTTTTTTTTCCCCCCCCCCCCCCCCCCCCACCAGGTGTCACCTTGTGTTGTTCGGTGCTGCTCTGCTCAGGTGATGCGCACGACGTTCTCGGCCGCGGGGCCCCTGGCCCCGTCAACCACGTCGAACTCCACCCGCTCACCTTCGGCCAAGCTTCTGAATCCGTCACCCTGAATGGCGGAGAAGTGCACGAAGCAATCCTTCCCGCTATCCCTGGAGATGAAGCCGAAGCCCTTCTGGTCGTTGAACCACTTTACGGTTCCCTGCGTACGCACGTTGCTGTTCTCCCTGTGGTGTTTCGTGGAGCGTCCTGGACATGAAAAAGGACGGGCTTTCCCCTCTGTCGTTCGGGGGCCCGTCCTTTGTGCTTGGTCCTGACCGTCCTGACACGCTCCTGTTGAGGCACGAGAAAGCTGTAGCCATTCACGCCGTTCGTCAACTGCAGCCACCTGTCACCCCGTCATGAAGGCCTGCCCTGCGGTCTCCACCAGCCAGAGTGCCAGGGCGGTCACCACCGGAACGGTGAGGTTGTCGTCGATTCCCGTGGGAAGGACTTCGAAGGTCGCCACCAAGCTCGCCGCAATCAGCGCACTCGGAAGTCCTACGAAGGGAAATGTCACGACGCATGCCACCAGGAAGAACGTCACCGTGCCTTCCCAGCTTCCCTTGCCCAGCGAATGTCTGCCCCAGAGCCGTCCCACCACACTTGCCGCCGGATCGGCAAGGGAGAGAACGAGCACCGACGGAGCGAACAGATGGGCGGGCGCTATGAGCAGCGTCGCGAAGACGCCGCTCAGGTACCATGTAGAAGACGCGATCCTGCGTGCCTCGCGCGGCGACGCCAGCGCGGCGAACCAGCGGAAGAAGAAGAAGTTCGCATCCGGCACGCTCAGCCGGACCCAATCGAGTATCAGGCACGCGACGATGCCCGCCCCCAACAGCAGCAGATAGACAGCCTGACCAAACCCGCCGTATTCCACGATGGCAACAATTGCCAATCCGCAGGTCGCGTGGAACACCCGGCGCCACGGCTGGAGTCCCTCCGTTTTTCGGACTGCGGACTTGAAATCGCCTGCCGATGTCCCCGCCCGCTCACTCATGGCGCCACTCCTGCGAACCTGCCGTGTTGACTCCGGACCCGCGCAGATCAATATAGGGATAGTCGCAGGGGCAATTCCCCGGGCGGCCGATGTTGCGGAATGGGCGCGCCCCCTGGAGTTGGTGAGGAATGGTGAAGACAAGGTCTTTCGCTACTACGATTGGGACCCCGAACTCGTGAGCACCCTTGGAGGGCACAGGTGACGCCACTGTCGGCCGGAGCGGCCGCGGGCGCGCCTTCCGACCGGGACGAGCGCGAGCCGAAGCCCTCCGCGCGCGTACTGGTCGTGGAGGACGAAGCCGACATCGCGGCGTTGATCGCCTATCAGCTCACGCGTGAGGGATACCGCGTGGAGACGGCGCTCACGGGCACGGTCGCCCTCGACGCGGTGCACCGCGAACTCCCCGATCTGATCGTGCTGGACAGGATGCTGCCCGGTCTCTCCGGTGACGAAGTGCTGCAGTCCCTCAGGGCGAACGACGCCACGCGGAATGTTCCCATCCTGATCCTGACCGCCAAACGCGAGCAGCAGGATCGGATTTCGGGGCTTGAGCTCGGTGCCGACGACTACCTCACCAAGCCGTTCAGCCCACGCGAGCTGGTTCTGCGCGTCGACGCCGTCCTGCGTCGTGCCCATGGCGAGCTGAAGCCGGTCGCCGGGGGCGGGAGGATACTGCGCGCGGGCCCGCTGCGCCTCGATGTCGGCGCGCACATCGTTACGCTGGACGGCGACGAGATCACCCTGACGCCGACGGAGTTCCGCCTCCTGCGCGTGCTGATGGAACGCCGTGGGCGCACCCAGAGCCGGCAGCAGCTCCTGTCCGAAGCGTGGAGCGAGGATTCGATCGCGGCGGGGCGACTCCAGACGCGCACCGTCGACATGCACGTCCGGCGCCTCCGCGGCAAACTGGGAAGCGCCGGAGACCGGATCGAGACGGTCCGCGGCTTCGGCTACCGGTTTCGTACCGAGCCGGGCTGACTCCCGGCGCCCCTCACGCTCCCCCCGATCGGATCTCCCGCCGGCAGCTGCAGGGACGGGTCCGGCGTCGCGTTTTCGATCCGCTGCTGCCAGCGCCGAATGTCGGCCGCCACGAGGCGCTGGTGGGGAGACGGACCCGCCAGCCCTTCCAGCCCGCCCGCGAGCGCTTCGAGACGGTCGGCGAGAACCGCGCGCGCCTCCGTCATCACGTTTGCGCTGCCGGCGTGCCGCATCATGCGGTCGACCACCGCACGCTGGATCACGTGCTGCACCCGCATCCGGTATTCGTCCCCCTCGGCCGGTCCCTCCCAGGTGGCCTCGAGCACGCGGTCGACCACCTCTTCGAGGTCGGGGTAGTCGCCCATGCTCCCGTACACGACCAGGCGCGCCATGCGCTGCGGGTGCAGGATCTCCCCCACCGTGAAGTCGGCGGCCGCCTCGGCCGCGCCCAGCGGGTCGAAGAGCACCTCGGTGTGTCCCGCGAACACCTCCCCCTCGTCGTGGCGGAAGGCGGACGGCGGGATCATTGAAACGACATCAGGCGGCAGCGCCAGGAAGTCCACCGTAAGCGCCGAGAGAATGGTCTCCAGCGCGTCCCGCTGCTCGTCGCCCGGCACGATCGACAACGGCGTCTGCCCGTCCCCCTTGACCGCGTAGCTGTAGTCCGCGCCGCCCAGGGTCTGCGCCCCTGCACGAAGCTGGAAGCGGTGGTGCATGTAGAGCGGGAGCAGCACGTATTCCAGGTCCGAGAGCGGCCGGCCGGTGCGGATCATGTCCGCCCCGAACTCCGCGAGGCCGATGTTGCGGACCCGGATCTCGTGCTTCAGGTGGTCCACCAGGTTGGTGCCGTTGTCCCAGACACCCGCATACGGATGGCCGGAGCCGATGAAGTTGTTGTTCGTGTGGGCCATGAATACAAGGCCGTCACGTATGCCCTGCAGCACGATCTCCTCGAGCCCCGCGGCCTCGTCTGTCCCCGCGGGAAACTCCCGGTAGAGCCAGTTCACCGAGAGCTTGTCGTATTCGCCAATTCGCTGGACGTAGGCGTTGGAGAGATCGAGGTCACCGGCTCCGTCGATCTCGACGAGCGGAGCCGGGTAGTCCATCACGCTTTCGCGCCCGTAGGTGCTGGACAGGTAGTTGTGGGGAAACCCCAGCGTGTGGCCCACCTCGTGCGCCGACAGCTGCCTCACCCGCGCCAGCGCCATCTCGACCGCGTCCGACCCCGGCGAAACCTGGGCCAGGTAGTCGAAGCCGGGAGCGAACGCCAGGTCGCACGACATCGCCCCCATGTCCGCGTCGTCGCCCACCGTGCCGACGAAGGGCGCCACCATCCCCTGCCCAAGCAGATAGTCCTGCCGCAGCCGCAGGCTGCCCAGATTGACGACACCACGAATGATCTCACCAGTACGCGGATCGGTAACGGTGTTGCCGTAGGAGTATCCACGCGTCCTCCGGTGCGTCCAGTGGATCATGTTGTAGCGGATGTCCTGTGGATCCACGCCTTCCGGCAGCACCTCCACGCGGTACGCGTCGATGAACCCCGCCGCTTCGAATGCTTCCTCCCACCACTCCGCTCCCTCGATCAGCGCGCTACGAATCGGCTCCGGCGTACCCGGGTCCACGTAGTACACGAGGGGCTCGACCGGCTCCGAGGGCTCGGGCCCCGGATTGCGCTTCTGCAGGCGGTGGCGGGCGGTCAGGCGAATGCGGAGGTCTTCGTCGATCGGCGACCCGTAGTCGAAGATCGTCGGCCCGTTCACACCGATCCTCGGATCCGCCAGCCGCGGCCGGAAACCGTCGTCGGGCAGCTGGATGAACGAGTGGTGCTGCCGCAACGTCACCGCCTCGGGATTCACGGCCACGCCACGCACCAGGCCGCCAGGATTGCTGCTGGTGAACGTCAGCAGCGCCTCCACCTCGGTGTTCTCGGGGAACGACCGCGTCGCCGGCATGTGAATCGCCGAGCGCGACGCATCGAGCTGGAAGTTGCCCTGCCCCCTCTGCGCCACCTGCCCGATCACGTTGCGCGCGTCGCGAATGAAGAACGGCGTGGCGTCTACCAGCACCCGGTCCCCGGTCTTCGCCGCGATGTCGAACCCCCAGTACACCGACGGCGCGAAGGCGTCCCGCACCGCCTGCACCTCGGTCGGATTGTCGCTACGGGCCTGGAACTGGTAGTTCGGCTCCATGAGCAGCACCCGCGGCCCCACCCGTTTCGGCTCGAGCACGTGCGTGCCGCGCAACTGGCCCCGGTCGATCCCCACCGGGTTGGACCCCAGCCCCGACCCCATCGTGATCTGGTAGAGGAACTCCCCGCCGGCGAGGTCCAGCTCCCAGTACAGCACGCCGCTGGCGTCGTCCCAGTAGAGGTTGAAGAACCCCTCCATCTGCGACATCCCCTCGGTCTTCTCCGCGATCGTGGGCCGCGAGTCCTGGGCCCCGGCGGGCGCTCCAAAGGCCACGCCGGCCGCGATGGCCAAAGCAGCCGAAACGACGAGGCGAAGGAAACGTGCGGGCGTGATCGAAATGAACATCTGGCTGCCTTCCCCGGGCTCTTGCCGGCGCGCTGGGTTGGTCGGGCCGCCGCGTCCCGCAGGGGGTCCGGACGGCGGGTGAAGGTACGTCGGAGAGACTGAGAAAGACTGGCGATACGCGCAAGGCTGCCGGTTTTGCGCACGGGCCCGGAGACCGCGCAGACTGTAATGTTTACATTACATGATGTAATGTTTTGTAGACACTATAGTGTGCAGATCCCGGCCCCGCGATGCGCGGCCCGCTAGCGCGGTCCTTCCACGAGCATCGGCGGCACCCGGGCAAGGGTCGCCTGCTCGATGTCGTAGGCGTAGGCGATCAACTCCGCATCGGTCCAGAGGTCGCCGATGAACGCCAGCACGAAGGGTGTCCCGTCGTCGTAGTAGGCGAAGGGGACGGCGACCGTGGGCAGCCCGATGTCGTTGATGATGTTGCTCGGCAGTTCGGCGTGGTTGTTGGGACGGTAGTCGGGGCGCTCCGGATCCTCCACCAGCGGCCGGATCGGCTCGCCCGCCTGGGGGAAGAAGAGCCCATCGAGTCCGTCGTCCTCCAGGACGGACCGGAAGAGCGCACGCATCTCGCGCCGCCATGCCTGGAAGGCGTCCCCCTCCTCGGTAGCGGTGGGCGCGACCGGAAGCCGGCGGCCCCGTCCCCCGCGGAATTGTCGCCCGGCCAGCTCCTCCCATTCCTCGACGCTGTGGAACGCGGCGTCCGGTCCCAGGCCCCGGAGGTAGACGGCAAGATCGTGGCTTCCGACCGAGGGCACCCCGGGTCGTTCTCCATACAGCTCGACCCAGCCGCGCCCCGCGAATGGATCCTCCACCACCACTCCGCCCTCGGCCTCGAGGATTCGCACCGCCTCCCGGTAGAGCGCCTCGGTCTCGGGCGCGAGCGGCAGGAACGACTCGCGCCAACCCGTGCCGACGAGCCCGAAGCGCTTCCCGCTGAGCGCGGTCACCGAGAGCGCGGCCTCGTACCCGGATTCGGGGATATGCTCCGCCCCCGCGTACGACGCCAGGTCCTCCAGGCTGGGGCCGGCGATCACATCGAGGGTGATCGCGGCGTCTCGCACGGTGCGCGCCAGCGGCCCCACGACGTCGCGGTAGGTCGCGTCGCTCGGCACCACTCCTTCGAGCGGCACCAGGCCGAACGTCGGCTTCACCCCCACCAGCGCCTGCGCGGCGGCCGGGTTCTGGATCGAGCCGCCGGTCTCGGTGCCCAGCCCCAGCACGGCAAAGCTCGCGTTCACCGCGGTCGCCGTGCCGCCGCTCGATCCGCCCGGCACCCGGTCCAGCGCGTACGGGTTGAGGGTCTCGCCGGCCACCGTGCTGCGAGTGCGGGTCCCGTGTGCCGCGAAGTCCGGCATGTTGGTCTTGCCGAGGATGACGGCACCTGCGTCCCGCAGCCGCTCCACCGACACCGCGTCGTCGCCCGGCACCATGTCGATGCCCTCCGTCGCCGCACTGAACCCGTTGAAACCGGCCGTGGTCACCAGCCCCGCGTAGTCGAGGTTGTCCTTGATGACTACGGGGACCCCGTGCAGCGGCCCCCGCGGTCCGGTCGTGCGCAGCTCCTCGTCGAGTCCGGCGGCTATCGCCAGCGCGTCCGGGTTCATCGAGATGAACGAGTTGTAGTGGCCCTCGTAGCGGTCGATCCGGTCCAGGAACGCCTGCACCACCTCAACCACCGTGTAGGCCCCGGCGGCGTATCCCTCCTGCAGCTCGGTGGCGGTGAGTTCGACGACATCGATCGGCTGGTCCGCGGCATCGGCCCTCACAGCCGCGAGGACCGCGATCGACAGGGCTGCGGGCCAGACCAGTCGGCGCAACGGGATGCGCGGTAGTACGGCGGGTTTTGCGGGCATGGTCGTCGTGGGGCGGTGGTGTCTCGGAACCCGGGATCACCCTGACAGTACGGCGGTACCGACATCATGGGAAAGGACAACGCCGACGCCGGCGGCCCGTCGGTTCCCCGGTACCGCCCGGGCCGCCAAGGGACTATCGTCAAGCCATGGCCAGCCCCACCGAAGCCCTCGTCGCACTCCTCGACCTCGAGGCGATCGGCGGGAGCACCTTCGTGGGGCGCAACCGGGACCTGGGGGCGGGGCGCATCTACGGAGGCCAGGTGCTCGCGCAGGCGCTTGTCGCGGCCCGGCGGACGATCCCGCAGGCGGACCGCGAGGCACACTCGCTACACGCGTACTTCATCCTCGAAGGCGATCTCGCGGAGCCTGTCACCTATTTCGTCGATATCCTGCGCGACGGCAGGAGCTTCGTCACGCGCAACGTCTCGGCGCTTCAGCATGGCCGCACGATCTTCACCCTTTCGGCGTCGTTTCACAGGACCGAATCCGGCCTGGCGCACCAGCTTCCGATGCCCGACGTGCCGCCGCCCGAGGAGCTTCGCCCCGACCTGGAGGTGCTTCGTGAGGAGGCTCACCGGATCCCCCAACGGCTGCGCCCGGTGCTGACGCAGGACCGTCCGGTCGATTTTCGGTCGGTCCTGGAGTACCGCCCCTTCGATCCAAGACCCGTGCCGCCCGTGCAGCGCATGTGGGTCAGGACGATGGGAGCGCTCGGCGACGCGGCGGTGCAGCACCAGGCCGCGCTTGCGTACGCCTCCGACTACGGCGTGCTCGCCACGGCGCTCAGGCCGCACGGGCGGCATGTGCGCGATCCCGGCCTGATGGTCGCATCGCTGGACCACTCGATCTGGTTTCACCGGCCCTTTCGAGCCGACGAATGGCTGCTCTATTCGATGGACAGCCCGGTCACCCACGGCGGCAGGGGCTTCGCGCGCGGCACGTTCTTCACGCGCGACGGAACGCTGGTCGCTTCGGTCGCGCAGGAAGGGCTGCTGCGCACGGGCATCAAGCCGCGGCGCAAGCGGCAGCCACGGGCCGGCGACGCCCGGTGAGAATCGCGCACCCCCCTCCCCTCCCAGCCAAACAGAGGCAACTGCCATGACCGATATGCAAGCAAGATTCGAGTCCGCACTCTCTTTCCCCCAATACCTGGAGACCGTGCGCAAGAACGAGGACCTTTGGCGCGGCGTGCGCGACCGCGTGCGGCTGCCCGACGGAGCCGTCGACGAGGCCCGCTCCCTGCCCGGCACCTGGCACCTGCTGGCGCTGAGCGAGGACTGGTGCGGGGATGCCGTCAACATCCTGCCGGTCATTTCGCGACTGACCGAGTGGCTGCCCAACGTGGATCTGCGCGTCCTGTCGCGCGACGAGAACCTCGACGTCATGGACGCCCACCTGACCAACGGCACGAGCCGCTCGATCCCCATCGTGATCCTGTTCGACGAGGACTACGTGGAACGCGCATGGTGGGGTCCGAGGCCTGCGGAGATTCAGAAGTGGGTGATGGAAGAGGGGATGAAGATGGACCCGGGCCCCCGCTACGCGCAGGTCCGCCGCTTCTATGCCCGTGACAAGGGGAGGGCCATCCTCTCGGAGCTGCTCGACCTGATTCGGTCCGTCGCCACCGTCCCTGCAGGGTGAAGCAGGGCCGATGACCAACCTGATCCAGCGCCGAACGGAGCTGCGCCTGGCGCGGTAGGCGGGACCGTGTGCCGGGTTTTGCCCGGCGCTCGACGCAACCTTATTCTCAAGCAGTCCCAATCCACTTTCAACAGGACCCCGATGCCAGGAACGCGTTTTCCGATTCCGGGGGCGTTGGCCGTGCTCTGCGGCCTCGTCGCCTCACAACCCGTCGCCGCCCAGGTCCCCCTCGGGATCCGCACCGCCTCGGGCCTGACCATCTCACCCGTCTACGAGGGCTGGTACGAAAATCCCGACGGGACGTTCAGCCTCTCGTTCGGCTACTACAACCGCAACTTCGAAGAGATCGTCGAACTGCCCCACGATGCGGCCAACCAACTGGAGCCCGCAGCCTTCGACGGCGCGCAGCCCACGCGCTTCCATCCGCGCCGGCATTGGGGGGTCTTCACGGTCACGGTCCCGGCGGACTTCGGCGACCAGGCGGTCGTGTGGACCATCGACTTCCGCGGCGAGCGCACGTCGATTCCGGGCCGGCTCCACCTCGACTGGAGGATCGATGCGCTGGACGGTGAGGCCGAGACCGGCAACACGCCGCCAATGCTGGCCTTTGCCGAGGACGGGCCGAGAGGCGCCGGCCCGGGAGGCCCGTGGGGCGAACCGGTCGAGGGCGTGGTGGGCACGCCGCTGCCGCTGACCGTCTGGGCCTGGGACGACGGGCGTTCCCGCGGCAGTGTGGTCAGGGCGGGACGCACCGGGGTTCCGGTCACGCTGACCTGGTTCAAGCACCTTGGCCCGGGTGACGTGACGTTCGCTGCGAATACGGCGACGGTGCCGATCGAGGGAGGCAAGGCGACGACCGTGGCCACCTTCACGGAACCAGGCGACTATGTGATTCGCGTGAGAGCAAACGACGGATCCGGGGTGTCCACCGCCGGCCACTCCCAGTGCTGCTGGACCAACGGATTTGTACGGGTGAGAGTGACCCGCTGACCGAAAGAGAGAAGATGCACCGACAACGCCGCCAGTTCCGGAACGCCGCCGCGAGCGGAATGCTGGTGACCTCTGCCCTGGTGATCGCACCCGCGCACGCCGCGGCCCAGGATCATCCCACCTTCGCTCGCGACGTGGCCCCGATCATTCAGCAGAACTGCCAGATCTGTCACCAGCCCGGCTCGATCGCGCCCATGTCGCTCACCAGCTACGAGGCGGTCAAGCGGTACGCACCGCGAATCCGCGAGAAGGTGGCGGCCCGCATCATGCCGCCGTGGCACATCGACCGTTCCGTGGGGATCCAGGAATTCAAGAACGACCGGGGCCTGACCGACGCGGAACTCGAGACGCTGGTCACGTGGCTGGACGGCGACATGCCCTTCGGCGACCAGGCCGATATGCCGCCCGCGCCCGTGTTTCCGGACGGGAGCGAGTGGCAGTACGAGGCGCAGTTCGGGCCGCCCGACCTGGTCGTGCGGTCCGAGCCGTACACCCTGGCCGCTCAGACCCAGGACAAGTGGTTCCGGCCCGAGACTCCGACCGGCCTGACCGAGGAGCGCTGGGTCAAGGCGATCGAGATCCGACCTTCATGGCCCGACGGGCGGCGGATCGTCCATCACACGCTGGCGTACCTGGTGCAGGACGAGGACCCCGATGAAATGACCGCTGCGACCGCGGCGCTCAGTACCAGCAGCCGCGCGATGGGCGGGCCCGGGCTCTTCATGGAGTGGGCCGTCGGCAAGGTCGGCGAGATCTTCCCCGACGGGGCCGGAAAGCTCATGCTGCCGGGCTCGAAGATCCGGTGGGAAGTCCACATGCACGCGATCGGCCAGGAGGTGAAGGACAGCTACGTGGAACTCGGCATCTGGTTCTACCCCAGAGACCGGATCCCCCAGAACAGGACCCGACTGGCGTTCTACAACGCGACCGGCGACGATCTCGACATCCCGCCGGGCGAGATTGCGGTCACCCAGGACTTCCACGTGGTCAGGTGGCCCGCACGGCTGGAGAACTACCAGCCCCACATGCACATGCGGGGCAAGGCCATGGCCATGGAGGCCATCTACCCGGACGGTCGCAGGGAGATCCTGAGCCAGGTCAACAACTTCCAGTGGCAGTGGCACATCAACTACATCTACGCGGATCACGCCGCGCCGCTGCTCCCGGCGGGAACCACCCTCGTGTTTACGGCGTGGCACGACAACACCGCCGACAACCCCAATAACCCGGACCACACCCAGTGGGTCGGCTGGGGCGACCGGACCGTCGACGAGATGGCCCACGCGTGGGTGGACGTGACCTACCTCACCGAGGAGCAGTACGAGGCGGAAGTGGCGAAACGCGAGGCCATGGCCACGGACAGCGAGACCAGGGAGGGGACCAACCGGTAGGGTCTTCCCTCCGCGCACAAACCCCTCATGGCCGTCGAAAGACAATCCACCTCGAAGGGCCGGGCTTTGGGCCTCTGGCTCGGGCTGGGCGCCTTCGTCCTGCTGCTCGTGTTCCCCGTGGACGCCACGAACGAGCCCGCCAGCCGTTTGGCCGCGGTGGCCCTTCTCATGGCGATCTGGTGGGTGACGGACGCCATTCCGCTCTTCGCCACCGCGCTCCTGCCCCTCGTCCTCTATCCCCTCCTCGGGATCATGTCCGGGCACGACACCGCCCCGATCTACTTCAACAGCACGATCGTGCTCTTCCTGGGCGGCTTCATGATCGCCCTGACGATGGAGAAGTGGAACCTGCACCGGCGCATTGCGCTCAACATCATCCACGCGGTGGGGGGCGGGCCGGCGCGCATAGTTCTCGGGTTCATGGTCGCGGCCGCGTTCCTGTCGATGTGGATCTCGAACACGGCGACGGCGGTGATGATGGTGCCCATCGGGCTGGCCATCTGCCTGCAGATCGAGAGCGAGGCGGGGCGGGAGGGCGCGCATCACCTGTCGGTGGGGCTGATGCTCGGGATCGCCTATGGCTGTACGGTGGGCGGGCTCACGACGCTCGTGGGGACGCCGCCGAACCTGTCTTTCGTTCGCATCTTCCAGATCCTCTTCCCCGACGCGCCGGCGATCGCCTTCGGCCAGTGGCTGATCATGGCCTTCCCCGTCGGCGTGATCATGCTGGTGGTGGCCTGGCTGCTGATCACGCATGTGTTCCACCGGGTGCCCGAGGGCGTTTCCATCGATCACAAGGTGGTGGAGAAGGAGCGCCAGGGCCTTGGCGGCATCTCCTTCGAGGAGCGCGTGGTGCTGGGGGTCTTTGCGGCGACGGCGCTGCTGTGGGTCTTCCGGGTCGACCTGCAGCTGGGGTTCCTGACCGTGCCGGGCTGGTCGCGCCTGCTCCCCGACCCCGGACTGATCGACGACGGGACGGTGGCGATCGCGCTCGCGTCGGTGCTCTTCCTCATCCCCGCGCGCAACCGGAGCAGTGGAGCGACGCGCGTCATGGGGCCCGACGTGATCCCGCGCCTGCCCTGGAACATCGTGCTCCTCTTCGGCGGCGGCTTCGCGCTGGCCGCGGGATTCCAGCAGACTGGGCTCGCGCAGCTCATCGGCAGCCAGTTCGAGGTGTTGGGCAGTCTGCCCGTGTTTGTGATGATCCTGCTGGTCTGCGCGGCGCTGACCTTCCTCACGGAGTTCACCAGCAACACGGCGACGACGGAGATGATCCTCCCGATCCTCGCGTCGGTGGCCGTGGTGACCGGCACCCATCCCCTCGTGCTGATGATCCCCGCCACCCTGTCCGCGTCCTGCGCCTTCATGATGCCGGTGGCGACCCCGCCCAACGCGATCGTCTTCGGCAGCGACCGCATTACCGTGGGCGAGATGGCGCGCACCGGTATCTTCCTCAACCTGATCGGGGTGCTCGTGATCGCCACCATCGTGTTCACGGTGGGGCTTGCGGTCTTCGACATCGATCCTTCGATGGTGCCGGAATGGGCCAGGTCGATGGCGGAAGGGCCGCTGCAGTAGCGGTGAGAGGGTGACTGCCCCCTACGGCACGATCACCGACAGCGCCGAGGGCACCGCTTCCAGGCGGACCTCTCCGGTGCGCGACTGGAGGACGTCGCCGTCAACCTCGTAGCGCAGAGGGCCGTCGAAGCGCACCGTGAAGGCCTCGTCCTGCCTGAGGCTGACTGCCCTGGCGCCCACATGCCTGCCCTTCGCGGCCAGGTTGAAGAGGCGCGCGCGCCCCAGCGGCGAGGCGTCGGCGATTGCGCACGCATCGAGCCTCCCGTCCTGCAGGTCGGCGTCCGGTGCGATCGGGAAGCCGCCCCCGAAGATGCGGCCGTTCGATACCGTGAGGATGAGGTGCCGCCCTTCGGTGCTCCAGCCGCCGCCGTCGGACAGGTGCAGACGGGGGCTGCGGAAGAAAAACAGCTGCTGCGCTGCGGTCGCCTTGTACAGCAGCTCGCCCTTCAGGAAGCGGGCCCGCTGCGTGGCGTCGATGACCGCGACGTCGAAGCCGAACCCCACGAGATTGAGGAAGTGTCGCGGCGAGTTGCGCCACGGTGCCGCGCTCGCCGTCTCCGGACGGGCGCAGGGACGCCATTCGGAGATCACCCGGCCCACGTCGATGCGTCGGGTCCTCCCAGCGGCCAGGGCCGCCACCGCATGCTCCGGATCGTCGTAGCTGAGCCCGAGGCTCCTCGCGAAGTCGTTTCCGGTTCCTGACGCCAGCAGACCCAGGACGACGTCGGACCGCCCGGACGCCACCACACGGTCCGCGACCTGGCTCCACGTGCCATCGCCCCCGACGGCGACGACCAGTCGCGCCCCGCCCGCCAGGGCCCGGTCCGCGAGCGCGGCTTCCTCGCCCGGACCCGTGGTCGACTCCCATTCGTACGACTCGAGGTGCCGGTCGAGCAGCTCCCGATACAGCGGAATGCGGCGCGCGCCCCGTCCACGGCCCGAGGCCGGGTTGAAGATGACGAAGGTGCTCATCCGGGCAGTCGGGGCTTCCAGTCTCTCAGATGGTCTCCAGCTCTTCGAACACCTGGACCCCGTCGGTCATCCACTGCTCCCGGAACGGATAGGTGGCCACCTCGTCGAGGGTGAGCTGAGAGGTCATGGGATGCTCGTAGAGCCTGAGCGAGCCGACCTCCTCCTCGTGTTCGCTGTGTGGACCGCGCATGTGGATGTCCACCTTGAACCGGCTTTGGCCGTTCACCATGAATGACTGGTAAAGGTGATCGACCGCCTCCGAGCGGTATTCGGTGACTTCAAAGTCCAGAACGGGGCGGTCGCCGTCGCGCACCTCGACCCGCATCCGTCCGTCCGAGGGCTCCAGGGCGATGTCGAGATCCTTCATGTGGTGCGGCAGGTGCCACCGTTCGATGGCGTGTTCGCGCGAGGCCTGGTTGCTGGTCCCCACGAGGAAGGGATAGAACGCCGACTTGGCCATCCCGCGCTCCGGATTGACCAGCGGCGGCACGATCACCGAGAGGACGATCTCCTGGTAGGGACCGACCATGCTGTCGGTGAAGTCGAATGCGGTGATCGCCAGAATGCTGCACTCGTGCTGCACTTCGAGCGGCTGGAGGTGCGGCGGCAGAATGCGCCGGGCGTCGGACGTGGGCATTTCGAAGAAGGCGCTGACGGCCTGGGAATAGTGGTAGCGGGTCAGGGGCATTTGCCGTGTTTTCCGAGTACGGAGGTGATGATTCGGGCGCCTTCCTCGAGGTCCGAGCGCGAGTGCGCCGCTGAAATGGACATGCGGAAGCGCGACTTGTGCTTCCCCACTGCAGGATAGCGGACGGGATTGATGTAGACACCGGCGCGCAGCAGGTCTTCGGCGATCTGGAAGATCCCTGCGTCGTCGCGGATCATGATGGAGATGACCTGTGACGTCGAGTCGCCCACGTCCACGCCCGCCTCGTGCAACAGTTCGTGCATGTAGCGCGCGTTGTCCCAGAGCCTTTCGCGAAGCTCCGGCTCCTTGCGGGCGATCTCGAGCGCCTTCAGCAATCCGGCCGCGACTCCGGGCGGCAGCGCGCAGGAGAAGACGCGCGACCGCGCGAATCCCCGCAGGTACCAGATCAGTTCCTGCGGTCCGGCGACGAATCCCCCCAGGCCGCCGAGGCTCTTGGAGAATGTACCGAGGTGGATGTCGACTTCGTCGTCCAGGCCGAAATGCTCGGCCAGGCCCCTGCCGGTCGGACCGTAGACGAAGGTGGAGTGCGCCTCGTCGACGAGGATGCGAGCATCGTGCCGCCGGCAAACCTCGACGATCTCGGGCAGGTTGGCCACATCGCCATCCATCGAATAGACGCCCTCGACGATCACCAGCTTCTTGCCGTCGAATCCCCGCAGCTTGCGATCAAGGTCCCCCGCGTCGTTGTGCCGGAAGAAACGCGACGTGGCCTTGGAGAGGATCATCCCGTCCACGATGCTGGCGTGCGCCAGCTTGTCGGCCACGATCAGATCCCCGGGGCGCATGAGGCCTGCGATGAGTCCGACGTTGGCGCTGTAGCCCGTGGGGAAGACGAGTGCGGCTTCCTTGCCCTTGAAGTCGGCCATCTCCCGCTGGAGTCTCTTGTGCAGGTCCATCGAGCCGGAGAGGACCGGGGACCCGGACGCACCCGCGCCGTACTTCCGCACCGCGTCGCACACCGCGTCGATCACCTCGGGGCGATAGGACAGACCCAGGTAGTTGTACGACGCGAAGTTGATCAGCTCGTGGCGAGTCTCCCCGGTCTTCGGATCGGCGATCGACACACGCGTCGACGGTGCCGAGCCCATCGGCAGTGCGTAGAGGTAGTAGCCCGTCCCGAACTCGGCCTCCCTCCACCACTCGCCGAACGGCTCCAGGATCGCAAACGCATCGTCGCCGGCCCCGAAGTAGTAGTTGGTGTAGTCGTAGTCCCTGAGGCGCGTTGACGCCGTGGCGGACCCGTCGCTAGCGTTCCGCACGTTACTCATATGTTTCCTGCCGTTTCGGATACGTCATTGGATCTTCGCGGAGCCGTGACCCTCACCTCGCTGTGTGCAGCGCTGGTGGGGTGCGACCTTGTCCAGCGCGTGATAGTCGCTCCCATGGCACGGCTGCTCCCCGCGCGCAGAGAGGCCCTGCTCACCCGCTGGCAACGCTTCACGGCTCACGTGGTCATCCTCTTTCTTCGTCATCTGGGCCGTGTCCGTTTCGGCGCACTGCCCCACATCCCAGGGGACCCTGGTGTTCTGGTGATGATGAACCACCAGTCCCTGCTGGACATTCCGATCATCGTAGCGTCCGTGCACGGCGTCTATCCCCGCATTGTCACGCGCAGCCGCTACGGGCGCGGCATCCCGCTAATCTCACACATGACACGTCTCTACCGATACCCCATGGTGGATCCGCGGGCAATGCTGCGTGGCAAACTCGACGAGCTGCGTGAGGAGGCATCCGCATCCAGCCACCCCCTGGTCATCTATCCCGAAGGAACGAGAACCAGAACAGGAAACATCGGACCGTTCAAGACCCTCGGGCTCGCGACCATCCTGGGGGCACGCCCGTGGACGGTCTATATCGTTGTGGCGGACGGCCTCTGGAAGTGGTCGAGGCTGCAGGACTTCTTCGGGAACCTGTCGTCGATGCACGTCCGGGTCCGATGCGCGGGGCCCTTCGGGGCACCTCCGGCAGGGACGGACCCGGCTCCGTTCATGGGGGAGATGCGGGACGTGATGAACGGGATGCTGGCGGAAATGCGCGCCGGATCCGTGGGCGCCGGACGCCGATGAGGGAAGGTTCGGCACCGATCGCGGAACTCGTCGCGGCGCTGCGGGCTGCGGGCGGACAGGGGGTGGTGGCGGTTGTGGCGTACGGTTCGCACGTGATCTCGGCTGCACCCGGTCGACACAGCGCGTATGACCTCGTGGTGGTGGTGGACAGTTACAGGCACTTCTACGCCGCGCTGCGTGCCCGCGGTCATCCCGGACGCAACTCGGTCGCGCTTGCGATGGTCAGCCGGGTTCTTGCACCGACCGTGATCGCCTTCTGGCCAGCGGCGCCGCACGGGCCGCTCGCCAAGTGCGCGGTGGTGTCGCGGGCCCACTTCGCGCGCGAACTCGGGCGGCGGCGCCGTGACCATTTCTGCCTGGGGCGGATGATGCAGCAGGTGTCGGTGGTCCACACGCGTGACGAAGAGGCGGCTGCGTGGGTCGACGCAACCGTTGCGGGCGGGCGCGAACTGGTGCCGGACTGGACGCTTCCTTTTCTTGACGCCCCATTCTCCGTGGAAGCCTTCTGCCGGCGCATTCTGGAAGTGTCCTATGCGGGCGAGATCCGGCCGGAGCAGCGAAGCCGTGTGGGGACGGTATACGACGCGCAAGCAGAGTTCCTGCGCGACACCTACACGCCCATTCTGGATGCACGCGTCGCAGATGGCGTACTCGAGGCGTCCGACGGAAGCTACCGTTTCCTGGTGCATCCATCGCGACTTGTCCGCTTGCGATGGAAGGCCTACTTCGCATTGAGCAAGGCGCGAGCCACAGCGCGCTGGCTCAAGCACATGATGACCTTCGACAACTGGTTCGCCTATATCGTCCGGAAGGTTGAACGGCGAACCGGGATGGCGGTGGAGATTACGCCCATGGAGCGACGCCTGCCCTTCCCGCTCCTGCTCCCGAAGGCATTGCGCGTCCTTCGGTCGAGGGATTCCGCGGCCCGGACCCCGCCCGGGCCCGGGGAGGACGGGTCGCGGTGACGGAATCGGAGATCAGGACACCGTGAGGCCCGAACTCCTGGTGTTGGCCGTGGTCGTGGGGGTGGCGCTGGCCACCATGCCAATTTTTGCCATAGGTGCCGCCCGGCGCCGGGACGATCCTCTCGAATCCCCAACCCGGGGCAAGTTCGTGCTCGGATCCTTCGCGCGCAGCTGGTTCTACTGGTTTGTCAGGCCGCTGGAACGCGCGTCCCTCGCGCTCGGCCTGTCGCCGCTCGCATACAATCTGCTCGGCTTCCTCTTCGGCGCGGTCAGCGGATCGCTTTTCGCCCTCGGGCACTTCGCGTCCGCCGGCTGGGCGCTGCTGCTGAGCGGTGTGGCCGACGCCCTGGACGGACGCATCGCCCGTGCACGCGGCCTGGCCTCGCCGCGCGGGGCGTTCCTGGACTCCACCATCGACCGCTTCGCCGAGGTGGCGGCCTTTGTGGGGCTGGCGGTCGCGTTTCGCGATTCCGGCTTCGCCCTCGCCACGATCACCGCGGCGCTGGGCGGCTCGCTGCTGGTGAGCTACACCCGCGCACGCGGCGAGAGCCAGGGGGTGCTGTGCACGCTGGGAATCATGCAGCGCGCGGAACGGCTGCTGCTGATCGGCTTCGGGGCGATTCTCGATGGGGGCGGGTCGGCGCTGCTGGGACGTCCGCCGGGGACTTTTCTGCTGGGGATTCTGATTCTGACTGCCGTGGGCACCGTGGGGACGGCGGTGTTCCGGACGGTTTGGATCGCGCGGCGGCTGGAGTAGCGCTGGGGCGGATCAGCCCGTCTGCGAGTGCTTCTGCTCCCCCCTCAGAACGCCTTCATGTACGTCAGCTTCACCACGCCGGTCCGCCGCTGCCAGCGCTCCGTCCTGGGATCCAGCAGGTCCCCCGTCAGGTACCCCGTGTCGAAGACCACGAAGAGGTCGCTGCCGGGTGTGTGTATCCAGTTGATGCGGATGTTGGCCTGGACCTGGTTCGAGACGTCGTCGTACTGGACCAGGGCGTTGGCGAAGAGCGACCGGCTGACCGCGGCCAGTACGGTAAGGTTGAAGACACTGGTGGCAAAATCGCCGTCCTCGACGGGCAGACTGATGTCGTTCCTCCTGTAGTCCGCGCTGACCGTCAGGTAGGGCCCCGTCTTCCACATTCCTCCGACCGCCACCTCGGTGCCGTCCCCGCCCCAGAACCCGCCCTTCGAGAAGCCGCCGCTGGCCGAGAACTCGCGGCTGTCGTTGGTGTTGAACTGGATCTGGGCCCCGCTGAACACGTAGTCGCCGGGAGCCAGTTCGCGTCCCTGGATCCGCACCGGCTGGTGGAGCACCTCGCCTCGCCGCGTGATGTTGAGCATCAGGCGGTCGCCGCTTTCGAAGGTCAGCATGTTGTGTGACAGCACGAAGGTACTCTGCTTCTCGCCGTCCATGCCCGCGATGTAGTCACCACTTACGGAAGCGACCAGCTGGCGCGCCCAGTCGCTCTGCTCGAAACGGGGGAACGCGGCGAAGGAGCCCGAACGGGTGCGGATGTCGCGGCGGCGCACGAAGCCGAGCGCCGGGTTGAATCCCTCGGGTACCCGGGCGAAGCTCCCTCCCGCCGAGAGCAGATCGTTGCGCAGGTCGACTTCGACCGTCCCCGCCGTCGCCCCGCCAGCGGACGTGCCGCCACTCTCCGACGACCGCGCCATCCATCCCCTGACGGTGGAGCCCCCGAATCGCAGTTGCATGTCGCCGCCTGCGACCCTGTTCGCGCCCTCGTCCGTGTTCAGGGATGTGAAGATGCCTCCCACCGTCGTCCTTGGGAACGGATCGGCACGCAGCCGCAGCACCGAATTGAGGCCACCGGCAATCACGCGGCCTTCCGCGTCCCGGGCGTCGTCGGTAAGCAGGCTGAGTCCGCCTACTGAAATCGGGCCCGCCTGACCCGTCAGCCGTGTGCCTCCCGAGATGTCGTTGGTGATCCCGATCCTGCGACTGAAGAAGACCTGCGTCTCCCGGGGATCGCCAAAGTCGAAGAGCCCGGCGCGCTCCAGGAAGAACTCGCGCTTTTCGGGGAAGAAGAGGCCGAAGCGTGTCAGGTTGATCTGCACGTTGTCGGCCTCCACCTGGGCGAAGTCCGGGTTGAGGGTCGCGTCCAGCGTCAGGTTGGAGGTGATCGAGTACTTGAAGTCGAGCCCGAGGTCGTTGAGCGTCTCGGTTTGACCGTCGAACTCACCCTGCTGCCCGGAAACCGAGCGGCCCGCGATCGCGAAGGGCTTCACCTCCATGTACCGCCCCCGCCGCAGCCCTTCCAGCCCGGTCAGCGTGGCATACTGCGAAACCTGGCTCAGCGCGCGGCTGAACTCCTGGCCTATGTGCGGGAAGTACACCATCTCGTTTTTTCGCCGGATGGTGCGCTCCATGAGGATCCCCATTTCGAGCGCGTCCGCGTCGTCGAAGCGAATGGTCGTGAACGGGATGGCTGCCTCCACGACCCATCCCTCATCGGTGATCCGCGCCTCGCTCTCGTAGACGCCCTCCCACCACCAGTTCGAGAGCGTCATGGATTCGTCCGTGATCAGGGCGTCGCCCTGCGTCCCGAACGGATTGATCTCGAAGATGTAGGCGTTGCGCCGGTCATGGTACGTGTCGAGGCCGATGCGGATGTTGTCGTCCTGGTCGATCCGTCCCTCGCGGTGCAGGATGCTGCGCCGGATCCCCGACGGGTCCGAGTCGTGGAGCACGACCGCGAAATAGAGGTTGTTGTCGTCGAACGCGACCCTCAGTTCGGTGCGCTCGGAGGACGGGGCGCCGTCCACGGGCACGCGCTGCCGGAAATCAGTGACCGGCTCGATCGCCTGCCAAAACCGCTCGTCGAGGACCCCGTCGATGGTGGGGGGTTGATCCGTGCGAACGGCGCGGACGGTCTGGCCCGAAGCCGCGAGTGGCATGCCGGCCGCGAGAACGAGAAGGCCGGCCGAAAGTGTCCGACGCGTCAACTCAGGAGTCGCCGTCCTCTTCCTCCTCTTCGTCGGCGTCCTGCGGGCCGGCACCTTCGCAGCAACGCCACCGGCAGGTGCAACCGCTCTCTGGAGGCCTGCAGAACCAGCAATCGCCGTCACACCCGCAGGTCCACATCCAGCAGCACGACTTTCCGCTCGATCCAGCCGCGGGCTTGCCGCACCGCTTCCGCCGAATCCAGCAGATGAGGAGGATCACGAGCAGGATCTGGGGCAATCCGACGCGGATCGCCGTGCCCCAGAACTGGGCGAGAGAATTCAGGTACCAGTCTATGAAGCCAAACATGGTCGGGTCCTCCTATATGAGTGAGTCCGATCTGAGCCTGTAGATCGCCAGCCCCACCCAGGCTCCCAGGACAGCCGAGCCGACGGTGGCCCATAGTGTACGGGGAAAGAGGATGCCCAGCGAGGCCGCGCCGCCCAGGACCAGGGCGCCAATCCCGCAATACAGCGCAAGGATGCGGTATTCGCGGCGACGGTCGGTCATCGGGCCTCCACCGTGCGGGTGCGGGAGGGAAGGTCGGCCGTCATCGTGTCCTCACGATGGCGATACGGGAGCCGTCGGGGCTAACCGCGAGGCGCGAGATGTCGCCCGCATCGTCGCGCTCCAGCGCCGCGACCTCGGTCCAGCCGGCATCGGCCGTCCAGGCGTGGAGCGACGTGCCGTCGCCCATGAGGATCTCCCCGGTCGGAGTCCAGGCGTAGTCTTCGCGGCCGGGCAGCGTCTGTGCAATGCGCGCGGTCGCGCCGGTCACCGGGTCGAGCCGCTCGATCCACCACTCATCGTCCGCCACCTTGCGCACGAAGGAGATCTCGGCCGTGCCCGGGATCCGGTGGATGGAGCGGCCGGGGTTCTCGGCCACGGTGCGCACCTCGCCCGAGAGCGCGTCGCCGACCTGCAGGGTGGGCGGGTCGCCGAGGACGAACATCGCGGCGGTGCGGTCATCCGCCCACGCGTGGTAGCCCACCGGCTCGACGGTCGCGAAGATGGGGCCGAGTTCGGAGCCGTCGGTCCCGTAGCGCCACAGGTACTGCAGGCCGCGCACCTCGTGGATCGCCGAGAAGGCGTCCTGGCCGGGAATCATGGTGGGGGAGAACTCGCTGGCATCCGCGCTGTGCGTGACCTGCTCCACTGCGCCCTCGTCCAGGCGGTAGCGGAAGGTCTCGGTCTGGGTGGCATCGACGCCGGCCGTGTAGTAGATCGCCTTGCCGGCGGGGTCGAACGAGGGCTGGTTGTCGTAGCCGTCGCGGTCGGTGGCGTTGACGAGGTCCCGCACGGTGAGCGTGCCGTCGGGGCCGCGGTCCAGCCAGCCGACCCAGATGTCGGTCGAGGGGGCGCCCGCTGCGGTGGGGGTGTAGTCGTCGGGAGCGGGGCCGATCTCGGGGGGCGGGCCGTCGGCGGGGGTTGCGGCGAAGGGGTCGCC
>VXQO01000124.1 GCA_009838975.1 Gemmatimonadota bacterium | reverse complement strand
CCCCCCACCACCACCCTCTCCGCCCAGACCACCGCGCTGCGCTGCGGACGCCTCATCGACGGCATCTCGGCCGAGGCCCGCGAGAACGTCACGGTCATCGTACGGGACGGGCGCGTGGCCGCACTGCGCGACGGCACCGCGGTCCCCGACGGCGTGGACCGCGCGCTCGACATGCGGGGCGGCACCTGTCTGCCCGGCCTGATGGACCTGCACACGCACCTGCTGATCAAGCCGGACGGCGGGCCGGTCAGCGAACTCGACCGCTCCAGCGCGGACCGGGCCCTCGACGGCCTCCACGCCGCCCAGAAGATGCTGCACGCGGGATTCACCACCGTGCGCAACCCCGGCGACTACGACACCCACTACGCGATGGTCTCGGTCAAGCGCTCGATCGCGGCGGGGGAGCATCCGGGACCGCGGATCTTCGTGGCCCCGCACGCGCTCGGGCCGACCGGCGGACACAGCGACCTCAACACGCTGGCGCCGGACGCGGCGATCCAGACGCCCACGCGCACGGTCAACGGCGTCGAAGAGATGCGGGCTATGATCCGTGAGCAGGTGAAGTACGGGGCCGACTGGATCAAGGTGATGGCGACGGGCGGGGTCATGTCGGCGGGCGACGACCCCACGCACACCGCCTACGTCGACGAGGAGATGTGGGCCGCGGTCGACGAGACGCACCGGCTCGGGCGGCGGATCACCGTGCACGCGATCGGTACCGAGGGCCTCAAGCAGGCGGTCGCGGCGGGGGTGAACAGCGTCGAGCACGGGATCCTGATCGACGAGGAGGCGATCGAGATGATGAAGGCGCGGGGGACGTGGCTGATCCCGACCGTCTACGTGCTCAACTACGTGGTCGAGGAGGGGCCGGCGCTGGGATACCCGGAGGAGAGCGTCGCGAAGGGCCGGGTGCTGATGGAGACCCGCGACGACAACGTCCGGCGCGCGATTGAGGCGGGGGTGAAGATCGCCTTCGGCTCGGACACGATCTTCCCGCACGAGTGGGCGGCGCGCGAGTTCGCGCAGCTGGTTCGGCTGGGGATGAGCCCGATGGACGCGATCCGCGCGGCGACCTGGAACGCGGCGCAGGTGCTCGGCATCGAGGACGAGGTGGGGACGCTGCGGCCCGGGATGGTGGCGGACATCATCGCGGTGGACGGCAACCCGCTGGACGACATCACCGAGCTGGAGCAGGTTGACTTCGTCATGAAGGACGGCCAGATCATCAAGGACGCGCGTCCGCGGACGTGAGGTTCGGACGCCCCAGGCACCCCAGGGAGCACCCATGAAAGGCGAAGGCGGCAAGCAGCTCATCGTGGTCGGCGACCGCGTCCTGATTGAGCCCGAGGTGGGCGAGGGCAGGTCGAAGGTGGGGCTGTACCTTCCCGCGTCGGCGGTGGACCAGCAGTCCGTGCAGGGCGGCCGCGTCCTGGCCGTGGGGCCCGGGACGCCGATCGGGGCGCCCACCGAACTCGACGAGGAGCCGTGGAAGATCGGCTCGGGCGAGGCGCGCTACCTGCCCGTGCAGGCCCAGGTGGGCGACTTCGCCATCTTCTTCCGCAAGGCCTCCGTCGAAATCAGCTTCGAGGGCAAGGAGTACCTGGTCGTGCCCCAGGCCGCGATTTTGACCCTGGTGAGGGAGAAGGACGGCGCGGTGGAGGGGCTGTTCTAGGGGGGCTTCGCGCGCGGATGAGGCCGAGCATCCGTGAGCCGGGAGAACGGAGAATCGAGAACATGCGGAGGCTGCTGTTTGTTTGTCTGGCTGCGTTGCCCGCGCAGGTGCAGGCGCAGGACACACCGGGCCGGATGATGCTCGAAGCAGGCATCGTGGGCGGCAACAGCATCGCGTGCCCGGCGCACTATGTCGGCATCAACGGGCGGGTTGCCGGACCGCTGTCGCTGTACGGCATGGTGGAGAACTACCGCTGCGTGGACCTGGCGGGGACGGCCAACCGGGTCGGAGCGTCGGTCCTGCTCGGACGCACCAGTTGGTTCATTCGCCCGGCGCTGCGGCTGGGCATCGAGTATGACAACGGGGAGGTCTCCGAGACCATCGGGGCGAGCTTCACGTTCGGTCGGCGCTACGGGGCACGCTTCATTGTTCACTTCGGTGATTTCTCGCGCGACCCGGCCATCGTGCTCTTCCAGATGGGAGGGTATATCTCGTTCCGGCCATGACCCGGATGGCGCCCGGCGATCACTGAATCGCAACCGCGCGCCCCTAGAAGCGCG
Organism: Gemmatimonadota bacterium; assembly: GCA_009838975.1. Lineage (GTDB taxonomy): Bacteria > Gemmatimonadota > Gemmatimonadetes > Longimicrobiales > Gaopeijiaceae > Bin94. The sequence continues at coordinate 19,102 of VXQO01000124.1, read as the reverse complement.
ACCTCTGGCTTTGCGGTCCGTCCCTACACCCCCTCCGCCTTCGAGCAGCGCCTAGGATCGCCGCACGCGCTCCTCACGCCCGTATCCGGATCGATGTGGATCCCCTCGAACGCCCCGTGGTGCCAGTTCCACGGGTTCACGATGTCGATCGCATGGCCCCGGTCGCGGACGATGTCGATGACGTTGGCGTCCACATCCGCTTCGACCATGGTGGAGCCCGGTACATCGAGTGACCGGCCGCCGAACCGCGGCCTCAGCACGGACTCGGCGATCGGGATGCCGAAATCGACGATGTTCGTGGTGTTCTGGACGATGTTCGCCAGCAGGCCCACCGAGGGCGACCCCGAGGCCAGCATCGGCGTGCCCTGACGGTTGAAGACGATGTTGGGCGCGACGTACGCGGTCGCGCGCTGGCCGGGCTGGGGCATGACGCGCAGGAAGTGGGCGCCGGACGCGCAAATCGTCACTCCGCCGGCGAAGAGGCCGTTGCTCCAGGGCAGGGACATGCACGAGTGCAGGATGGTGGCCGTGTTGCCGGCTCCGTCCACGACCGTGACGTGGTTGCTTCCCGCCGGCGGGGGCGGAGGTGGTGGCTGCGACGCGGAGTTCGCCCTTCCCATCTGCAACAGCTTGAAGCGCATCTCGGCGTAGTCCTTCGAGAGGATCACGTCCAGCGGCAGCGGATGGCTGTCGGGATCGTTCTGCTTGCCGCCCTCCTCGAAGACCAGGTTGTGGATCCGGGACATCTGGTAGAGCGACTCGGCCGACTCGTTGGGCGGGCCCTGCGTCTGCAGGTCCATGAGCTCGATCATGTTGAGCATTTCGATCACGAGCGAACCGCCGTGGTCCGGAGGCGGGGATCCGGCGATCCGGTAGCCCCGGTAGCTGCCCCAGGCGGGCTCCTGCCAGCGGGCCTCGTAGTGGGCGAAATCCTGGGGCGTAATGACGCCTCCGGCCTTCTGGACAACGTCGGAGTACTGTTGCGCGAATGCCCCGTGGTAGTAGTAGTCGTTGCCCTCCTCGGCGAGACGCTCGAGAGTGTCGGCCGCCTCCGACTGGACGAGGAGTTCGCCGGGGCGCGGGATGTGGCCGTCGGGCATGAAGATGCGCCGCCCGGCCTCGGTCATGCCGATCTTGTGGCACATGATGAAGAGTTCGCCCCAAAGGAAGGGATGCGTCTCGAAACCGTCCCGGGCGAAGGTGATCGCACCCTCCATGATGCGCCGGCGCGGCAGCGAGCCGTGGCGTGCGAGCGCGGCCTCGAACCCGCCCCAGAATCCCGGCACGCCCGGGCCCCGGCCGGTGGCGATGTCGGCGGCCGAGAAACCGGGCAGAGGGGCGAGGGGGGCGTTGGCACCGCCGTTCACGTAGGTGGTCTCGCCGGCCGCGGCGTCGAAGTAAAGCATGCTGAGGACGCCGGTGATCCCCGTCATGTGAGGCTCGACCACGGTCTGGGTGACCGACGCGGCCAGCGCGGCATCGCACGCGTTGCCGCCGTCGCGGAGGATCTTCACGGCTTCGCGCGTGGCGAGGGGGTGCGAGCAGATTGCCATGCCGGATTGCGATGTCGCGGGCGTCTTGGGTCCGAAGTGGGCCTCGGCGATCAGGGCGCGGCGTTCGTCGTCGGTGGTGTTCGAGGCACGCACGCCGACGTGCGGACCTCCGGGCGTCCACGCAGCCGACAGTTCCCGCGCACCCAGCCCGGCGGCAGCCGCGCCCAGGGCGGTCGATTTGAGGAACGCACGTCGGCCCGTCCGTTCGCTCCGTTTGTCATCCCGAAATCCGCGCATTGCTTCCCTCCGTGGTGAATCCGTGTCCGCTCGGCCCGGCCCAACTGGCACAGTAGCAACTGGCCCCGGCGCAAGCGAGTCCGGCCCTTGGAGGAGTGTCGGGCTGGCGGGCCGGGACAAAGAGGCCGGAAGCCGTCGGCGGATGGCTATATGATGCCCCAGATTCTCTACTTCGCGCCGAACTGAGTTCCCGAAGAGGCCTTCAGTTCAACACACCGCGTTGGCAAGGCCCAGGTCTGAATTCCCGCACTTCGATGAACTCGACGTCGAGGGAATCGTATCGCTTCGTGATGCCAACGCCGTCGCGCACGGCCAGGAGCTCTGTAGGCACTACGGAGGCCGCGATGAGCATTCCAGCGGACCCTCCAAAGACCCTCCATTGCGAGCCCGCGCCGGGGGCCGTCGATAGCGCTGCCCACAGCAAACCGTCTTGTGCGGCCACCAACGGGGCGACAGGCCGAGAACCAGACCATCCGTACGGCGGAAGGGAGTTGGGCACCCCAGCCCTCTCGAGAATCCGTCGTGTGTCCCTGTCCATACCACGCCTCTTTTCTCGGATGACGGCGAGGTATGGCGGCGTCGGCTCTGTCGGTGAGAAATGTCCGGGAGGTGAATAGGAGGACTCGGTACCGGTGTCGACATCAATCAGCTTGATAGCCCAGTCCGTGCCGTCCGAAATGGCAACGGAACCGCCGAGCACCACGGCCCCTGTGAGCTTTCCGAACGTTACGGCAATGCGGCGTTCGCCGCCGCGTCCCCAAGGTTCGGCATACCGTTCGGAACCTGGCACGGTTCCGAGGCGCCTCCTAAAGGCACCGGTCGAATCGAACAATCCCAGGACTGCCGTACGTCTCACTACCTGCCCTCTTGTCACCGGAACCGGGAACGGCCAGAGGAAGCCGATCGATGTGCCGTCGGGTAGGAACCCTATCACGTTGCCCGCCGCAAACGCCTCAGGTATCGACAAGTTTAGAGTCCGGGTGACAAGGCCGTCCTGATCGAACTCGGTGGTCCGCCTGAGTTGCCAGTCAAACACCCTGAGCCGGACACCCGCGGTCTGTATCAGGCCGATCGACCTGAACTCACCGGGTCCAGACCCGGCGCCTCCGAGGATCGCAAGCAACTCCCCGTCGAACGAATACACCAGCAGGCGGTTCGCGCTGGACTCGGCGATGACAATCCTATCGCCGAGAAAAGTGGCACTTGTCACTCCAAACAACGGTACGCCCTCCGGCCCCTTCAGCCTCGCAAGTGGTTCCTCCACCAAGCACATGTCCGCATCGCGAACTCGGTTGACATTAGCGGCACTGGGCACCTCCGGCCCGCACTGCCCTATCAGGACGCAGGATATCCCGCAAGCAATCGCACGGCGTCTGGGCGGGCCGGTCACGGATAGCTATGGGTCTGCCGAGAACCCGTCCGGCTCGATCGCGAATCCCTGGGCGGCCCAATTGGACATCTCGGCTAGCCCCGCGGCTCGCGCCAGCTCCTCGATCGGGCCATGGGTCCATGGGACTACGCGGCTATCACTACGTGTCTTCCTTTGACGGATCACTACGATTTGCGGAACAACTGGCGGTCCTTCGAGGTCGCTAATGAACATCATGATACCGGAGTTGAACCAGTTCCGCCCGACGATGACTTCGTCGAAGTGACCGAATGAGTTCAGGAGGTCCAAGCCTCGCTCGACGGACCAGTCGTCGGAGACGCCGATCGTAGAGAAGAGCATTCCCGCACTGCGCACGGCCTGACCAACGGCAGCCGTTGCATCCCTGACGATGGCAACCATCTCGTCCGGCGGTGTCGCCGTTGGCGCAACGACGACCAATGTCACGTGGATTCCTGACTGAAGTTCCGTGTGAATGATCGGAGTCGGCTCGGGCCAGACCACGGATCGGAACGCCCAGGCACCCCCGATGAGCATAAGGACGTAGGCAGCCAGAGTGGCTGTGTCGATCGTTGTGGATCGGGGGCCACCATGACGTGATCTCTTTGGCATCACATCACTGGCGCGTCTGATTGGTCACCAGGCGTTCTACGTCGTCCGGCGAAAGTGCGCCAATCACGAGGCCCTCACCCTGGATTGCGAATGCCGGTGTGGCTCTCAGGCCCAGTGTGGCAGCGATTGCGGAGTCAATACTCAGTACCGAATCCGCCCGCTCGGAGGCCAGGCAACGGACCAAAGAGTCGGGTTCTGGAACTCCGACTGAAGTCGACACATCGTGCCAATCTGGCAAATCGTACCAGTCGTCAGATGTCATCAAGTAGTTGTGGATCGACTCAAACTCACCTTGTAAGTGGGCGCAAATCGAAGCGAGAGCAGCCTGCCTGGAAGCTGGGTTGCCCGGATTGGGGTTGTGGCGGATTGCAAGGCGCACGTCCAGCGCCGAGGCACTCACGAGGGAATCAAGCGTGCGGTGAAAGTGTCGACAGTAGGAACACTGGTAGTCAATGAACTCAATCGCAAACGGAGATGCGCTTCCCGAACCCACCACCGGGGCGTCTCCAGCCAATTGTGGCCACGACTCTGCTACGATTCGAGCCTGGCGCCGATCTGCGAGCACAGACTCGATCTCCGAGCGCAACAGCCCTTCCGGCCGGAGAAGCAGGAAGAGGGCCGCAACGACAAGAGTCCAACCAAGGATCAAGGCGGCCAAATCGGTGAACCGCTTCATGGGCTGTCGCAAACGATGTGACTTCCCCTGCACTCTCCCACATGCCGTCGCATCAGATCAGCGCTCTTTCCTGGACGCTCAGTACTATGGCAGCGGCCAACGAGCATCACTTACGCGTTGTAGGGGGAACGCGGAACGACCTTACTTCTACGGACTCAACGTCTGCTTCGTCCCGGTGTACGGCCACAACTGCGGAAGAGTCGAAGCGAAAGACCGTAAGGGCCTTCGGTACGGACAGGCTACACATGAACGCGCCGGTTGCCGTAAAGCCCAACCATTCGGTGGCCGTCGCGGTCGGCCGGGTGAAGGCCCGGATCCACATCCGATCCTGGTCGTCGATCTGAATCTCGGTGACGGCGGGAAACCTGTCCTTGACCGGAAGCACGTCCAGGCGCTTCCGACGCAGCTGTACCGGGTTAAGACTCCCACGAAGCCGCGATGCCAGTTCGCTATCGCCTGGCCTTGGTGCCAAGTAGTCGGTGCGGTAAGCCTCCACGTCCTCTTTCCGCACTGACAGATCACCCGGCTCCCAACGCACGATCGACTCGAGGCGGCTTCCACGATGTATCCGAACCTCCGGCGAGCGGCCGTCCGACGTGTACAAGACGTCGGCTCGGGTCGCAAAGACACCTCGCGAATCGAAGAGCGGGCCACTAACCATTCTCGACTCCCGGTCGACCCATCCGCGTTCCCCGTTGGGCAACGTCGCCAGCGTGTCGATCAGCCGACCGCTCCAGTCGTAGCGAAGGACCTGCAGGAACTGCGGCGTCAACTGCGTCTCCAACCTTCGCCGGTCGTTGCTGCCGAGGGCTATCGCCTCCCGTCCAAGCACGCCCATCCGGCCCGTGGGATTGAGCACCGGTGGTTCGACCATGACGCTTCTTTCGTGGGACAGGTCAGGCCCGAAAAGCACGACTCGTCCCAACCCCCAATCCCACACGATGATGGAGTCGCCGGCGACAAAGTCGAACTCGATGGGGTCGATGAATTCGCCAGGCCCCTCTCCCTGGCGACCGAACGACTGGAGAAACTCCCCGTCCCGACTGAACACGAACAGCTCTTGAGAGCCCCGGTTCAGCACTACGAGGCGACCGTCGTCCATCCGGTCGAGATCTTCGACCCGGAAGAGCGTCCATTCGCCCGAGGCTGGGCTCGCCAAGCGCACGTCCGGCGTCTCGGCCAACGGACATACGTTGCCACTACCTCCATCGGAGACGGCACTCATGGTGATACGCACCCCAGCGCTGTCCGTCACACTCACGACAGTGTCCGGGACGGTGCCCTCGCCACCACCGAGGATGAGAGCCAGGAGGGCTGCCGGGTAGTGGTACATTCAGCAGTCGTCCCAATCGCAGTATGGACCGTCATACTCACAGTGCGTATCGCTGCCGCTGGCGACGCATACATCAGAGAATGGAGGATCCAGTTCGAAACAGGACTTGTTGTTGCAGTCGTTTGCTTCGGCAGGCGCGGTGCTCGCGATCAGTGCGAACAGTGCTCCAGCGACGACAGGGAAGATTCGTCGAAGGTTCATTGGAACTCCCTCCGTTTCATGCGGTCATTGAGGCGGCGACTTTCGCCCCTCTATACTTCAAGGGCACCCTGAACGACGCGAAATGTTTCACTTGCCCACGAACCAGTGTGCTGCCCGACGAGGCAACCACACCGGTCTCTGATGGAGCAGCCAAGTATCGAGGCCTGGGTTGCGCCACTACGTGCCGGCCTCATCCGAGGTGGGTAGGTGGGACATACGCTTCTGTTCCTCAGATACCTTGGCCCTTAGAATCTTGATTCCGCGGTGCCAGCGCACCCGTACCGTTGCTTTACTGATCTCCAGGGCTTCCGCGATCTCATCGTCCCGCTTGCCATCGAGCTTGAGCCGGACAACTTCGCGCTGGCTTGGGTGGAGGTGACGAACCGCGTCCGTCACGATCCCTAGCCGGTCGTAAAGCACCCCCTCCCGTTCCCAGTTCTCCACCACCCGTGGCTCCCGCTCGAGCCCGACGGTGGGGTCTGCCAGTCCCTTCGCCCAAATCTCTCCACGGTGTTTCCGCTTCGTTGCCGCCCGCAGGCCAGCGTACCTGGTGATCGTTCTTAGCCACTGGCATGGGTGCTGCACTGCCGGAACCCGATCCGTTAACGACAGCGCCTTGACCGCGGCCTCCTGGACGATGTCGTCGGCGCGGATCGCATGACCCTCATACCTTCTGGCAACCTCCAGCATTGCGGCCCGGTGTTCGGTCAGCCAGCGCTCAAGCGTGGCGGCCGGTTGGTTGCTACGCCCCGCGCCATTGGATCGCCCCGTGCCCGGATGGCGCTCATCGCTCATGTGACATCCTCTTTCCGGTTGGCAACGATTGCAGCTGGTCACTGTGTTCACACTTATCTGACAGTCCTCGGTCCGAGAACGTGCAATTCTCTGGGGCCCATCGATGCGGGTAGCAGCACCTCTCGTGGGCTTGATCTCCCTCGCCCCTCCTAATTGGTTAACAGCCCTCAGTCCGAGAACGTGCAATCCTCTCGGGCCCATCGATGCGGGCAGCACTCCTCGTAGGCGTGTGGTTCCTCGCCCCGACTCCCGCGGAACCCTACCTTCACACCTCCGTCGCCATCCGCCCACACCACGTATGCGAGTCCCCCATGCGCGAACACTGGACCAGCAGGATCGGGTTCATCCTCGCCACCGCCGGTTTCTCGGTCGGCCTCGGGAACATCTGGCGCTTCCCCTACCTCGCGGGCGAGAACGGGGGCGGCGCCTTCCTGCTGGTCTATGTCGTCTTCGCGATCCTCATCGGGATTCCGCTGATGACCGCCGAGATCACGCTGGGACGCACCTCGCAGCTCACGCCCGTCGCGGGGATGGGGCGCCTTACCGGCTCGAAGACCAGTCCGTGGAACCTGATCGGGTGGTTCGGGATCGCGTCGGCCGTGCTGATCACCTCGTACTACATCATGGTGATCGCGTGGATGACGGCCTATTTCGTGGTCCTCGTCGGCGGCGGGAACATGGGGCAGACGCCGGACGAGACCCGCGCCGCGTTCGACGGCTTCATCTCCAACCCCGGGCCGGTCTTCGGCTATGCGCTCCTGGTCACCTTCCTGGTCGCGTTCGTGGTCAGCCGGGGCGTCGCCAAGGGGATCGAGCGGTACGCCAAGTTCCTGATGCCGCTGCTGGTCGTGATCCTGCTGGCGCTGGCGGTGCGAGCGATGACGCTTCCGGGGGCCGGCGCCGGCTTCCTGTGGTACCTGACGCCCGACTTCTCCGCCCTGCGGCCGGCCTCGTACCTCGCCGCGCTCGGACAGGCGTTCTTTTCCATCGGCATCGGGATGGCCGCGGCTTTCGGGTTGGGCAGCTACCTGGACCGGCGCGACAGCGACGTGCCCGGGAACGCCGCCATGGTCGTCGCCTTCGATACCGGTGTGGCCGTCGTCGCCGGGCTGGTGCTCTTCCCCGCGCTGTTCGCCTTCGGGATGAACCCGGACCAGGGCGCGGGTCTGCTGTTCATCACCATGACGTCGCTCTTCCAGCAGATGCCGGGGGGCGCGGTCTTCGGGGCCGCGTTCTTCTTCCTGATGATCATCGCAGGCTTCACTTCGCAGGTCGCGCTCTTCGAGATCCTCGTCGCGTCGCTGGCGGACTCGCGCGGCATGAGCCGCGGCAAGGCGGTGCTCGCCTGCGCCGTGGGGTCGTTCGTGGTCGGCATCCCGGTCATCCTGTCGCAGGGACCCTGGTCCGACATCCACATATTCGGGATGAACTTCTTCGACTTCGCCGACACCGTTTCCAGCGACTACATGCTCGCGGCGGGCGGGCTACTGATCTCGCTGTACATCGTGTCCCAGTGGGGGTGGAAGCGGTTCCGGGAGGAAGCCAACCGGGGCGCCGGGCGCGTCCAGGCGAGCGCCGCGTGGCGATTCCTCTTCCGCTTCGTCATCCCCGTCGCGGTCGCGATCGTGCTGCTGGGCGGATTCGGGGTCGGGGCGGGCAACCCGCCGGTCTTCCTCGGCTGCGCGGCGGTAATCATCGTGGCTTATGCCGTCCTGCTTCGACGCTTTCCTGCTTAGCCGCGGCTTCGTCCTACTCGACGGGGGGCTGGCGACCGAGCTGGAGAGCGCGGGGCACGATCTCAACGATGCGCTCTGGTCGGCAAAGGTGCTCCTGGAGTACCCGGACGCCGTCGAAGCCGCGCACACCGCGTATCTGCGCGCGGGTGCGGACTGCGTGATCACCGCAACGTACCAGGCCACCTTCGAGCGCCTGGCCGAGCGGGGCGTCGCCCGGGCGAGGGCCGAGGCCGTCTTCCGCACAGCGGTCGATCTGGCCGTCCGCGCTCGCGACGGCTTCTGGACGAACCCGGCCAATCGCGCAGCACGCACGCGCCCCCTCGTCGCGGCCAGCATCGGCCCGTACGGCGCCTACCTGGCCGATGGCTCCGAGTATCACGGCAACTACGGCGTCGGGCGCGACAGGCTGGCCGACTTCCACCGCCCCCGTCTCCTCCTCCTCGCCGACACCCCGGCCGACATCCTGGCCTGCGAGACCATCCCCTCGTTCACCGAAGCCCGCGCGCTGGCGGCCGTCGTCGAGGACGAGTCCGACAAGCCCGCGTGGTTCACCTTCACCTTCCGCGACGAGCACCACATCAGTGACGGGACGCCGATCGACGCGGTGGCCGCGTGGGCCGCCGACACCGCTTGCGTCGAGGCCGTCGGCGTCAACTGCACGCCGGCCCGCCTGCTCCCGCGGATCATCCGCACCCTCGCCGCCGCGACAGGCAAGCCCATCGTCGCCTATCCCAACGGCGGCGGGGAGTGGGACGCCGTGACGAAGACGTGGGGCCGGGCCGACGGCGAACCCGACTGGGGCCACGCGTGCCGGAGCTGGGTCGCGGCGGGAGCGGCGGTGGTGGGAGGCTGCTGCCGAGTCGGCCCCGAAGCCATCGGTGCGATGCGTTCCGCGCTTGCCGCCCGCGCGTCGGAGGCGCACACTACGGCATGAATGGCGACCGAACGAGACTCGCCGTGATGGCCTGGCGCAACCTGTGGCGGTACGGGCGCAGGACCCTCACGACCATCGCCGCGATGACGCTGGCGCTCCTCACGCTCGTGGTCTGGACATCGTTCACGCAGGGATTCCTGCGCGACCTGCAGACCACGATCGTCGAGGTCGAGATCGGCGACATGCAGGTCCACCCGCCTGACTACCGGACCCAGCCGTCGATCTTCGACCGAATCGGAGCTCCCTCCGAACTCGTGGACACCCTCGGCGCGATGGGGTTCGATGCCTCCGCACGCCTTCTGGGTGGCGGGCTGGCGGCGGCGGGCGATGCCTCGGCGGGTGTCTCGCTCAGGGGGGTCGAGACCGACCAGGACGCGCGGGTGAGCGTCGTCTACGACCGGGTCGCGCAGGGCAGCTGGCTCGACCCTTCCGACCCTGCCGGGGTCGTGATCGGTGGCAGGCTCGCCAGAACGCTGGACGTAGGAGTAGGGGACGAGCTTGTCCTCCTCAGTCAGGCTACCGACGGAAGCATCGCGAACGGTCTGTACCGGGTGCGAGGAATACTCGCCCCGTTCAGCGAGGCGACGGACCGTGGCGGAGTGTTCCTGGTGCGCCAGGCGTTCCTCGACTTCTTCGTCCTCCCGGGTGGCGCGCATCAGGTGGTGGTGCGCAATACCGAAGGCCAGGCTCTCGAGGTCTCCGCGGCACAGATCCAGGCGGTCGCCCCCGGCCTCGATGTTCTCACCTGGCGCGAACTCTTCCCGACGCTCGCCACCATGCTGGACTCGGTGGAGAGCACGATGTACATCCTCTTCATGATCGTGTACCTGGCGATCGCAATCCTGCTCATCAACGCGACGCTCATGGCGGTGTTCGAGCGCATCAAGGAGCTGGGACTGCTGAAGGCCGTCGGGCTTTCGCCGACGCGGGTGGTCGGTCTGATCCTGTGGGAGGGTTTCTTTCAGGCCATGCTGGCTGCGGCGGCCGGGCTGATTCTTTCCGTTCCCGTTCTCTTCTATGTCACCCGGGTCGGGATCAACCTGGCGGCGCTGGGCGGCCAGGTCTCGATATCGGGGATCGGCCTCGACCCGGTCATGCGCGGGATCGTCAATCCGACGATAGTCGTCGGCCCACTGAGCACCATGTTCGTGATCGTACTGCTGTCGATGCTCTATCCCGCGCTGAAGGCGGCGCGGATCAAGCCGGTGGAAGCCATGCGGCACCAGTGAATCGTGGTTGATACTGAAATGATATCATATTGCTATCGTTTGTGAGGGTGTCATGAAAAAGACCAGCCTGTGGATGATGGCCTGGCGCAACCTGGGCCGGAACCGCCGCCGAACGCTGCTCACGCTGGCTTCGATCGCCTTCGGTGTCTTCCTCGCGATCTTCTCGATGGCGGCCCAGGATCGGAATTGGCAGGACATGATCGATCTGGGGGCACGCATGGGCGGCGGGCACGTCACCGTTCAGCACCCCGAGTACCTGGACACGCCGAGCCTGTCACGGACCGTCACCGGAACGGACGCCCTCATCGCGGCTGCCGCCGGCGGCGACGAGGTGGACCGCGCGGTCGAGCGCATCAGCGGCCAGCTCATGGTGAGCACCGCGCGCGAGAGCTACGGCGCCTCTTTCATCGCCTTCGACCCCGACGCCGAAGACTCTACAACCCTGTCCTACCTGGAGGCGGTTTCCGAGGGCGAGATGTTCGCCGCCGACGATGCCACAGGCGTGGTCCTCGGCGCGCAGCTGGCCCGAAACCTCGGGGCGGAGCTCGGAGACAGGGTCGTCTACACGGCCACCGACCGCAACGGTGACATCGTGGCCGGGCTCGGACGCGTTCGCGGCATTCTGCGCACCGGCGCGCCCAGCATCGACGTCGGGATGGTGCTGCTGCCGATCGAGGCGGTGCGGGACGTGCTCGGCTTTGCTCCTGACGAGGCCACCCAGGTGGCCCTCTTCATCACCGACCACCGCAGGTCGGAGGCGCTGGCCGCCCGGCTCCAGGGACAGCTCGGCGACGAAGCCGCGGCCGTTCCCTGGTTCGAGGGGCGCCCGGACCTCTACGCATTCATCGCCATGAAGGTGGGTGGCGGCGTGATCATGATCGGCGTTATCGCGCTCATGGTCGCCGCGGGAATCTTCAACACCGTCTTTGTCAGCGTCATGGAGCGCCTGCGCGAATTCGGCATCATGATGGCGGTGGGCTTCAGCCCGGCAAAGCTATTCCGGCTTGTCGTCTACGAGAGCGTGTGGCTCGGCGTGATCGGTCTGGTGCTCGCCGGAATGCTGACCATCGGCCCCTACCTCTATCTGAACCAGGTCGGTATCGACATGGGCACGATGCTGGGCGACAATCCCACGGAGATCTCGGGCGTCGCGATGGCGACCCAGCTCAGGTTCGGGATCTACCCCGAAAACGCGGTCCGCATCGTGGGCCTCGCCTTTGTGGCGGTGGTCCTCGCGGGCATCTATCCAGCGTGGCGTGCCGGCCGCGTCGAGCCGGTGGAAAGCATCAGACTCGGATGATCAACAGCAATCGGGAAAACAGCATCGTCGTCGAGCTCAGCGACATTACCAAGCTGTACACCCAGGGCAGCCTCGAAGTCCAGGCGCTGCGCGGACTCGACCTGACCGTCGGCAAGGGCGAGTTCACCGCGCTCATCGGCCCCTCGGGCTCCGGCAAGACCACGACGCTCAACCTCGTCGGCGGCCTCGACTCGCCCACCAGCGGCTCGGTCGCCGTAGAGGGTGTCGATCTCGGCACGCTCAACCGCAAGGAACTCAGCCGCCTCCGGCGCGACCGCATCGGCTTCGTCTTTCAGTCCTACAATCTGATCCCGGTCCTGACCGCCTACGAGAACGCCGAGATGGTGATGTGGGTGCAGGGCGTTCCGGCACCCGAACGCCGCAGGCGCGTCATGGAGCTGCTGCGGGCGGTCGGGCTCGAGGGTCTTGAGGACCGCAAACCGACGGAGCTTTCCGGCGGCCAGCAGCAGCGCGTCGCGATCGCCCGCGCCATCGCCTCCGACCCCGCCGTCGTCCTCGCCGACGAGCCCACCGCCAACGTGGACTCGGAAACCGCCGAGAACCTGATCTCGCTCATGGAGACCCTGAACCGCGACCGGGGCGTCACCTTTCTCTTCTCGACGCACGACCCGCGGGTGGTGGAGCGCGTCAAGCGCGTCGTGCGGCTCGTGGACGGCCGCGTGGACAGCGACGAGGTGCGCGCGGGCTGACCAGCGGCGGCTTCCGCACCCGCGCCCGAAGGTTTAGCTTCCTCCACTCACGGGACGTGGCGCAGTCCGGTAGCGCACCTGAATGGGGTTCAGGGGGTCGCCGGTTCGAATCCGGCCGTCCCGACTTGGACACGCCGTCCGTGGTCCCGCGGAAACGACCAGGGACGGCTGCATGCTCGAATGGGACAGCCACCGGGCCGACGCGGACTCAGAACGGCAGCCCTTCGCTCACCACGACCTCGCTGTCGCCCTCGGCGAAGGGCAGCGTGCGCGGCCAGGCACCGTCCCAGTCCCGCAACACGGCCCTGAGCTTCCCGCTGCCCCGCTCGGTGACCATGGCCATGGGTCTGGATCCGAACTGCTCCAGGGTGTACGACCCTTCCGGCCCCGAAAACACCACCCGTTCGAGCGCACCGTCCCGATCGGGATCGAACGGCACCGTGAAGACGAAGTTTCCGCCCCCGTACTCCAGCGGCCAGACCTGGAAGCTGAGCGAGAAGCGGCGCTCGCCCCGGGGGCCGAGACCTTCGAGCCGATAGGGACCGTCCTCGGTGGGAAGCGACACGGGCGCGTCGACCATGAACGCCGGATCAAGGATCAGACCGTCGAGGTCCGCCCTGCCCCATAGCAGCAGCGTCCTGTCGCCCGCACGCTGCGAGGCCGCCGGCCAATCGAGCGCGGCCGCCGCCGGCGCCGGCTCCTCCCTGAAGAGCCGGTAGCCCATCGCGCGGGAGAAGTGGTAGTCGCTGATCCACACGGGATCGCAGTAACCCATCAGGTCCTTGTACAGCGTTGCGTTGATGACGCGTTCGCTTTCGAAGTCGTAGCCCCAGGCACCGATCGCTCCGCCGTCGTAGGGGTACGCGGGATCGGGGTCGATGGCCCCCCCGCACGGCGCGTGGCGAAGGCCCATGTTGTGGCCCAGTTCGTGGGTCAGCGTGACCGGATCCGGCCGGCCCACGCTCGCCGGATAGCCGATCTGCCCCAGGCCGTCCCAAATGGCGTCGGCGCCGAGCTGGACCGCGCCGTAGTAGTAGCCCTGCTCGCCCTCGCGGATGCGCAGCAGGACGAGCTCGGTCAGCAGTTCGCCCCAACCCGCGCCCATGGCGAGGTTGGCCGTGGTCACGAAGCCTTCGTGCACCCTCACGGACAGGTCCTTTACGGGAAGGACCGAGCGCAGAAGCTGGAGCTTCTGGCTGCCCGGCGCCATGTCCCCGGTCCACTGGCGAATCGCCGCAGCGGGATCGGACGGCCCCACGATCGGCACCACCACCAGGTCGAGCCTCGGCACCGCGCGCACGTCGAGCCGCACCCGACCCTCCGCCGGAATCCGGAGCCGGCTCTCGGGCGTGGTGGGAACGACGCTGTGCAGGTCGAGCCGGATCTCGAGGTCGATCCCCTGTGCGATCACCGAGCTCGGAATCAGCGCGTTGTACGACTGTTCCAGCCTGCCTTCGTCGACCTCGGTCGGCAGCCGCCGGAACCGGGGTGAAATGGCCACACCGTGGATCAGCGCATCGTCGCGGAAAAAGAGAGCCTCGACGCGGGGCTGGTAGTAGCTCAGACGGTCACCGGTGACGAAGACGCGGAGCAGCGCGTCCCGCCCCTCGATCAGAGGCACGCCGCCTATCTTGTTCTGGATGCCCTGGGTGAGGTAGTAGTAGGGCGCCGTGAGTGTGAGCTGCGTGGGGTTCACGCGTACCGGTGTTCGCGCACGCATGCCTGCGAAAGAGACCTTCACCTCGGTCTCGGCGTAGTCGACCGCGCTGGCCGACCCGTCCGGCCCGATATGCAGCGTCGCGGGGTTGGCGCTCTCCCAGACGGGTTGCGCCCAGGACGGCAGGGGTTCGATCGGCTCCCCGTTCTGATCCAGCACCACCACCGAGTACTGCACCCGCTCCCCGACCATGAGCATGGTGTCGGCGGGCAGAATCAACAGCGACGCGGGGGAGTGGTCCGGCTCCAGACTAAGATCGACGCAACCGCCGGAGACAAGGCCAAGGCCAAGAGCCAACGCGACGGGAAGCGGGCCCGGTTTCAGGATCCGCCTCCACCCATCCGGATGCCGAACCCCAGGTCGAGCGCCAGCGCCACCGCGTGATCCGATGCGGAAGCGGTGCTCGCCGACAGCCACCGGTACGACGCGCCCGGCAGGAACCGGAATCGTCCCGATCCTATGGAGAGACCCGCGGCCGCGTGCAGTCCCATCCCGGCCTCCGGCGCGTCACCCAGCGTGCCGGCCTCGGTGGTGCCGAAGAGCAGTCCGGCCCGAATCCACGGAACGCCGCCGCTCCACTCGGCTCCCAGCGCGCCGTGGGTGCCCACTACCAGGATGTCCCTGTCCTTGCAGAAGCCTTCCTCGCACCCGAAGGACGTGCGGAAGAATCCGCCGAATATCGCGACCGACGGGATCATCTGCCGCTTGACCACGACGTCGAACGACACCGCGGGGGCCACGTCGAGCGCGGCCGCCGACCCGGAGTGGCTTCCCACGGTGAGCCCGCCGCGTACCTCGGCCTGGACCTGCGCGGCGGCGGAAGCGGGCACGAGGAACGCCCCGGCCAGCGCGGCCAGACAGAATCGGGCTGACATCGTCATGCGCGTGCTCATCGTGCACCTCCGGGCAGGCCATCGCTGACCATGATCTCGGTATCGCCGTCCACGAGGTTGAATCCTCCGGTCCAGTCCCGTACGATCGCTCGAACCTGCCCCGTCGCACGGTTGGTGATGATCGCCATGGGGCTCTCGCTCGAGGGCCCCAGCACATACTCGCCCTCGGGGCCGGAGAGTACGACGCGCTGCAGGGCACCGTCCCTCTCGGGATCGTAGGGCACGGCAAAAAGGAACTGCCCGCCGCCGAACTCGACCGGGTCGGGCGTGAAGCTGAAGGAGAAGTGGGTGCCTCCGTCCTCGGTGAACCCCTCGAGCCGGTAGGGGCCGCCTGACTTCGGAAGGCTGGGGGGGCCATCCATCAGGAACGCCGGTTCCAGAATGAACTCCTCTTCGCCGACGCCGCCCCAGAGCATGAGCGTCTTCTCCGGAGGCGCCGAAGCCGACGCTGCCACTCTGCTGAAGTCTTCCGTAGCCCGGCGATGGGCCAGCGCCCGCTTGAACTGATAGTCGCTGATCCAATCGGGGTTGCAGTATCCCATCAAATCCTTGTACTGCGTCGGAGGAACCAGGCGCGTGCGATGGATATCGTAGCCCCACACACCGATCGAGCCGGCTTCGTAGGGGAAGTTCGGATCCGGATTGGCGGGGACCGGCGACCCGCAAATCGTATGCCGGAGGTTCATGTTGTGTCCCAGTTCATGGGCGAAGGTGCGGTCTGAGTCGACTCCGACGCTAACGGGGACACCGATGTAGCCCAGCCCCAGGTATGCGGAACCTCCGGGGCGAATGACCGCCCCGTAGTAGTAGCCTATCTCGCCCTCATGTCTCCACAGGACCCGCATCTCACGAAGGTACGCGAACCAGCCATTGTTGACGCTCAGATCCGAAGTCGTGTAGTAGGGTTCGTGCACCCGGACTTCCATGTCGCCGATCGGCATGACCGTGCGCGCGAAGCGCATGTTGCGGTGATCCGCGTCCAGTCCCCGGGTCCACTGGAAGATCGCTTCATTGGGCGCGGACTCGATGAGCGTGGGAACGATGGTCTGGATGTGCGTGGGCAGTTCCATCACGCCCAGATCCATGACCCCTTCTGCCGGGATCCGGGTCTCGCTGCCCGTGTCCAGCGGCACAACGCCCTCGGTGTCGAGTTCGACCACCAGGCCCAGGCCCGGCTGGATGATTTCGCCCGGGAGCAGGGTGTTGAACGACAGGTCCAGGCGCCCCTCCTCGACCGTGGACGCAAGCACGTCCGCCTCCGGGAGCATCAGCGCGGTGTGGACGACCGCTCCGTCCTGGTAGAGCGTAGCCCGCACGCTTGGCTGGTAGAAGCTCGTCTCGTCGCCGGTGGCGAAGATCCGCAGGTACGCGTCCCTTCCGGCGATCACCGGAACGCCGTCGACCGCCGGGATCGCCTGGTTCAGGTAGATGGCCGACGCGGACAGCCGGATGTTGGCCGGGTTGATTCTCAGGGTGGTCCACCCCTCGAGTCCGGCCGCTCTTGCGATCAGCCTCAGATCGCCGCCACCCAGTGCGGTCAGGCTGCCATCGGGCGCAATGTCCAGCACCTCGGGCGTGGGTGTCACTTCCCACTCGGCGGGTGCCCAGGACGGCGGCGGCGACATGGCATTCTGGTCGCGATCCAGCACGACGAGGGTGAGCTTGGCCTGATGACCCTCGGTGATCAGGGTGTCGGCCGGCGTTATCTCGAGGAAGTGCGGCACCTGGTCGGGTTCGAGCGCCAGGTCCGCGCAAGCGGCCGACAGCATCGCGCCGGCGACCGAAAGGGGAATCAGTGTTCGTTTCATCATCGCAACCTTCCCGCCCATGACCCCGAACGTCAATGGACCCGAATCCTGATGTTTCGGTACCAGACCGGGTCTCCATGGTCCTGAAGTCCGATATGGCCTGCTCGCGCCATGCCGTAACCGGGCCAATCGGCAAATTTCGTGTCGGCGACGATCTCCCGCCACTCGTCGCTCCAGAGTTCGTACTCCAGCAGCCTGACTTCGTTCAGCCAGTGCTCGACGTGGGCGCCGTTCACCACGATCCGCGCCCGGTTCCATTCGCCCACCGGCCGGGTCACGTCTTCCGCGGGGGCGTGCAGCGCGTAGTTCGAACCGGCCGAGGTTTTCGGGTTGGCGCCGTCGGCGTGGCGATCGTTGTCGAGGATCTGGTATTCCGGGCCCGTCCAGTAGGGCGCCCGCTCGGCCTCCGTGGCCCTGTAGAAGACGCCGCTGTTGCCCGCCTCCAGGACCCTCCAATCGAAGACGAGTTCGAAATCGGCATACTGGTCGACCGTCATCAGGTTGCCGGCTTCGACACCGGGCGTGAAGGCCAGCGCGTCGCCCTCCACGGTCCAGCCACCGGGCACGTCGTCGCGCCGGTAGCCCTTCCAGCCGTCCAGGGTGCCGTCGAACAGGAGCTTCCACCCCGCGGCTTCCTCTTCGGGCGTCAGCCGGTTCGGAGTCGGCTCCTGCGCGGACGTCGGCAGCGCCGCGAGCAGGAACGTCAGACAGAATGCAGCAACGAACATCGTGTCACTCCCCGCCGCCGAACGCGGCGTCGAATGCGGTTTCCGAGGGTGGGAATGCGAGGTCCCGCACGAAGGCACAGGCTTCCCTGGCCCCGTGTTCGCGGTCCATGCCCGCGTCCTCCCACTCCACCGAGAGAGGTCCATCGTAGCCCACCTGGTTGAGCGCCCGGATCACCGCTTCCAGGTCGACGCGCCCTCGTCCGATCGACCGGAAGTCCCAGAAGCGCCGGGGATCGCCGAAGTCGGTGTGGCCGCCGAACACGCCTGCGGCCATCGGGCGGTCGGACCACCATACGTCCTTCATGTGGACGTGGAAGATCCGGGAGCCGAAGCGCCTGATGAAATCGACGCAGTCGACCCCCTGGTACGCAAGGTGGCTGGGGTCGTAGTTGAAGCCGAAGGCCGGGTGTCCGCCCAGGGCGGCCAGCGCCCGCTCGGTGCTCGCGATGTCGAAGGCGATCTCGGTGGGGTGGACCTCCAGCGCGAAACGCACGCCCTCTGCGGAGAAGACGTCGAGAACCTGGGTCCATCGCTCCGCGAAATCCCGAAAGCCGTCGTCGATCCAGGTGGGGGGAACCGGGGGGAAGGAGTAGATGAGGTGCCAGATGGAACTCCCGGTGAAGCCGTTGACGACCGGCACGCCGAGGCGCGCGGCCGCGCGGGCGGTGTCCGCCATCTCTTTTGCGGCGCGGCGCCGTACGCCCTCGGGGTCGCCGTCGCCCCAGACCCGGCCGGGCAGGATGGCACGGTGGCGCGCGTCGATGCGGTCGCACACCGCCTGGCCGACCAGGTGGTTGCTGATCGCGTGAACCGCGAGACCGTGCCGGGACAGCAGCTCGTGGCGGCGGTGGCAATAGCCGGGGTCGGCGAGCGCGGCCTGGACGTCGAAATGGTCGCCCCAGCAGGCGAGTTCAAGGCCGTCGTAGCCCCACGCGGCGGCCTTCCCGGCCAGGACCTCGAGGGAAAGATCGGCCCACTGGCCCGTGAAGAGGGTGACCGGGCGGCTCACGCAACCACCTCCGCCGGGCGGCCGACGGTGGCCATGTCGACCCACTCCTCCCGTGCGGCCGAGGCGAGTACTCCCTCGATGAAGCGCATGCCGCGGAGGCCGTCGGTGTGGTCGGGCAAGTCGTGGTCGAGGGGGTCGCCCTCCACCCCCGCAATCGCCGCCCCCAACCGGTGAGTGTTAGAAGAGTTGGGGAGCGGGCCGTGTGATCGGGTGAGTGGAGGGGGGGGGGCGGGGGAGGAATAAA
>VXQO01000136.1 GCA_009838975.1 Gemmatimonadota bacterium | reverse complement strand
GCTCGGCCGGCGGCAACGAGGTCGCGATGACGATCGAGGGCGGCATGCGCTACGACAACGGCGACGGCATCAACGGCGCCGGTGCGGAGGTCGGCGGCGGCGTCCGCTACCGCAACGTCCGCCTGGGCCTGACGGCGGAAGGCCGTGGCAGGCTGCTCATCGCGGCTCGCGACGGCTACGATGAATGGGGCTTCGGCGGCATGATCCAGCTCGATCCCGCGACGCGGGGACAGGGGCTGCAGGTGCGCGTGGCGCCCTCGTACGGCGATGCGGCGAGCGGCGTGAACCAGCTCTGGGAGCGCGGGGTCTCGGGCGCCGTGCACGACCGTGCACTGGACATGGGCGCGAACGTGGACGCCGAAGTCGCCTACGGACTCGCCGGGTTCCACGGGACGCCCTACGGCGGCTTCCGCCTCGCCGAGAGCGGGGCACGGGCCTTCAGCAGCGGCCTGCGCTACGACCTCGGCTCGGGCCTCGGCCTGCGCATCGAGGGGACCAGGCGTGAGGGTGTGCTCGAAGGGGCGGAACATACAGTGGGCATTCGCGGCAGGTTGAGGCTCCGGTAGGCGCGAAAGCAGTCCCATCCAGCCATGATACGCCCCCGGTTCGGATGTAGTCTTCTCGAACTTGCCACTTGCTTGCGGCAGGATCATGTTCGTTACTGGAGGGGAGATGCACGAAATGACGATTGAGCACATTCGCCGAGGCGGGGGCCACTAGCCAATGGACACCACCATCATCAGCGTACTGGTGACCGGCTTCGGCACTTTCTTGCTGACCGTCACGGCCGTGGCGGCACTGGTGACGCGCAGTATCGGAAACCTGCGAAGTCACATGGACCAGAGAATCGACACCCTGACCCACGCGAATCAGCAGGCCCACGACGCGATCGGCGCGCGAATCGACGCTCAGGGAAGCGAACTCGGCCGACGGATCGACGCTCAGCGGGAACGAATCGACGCTCGGGGAGCCGAACTCGGCCGACGGATCGAGACTCTGGAAATCAGGCTTGCCCGCACCAGCGAGGAAGTGTCGTTCATCAAGGGCCGACTGACAGGGCAACCGGACGTTCAACCGTAACCGCGAAACACATGCCCGTGCGTCCCGCTCACGCAATCGTGGCTGCTTTGCCCGTGGTGTTCGAACTGACGGTGCCGGAAGCGGCGTAGTCGGGCCCCTCACCCTCTCCCATGCCCCCCGGAGTCGTCCGAGCTAAGATACTCCGTGGTCTCGGAAGTTCACGGTCCCGCTCCCGCGCCCCAACGACATGGCGGAAGGCATGACATTCGACATCGTGTTCGTGCTGGTGGTTGCCGCGGCGGCCCTGGTGCTCTTCGCCATGGACCGGATCCGGCTCGACCAGCTCTCCATGTCGGTTCCGGTGGTGCTCCTGCTGGGCGGAATCATCGGTCCGGCCGAGGCGCTCTCCGGCCTCTCCAGCGAGGCGACTGTCACGGTGGCGGCGATGCTGGTGCTCGGACTGGGGCTGCGGAAGACGGGGCTGGTGGCGGCGATCGGCATCTGGGCGCGGACGGCACCGCTGGGCGGCAAGACGCTGCGCATGTTCATCCTCTGCCTGCTGGTGGCCTTTCTGTCGCCGTTCCTCAACAACACCGCGGTCGTGATCGTGTTCATCCCGGTGTTTGCTGCGCTCGCGGATCAGGCCGGCGAGCCGGTCTCGATGTACCTGATGCCGCTGTCGTTCGTGGCCATCATGGGGGGGACGGTGACGCTCATCGGCACCGCGACCAACCTGGTCGTGCACGGCGAGGCGATCGCGCGAGGCTACGACGAACTGACCATGTTCTCGATCGCACCCGTCGGGCTCATCTGTCTGGCGGTGGGGATGCTCTACCTCTTCACCGTCGGGCGCCGCTACATGCCCCGCCGGGAGCAGCCGCCGGACCTGTCCAGCCGCTACGGCGTGCGCCGGTTCACGACCGAGCTGAGGGTGGGGCCGGATTCGCCCGCGGCCGGACGGTCGCTCGCCGAACTGCGGTGGGGAGAGCGTTTCGACGTTGTGGTGGTGGGCGTCGAGCGGGCGGGCCGGGTCATTTCCCTGCCGGCGGGCGAGCGCGTGATCGAGGCCGGGGACAGGCTGTTCGCCCAGGGCTCGGCGGCCAACCTGCTCCGCCTGGCCCAGTCGCAGAAGCTGGACACCCCCGAGGGGGGGACACCTCGGGAGGCGAGCGAGAAGGTGGCCGGCGGACGCATGGTCGAGGTCATCATGGGTCCCGGATCGGCGCTTCTGGGCCGTACACTCAGGGATCTTCACTTCGCCCAGCGCTACGATGTGACGGTGCTCGGGGTGCAGAGCCACGGGATCGCAGTCACCGACCGCATCGCGCAGCTGGAATTCTCGGTGGGCGACATCCTCCTGGTCCGCGGAGAAGCGGACGCAATGGATCGCCTGGTCGACGAGCCCGGGTTCATCGCGATGGCCGAGGTGGACCACCCGGTGGGCAGCAGGCCGCGCGCCGCCTTTGCCGCCGCGATCATGGCCGGGGTGGTCCTGGTCGCCAGCCTGGGCATCTTCCCCATCTCCACGGCGTCGATGGCCGGGGTCGCGCTCATGGTCTTCACGGGTTGCGTGCGCGTGAACGAGATCTACGCCGAGCTCGACTGGCTGGTGGTGTTCGTGATGGCCGGGCTCATCCCGCTCGGGCTGGCGATGGAATCGACGGGCGCGGCCGCCTGGATCGCCTCGGGCGTGGTGGGGGCGACCTCCGGGCTCGGCGAGACCGGGATGATCGCGGCGTTCTACCTGCTGACCGCCGTCATGACCGCTGTGGTGGCCAATACCGCGACCGCCGTGATGCTCACGCCGGTGGCGATCCTCGTCGCCCAGACCGCCGGGCTCAACCCCTACGCTCTCCTTGTGACCGTCATGTTCGGGGCGTCGGCCTCCTTCGTGACCCCGTTCGGCTACAAGACCAACGTGATGATCTACTCGCCGGGCGGATACCGCTTCATGGACTTCGTCAAGGTGGGCGGACCACTCAACCTCCTTCTGGCGATCGTGGCCTCGATCTGCATCCCCTTCTTCTGGCCCAGTTGAGGGGTTGACACCGTGATTGAGGTCAGATCACCCGATCCGCGTGCACCTTGAGCTCGGGTCGCACCTGAGACTGTCCAAGAGGATCGAGTAACACTCGTAGACCCACAGAAATGGCCCCTACACCACGTGGGGTCGAGACCCGCTTGGATCATTGACGTGGCATAGAGGCCGCTTTGGGATGTGGACACACTATCGAACATGTGTCGGCCTGTGTCAAGACCCTTGGGACGGCAAAGCGATGTTCGGCGCTCATGCCGGGAACGACAGAATCCCGCGGAAGCAGTACGAAGGGCTCAGCGATACCCTGTGTTGGATTACCCTTTTGCTTACCTTTTGGGCGCAATCCGCGGATGGACGCCGAGTTGGGGAGGACGGCGCCAGTTCCGCAGGAAGTAGTGGCGCCGGGGTCGCCAGGACATGACAAGGGCTACTGGGAGGACCGTGGAAACGATGTGCCCGCGATTCGGGGCGAGGGTGCTCTTCCTCCTTTCGGTCTCTTGCATCACCGCTCTGCCATCCGCATCCGCACTCGCGCAGACGAACCAGCTGACCGGACGGGTCAGGTCCGCCGACGGACTGCCGATCGAAGGCGCGGTGGCGGAACTTCATCCGACCGCAGATTCGACGCTGGCGGTCTACACCCTTTCGAACGACCTCGGTTTCTTCGCCTTCCGTGACCTCGAGCCGGGCGCCTACGTGCTGAGCGTGACCCGGATCGGGCTTACGGAGTACCGGGAACAGGTGAGCGTCGAGGCCGGCCCGATGTCCATCGAGGTCGTGTTGAACCCGCAGGCCTTCGAGCTCGAGGGCCTGACCATCGAGGCCGAGCGAAGCCGCGCCAAGACGCGCTTCGAGGAATCCGCCGGGATCACCGTGCAGGAGATCGAGGTCGGCGACCTCAAGTCGATCCCCGTGCTGATCGAGGCGGATCCGCTGCGCGCCGTGGAGGTGCTGCCGGGGGTGACGACGGTGTCGGATTTCTCCGGATCCTACAACGTCCGGGGCGGTTCGGCCGATCAGAATCTGATTCTCCTCGACGAGGTCCCGATCTTCAATCCGTTTCACCTCGGCAACATCTTCTCCGTCTTCAACGCGGACATGGTGGATCGCGTCGAGCTGCAGTCCGGGGGCTTTCCGGCCGAATACGGCGGCCGGGTGTCGTCGGTGCTGACGATTACGAGCGACCCGGGCGACGGGGCCTTCGGGGTGGACGCGGGCGTCAGCCTGCTGGCAACCCGCGTGGCGGTGAAGGGGGCGCTGCCCGAGAGCGCGGCGGAAAGACTGGGGTTCACCGCGACCCGCTGGCGCGCGTCGGCCCGCCGTTCCTACATCGACGTGCTCCTCAAGCCGTGGGCCGACTTCCCGTACCACCTGACCGACCTCCAGGGCGTCTTCGAGGCCTGGACGGAGGGCGGAAGCCGGCTTCGGTTCGTCGGATACAGCGGCCGGGACATCGTCGACCTCTCGGGGATATCGGACACACCCATCCCGATCCGGTGGTGGTGGGGAAACGACGCGATCGGCGGTTCGTGGACGCATTCGATGGGCGGAGGCGCGTCGATGGCCGTGCGTGCCGCGTTTTCCCGCTTCGAGTCCGATCTGGCGTTTCCGGAAGTCGACACCGAGTTCCAGACCGGGATCGAAGAGGCGACCTTCCGCGCCGATATCGAACAGCGCCCCGCTTGGGCCACGAGTTGGAAGTCGGGCCTGTCGGTAAAGCGGGTCGCCTACGACAACGGACTGGTCGGAGGCGGTTCGACCTTCCTTGACCAGCAGGGCGACGGCCTCGAGGTCGCGGGCTACAGCCAGGCGCACTGGAACCCCAACCCGGGCTGGCTGGTGGAAGCTGGCGTTCGCGTCGACTACTGGCAGCCCAACGCGGGGCCGTCGGAGACGACGCTGTCGCCGCGCTTCGCCGTGAGACGCTTCCTCCGCGACAGGAATTCAGCGGTGCGGCTCGCCGCGGGCCGATACAGCCAGTTCATCCACTCCACGCGGGACGAAGAGTTTCCGTTCGGGCTCGACACCTGGATTCTGGCAGGCGCCGAGGCCCCGCGTGTGGTATCGGATCAGATCCAGCTGGGCGCCGAGAGTTTCTTCGGCGACGATGACCGGTGGTTCGCCTCGCTGGAGGGCTACTTTCGCAACTTCGACGGGGTGGCCGCCGTCAACGCGGCCGAGGACCCGAACGACGACACCGACGCGCTGGTGGCGGGCAACGGCGACGCGTACGGCGTCGACCTTTTCGTCAAGCGGGACCGGGGCGCCACGACCGGCTGGCTCTCGATCTCCTTCCTGAAGACCGTCCGCTCATTCCCGGACACGCGCGTGGGCGTCGATCCCCAGCCCTGGATCACCTATCCGCCGGTCTTCGACCGCCGCTTCGAGGTCGATCTCTCGCTCCGCAGAGAACTCGGCTGGTGGGGACTGGACACGGGCATCAGGCTCAACTTCGGGACGGGTCTGCCGTACACGAAGCCGCTCGGCACCTTTCACCTCTATCGAACGCAGTTCGTAACGGGGGCTCTCGGCGTCGAAGACGACAACGCGGTGGTGCTCGGACCGCGCAACGGCTCGCGCTATCCGGCCCGGCACCGGCTCGACCTCTCGCTCCGGAAGACCGTGACCAAGAGCTGGGGCACGATCACGCCCTACATGAGCATCATCAACGTCTACAACCAGAAGAACGTCCTCTTCTACTTCTTCGACTACCAGTCCTCGCCCCCCACGCGCCAGGGCGTATCGATGATCCCCTTCCTTCCCACGGTGGGCGTCGAGGTGTCGTTCTGATGATGGTCTCGTCGAGAGCACCGCGCGGATGCCCCCGGCGGGTCCGCCGATTCCACCCCGGCCTGGCGGTGCTGGTCGCGCTGGCCGCAGCCCCGGTTCTCGGAGGATGCGAGCTGACCGAGGTCACCGTCACGGAGTCGGAAGACGTGGTGATCGCGGAGGTGCAGGTAACCATCGACCTGGACGACGCCGGGGCGACATCCCTCTCCGTGTACGCCTATCTCCACCGCACACTCAGCGGGGCGCGGGCCGACGAGGTGGAGGGGGCTGTCGTCCGCGTTTCGGGGGCGTCGAATGCGGCGGTGCACCTCGAGGCGGCGGACAGCGGAGGCGTTTGCCTGGCTCCGCTGTTTGAAGAGGACGACGAAGAGGAGGACGACGATTTCGAGCTGGATATCGGCTCGTGCTACCGGGCCACCGTGTCCCCCTCCCCCTTCTCTCCCGGGGAGACGGTCGAACTCGAGATCATCGTCCCCGACGGCCGCACGCTGACCGGGGTCAGCCGGATACCCGACGCCTTCGACTTCATCGGTCTCACACACGAGAACGGGCAGTGCCGCATCGAGCCCGACACCAACTACCGCTTCAACTGGACGGAGGCCGCCGGCACCTGGTCGTATCTCTCCGACACCTGGATCGAGGGACTGCCGGAAGCGCTGGCGGGACAGGACGTCGAAGCCCCCGACTCGCTGTATCTGACGGGGTTCGCGATCGGAGAGAAGGACACCGACATCCTCTTTCCCGGAGAATACGGGCTGTTCGACCTCGGCGAAGGGGCCGATGCCGACCTCCTCCGCATCCTCGATGACGGCCTCCCCGGAGGCGCCTCGGCGGAGGTTGCGTTCGCAGCCACCGATCGAAACTGGGTGAACTGGGCCCGGGGCGGGAACTTCAACCCCTCGGGACTCATCCGCATCCCTTCCGTGTTCGGCGACGGAACCGGCTTCTTCGGCACGGCCACGCTGCGGGTGCTCAACGTCGTGTCGACCCCTGCCGGCGACGAAATGTCCCCCCTTTGCGGCCCGGCGGAATCTTGAGCGGTTGTTCGCGAAGACGGTTCCTGGAGAGTGGCTCGGCGGCGGCCGCGATCTCCGCGGTTTGGGCTTGCGCGCCCGAAGAGCGCCCGCGTCCGGGCGGATCCGGTCCGCCCGCACCGCTCACCGGCCCCCGCCGCCCGCTCGCGACCCCGGGCCCGATGCTCCCGCCCGTCCCGGCGATCCTGCTCACGGTGAACGGCCGCCCCGGCGATCCTGACGAGATCTCGGTGCTGTGGACGTTCGTCGTGAACGGAGACCCGCCCCAGATCGGAGTGAGCGCGGGCCGCGAGCACCAGGCGAGGGAACTCCTCGAGATCCACGACGAGTTCGTGCTGAACGTGCCGGTCGCATCGATGGTCGAGGCATTCGACACCGTCGACATGAACTCCGGGCGTGTAGCGGACAAGTTTGCGCTCGCCGGTCTGACCCGAGGCGCGGCCACCGGGGTCGATGCGCCCACCGTGGAAGAGTCCCCCATCCATTGCGAGTGCCGCACCATCGACTCGCTCGAGGTGCCGCCCGAGCGGAAGCTCTTCATCGCCGAGGTCGTGGCGACGACAGTCATCGAGGGCGCGGTTGACGACGACGATCGCCTGATCGTGCCCGCGGTCGACTTCTTCGGGATGACCGCCGGGAGCGGCGAGCACTACAAGATGGGTAGCCGGGTGGGCAACATCGGGATGACGGTAGGGCGTAGCGACATCAGGTACTGACGCGCCAACCGGTTCACTGCTCGCGACGTCTCAGTACCCCAGCACGCCCGGCAGCCACAGCACCACCCCCGGCACCAGCGCGATCACCACCGTCAGCGCCAGCATCAGCGCCAGGTAGGGCCACAGCGGCCGCGCGACCTCGGCCGGCTCGACCCCTCCCACGGAACACGCCACCAGCAGGCTCACCCCCACGGGCGGCAGGAACACCGAAATGCCCTGGGTCGCGACGATGACCACGCCGAAGTGCACCGGATCGATCCCGAGCTCCCTCGCCAGCGGCAAGAGGATCGGGGTCAGCAGCACGACCGCCGGCACGCCCTCCAGAATCGCGCCGAGGAGAAGGAAGATGAGGATGACAAGCATCAGGAAACCGGTCTGGCCACCACCCATCGCCACCAGCGACGCTGCCAGCGACTGCGGCGCCTGCATGATTGCCAGCACCCAGCCCAGCAGGCGCGCGGCACCTACGACAAACAGCACCATGCCCGATACCATCGCGGTCTGAACGACCTTCCCCCACAGCTCGGCCGCGGTGAGCGACCGATACACCGGCCCGGCGAGGAACAGCGCATACGCGACGGCCACCGCAGCCGCCTCGGTGGGCGTGAAGATCCCGAAGCGGATGCCGCCCAGGATCACCACGATCATGAACAGGGGCAACGCCGCGTCGACCGCCGCGTGCCGAACCTCCGCCCACGATGCGCGCTCGGCGGCCGGCCACCCTTCCCGGCGCGCCTGCCACCCGATCTGCGTCATCAGCCCCACGGCGATGAGCAGCGCGGGCGCGATCGAGGCCACGAACAGGGCGCCGATCGAGACGTTGCCGATCACGCCGTAGACCACCATCACGATCGCCGGCGGAATCAGAATCCCCATCCCGCAAGCCGCCGAGACGATCGCGGTGGCGCGCGCCCGGCTATACCCGTTCGCGGTCAGCTGCGGCACCATGATGCCCCCGATCGCGGCCGCGTCGGCCGATGTCGAGCCCGACACGCCGGAGAAGAACATCTCGGCCATGACGACCACCTGCCCCAGTCCGCCCGGCAGGTGCCCCACAAGCGTCCGCGCGAGCGTCACCAGGCGGCGGCTGATCCCGCCGACGTCCATCAGGAAGCCGGCCAGAATGAAGAGCGGAACGGCGAGCATGGGGAAGGAATCCATCCCCGCGACGATCTGCTGCGGGATGATCACCAGCGGGAGATCCGCCACCACGATCGCGACCACCGCGGCGATGGCGAGCGCGAAGCCGATGGGCACGGCGGCCATCACCAGCACGCCGAAGATACCGACGAGGAGGCCGCCCATCAGCGCGCGTCCTCCCCGACCCACCCCGCCACCATGTGGACCACCATCAGCACCCCGGACACCGGCGCCGCGGCGTAGACGAGCGCGACCGGCAGGTTGAGCGCCGGGGAGCGCTCTCCCGCGGTCAGGTCCACCAGCGCGATCCCGGTGCCGATCAGGAGGAGCGAGAAGATGAGCACGGTCACCCTCGCGCCCGCCTCGACCACCCGCCTCGCACGCGGCGCCAGCTTCTTCGTGACCTGCTCGAAGCGGAAATGGGCGCGGTGCTCCACCGCCAGCGACGCGCCCAGCAGCGACAGCCAGATGAAGCAGAAGCGCGAGACCTCCTCGCTCCACGGGTTCGGTTGGGCGAAGAGATAGCGCATCAGCACCTGGAGCAGGACCACGGCGGAGACGGTGACCAACAGGCCGCCCGCGGCCCAGGTCTCGAGCGCGACGAGGGCCCGGTTGAGGGCGCGGAATCGCCGCATCACGGGCGCCCTCCCCGCCGAGTGCGCTCCGCCTCCGCCTCCAGCCTCGCGATCAGCGCCTCCCCGTCCGGCAGCCGATCGGCCAGTTCGTCGCGGATCCGCAGTCCCACGGCGCGATCGAACGGGCCCAGCTCCGGACGGGAGATCTCGACGCCGTTGCCGCGCATCTGCTCCAGGGCGTCCGCCTCCATCCTGCGCGCGACCTCGCTCTGGTAGGCGAGCGCGTCGGCGGCGGAGCGGTCGACCGTCTCCCGGATGTCGTGGGGCAGCGCCTGGTAGAACGGCTCGTTCACCAGGAGGGTGATCGGGTTGTAGGTGATCGACGTGAAGCTGTAGAACTTCGCAACCTCGTGGAGCCGGCTGCTCACGAATCCGACCGCGTTCGCCTCGCCGCCGTCGATCACGCCCTGCTGGAGCGCCGAGTAGACCTCGCCGTAGTTCATCGGGGTCGCCTGAACGCCGAGCGCGGAATAGGCCGCCAGATACGTCGCGTTCTGCAGGACCCGGAGCTTGAGGCCGGCGAGGTCCCCGGGTGCCTCGACCGGTCGGCGCCTGTTGTAGACGTGACGGAACCCGTAGTCGAGGAAGCCGAGCGAGCGGACTCCGGTGCGCTCGAGAAGGAGGCCGCGCCACCAGTCCCCCATGCGGCCGTTCATCACCGCGAGCCCGTGGTCCCGGGTCTCGAAGAGAAAGGGGAGATCGAAGATCTGCGTCTCGGGCACCCAGCCGGAAAGCACGGGCGTACCCGTGATGGCCATGTGAACCGCGCCGACCTGGATCTGCTCGTAGGCCACGCGCTCGCCGCCGAGCTGTCCCGACGGATAGATGACGACGCGGAACCGCCCGCCGGTGCGCTCGAGCATGAGGTCCCGGAAGCGCTCCGCCATGAGGTGGAATTCCGAACCGGTCGACAGCACATGGGAGAAGCGGACGTCCCAGGTGGGCAGACCGGAGTCCTCGTATCCGGGCCCGCCGCAAGAGGTCGCCAGAAGCGTCGCAACGATTGTCAGGCCGAGGCCGCACCGGACCCGGGCGACCCGGGCGACCCGCGCGGTCACGAGCTTTGGCATCCCTCTATGTACTGTAAACACGACATATTGTAATGTATACCTTACATATCACCGTCACCAGATCGTCTGGCCACCATCGACAAACACCGAAGCACCCGTCATGAGTCGCGCCTCGTCGTTCGAAGCGAGGAACACCACCGCACCCACCACGTCGTCCGGGGCGCCGATGAGCCCGAGCGGGATTCGGGCCAGGCGGCCCTCGCGAAAGGAGGCCTGCGCGATGTCGGCCCGGTTGATATCCGTCTCGATCAGACCCGGAGCCACGGCGTTCACCCGGACTCTGTGGGAAGCGAGCTCAAGCGCCATCTCCTTGGTCAGCATCTCGACCCCGGCCTTTGACACGCAGTAGTGGGCGAGGTTCGGGCCGGCCACCGCCTGCCCCGCCGACGAGACGTTGACGATCGCACCCCGCGTCCCTGCCTCGACCATGCGCCGCGCCACCGCCTGCCCCACCAGGAAGTAGCCCTTCAGGTTCACATCGAGGATCGCGTCCCACTCCTCCTCATCGATTTCCAGGAACGGCGTGCGCTTCAGGATCCCCGCGTTGTTCACGAGGATGTCGAGCCCGCCCAGAAAGTCGTCCGCTTCGGCGACCAGGCGCTCCACATCCGACCGCGAACTCGTGGAGCCCTGCACGGCAACCGCACGGCGCCCCATCCGCTCGATCTCGCGGACCGCGCTCCCGGCGTCGCCCCGGCTGTGTCGGTAGTTGACCGCCACGTCCGCTCCCTCGCGGGCCAGTCCCAGAGCGATGGCCCGGCCGATGCCGCGGGACCCGCCGGTGACGAGCGCGCGCCTGCCCTCAAGACGCATGATCAGGCCAGGTCGAAGCGATCCAGGTTCATCACCTTGTTCCACGCCGCCACGAAGTCCCGCACGAAACTCGCCTCACCGTCGTCGCAGGCGTAGATCTCGGCGAACGCGCGCAGTGCGGAGTTCGAACCGAAGACGAGGTCAACACTCGTGCCGGTCCACCTCACCTCGCCCGTACCGCGATCACGTCCCTCGAAGCGGTCGTCGGCATCCGCGGATGCCTGCCATTCGACGCCCATGCCGAGCAGGTTCACGAAGAAGTCGTTGGTCAGCGTCCCGGGCCTGTCCGTGAAGACACCCAGTTCCGACTGCCCGAAGTTGGCGTTGAGCACGCGCAGGCCGCCCACCAGCACGGTCATCTCGGGAGCGGTCAGGGTCAGCAGGTCCGCCCGGTCCACCAGTTGCTCCGCCGCCGGCCGCCCGTTGCCGCTGCCGCTGAAGTTGCGGAACCCGTCCGACCTGGGCTCGAGCACGGCGAACGACTCGACGTCGGTCTGTTCCTGCGACGCATCCGTGCGCCCGGGCGCGAACGGCACCTGCACGTCGTGCCCGGCGTCCCTTGCCGCCTGCTCGACGGCAGCACACCCGCCCAGCACGATCAGGTCGGCGAGCGAGACCCGCTTTCCCCCGCTCTGGGCACCGTTGAAGTCATCCCGGATTCCTTCCAGGACCCCGAGCACCTTCGCCAGTCCGGCGGGCTCGTTGACGTCCCAGCCGTTTTGCGGCGCGAGCCGGATGCGCGCCCCGTTCGCCCCACCGCGCATGTCCGTTCCGCGGAAGGTCGACGCAGACGCCCAGGCGGTCGAGACCAGCTGCGATACCGACAGCCCCGATGCGAGCACCCTTCCCTTCAGGTCGGCGACATCCGCAGCGTCGACCAGTTCATGATCGACCGCGGGCACCGGATCCTGCCACACCTGCTGCTCGTCCGGCACCATCGACCCGAGGTACCGTGCGATGGGCCCCATGTCGCGGTGGGTCAGCTTGTACCAGGCGCGCGCGAAGGCGTCCGCCAGTTCGTCGGGGTTCTCCATGAAGCGCTTGGCGATGGCCGCATACTCGGGGTCCATCCTGAGGGAGAGGTCGGTCGTCAGCATCATGGGCGCGTGCGTCTTCGACGGGTCATGCGCATCGGGCACGGTGCCCACGCCGGCGCCGTCCTTCGGGGCCCACTGCGCCGCGCCGGCGGGACTCTTCACCTGTTCCCACTCGTAGCCGTGCAGGTTTTCGAGGAAGTTGTTGTCCCACTTCACCGGGTTGGTCGTCCACGCGCCCTCGATGCCGCTGGTGACCGAATCGCCGGCCTTGCCGGTGCCGTAGCTGGTTTTCCAGCCCAGACCCTGCTCCTCGAGGTCGGCGCCCTCCGGCTCGGGACCGACGTAGCGGCCCGCGTCGGCGGCTCCGTGCGCCTTGCCGAAGGTGTGCCCGCCGACGATGAGCGCGACGGTCTCCTCGTCGTTCATCGCCATGCGCCGGAAGGTCTCCCGAATGTCCCTCGCCGCTGCGACGGGGTCCGGCTTGCCGTTCGGCCCCTCCGGATTCACGTAGATCAGCCCCATCTGAACCGCGCCAAAGGGCTCGTCGAGTTCGCGGTCGCCGCGGTAGCGCTCGTCTCCGAGCCACGTCTCCTCGGCTCCCCAGTCGATGTCCTCCGGCTCCCACACGTCCTCGCGCCCGCCGCCGAAGCCGAGGGTCCGGAAGCCCATCGACTCCAGGGCGCAGTTTCCGGCGAAGATCATCAGGTCGGCCCACGAGAGTTTGCGGCCGTACTTCTGCTTGATCGGCCAGAGCAGCCGCCGAGCCTTGTCGAGGTGGGCGTTGTCGGGCCAGCTGTTGAGGGGCGCAAAGCGCTGGGTGCCGGCGCCTCCGCCCCCGCGGCCGTCGCTGATCCGGTAGGTGCCCGCGCTGTGCCAGGCCATCCGGATGAAGAGCGGCCCGTAGTGGCCGTAGTCGGCAGGCCACCAGTCCTGGGACGTGGTCATCAGCTCGAAGAGATCCTTCTTCAGGGCGTCCAGGTCGAGCGACTTGAACTCCGTGGCGTAGTCGAAGTCCTCGCCCATTGGATCCGCCGAGCGGGCATGGCGTTGAAGAGCCTTCAGGCTCAACTGGTTCGGCCACCAGTCCTTGTTCGTGGTGTGCATCTCGTGTCTTCCTCGCGGGTGAACTCAGCCTGTCGTCGTGGGGTGGCGTCCCACGTCCGGTGATTCCGGCGCGCTTGGACTCTAAAGTATCGCGCGCGGCAGGTCCATTCCCGTCGTGGAGCGATCCACGAGGTCCTCACCCGTGACGTCAATACGGGCCGTATCGCCCAGGGTCGGCCGGTCCCGCCGCTACAGCTGCATCCGGCATTCGCGCGACGGCGGTTTGGCGAACCGGCGAGTCGTTGGGATCGGGCAGCGAGTCCGGGTCGGAGCCCTCGGCGATGGCCGCGAGCCTGCTTCCGCACCGGTAGCACCGAGGCGCCATCGCTTTTCGGTCCAGCCGCTTCTTCACGCACGGAATCCTGTTGGCGCATTCGGGGTTTTCGCAGTGCCAGCGATCCAGGATTGCCTCTTCCTCGGGAAGGTCCGAGCCGCCGATGGGCGGCGGGACTGCTGAGGAGACTTGGTTCATGTGTCAATCCACATGCGGATAACGGGAATCTCCGCGTGCGACCGTACGGGCTTCACGAGACCCGAAGGCGGTGGTCGTATCTGCTTGTTGCGTGAATCACGGTACCATCATGCGTTGCAATCCATGCATCGCGCAATGATCATGATGATGAATCCATGATGACACACGGGAATTCGGTACAGATCCGGATCGCCGCGAACCCCCGCTGAAACCCCGACGGCGTCACCACCGTAGCGTACGGTCTGCAAGCAGGTGGGACCTTTATTCAGATACACGGCAAACGCGATGAGACCAGGATCATTCAACGTCCCCACAGGCTGGATGTACCGGCGTGCGACGCGCGGTACTTCGCCGGCCGGGAGCATTGCGTCCGTTGCCGTGGTCTTCGCGCAAGACCGGGTTGCGGCCGCGGCCAGGGAGAGAGCGCCATAGAACGGTAGATCGACCTCGACGGATTCGAATCGGCCCGCCGGCGCTCTCGACGCCGGCGGGCCGATTCCTTTTTCCCTCCATCAACCCGACCAGGAACCATGTCCGACAAATCGCAGGACACACGAATCATCGAACGCTACACGGACCAGCCGACGCGAATGCCGATCGAGCTGCGACGCCGGATCGAAGCCCGCTGGGCAGGGGAACCGGTCCAGCTCTATGCCATGGCCGACCTGAATGAATCGCTGTCGCTCAGCGAGCGGTGGTTCGCCATCGGTCCCTCGCATGCAGCGGTCGCGGGGCGCCGGGACGACGGGTCATGGCGGATCGACTCCTTCGAGCGCCGCGACATCGAGGCGGTGCGCGAGTTGCCGGGGCTGAGCAGCACTTCCCTCGTCGTGCTGGGAACTCCGGGTGAGCCCCCTCTGGCGTCCCTCCGCTACACGCATCGGCAGCGGCGGGCCATGGAGAATGTGCGCTTTGTGCTCGAGGAGCATATCGAGGGGCGACAGCCGGCCCCCAGCGACGCCGACCTGGAATACGAGCGCGCCATCGCCGGTCCCGTGCGTGAAGCGCAGGCCCTGGTCGGTGGCACGCCACGGGCAGTGCTGTGGCGACTCCTTGGCTACCTGCGCCCCTACCGCAGACGGATGCTCGCGGGCTTCGCGGCGGCTATGACCATCACCGGTGTCAGCCTCGTGCCTCCGTACCTGGCCGGCTACCTGATCGACGACGTGGTTAGGCCGATCCGGGAGGGTTCGCTTCCGCTTTCGCAGGGGCTTCGCACCGCGTGGGCCGCGGTGATCCTGATGGCGGCCGCGTATCTGGTGCGCCAGGTCGCCGCGCATGTGCGGCTACGGCAGATGAGCGTGCTTGGCGAGTTTGTCGCCCGCGACCTCAGAACCGAGTTGTACGAGCACCTGCAACGGCTGAGCCTGAGCTTCTACTCACGCAAGAAAACGGGCGGCCTGATTACGCGGGTAAGCTCGGATACGGACCGGCTGTGGGAGTTCCTGGCGTTCGGCATCGTCGACGTGTCGCTCTCGGCCGTGATGCTCGTGGGGCTGAGTACCGTCCTTCTGAGCCTGGACTGGCGGCTGGGGCTGGTCATGATCCTGCCGGTTCCGCTGTTGTGCTGGTCCATCTTCCGGCACGGGGAGCGCATCCACCGGCTCTTCGCGCGCGCCTGGCGCAAGTGGTCCGGGCTGACCGACATCCTCTCGGACACGATACCGGGGATGCGGGTCGTCAAGGCCTTCAACCAGGAGGAGCGCGAGAAGCGGCGCTTCGATGCCAGCAACGACGCCGCGATGGGCGAGTTCAACCGGATCCACCGCGTCTGGACCTTCTTCTGGCCGACGCTGATGCTCGGGGTCCACGCCATGACGATGGCCGTCTGGGCCCTGGCGGTTCCCCGGCTGCTCGGTACCGCCGACGGGTCCGACAGCCTGACGGCGGGCACGTTCGTGTCGTTCCTGCTCTACATGACGATGTACGTGCAGCCTATCGAGGTAATCGGACAGATGGCGCGCGTGATGAACCGTGCAACCAGTTCGGCGCACCGGGTGTTCGAGGTCCTCGACACGGAGCCCGAGGTGCGCGACGTGGCCCGGCCGCGGCGGCTTGAGCGCATGCGCGGCGCGGTGGCGTTCGAATCGGTGACATTCGGCTATGACGGGGTCAAACAGGTGCTGAAGGGGATCTCCTTCTCGGTAGCGCAGGGCGAGATGATCGGACTTGTGGGGCCCTCCGGCGGCGGCAAGACGACGGTGACGAACCTCATCGCGCGGTTCTACGACCCGACCGGCGGACGGATCCTCGTCGACGGCAACGACCTGCGGACGCTCGAAGCGGGCCACTACCGCCGGCAGTTGGGGATCGTGCTTCAGGATCCGTACCTGTTCCATGGGTCGATCCTGGAGAACATCCGCTACGGCCACCCGGACGCATCGCTGGATTCGGTTGTGCAGGCGGCACGCGCGGCCAACGCCCACGACTTCGTGTGCCGGCTCCCCATGGGCTACGAGACCGTGGTCGGCGAGCGGGGGCAGACGCTGTCGGGGGGCGAGCGCCAGCGCGTCTCGATCGCAAGGGCGATCCTGCACGACCCGAAGATCCTGATCCTGGACGAGGCCACCTCGGCGGTGGACACGGAGACCGAACGCAAGATTCAGGAAGCCATCGACAGACTGGTGTCGGGACGGACGGTGTTCGCCATCGCACACCGCCTGTCAACGCTGGCACGCGCCGACCGGATCTTCGTGATGAAGAGCGGCCACCTTGTCGAAGCCGGCACACAGACCGATCTGCTGGCGCTCGAAAACGGGGTCTACAGGAGGCTTTACGAGTTGCAGCGGCAACCGCTGAAAGGAGGAATGACATGAGCAGGAAACCCGGTCGCTTGAGGCTGTGGCATGGGCGCGACGGACAGCTGTGGGCGGAGCGCGGCGAGCGGACGTCGCCCGTGGTCGTTCACAGGTGCTTCCCGTGGTCGGCGCCATCGTCCCACATCTCGCTGAGGGATCCGGACGAAGAGGAGTTCGCCCACGTCCGCGACCTGTCGCTGCTCGACGCGCGATCGCGCACGGCGTTGCTCGAAACCCTGGCCGTCGCCGGGTTCGTTCTCGAGATCACGGCCATCGAGGAGGTGGCCGAAGAGGTCGAGATACGACGCTGGGCGGTGCAGACCCGGCAAGGCCCCCGCCGATTTCAGACGCGCCTGGACGAGTGGCCGGCCGACGTTGCAGGTGGAGGTGTCCTCATCCGGGACGTGGCGGGCGATCTGTATCACGTGCCGGATCCTGCCGCGCTCGATGAGGCCAGCCGGGGTTGGCTGTGGACGTACGCTGGGTGACGATCTCGGCGGTGGCCTCGATGCCTGCGATCACCCGGGCACGGGCTCCGACCGGGTGTTTCGGTCAGCCGGACAACGGCTGGGCGGGCATCCGGTAGCCCACGCCGCGCTCGTTGCAGATGTACCGCGGGTTGGCCGCGTCGTCACCCAGCTTGCGGCGCAACCGCTTCACGACCGCTCGTACGAGCTTGGGGTCGGTGGAGCCGCGATCCCGTCGACTCCAGGCCTGGCGCAGCAGCGATTCGTGCGTGAGCACACGTCCCGCGCTGACTGAGAGGACGCGGAGCAGCTCGTATTCGATGGGCGTGAGCTGCACCGGCTGGCCGGCCACCGTGACCCGGCGCTGGTCGTATCGGATGGTCAGTTCCCCGAGCACGAACGGCTCGGGTCCGGCGCTTCGACGGAGAGCAGCCCGCACGCGAGCCGCCAGCTCTGCCGGAGAGAACGGCTTGACGATGTAGTCGGCCGCACCGGCATCGAGCGCTCTGACAATCGTCTCGTCTCTGCCGTAGGCGGAGATGAAGATCACTGGCAGGTCAGTCAGCTCGGGAACCTGCTCCATAAGCGCAATTCCGTCGCCACCCGGCAGGAGCAGGTCCAGCAGCACCAGCGCCGGCTCATGCATCCTGATCAGGTCGGCCACCTCCTCCGGATCGCCGGTCAGGATCGGGGCGTAGCCCGCCTCGGTGAGCGCGTCCCGCGCGTAGTGCAGCATCTGCGGGTCATCGTCGACCACGAGGATGCGCGTCTTCCCGTCGCCCCCGCGAGCAAGCTTCCGAGCGGCCCGGGCCGGACCCGCGGCAACTGTTGCCAGTTCCTCGGCAACCGGTACCGTGAAGGTGAATCGAGTCCCTTGCCCTGGACCCCCGCTTTCGGCCCAGATGCGGCCGCCGTGCGCCTCCACCAACCCCTTGCAGATGGCGAGACCCAGGCCGGCACCGCTGGAACCGCGGGCACGGTCGCCACCGGTCGGTGCGGAATACTTGCGGAACAGGTCCGGCAGCCGGTCCGGCGCCACGCCACGACCCTGGTCGATCACCGAGATCGCCACATGCACCCCGTCCCGCGCCGCGCTGACGCGGATGGGTGACGTTTCGGGCGAGTTCTTTGCCGCGTTGGAAAGGAGGTTGGTGAGGACCTGGACGATGCGTGCGCGGTCGGCCATCACGCGCGGCAGATCCTCCGGGAGATCAATGGTCAGAGCGTGACCGCGCGCGCCGCTCACGAACGTGCTCCGCGCCTGGTCGACCAGGGAGAAAACCTCGACCGACTCGGGCGACACCGACAATGTGCCCGTCACGATGCGCCCATGGTCGAGCAGGTCGGCGATCAGGCCCCGCATTCGGTCGGCCTGCTCGTCAATGACCCGGAAGAACTGCAGCATCTCGGCCGGGTCCGGTGCCGGCGAAGCGCCGAGCACGGTGGCCGTCGAACCCTTGATCGAGATCAGTGGTGTACGCAGCTCATGACTTACGATGCCCAGAAACTCGGCGCGCAACCGTTCGAGTTCCGCGAGCGGGGCCAGATCCTGCAGCGTTACGACCACCCGCTCGACTGCGCCGTCCGCGGCCTGGATCGGCGTTGCGTTGACGAGCGTCGTCACGCTCCGCCCGTCCGGGACCGAGAGTTTCATCTCCTCGGCTCGCACCGTCTCGGCGCGACTCAGCAACTGCGCCAGGGGAATCTCCGCCAGGGCTACTTCGCGCCCATCGGCGCGGTGGCAGGTGATCAGCGCCAGCAGCTCTTCGGCGGAGTGTCCGGGCATGCTCAGCCCCTCGACGATCCGCCGCGCCTCAGGATTGAAGGACAGGGGCTCGCCGCTCCCGCCGTCGAAGACGACGACTCCCACCGGCGAGGTCTCAATGAGCGTCTCCAGATCCGCGCGCGCCCGCTGCTCGTCGCGGTGTGCACGGGCGTTGGCGATTGCGGTCGCCGCCTGGGATGCGAAGAGCATCAGGACCTCTTCGTCGTCGCCTGTAAACTCGCGGCCGCCTCCCTTCTCGGCGAGAAAGAAGTTCCCGACCAGGACATCCCCGTGTTTCATCGGCGCTGCCTGAAGCGTCTTCGACCGCATCAGGTCTGTGGAAAACCCCAGCGCCCGGACGTAGGCGGGAAGATTCGCCACTCGAAGCGGTGCGGCCAGATCCCGGAAATGCGCGAAGAGCCGGAGACCGTCCGACCAGGCGATCATCTCGTCCGTTTCGGCGGGTGTGAAGCCGGAACTGACGAAATCCTCAACACCCGCAGTACCGTCAACGGTGACGATAAGGCCGTAGCGCGCCCCAGTCAGAGCGCGGGCGCTGTCCACGACCTCCTGCAGGACAGTCTCGAGGTCGAGGCTGCCGCTGACACGCAGCACGGCTGCACTGAGCCTCGTGACACGGTCTTCCAGCGCCTCGATCTGTCGTTGCAACCCGGTCGAACTGTCGTTCATTGCTCCACTTCCCGTCGGCGATCATGCGGGCGGCGAAACAATGTATAGCACGGGAGTGATCGCCCAGGTAGCGCGGATCGGACGTCACGAGCAACCGCCAGCCGCGCACTGCCGCGTTCTCTCCTGGGTCCTGCGTGCCGGAAACCATGGACAGGAGCCGGGGCATGTGGCCGGTGGCCGGCGCGAGGTGCCGGTTTCAGGCGGTTGCAGAGCTTGTTTGTGACGGTATTGTCGTATTAAAAGGGTTATACAACCCCTTAACTATCGCCTTAATCTGCGCAAGCACAATATTGCTATCGCGTTGATATGGGACCGATTTCTGCTCGGGGTCCACCCTCCGAAAGGAGTCACTCGATCTGCGAGGTGGCAGCTTACGGCGGCGGCAATACTCCCCTAGCGCCACCGCCGGAGCCCCGGAAGGGTTCGGCGACGGTGATGTCCATCACTCGATCGTCCGGGCGACACGGAACCCGGCGTCGAATTGGTCCGGGCCCCACCTGCTGAAGCGGAGCGCAGAACGGAAGGTCACCGGAAAGTTGCGCCAGGAGCCGCCGCGCAGGACACGATAGACGCAGTCTTCGACATCCGACGACCTGCCGTCCCATGCACTGCCGTCCGCTGGGGCGCCGACATAGTCACCGTAGTAGCAGTCATCCACCCACTCCCACACATTGCCCACCATGTCGTACAGGCCGAACCCGTTCGGCCGATACGAGCCTACAACGGCGGGGCGATCGCCATCCGGGCCATTCGGCCGGGTTCGGCAGCTGGCGTACCAGGCGGTCGCTTCACTCAGGTGCGCGTGCTCGCACAGGGTGCGCGGCGCCCCGAATCGTCCCGGCATCCCCGCGACCGAATAGGGCGTGGTGGTCCCTGCCCGCGCCACGTATTCCCACTCCGCTTCGCTCAGCAAGCGGTAGTGCTCCCCTGTCTGCGCCGACAGCCAGTCTGCGTACTGCCAGGCGTCCTCCCAACTGACGTTGACGATCGGGAACCTTCCACCGCCCCATCCGTCCCCGTCCGGCTCGTATTCGTTACATCCGCCTGCCCGCGCGCACTCGTCCCATTCGTCGAACGTGACTTCGTACATTCCGACCGCGAACGAATAGTCGATGGTGACCTGGTGCTGCGGCTTCTCGTCCACATGCGCGGCCGCTTCGGACTCCGGCGCACCCATCATGAAGCTGCCGGCGGGAACGACCACCATCTGAGGGCAGACATCGCAGTCACGGAACACCTCGCCCGGCACTTGCGCCTCGACCGCCAGTGTACCGCCGCAGATCGGAACGGCCAAAGCAGGCGCCAACGCCTTGAAGGCGCGCCTTCGGCTAAGCTGCAGGCCTTTCTTCATGCACCGCTCGCATCCACATGCACACTATCGTCACCGATTCGTCCACATCCTGGCGTGCCAATGTGTCCTGTCGTCGGCATCACTGTGGCTGCTCGATGTCAGTTTCATTGTATGGATGTAGCGAGTTCGTTGGCAAGAGACCGCCAGGCGACGGATCGAGGCCCTGGAAGTGGGGCGCAACTCGGCGGAGCGGCGCGCCTGGGCGCCGCGATTAATTGTCGAAACCCGCAGGCGGCCGCGTGTTATGTTACGCCTTCGTCCCCCGTCCTACCGGAGCCTGAGCCTGCCACGGACGCCGACGGTGTGTTCGGCCCCGCCGAGCACACCCTCGCGCCTGGTCCCCTCGATGCGGAGGCCGAGGCCCGAGCCGAGGTCGTAGCGCAGGCCGCTGCTGAAGGCCCGCGCCC
>VXQO01000081.1 GCA_009838975.1 Gemmatimonadota bacterium | reverse complement strand
GCCCCGATCCCCACCCCCGAGGAGTTCTTCGGCCACAAGATGGGCGCGGACCGCAAGCTCGCCCGCTGGGACAAGCTGGTCGAGTACTACGAGCTGATCGACGCCGCCAGCGACCGCGTCCGGGTCGTGCACATGGGCCCGTCGACCCTCGGCGAGCCGTTCCTCTCGATCTACGTCTCGTCGCCCGAAAACCTGGCCCGGCTCGACGACTACAAGCGCATGAATGCGGTGCTCCAGGACCCGCGCGGCCACAGCCAGGCCGAAATCGACAACGCCATCGCAAACGGCAAGGTCGTCTTCGTCCAGTCGTACGCGCTCCACTCCACCGAGGTCGCGTGCAGCCAGTCGCCGGCCGAGATCATGTACATGTTCGCCACGCGCGACGACGCCGGAATCCACGAGATCCTCGACAACACCATCTCGATCCTCATCCCCGCCTTCAACCCGGATGGCGTCGGCATCGTCAACGAGTGGTACGACCGCTGGGTCGGCACCGAGTACGAAGGCGCGAGCCCGCCGGAGCTCTACCACCACTACATCGGGCACGACAACAACCGCGACGCCTTCATGCAGAACACGGTCGAGTCGCGCTACGGCGGCGAGATCCTGTTCCGCGAATGGATCCCCCAGGCATTCATAGACCATCACCAGATGGGCTCGTACACCGCCCGCATCTACCTGCCGCCGTACGCCGAGCCGATCCGTCCGGGGGGAGACCCGCTCGTCTGGCGTGAAATGGCGTGGTACGGCGCGCACATGGCCTACCGCATGGAGGAGGAAGGGTTCCAGGGCACCGTCAACGCCGCGA
This sequence comes from Gemmatimonadota bacterium, assembly GCA_009838975.1. Taxonomy (GTDB): domain Bacteria; phylum Gemmatimonadota; class Gemmatimonadetes; order Longimicrobiales; family Gaopeijiaceae; genus Bin94. The sequence goes on along the minus strand of VXQO01000081.1, from coordinate 20,548 downwards.
TCTACTCCGGCTGGGGGCACTTCGGGTTCCACTGGATCACCCCGTTCCACAACATCGCGGGGATGCTCACCGAGTCGGCCAGCGCCCGCCTCGCGACGCCGCTCTACGTGCATCCGGACCAGCTGCAGGGCTCGCGCCAGCTTCCCGAATACGAGGCCCAGACGACCTTCCCGAACCCGTGGCCAGGCGGCTGGTGGCGCGTGCGGGACATCGTCGAGCGGCAGATCGTGGCGACTTTCTCGCCGCTCGAGATCGCCGCCAGCAACCGCGAGACCGTGCTCCGCAACGCCTACAACAAGTCGAGCCGCCAGATCCAGCGCGGGCTCGAAGGCGACGTCAAGGCCTACGTCATCCCCGCCGCCCAGCACGATCCCCTCACCATGACCAAAATGGTCGACAAGCTGCTCCTGCAGGGCATCACCGTCGAGCGCGCGCCCGCCGACTTCACCCACGAGGGCCGTGCCTACGGCGAAGGCAGCTACGTGGTCTCGCTCGCCCAGCCGAAGCGCGGCGTCATCCGCTGGCTCCTGGGCCAGACCTACTACCCCGACAACAGCTACACCCGCAGCCGCGACGGCGACCCGATCCGCCCGTACGACATGTCGGCCGATGTGATCGCGGAGTTCATGGGGGTGAGGGTCGACCCCGTCGGCACGCCGGTGGAGGCCGGCCTGACGGCGGTATACGGTCCCGTTGAGCCTGCGGGGATGGTCGCCTCATCCGCCCCGCACGGATACCGGATCGACGGCACCCTCAACGACGCCTTCAAGGCGGTCAACCACCTCTTCACGGTTGGCGCATCGGTGCGCCGCGTCACCGAAGACGGCGCGGGTGCGAAGCGCGGCGACTTCGTGGTCGAGGCGGGCACGTCCGCGGACGCCCTCGCCGAAATCGCCACGGCCACCGGCGTCGACTTCGCCGCGCTCGACGGCGACGCCTCCGGCATCAGCCACCCGCTCACCCGGCAGCGCATCGGCATGTACCAGCGCTACTACAACGGCAACATGGACGAAGGGTGGACGCGCTGGCTGCTGGAAGACTTCGACTTCGAGTACACGAGCCTCTTCGACCCGGACATCCTGGCCGGCGACCTGCACGAGCGCTGGGACGTGATCATCCTCCCCAACGACTCGAAGCAGATGATGCTCGGGCCCACCGGAAGCCCGGCCGGCGGGCGCGGCCCCGACCCCGCCGGCACGCCGCCCGAATACCGCAGCGGATTCGGCGAGGAGGGCGTAGAGGCTCTGGACGCCTTCGTGCGCAACGGCGGCACGCTCGTCACCTTCGCCCAGGCGGGCGAGCTCGTCCTCGACGAGTTCGACGTGCCCGTGCGCAACGCCGTCGCGGGCATGTGGGGCAACGAGTTCTGGGCCCCCGGCTCCACCCTGAAGGTGACGGTCGACACTTCCAGCCCCTTCGGCTACGGGATGCCCGAAGACGCCCTCGCGACCTATCTGGCCGGCGGCCAGGTCTACGAGACGCAGCCCGGGGCGCGCAGCTCCGACGTGCGGCGCGTCGTCACCTACATCGATCGCGACATCCTGCAGAGCGGCTGGCTCCTGGGCGAAGAGGCGATCGCCAACAAGGCGGCCATGGTGTCGGTCGACCACGGCGAGGGCACGATCGTCATGATCGGCTTCCGCGCCCAGCACCGCGCCCAGACGCACGGCACCTTCAAGCTGCTGTTCAATGCGCTGACGGGGCGGGGAGGTGAGCGGCCCCGGGCGTAGCCGAACGCGAACCGGCGGGTTCGGCGCCTACGCCCCGAGCATCTCCCGCAGCCGCTTCAGCGCCCCAGCCGAATTCGCCGCCATCACCGATCCGGCGGTCGGTCCGATCGCGCCGCCCTCGACGCGCTCGACCGTGCCGCCGGCCTCGGTGACGAGCAGCACGCCGGCGCCGAAGTCCCACGGCGCCAGGCGGGCCTCCCAGAAGCCGTCGAGGATGCCGTTGGCGACGTAGGCGAGGTCGATCGCGGCCGCGCCCGTGCGGCGCACGCCCGATGTGTGGCGCAGCGCGCGTTCGAGCTGGCGCAGGTAGGGCTCCATCACGTCGTGTGCCTTGAAAGGGAAGCCGGTGCCGAGCAGGAAGGCGCGCAGGTCGGCGGTGCGGCTGACGCAGACGGGTTGACCGTTCTCGCTGGCGCCGCCGCCGCGGGCGGCGGTCCACACCTTGCTCAGCGCCTGGGCGTCGACGGCGGCGGCGAGCGGTCCGCGGGCGTCCCAGACCGCCACCGACGCCGCGTGACAGGGATGGCGGTGCATGTAGTTCGTGGTGCCGTCGAGGGGGTCGACGAGCCAGATGTATCCCGTGTCGGGTGCTCCGGCGTGCTCGCCGCCCTCCTCTTCGGCGATGATCGCGTGGTCGGGGTGCCGTGCGCGGATCACGGCCAGGGCGGCGTGCTGGGCGGCCATGTCGATGTCGGTGACGAAGTCGCTGTGCATGGTCTTGGCACCAGCGCGGCGGTGGCCGCCCTCGCGGGCCGCGTCGCCGTGGATGCGGGCGGCGGCGCGGGCGGCTTCGGTGGCCGTGGCGAGGAGCCGCTCGACGGAGTCGGCGTGGTTGCCACCGGTCGGGGTGGTCGCCGCGCCGGTGACGGCGGTGCTTCCTGCAGGCTCGTGTGCGCTCATGACATGCAGTCCGTTGCGGGGGGTCGGCCGCGCCCGGGTCGTCGCCCTGACAACCCCGACAAAAGGGTCGAACTGAGGCGCGGGCTACGCTAAGTTACCTTGGCTGTGCCCGGAGACAGCCCTCGTTCGCCCCTGCAACAGCCTGCGCCTTCAGAACCCGTCCGTGCCCATGACCCGTCCTTCGCTCGTCTATTCAGGCATCCAGCCGACCGCCGTCATGACCATCGGCAACTACTTCGGCGCGGTGAAGAACTGGGCGCGGCTCCAGTACGAGCGCGAGTGCGTCTACTGCGTCGTGGACCTGCACGCGCTGACGTCGCCCGATGCGGGAGGCGATCTGAAGCACGCGTCGCGGGAGATGTTCGTCAGCCTGCTGGCGGCCGGGATCGATCCCGACCGGACCACCGTGTACATCCAGTCCACCGTGCCCGAGCAGACCGAGTTGTGCTGGCTGCTGGCGACGCTGACCTCGCTCGGCGACCTGAGCCGCATGACGCAGTTCAAGGAGAAGTCGGTGCTGCTCAGGGGCGGCGACTCCGACGACGACGGGACGTTCGTCTCGGCCGGGCTGCTCTTCTATCCGGTGCTGCAGGCGGCCGACATCCTGGCGTATCGGGCGGGTTGCGTGCCGGTGGGGCAGGACCAGGCGCAGCACCTCGAGCTGAGCCGGGGGATCGCGCGGCGCTTCAACAGCCGGTTCGGCTTCGTGTTTCCGGAGCCCGAGACGCTGCTGACGCAGGTGCCGAAGGTGATGTCCACCGCCGATCCTACGCGGAAGATGAGCAAGAGCTTGGGGCCGCGGCACTACATCGGGCTCTTCGAGGAGGAGGCGTCGGTGCGGAAGAAGATCCGCTCCGCGGTGACGGATTCGGGGGTGACGCCGAGCGGCGAGGTCAGCCCCGGGATCGAGAACCTGCTGACGCTGCTGGCGGCCTGCGATGAGGAGGACGATGCCCGGCAGATGCGCGCGGACTACTTTGCCGGTACTCTTCGCTACGTGGACCTGAAGGGCCGGACGGCGGATGCGCTGGTGGCCCTGACTTCGGAGATGCGCGACCGGCGGGCCGATGTACTGCGCCGTGAGCCGGACCTGGACGGGCGGATCATGGAGATGGCCGCACGGGCGCGGGCGATGGCGGGCGAGACGCTGGGGCTGGCGCGCGAGAAGATGGGTATCTTCCCGCCCGGGCGGCGGACCCGCGGTGCGAAATGACGACTCGGAACAAAGGTGTGACGCTGGAATGAATGCGACCCCTCTCGATATCGGCGGAGTGATGATCCCCACCACCACGCCCTTCGACCCGGTGACGGGCGAGGTGGACGTGGTGGCGCTGCGGGACAATGTGGGCAGGTGGGCGAGCAGCGGCGTGCGCGGCATGGTGATCGGCGGTTCGACCGGCGAGGCCGTGTACCTGGACGAGGCCGAGCGCGAGCGGTCGTGGGAGGTGGTGCGGGGGGTGCTGCCGGACGGCATGCTGATGGTCGCGGGGACCGGGGCCGAGTCGCTGCGGACGACGTTGCGGCTGACACGGATGGCGGTCGCACGGGGTGCGGACGCCGTGCTGGTGCAGCCGCCCGCGTTCTACAAGGGGGCGATGACGCCGGCCGTGGTGCGCGACCACTACGTCGCCGTGGCCGACGCGTCGGAGGTTCCGGTGATCCTCTACCAGGTGCCGACGCGCTTCAGCACACTGGACTTTCCCACAGGACTGATCGCCGAGTTGTCGACCCACGGGAACATCATCGGAATCAAGGACTCGCGCGGGAAGCTGGAGACGGTGGCCGAACTCGTCACCCACACGCAGCGCGGCTTCCAGGTGCTGGTGGGGAGCGGGGCGCTGCTCTACGCATCGCTCGAGATCGGCGCGGTGGGCGGGATCCTGGGCGTGGCGAACCTGGCGCCCCGCGAGTGTGCGCAGGTGTGCGAGCACTTCGCCGCCGGGGAGATGGCCGCCGCGGGGGCGCTGCAGAAGCGGATCGGGGCGCTGCACAACGCGGTGGTCGGCGGCATGGGTGTGGCGGGGGTCAAGTACGCCCTGGATCTGCTCGGATACCACGGTGGCGTGCCGCGGCCGCCGTTGAGGCCGCTGGCGGAAGCCCGCCACGGGGAGGTCGTGGCGTGTCTGGGCAGCGCCGGCTTGCAGGTTCGTAGCGCGCTGGCGCACGCGTGACGGATGGCGGATTGAACACAGCCGCGCTGAGGGGGTCCTGCACCGTCGTTGTCGGGTGTCAGTGGGGCGACGAGGGGAAGGGGAAGGTCGTCGACGTGCTCGCAGGCGGCGCGCATGTGATCGCGCGCTACCAGGGCGGGGCGAACGCGGGGCATACCGTGCTCCTGGGCGACCGGCAGTTCATCCTGCACCAGGTGCCGTCGGGCATCCTGCACCCGGGCAAGCGATGCCTGCTGGGCAACGGCGTGGTGGTGGACCTCGTGCAGTTCTTCGGCGAGATCGACCGGCTGGCCGAGCGCGGAGTGGACCCGCGGGGCCGGGTCGGGCTGAGCACGCGCGCACACGTGGTGTTCCCGTATCACATGGCGCTCGACCACGCCGCCGAGGAGGCCGCCCGGCGGAAGATCGGGACGACGGGGCGGGGCATCGGTCCCGCCTACGAGGCCAAGACCGGGCGGCGGGGGGTGCGGGTGGCCGACCTGCTCGACCGCCGCCGTGGGGCCGAACGGATCGCGCGAGGCATCGAGTGGGCGCGCCGCCGGCTGCGTGATCTGGGGGCCGACGAGGCGCGCGCCGGAACGGTCGAGGAGGCCATGGCGGTGGCCGGCCGTGTTCCCGAGGTCGCGACCGATGTGGGGCGGGAGATCGCGCGTGCCCTCGCGGCGGGGAAGCGGGTGCTGCTCGAGGGGGCCCAGGGCACGGCGCTGGATGTGGACCACGGCACCTACCCGTATGTCACTTCGTCCAACACCACCGCGGGCGCCGCGGCGGTGGGCGCGGGCATCGGCCCCACCGCGATCGACTCGGTAGTCGGCGTGGTGAAGGCGTACACCACGCGGGTCGGCAACGGCCCGCTCCCCACCGCCTTCGACGAGGCCATGGACGAGCGCGTGCGGGAGCTCGGCGGCGAGTTCGGCGCGACCACGGGGCGGCCCCGCCGCTGCGGCTGGTTCGACGCCGCTGTGGGCGCCTACGCCGCCCGCGTCAACGGCCTGACCGGGATCGCGGTCACCAAGCTGGACGTGCTCGACACCCTCCCCGAGATCAGGATCGCGACCGGCTACCGCCTGCGCGGCGAGGCCGACATCCCGTTCCCGGCCACCGCCTGGGAGCTGGACGCAGTCGAACCCGTCTACGAGACGCTCCCCGGCTGGCAGGCGCCGACCACCGAGGCCCGCCGGCTGAGCGACCTTCCCCGCAACGCCCGAGCCTACCTGCACCGCATCGAGGAGCTGGTCGGGACGCCGATCGCGATGGTGTCGGTGGGTGCGCGCCGCAGCCAGGTGATCACGGAGCCTTGAATCTCGATCTTGTAATGACGAGCTTTAATAGCTGTACCGCATTCAGCGCGGCGTGCCGCCTCGGACGCGGCACACCGCCTTCAACGCGGACTCCGGATGTTTGAAGACCTGAGCAGAAAACTGGACGGGGTTCTGGGGCGTTTCCGCCAGCGCGGGCTCCTCACCGAACCCATGATCCGGGACGGCCTCCGCGAGGTGCGGCGAGCACTCCTCGAGGCCGACGTGAACTTCCGCGTCACGCGCGAGTTCCTCAACCGGGTGAGCGAGAAGGCGATGGGCGAGCGGGTGCTCAAGTCCGTTTCGCCGGGCCAGCAGATCGTCAAGATCGTGCACGACGAGCTGGCGAACCTGATCGGCGGTGAGGGCCAGACCGAACTGAGGTGGTCGCCGGCCCCGCCCACGGTCATCATGCTGGTGGGCCTGCAGGGCTCCGGAAAGACCTCGACGGCCGCCAAGCTCGCGAAGCGGCTCGCCCGACAGGGCAAGCGGCCGCTCCTGGCCGCGTGCGACCTCTACCGCCCGGCGGCGGTGGATCAGCTGCGGCTGCTGGGCAAGCGGGCCGGGGTGCCGGTTCACCACGAGGAGGGAGCCACCGATCCGGTGGAGATGGCGCGGGCGAGCCACCGGGCGGCCCGCAGCACGAAGGCGGACGCCCTCATCGTCGACACCGCCGGGCGACTCCAGATCGACGAGCCGCTCATGGACGAGCTGGCGCGCATCAGGGAGACGCTCGACCCGCGCGAGATCCTCCTCGTGGCGGACGCCATGACCGGGCAGGAGGCGGTGCGCATCGCCGAGGGCTTCGACCGCAAGCTGGGCGTGACGGGGTTCGTCCTCGCCAAGATGGACGGCGACGCGCGCGGCGGGGCGGCGCTCTCGATCCACGGCGTGACCGGCAAGCCGATGAAGTTCGTCGGCACGGGCGAGGGGCTCGACGCCCTGGAAGCCGTCGACCCCCAGCGGATTGCGGGCCGCATCCTCCAGAAGGGCGATGTGGTCGGGCTGGTGGAGCGGGCGCAGGCCGTGGTGGACGCGGGGCAGGCCGCAGCCATGCAGGAGAAGGTCCTCGGCCGGGGCCGGTTCACCCTGGAGGACTTCCTCGTCGCCATGCGGCAGGTCCAGAAGATGGGACCGCTGGATCAGCTGCTGAAGATGGTCCCCGGGATGCCCCGGGGCCTGTCGGCGGACGACGTGGACCCGAAGCGGATGAAGCACATCGAGGCGATCATCCTGTCGATGACGCCCGACGAACGCCGCCGCCCCGAGATCCTGAACGGGTCGCGCAGGAAACGGATCGCCCGCGGAAGCGGCCGGCCCGTGGCCGAGGTGAACCGCCTCATGAAGCGGTTCGCCGAAATGGAAAAGATGATGAAGCGAATGAAAGGGCTGATGCCTTCAGGAGTCATGCCCTCCCTCACACCATGACAACAGCACCCTGAATCCCGAAACGAGCGAGAACGAGAGAAACCGATGTCCGTAAAGATCCGCCTCCGGCGCATGGGGAAGAAGAAGCAGCCACACTACCGCATCGTCGTGGCCGACAGCCGCTCCCCGCGCGACGGCCGCTTCGTCGAAAACCTCGGCTACTACAATCCGATCCCCGACCCGGCCCTTCTGAGGGTCGATCTGGAGCGGGTGGACTACTGGCTCGGCGAGGGCGCGATCACTTCACCGACGGTCGGGAACCTCGTTACAAAGGCCCGTTCCGGAGGGGATGAGAGTGTCGCGCTCGTGGCGCCCGCATCCGGTTCGGACGACACGGCCGCGTCGTCTGCAGCTGCTCCGGAGGAAGGCGCCGATTCGGAACCGGCCGCCGAAGCCTCGCCTGGCGACGACACGGACGCGGCAGAGGCCGCAGCGAAGGCCGAGCCCGCCGCCGAGGCTGAGTCGGCCGCCGAGGCCGAGCCCGAACCCGCAGCCGGGCCCGAGCCCGCCGAGCCGGCCGCCGCGCCCGAGTAGCGCGCGCGCCACCGCGGCGATGCCGGAGGGTCATCCCCCCTTCCTGGTCGTCGGCCACCTCAACAAGGCCCACGGTACGAAGGGGGAGCTCTTCGCCTGGCCGCTCACCGACTACCCCGAGAGCCACTTCGCTCCCGGGATCGTTCACCTTCCCGGGGACGATGCCGCCGAGCAGCCGTCGGAGGCCCTCCCCGCGCTCACCATCGACGAGGTGCGACCCTATCGGCGCGGCTTCCTGGTCAAGTTCGCGGGCGTCGACGACCGCACCAGCGCCGACCGGCTGCGCGGCCTGTACCTGCTGCGCCCCTTCGACGCCATCGACGACCTCGCCGAAGGGGAGGTCTTCTACCATGAACTCCTGGGCGCCACGGTCGCGACAGGCGAAGGCAGGGTGCTCGGCGAGGTCGCCGAGGTCTTCCCGGTGAAACCGTCGGACCTCCTGCAGGTGGTGGGCCCGGCGGGCGAGGTCATGATTCCGTTCAGCCGCGAGATCGTCGTGGACTTCGACCGCGAACGGCGCCGGATGGTGGTCGATCTGCCGCCCGGCTTCCTCGAACCCGAGCGCGGACCGGACGCATGATCCGAATCAACATCGTCACGATCTTCCCCGAGTTCTTTGCGGCCCCGCTCGAGGCGAGCATCCCGGGCCGCGCGGCCCGCGCCGGCCTGGTCGAGTACCGGGTGATCGACCTGCGCGACTACACCCGCGACCGTCACCGCACGGTCGACGACGCGCCCTACGGTGGCGGCGCGGGGATGGTCATGAAGCCCGAGCCCTTCTTCGAGGCCATGGACGCCCTGCGCCCCGCGGGACCGATCGTCCTCCTCTCCGCCCGCGGCCCGCGTTTCCGGCACGACGATGCGGTGAGGCTGTCCCTGGAGAGGGAGGTCACCCTCCTCTGCGGACACTACAAGGACGTGGACCAGCGGGTCGCCGACCACCTCGCGACCGAGGAGATATCGATCGGCGATTTTGTCGTGTCGGGGGGCGAGATCGGCGCGCTAACGGTCGCCGACGCGGTGGTGCGGCTGCTGCCCGGCGCCCTGGGCGACCACGAATCGGCGTCGGGCGACTCGTTCTACGAGGGCGAGGCGGTCTCGGCGCCGTCTTACACGCGCCCGGCCGAGTACCGCGGAATGCGGGTTCCCGACGTGCTGCGCAGCGGGGACCACCGCCGCATCGAGGAGTGGCGGCGGGCGGAGTCGGAGCGGCTGACCCGGAAGCGGCGCGAGGGTTGAGTCGCACACTTCCACGGCGGCGCCCTTCAGTCTACATTTGAAGGCTGTCGATCACACTGTGGCGAAATGGTAACGGCCGAGACGAGGAGCAGGTCATGGCGGATATCCTCCATCAACTCGATATGGAACACGCCCGGAACGACCTGCCCGACTTTGCGCCCGGCGACACGATCAAGGTGCTCTACCGGGTCCGCGAAGGGCAGAAGGAGCGTATCCAGGTCTTCCAGGGTGTCTGCCTGGGGCGCCGGGGCTCCGGCATGGGCGAGACGTTCACCGTGCGCAAGATCTCCGGCGGGATCGGCGTGGAGCGCGTCTTCCCCGTGAACGCGCCGACGGTTGGCGGAGTCGAGATCGTCCGGCGCGGCCGGGTGCGGCGCGCCAAGCTGTACTACCTGAGAGGCCTGCGCGGCAAAGCGGCCCGGATCAAGGAGAAGCGGACGCCGAGGCCCAACTAGAGGCCCGCGACTGTCAGGCTCGCCCCGGGGGGCCCGTGTCAGCCCCTGACCAACCTGTTGATCCGGTCGATAGCGATCGCGATCCGCTGGAGTACGAACGCCACCTCTGGGGCTGCGGCATTGCCCGCGTTGCCGGGGTGGACGAGGTGGGACGGGGACCGCTCGCGGGGCCGGTGGTGGCCGCCGCGGTCATTCTCCCCGAGGGCGTGCGGATCGAGGGGGCGGCCGATTCCAAGACGCTGACGCCGGCGGGGCGAAGCGAGCTGGCGCGCGAGATCCGGGAGCGGGCTGCCGCGGTGGCGATCGGGGCCGCGTCGGCGCGCGAGATCGACCGGATCAACATCCTGCGCGCCACGGCCCGTGCGATGAACCGGGCGCTTCGCCGTCTGCCGGTCGCGCCGGACCACGTGGTGGTGGACGGACTGCCGGTGCGCGACCTGGAGTGGGAACACGATTCGGTGGTGGGCGGCGACGGCCTGGTGCATTCGATCGCCTGTGCCTCGATCGTGGCCAAGGTGTGCCGCGACCGCCTGATGGCGCGGCTGGCGGGCAGGTATCCCGGCTACGGATGGGAGCGGAACATGGGCTATGCGACGCGGCAGCATCGCGATGCCGTGCGTGAGCGCGGGCTGACGCCCCATCATCGAACCAGCTTCGGCCTGCTCCAGCTCGAACTCCCCCTGGAGGATGACCCCGCAGCGGGTTGAAGCGCGTTACTTTTCGGGCGAGCCGGTAGCTCAGTTGGTAGAGCAACGGACTTTTAATCCGTAGGTCCTGGGTTCGACCCCCAGCCGGCTCATTCCTGCCTCCGAAGGGTGTGCCGGTTTCAGGTGGCGTGCGTTATGCGGCCGGTTTACTCTTGCTGCCGAGACCGCGATCCCTCGCAACGCTCATCGGAGGTTTCCCATGCGTGCTTCTCGCTGTCGGCCACACTGGCTGCTTCTCTGGTCCCTCGTAGTACTCGGACTCTTCGGTTGTCGTCTCCCCTTGAGCGACGCCGCCGCCCAGGACATCCAGGTGCAGGGCGAGGATCCCGGCCTGGCGCACCTCGCCGGGGAAGTCGCCCGGCTCGCCGAACAGGCGCAGGGCAGGGTCGGCGTCGCTGCCTACCACCTCGAGACGGGGCGCGGGGTTACGCTCAACGGCGACGAGGGATTCCCGATGGCAAGCACCTACAAGGTGCCGATCGCGGTGCAGATCCTCTCGATGGTCGATCGGGGCGAACTGGGGCTCTACGACCTCATCGAGATCGACCAGAGCGACGTCTACACAACGTCGAGCGCGATCAGCGACCTGCTGGACGACCCGGGGCTGCAGATCTCGGTCCACAACCTGCTGGAGTTGATGCTGCAGATCAGCGACAACATCGCGACCGATGTCCTGATGGCGACGGCGGACGGCTCGCAGGCCGTGACCGCCCGGATGCACGAGGTCGGGGTCGAGGGGATCCGGGTCGACCGCCCCACATGGGCGCTTATCGCCAACTGGCTCGGCGCCCCGGAGGTCAGCGAGAACAACAAGATCGACCCGGAAGACTACGAGGTGGTGCTGCGGGCACCGCGGACGGACGCGAGTACGGCGGCCAACAACGCCAACTTCAATTCCGATCCGCGCGACACGTCGACGCCGGCGGCCATGTCGACGCTGCTGCAGCAGATCTGGAACCGAGACATCCTCTCGGAGGAGAGTTCGGCGCTGCTCATCGACATCATGTACCGGTGCCAGACCGGCGAGGGACGCCTGAAGGGCGTGCTGCCGGCAGGGACTGAGGTCGCGCACAAGACCGGCACGATAGGGCAGACGACCAACGACGTGGGGATCATCGATCTTCCCGACGGCGCCGGACACGTTGTGGCGGTCGTCTATGTGAAGGAGTCGGAGGTGCCGATCCCCGAGCGGGAAGCGGTGATCGCACAGATCGCACGGGCGATCCACGACTACTTCGTGTTCAACCGCGGGTAGGCTCGCAGCACATGTGTAAAGACGGCATTACAAAATGTAAAGTTTGGTTTACGTCCCTTGCCGTCCTTGCACTGGTTGGCGCGATCGGCCCGACCGACGCGACCGCCCAGCCCGCTCCGCTCGGCGGCCTCGACGATTACATCACCGTTGCGATGGAGGCCTGGGAGGTCCCCGGGCTGGCGATCGCGGTGGTTCACGACGGGCGCACGGTGTACGAACGCGGCTACGGGGTGCGCGACGTTGCGACGGGTGAGCCGGTCGACGAGCACACCCTCTTCGCGGTGGGGTCGACCTCGAAGGCGTTCACGTCGGCCGCCCTGGGGATGCTCGTGGACGAAGGCCGGCTCGGATGGGACGACCGCGTCATCGACCACATCCCCTGGTTCGAGATGTACGACGCCTACGCGACCCGCGAGCTCACCGTCCGAGACCTGCTTACGCACCGGAGTGGACTGGCGCGGGGCGACGCGGTCTGGTACCACTGGCCGCACGACCGCGCCGAGATCATCCGAAGGGTCCGCTACCTGGAGCCCACCCGCAGCTTCCGTGGCGCCTGGCAGTACCAGAACCTGATGTTTCTCACAGCGGGCGAGGTGGTGCGCGCGGTGTCGGGCTCGTCGTGGGACGATTTCGTCGCCGACCGCATCTTCGCGCCGCTGGGGATGGATCGCAGCGTCACGTCCACGAACGCGCTTCCGCACATGGACAACGTGGCCTCGCCGCACGTCCCGGTGGACGGGACACCCACCCCCGTAGCCCACAAGAACATCGACAATGTGGGTCCCGCCGGCTCCATCTACTCCAGCGTGTCGCAGATGGCGCGCTGGGTGGCGCTGCATCTGGCGGAGGGCGTCCACGAAGGCCGGCGTCTCGTGAGCGACAGCGTCATGTCCGAGATGCACCACCCCCAGATGCTGATCCAGGCTGACGCGCCGGAGAACGGCCTTCACTCGCGCGACGCGGTCATGAACTTCAACGCCTACGGGCTGGCGTGGTGGGTGCTCGACTACCGCGGTCGCAAGGTGGTGGACCACGGTGGCGGCATCGACGGGATGCGCGCGCACGTGGCGTTCATGCCCGAGGAGGGCGTCGGTATGGTGGCGCTCTCCAACGCGCGGCCCAACAACCTGATCGTCGCGCTCATGTACCGGGTGTTCGACCATTTCCTGGACGAGGGCGACGCCGGGGACGGCGCAATGCGCGATTGGAGCGCCCTGATGCTGGCCGAGGTGAAGGAGGGCCAGGCGCGCGCGGCCCGGGGGCGGAGCGAGTTGGAGGGGAATCGCGCGGCGGGCACGTCGCCGTCGAGGCCGCTGGCCGAATACGCGGGGGCCTACGAGGAGGAGTACCACGGCGTCGTCGACATCGTGCACGAGGGCGGCACGCTTCGGCTGAGCCTGGGCGGAAAGACGACCGGCCGCCTCGATCACTGGCACTACGACGTGTTCCGCCTGGTGCCGGACAACCCGGCGAACCCCGAGATGTTCGTCACGTTCTCCATCGGCGCGGACGGGGCGGTCGGCGTGTTGGAGGTGGCCGGGCTCGCGCCCGACCTGCGAGCACAATCGGCCCTCGGGCAATTTGCCCGGAGGAGGTAGGGAGCTGGCGATGGCGAGAGCCGCGCGGCGGTTGGCTGGAGCAGTGTGCGCGCAAGGGCGACCGCGCGTGGGGGTCCGCACCCTGCTGGCTCTCGCGGCCGCGCTCAATCTGGCGAGCATTTCCGCTGCCGTCTGGTCGATCGGCGCCCCGCCGCCTGTCACTGCCCAGGTCGCCGGCAACGTCGATCAGGCGCGCGCGCGGATCGCTGACCTTGCCGACTACATCGAGCGGTCCATGCCCGACTGGGATCTGCCGGGGCTCGCCGTCGGGGTCGTGTACCGGGACGAGGTGATCTTCCTCGGCGGCTTCGGGGTCAAGGAACTGGGCCGGGACGACCCCATCGACGCCGAGACGCTGTTCCAGATCGGATCCGTGTCCAAGTCCTTTGCCGCGGGCGCCGTCGGAGCCCTGGTGGACGACGGTCTGGTGGACTGGGACGACCCCGTCGTGGAGCACCTGCCGTGGTTTCGTGTGAAGGATCCGTGGATCACGCGCGGCATGACGATCCGTGACATCCTGTCGCATCGCTCCGGCATGCCGGGCGGCGCGTACCCGGTGCTCGCGGTGATGGATGCGCGCGAGGCGGCGGTGCGCCTGCGCCTGCCCGACAACCAGGCCCCGCTCCGGCAGGGGTACCGCTACAGCAATCAGGGATACGGCGTGGCGGGACTGGTGGTCGAGGCCGTGACCGGGATGACGTGGGGCGAGTGGGTGCATGAGCGGATCTTCACGCCGCTGGGAATGCACCGCAGCGCTGCGAGCCCTTACGAGGTGTGGGACGATCGGTTCGTGGCCACCGCATTCCTGGGCACCGCGCCTGCCGGCACCGTGAGCATCGCCGACGCCCCGGGGCTGAACATCGCCATGCCCCACGGGTTCGCACGCGACGGGTCGCGGCGCGTCCTGTCCTGGCAGTCGTACGACAGCATGCAGGCGGCCGGCAGCGTGGTGTCGAGCGTGGCCGACCTGGTGAAGTGGATCCGCATGCACCTGGGCGGCGGCCGTCTGGACAGCGAGGTCGTCATGCAGGAGGCGACCGTCGCCGAGATGCACGCGCCCCAGGTACACATGGAGGGCTCGGCCGCGGCAGCGCCGCTTGCGGACGGTGGACGCGCGGCGTACGGCCTTGGCTGGAGCCTGAATTCGTTCGAGGGCCATCGCTACGTCTCCCACAGCGGCGGCATCTTCGGCTTCCCGGCGTATTTGGGGATGCTGCCGGAAGCAGAGGCGGGCGTAACCGTGCTCGCCAACGGCAGCATGTGGACGCCGTACTATCCGCACAGGGAGATCGCCGCCTGGGTCTTCGCCCGCCTCCTCGGCGCGCCCGAACGGGACTGGCACGGCGAGATCATGGCCCGCACGCGCGAGATCGAAGCGCAGGTCGAGGCCGCGCTCGCGGCGCAGGACGCCGCCAGAATACCCGGCACAGCGCCGTCGCTGCCGCTGGAACGCTACACGGGCAGCTACGAGCACGAGCACGGTGGCCAGGCACACGTCGAGCTGAACGACGAAGGCGGACTCAGGGTGCACTTCGGTCAGCCGGGCAGCTTCTCGGGCGACATGGAGCACTGGCACCACGACGTGTTCCGGCTCTACTACGACGGGGGCGACGGGCAGGCCTATGGCAGTTCGTTCGTGACGTTCACGCTGGGGCCGCAGGGCAGCGTCTCCCGGATGGACATGGGATTCATGGGCAGGTACCGCAGGACGGGATGAGCGGGGTGGTGCTTCGCGCAGGCTCTCCTTGCGGTTGCGCGCGCCGGGCTTCACGCAGACGGGCGCGGCGCGGGCAGCGTCGGCCTTTCAACCCCCTCACGCTGGTGCTGTGCGCGGGACTCACCGCCTGTGCGGGTGGCGAAGGCACGACCGGACCGGAACCCGAGCCGACTCCGCCGCCCGAGCCCCCCACCCGGCCCGTGCCCTGCAACCTGGCCGGCACGATCTGCGCCGAGCGGGTCGTGATCGGGTCCAACGTGTACCTGCCGGTCTTCAGCACGCACGAGCTGGCGACGGGCGACGAGGGCGTATCGCGGGGACTGATCGTGGTGCACGGCAACAACCGGAATCCGGATACCTACTTCCTCAGCGGCATTGCCGCGGTCACCCAGGGGGGAGTGGCCGGGCAGACCGCGGTGGTCGCGCCACACTTCCAGACCGTGGACGACGGCCCCGCTCCCAACGAGCCGTACTGGTCCAGTCCGGGCTGGAAGCGCGGCAATCTTTCCCTTTCGGAGGGACCGTCGCCGAGGGTGAGTTCGTATGCGGCGCTGGACAGCATCGTGCGGCTGTTTCTGGACGCGGGCCGCTTCCCGGCGATGCGCGAGATCGTGGTGACCGGTCATTCGGCCGGCGGTCAGGTGCTGCACCGCTACGCGGCGACGAGCCGTGTGCAGGAGGGGGCACGGGACGGGGTGTCGTTCCGGTACGTCGTCGCCAATCCGTCCACCTACCTCTACCTGGGACCGGAACGGGAGAACCCGGCCGGGAACTTCACCGTCCCCGGCGGGGTCGGTTGCAACGACTACAACGAGTGGCACTACGGGCTCGAGGATCGCAACAGCTATGCGGAGGCGCTGGCAGCGGACACCATCCGGGCGTTGCTGGCGCGCCGGGACGTGCGGATCCTGGTCGGTGATGCGGACACGCTGAGCGCGTCGCTCGATGTGAGCTGCGGAGCGAACCTGCAGGGGATCAACCGGTACGTGCGTGGCCGAACGCTTGTGCGGTTCATGGAGGCGTTGTACCCGGGTCACGGGCACGTCGAGACCATCGCGCAGGGGATCGGGCACTCCAACCGGTCAATGTGGACCTCGCCCGCGGGATTGCAGGCGCTCTTCGGAAACTGACGGGCGGGGTAGCGCCCGACCTACCTCCAGCCCTGGTCGGCGGGTTCGTCCGGGTCGGAGCGCAGGAAGCGGATCAGCTCCGCGTGGAACTCGTCCGGAATCTCGAAGTGGGGAGAGTGTCCGACACCGGGGAACAGCACCAGTTCGGCGTTCTGCAGCCGCTCGGCGACGTTGCGCGCGGCGGCGGGGTAGTCGCGCACCAGGCGGTCGTCGGAACCGCCGATCACCAGGGCCTTGGTCTCGATGTATTGCCACTCGTGCACCACCGGGTCCTCGTAGAGGATGCGCTGCTGGGAGGAGCGCACGCGGGCCATGCGGGGCCAGTCCCCGCCGAGAGTGAGGCCGTACTGGACCTTGACCCACGGGAGGTACTCGTCGCGCCAGCCGTTGGGGTAGTAGCGGCGGTGGCCGGCGAGCACGGACTGGTAGGTGGTGCCCGTCAGGACCCGCTGGTAGGCGGCTTCGGGGTCACCCCAGGGGCGTCCGGGGCGGGTGTCCGACAGGCCGATCTGGTTGACCATCACCACGTGCGAGGTGACGTCGGGATAGGTCGAGGCGAAGCGGGTCGCGACCATGCCGCCCATGGAGTGGCCGACGATGGCGACGCGCTCCAGGCCCAGTTCGTCGAGGAGCGCCTTCGTGTGGCGGGCGGGCATGTGGAGGTTGTAGTGGATGAGCGGCTTGGAGGAGCGGCCGAAACCCAGGCGGTCGACTGCGATGACGCGGAAGCCGGCCTCGCTGAGGGCATCGATCGTGATCCCGTAGGCGCCGGCGAAGAAGTTCATCCCGTGGAAGATGACGGCCGTGCGGCCGTTCGCCGCGCCGGTCGGCGCCACGTCCATGTAGGCCATGCGGTGGTCCTGCCCCATGAGGCGGACGGTCAGGTAGTCGACCGGGTGGGGGTAGGGCACGTTCCAGTAGTCGATCGCGGTGGCCTCCCAGTCGGCGGGTGGCTCCGCGGGGGGCTCCTGCTGGGCGCGGGCGGGCGCGGCAACAGCGGGCGCGAGGGCCAAGGCGAAAAAGGTGGAGAGAAGCGGGCGTGTCGCGAGCGGTTGCATGGTTCTTCTCCGGTTCAGTTGCCCGGGCGCCAGTGCCCGACCGACACCGTGTCGGTCTTCATGATGTCGGGCTCCGTCCAGTAGTAGGGGCCGAAGGGACGTTCTTCCGGCCACAGCTGGTCGAGCATCCCGGCATCGTAAACGATCCCGTCCTTCACGACCAGTTCGATGTCCAGCGTGTTCTCGATGTCGTCGAGCGGGTTGGACCCGAGCACCATCAGGTCGGCCCACTTGCCCTCCGTGATGCTCCCCAGTTCGTCCTGCAGCCCGAGGATGTGGGCCCCGTGCATACTCGCGACCTCGAGCGCTCCCAACGGTCCCAGCGCCTCGGCGTACATCCAGGTCTCCCAGTGGGACGCGGGTCCGTGCTGCTGGCCGTGTGATCCGATTCCCCCGTATCCGCCCGCCGCGATGACGTCGGCCAGGCCCTCGGCGACGATCGCGAACCCGTAGTCGGTCTCGGGGCGCAGCATGCGGCGCCGGGCGTGCGGGATCAGCTGCCGCCACGGGAGCCAGCGCCGCACCTTCTCGTCGAGCCAGGTGTCTTCGCGCTGGAAGAAGTACTCCTCGGCCCACGGCGACGACCCCCCGACGACGACGGTGGGAGAGTACTGGAATTCCGCCTGTCCCAGGAACCGCGAGACGTCGGAGTAGATCGGGAACTGCACGAGCGCGTGCTCGAAACCGGCGTGCCCGTCCATGACGAGGCCGATGTTGTGCGAGATATCGAAGTTGCCGCCCTCCGAGGTGACCACCATGCCGCGCCGCCGCCCGGCGTCCACGAGCCACTGCGCCCTGCGGCGGTTGGGCTGCAGGTATTGCTTGACACTCTCCGCGCCCCAGCGCTGGAGCCGGGCGGCCTGGTTGTCGGCTTCCTCGCGGTCGGTCACGTCGGCCTTGAAGGGCGCGTCGCCCGCGGTGAGCGTCTCGCCCGTAGCGTAGATGCGCGGCCCCACCATGCGTCCCGCCTGCACGAGGTCCTTCGTGGCCCAGGTGTTGATCGACGAGGCGGCGGGATCGCGCGTCGTGGTGACCCCGTACGCGAGATACGCCGCGTGCTCGAAGCCGCGCTCGGGGACGAGTTGCATCGATTCGCGGTTGTGGTGGCCGTGCACGTCGATCCAGCCCGGAATGACGGTGCGGCCGGTCGCGTCGATCACGTGGTCCGCGCCGGAAGCGTCGCACGCGCCCACGCAGGAGATGCGGCCGCCGCTTGTGACCACCGTGCCGCGCTCGATCACGCCGGCCTCGTCCAGCGTGACGATCCGCGCGTTTGCGATGGCGACCGAGCCTTCGGGCAGGTTGCGCGACAGGGTGAGGCGCAGGTCGCTGTGCAGCGTCTCGCCGCTGCGAACGTCGTGCGTGCCGTAGCGGGGGCCGCCGCCGAACTCCAGCACGTCCTCGCTGCGCCAGCGCGGGAACAGGCCGCCGTCGGTGGTGACGCGGGTGACCGGGAGGCTGCCGCCGACGCGGGAGATGGTGGGCACGGCCTCCGCCGAGCGGGCGGGCGGGAGCGGCGCGACGAAGACATCGCCGACCGTCACGAACGCGACGTGCGCACCGTCGGGCGATACGGCGACCTCCCAGACGGGCGGCAGGCGGACGTGTTCGCGCCGGTCCGCGCCGTCCGCGCTCACCGACACGAGCGTGTTGCCGGCCGCGAAATGGATGCGGTCGCCGGGCCCGTAGCCTGGCACCGGCGGAGCGGACCCGACGTTGCGCACGATCATCTCGGCCTCGCCGCCGCCGGCGGGAAACCGCACCAGGTCGTGCCAGGCGTTGTGGACGAGCGCGCGTCCCCGCGCCGTCGCCCCGGATCCCCGCGCCGCAACGATCTCGCTCCCGTCGGGGCTCCAGACCGGGTTCATGTACTCGCCGGCGCGCCGGGAAACCTGCTCCGGGCTGGCGCCGCCGTCGGCCGCAATGCGCCAGAGGTGCCCGCCGTCGGCCCAATCGAAGGTCACGAAGGCGACCGAGGACCCGTCGGGCGACCAGGCGGGTGCGTACTCGAACCCCGCCGCGAAGCCGTCGGGGGTGAGGCGCCGGGGCTCGCCGCCGGAGGCGTCCTGGACCCAGATCCTCCCGACGCTCTCGAACGCGATCGATCCGGCGTCGGGCGATGCGGTGGGCCAGCGCGGGAAGCGCGCCTCGAAGGATTCGTCGGGTATCGCACGCTCACCGTACGCCATCTCGGAGATGGTCCGCCGCACCTCGGCCCGGAACGGGATGGTCGACACTTCCCCGTCCTCCACACTCAACACCCGGATTCCGCCCCCCTGCGACAGATGGATCCGCGCGCCGTCGGGGGACCAGGTGAAGCGGGGCAGCACCGGTGCCGACCGCGTGATCTCCTGCGTCATGTCCCACTCCACCGGGTCCATGACCAGGCGCTCGGCGCCGCTCTCCAGATCGCGCAGCCACAGGCCCGTACGCGGCCCGAAGACGTGCCCGCGGTACTCCAGCAGACCGTCGGGAATCCGCCGGCCGAAGGCGAGGGAACGGCCGTCCGGCGAGACCTCGGGTGCGAAGGCGCCGCCGCTCGTCCGCCGGCCCTGCTGCGCCGACCGCCCCTGCGTGATCGGAGTGATCTCGCCCGTTGCGAACTCGAGCCTCCGCAGCTGGAAGTCGCCCACCGACGAGTCCTGGCCCCCGTACGGCAGCGGCGTGCCCACGAACTGGTGGAAGTAGAGGTAGCGTCCGTCGGACGACACGGAGGGCCACCCCGGCATCTCGATCGAGTAGGGAACGAGTTCGACGCCCGTGCCGCCGCCCCTGTGGTACATGAACAGCCCGTATTCGAAGAGACCGCCCCCGCTCATGCTGGTCTGCCGCACCACGACGTACTCGCCGTCGGGAGTCCACACCGGCTCCATTGCGCGGATGTCCATGTCGGTGAAGATCGCCCGCGGATCCGACCCGTCCGCACCCATGATCCACAGGTTGTTCTGGCCCAGCCGGTCCGAAATGAAGGCGATCTCCGACCCGTCCGGCGAGAAAACCGGATGGATGTTGAGCGCCAGCCCGCTCCCCGCCGTCAGATTCTCAGCGTCGCCGCCGCCGGCCGGCATCCGGTAGACGTGTCCCAGCAGGTCGAAGGCGATCCAGCGCGAGTCGGGCGACAGGTCCACCGACATCCAGGTACCCTCGGTGGTCGTGAACGAGATCTCGCGCGTCTCGCCCCGGGGCTCGGTGATGTCCCATTCCTGTGCCGCGGCGGGCGTCGTCCCAGCGGCCGGCAGCAGGAGCGCAAGGGGGAGGGCGATGGGGGTGAAGAGGGCGACGATCCTGGTGCTTCTGGACACTGAACTCCTCCGGTGCGGAAGTGGGG
>VXQO01000104.1 GCA_009838975.1 Gemmatimonadota bacterium | reverse complement strand
GCTACAACCCCCCATCCGCCCCCGACATCGCCCCCAGATTCGCCATGATCGTCTCCGTCCGTTCCCGGTCCCGCGCCTCGTCCGCCACCGCCTCGTCCGGATTGGTCGCGAACGGTGGGAACGGAAACCGCAGCGGGATCGGCTCGGGAACGATCGGCTGGGACAGGACCATCGTCCCGGGCATGAAGCGCGATGCGCGCTCGCGCAGCGAGGACGAGAGGAAGCGATAGGCGTCGGCCTCGTTGGCATCGAGCCGTCCGGCCACCTTGAGCGACGCGTTGCGGGGAAGCGCGGGAGCCACGGCCGAGGCGGCCTGCTGCGCACCCACCAGAAGCACCCCAAGGGAACGCCCGCGCTCGGCGATGTCGACGAGAAGCTCCCGCAGCGGCGAGTATCCCTTCGCGGGAGCATACTTGTTGAGTTCGTCCAGGACGACGAACCGCAGCGGAACGCGCCCTGTTCCCTGCTTCTCGCGCCAGACCCCGTCGAGCAGCGAGCCGACCACAAAACGCTGGGCGTCGTCGTGAAGAGTGGAGATGTCGACCACGTGCAGGCGGGCGTTTTCGGAGGAAACGGGCTTGAGGCCGCAGCCGATCAGAGGTCCGATGTGCTTGCGGAGCCGAAGCAGCCGGCGCAGGTACGCCTGGCGGGTGCCAGCCTGGGTGCGCCCGAACCAGGCCTTGATCGTGTCGTCGTCGTCGCGGTTGGCCATCTTCTCGGTGAAATCGACGAATCCCCCGAAGTCCTCGATCACATGGCCGGCGCCCGCGCGCACCGCCTCGGGTTGCCTGGCCGCCAACCGGTCCGGGTCGAAGCTCGTGTCCTCGGGGACGGTGGGGAGGATCACCACCGCACCCGACTCTCCGCCCTCGAGGCGGCGAAGGTGGCGCAGCAGCTGGATGCGGAACTGCTGCTCGATGAAGCCGACCTGGGTAGAGCGGTCGTCCTCGGAGGTGAAGCAGAACTGGAGGAGCTGATCACGGATGAACTGCTCCGGGGTCCATCCGTAGGCGTGCACGTCGCGGGTGTCGCGAGACTTGACGCCCGGCACCGTCCCTGAGACGCCGGGCCGCCGCGGGGCGTATAGTCGCACCGAGCGGAAGGGGCCGGGATCGCCGACGCCCAGGGCGCGCCACTGGGCACGCGCATTCGGCCTGGCCGGAAACTCGGAGTTGGGGCGATCGAGGTGGAGCAGGTCCTCGCCCTTGGTGTTGAAGACGAGTGCACGGACGTTTTCGCGTTCGGCACGGCCTCCGAGGAGTGCCATCCCGCCTTCGGTTTCGAGGAGCTGGTAGAGGATGTACAGCGCGTACGAGGTCTTGGTCGCCACGCCCGATATCCCGGAGATCGAAAAGTGTCCCCCGGAACGCCCGTCAACGAAGCGCATGTCGGCGTAGACGGGCTCGCCACCCATGTCCAGGCCGACCGGGAGCTTGCCGCGCTTCATCTCGTCCTCGAACAGCGCGATCGTGCGGTCCCTGCCCCCGGCGCACATGGCCACGGACCCCGCGTTCGGCGCTACGAAGAGCTCGGGGACCACGCGCAGAACCCGCACCTCGGCCAGACGAACGTGCTCGGCCGGCATGACGCGATCGACGACCCGGGCCGTGTCGGAGGGCAGGTCGGCGCCTTCGAAACGGCTGCGCAGCTCGGTGACGATTCCGTAGTGG
Source organism: Gemmatimonadota bacterium (assembly GCA_009838975.1). Lineage (GTDB taxonomy): Bacteria > Gemmatimonadota > Gemmatimonadetes > Longimicrobiales > Gaopeijiaceae > Bin94. The sequence goes on along the minus strand of VXQO01000104.1, from coordinate 19,908 downwards.
GTGACCTGCGTGCCATCGGGGAGTTCGTTCCGGACGGCGACCAGCTGGTCCAACTGGACGTTTGCGCCGGGGTCGAGCACTACCTGAAACTCGCGCGAATTGCTGCCGTGCGAGCCGTCCAGCAGCCCGATCCGGTGGTCTTGTGCGGTGGTTGCGTCCTGGCCGGTCACACGACCTCCTCATCCCGGTTGTGTTGCATGACGGCTTCCCGGACGGCACGCAGTGCCAGGCGCGAGTCGCCGATCAGGTGGTGAAGGTGCTGTTCGAGCCGTGCCACCGGTGCAAGGTTGACCGGCGCACGGGCATCGCGGTGAGGCGCCGACGCGAAGGTGGGAAGCCAGCTGGCAGCGCGATCGACGGTCGCGATGGCCTGAGCGCTGCCCGAACTCGCGGGTACCTCCAGGCGCGCGATCCCTGCCCACGGCCCCGCCCAGGGACCGGGGTCGCCCACACGGATGTAGCACGCATAGCGGTCGTCCTTCATGGCGAAGATACTCGTCCGTTCTCCGACGAGGAGGCCAGGCACGACCTGCCAGTGCTCGACCGCGAGCGTGCGACGGTGGTGCGTTTTCACGTACCCGACCACGGGCGTCGTACGGCTGCGGCGGATACTGTGAAGCGGACCATCGAAGACGACCAGCCAGCCTTCCGCGAAGAGGCGGTCGGCGATTGCGGCTTCGGTGTCCCGCATCAGGCGCTGGAGGTGTTGCGACGCCGCGTGGGGCTCTTCGCTGTCGACCGAGAGAGCCGTCCAGCGCCACCCGCCCGGATGCGGATGCAGTCGAACCTGCTCACCCCCGGAGAAGATGACGGCACGACGGATCTCCACGTGACCGATCTCCGCCGGGCCGTCCTGCCCGATGAGAACCGCCCCGGCACCCCACGCCCCGGCGATCCCCGTAATCGTCTCGCCCTTCGGGTTCGTGCGCGTCAGGTGTGCCTCGGTTCGGCGCACCCCGTCCACGAAGCAAAGTCGAGTCGGTGGGCCCGCGTCGCGCGGCTGATGAATACGGAAGTGTCCCCCATCCTCCACGACTCGGCATTCAACGGTGTGTTCGTCCTCTTCGTCCGCGCGAAACCCGGCGCCGTATGACGCGTCGAACGGCTCGACCCCGATGAAAGGGCGGCGTCCGGTGTCGTTCGTCTGAGGGATGGCCATGTCGGAAGGCGGGGCATGACTTGAAGAGCAGCACCTCGCGACAACTTCATCGCAAGCATCAAGGAAGCTAGCATGGGGGGTATCGAGTCGGTCTCCCGCAAGGCCGGCAACCACCCACCCTTGAGCACCCTCACTGCGCATGCAAACCATCGCCATCACAGGAGCGAACCGCGGAATCGGCCATGCCACCGCGCGCCTCCTCGCCTCCCAGGGGCATCGCGTCATCCTCGTCTGCAGGGACCGGAACCGTGGCCACGACGCCCTCGCGTCATTGGATCCCCTCCCGAACAACGCCCGCCACCACCTCGTCGTCGCCGATCTCGCCTCCCTCGACTCCGTGCGGGAGGGTGCCCGGGAGATCCTCGATCTCGATTATCCCCTTGCCGCCCTCGTCAACAACGCTGCGGTGCTTCCCGCGAAGCGCACGCTGAGCCGCGACGGCTTCGAGATCCAGCTTGCCGTCACGCACCTGGGTCATTTCCTCCTGACCGATCTGCTCATGCCCCTCCTGGAGCGCCACGAGGAGACGAGCCGCGTCGTTACCGTTTCTTCCGGCGCGCACATCGGCCCTCCCCTGGACTTCGAGGACCTGAACTTCGAAGTGCGGCCATACAGGCGGACGCGAGCCTACCAGCAGAGCAAGCTGGCGAACGTGCTCTTCACCCTCGCCCTTGCCCGACGCACCGCCGACACCAACGTGGAGGCCGTGGCGCTGCATCCCGGGGTCTACGACACCGGTCTGCTGAGGGACTACATGAGCGCGGTTCCCGGCAGCGGCACAGTCGCGAGCGTATTCGCAGGCAACGCCGGGAAGGCGGCTCCCATCCTCGCGGCAATCGCTGCCGGACGACGAGACGAGAAGCTGAGCGGAGCTTACCTCATCAAGGGAATCGTGGACACGCCCTCAAGGGCAGCGCGTGAGCGGGAGGCCCAGGAACGACTTTGGGAATGGAGCAAGTCCGCGGTGGGAGTGGCGGCTGACGGCACCGGGCGCTCGGCCGGGGAGGGGTAATGGGCCGCCGGCGCTAGCGCGCGCGAACGGCCACGCGCATGGGCTCCGACGGTCATCAGGTGTCGACCGTCCGCGTCTTCGGTAACTTTCGTGCGCGTTTTTCGCACCATACCCATCCACACAACACCCCGGGGGACGCGACGTGGCGGACCTGATGGATAAGATCGTCTCGCTGGCCAAGCGGCGGGGCTTCGTGTTTCAGTCATCCGAGATCTACGGAGGAGCCGCTTCGGTCTGGGACTACGGCCCACTTGGCGTCGAACTGCGGAAGAACGTGGCGGACGCCTGGTGGTCGACGATGGTGCACGCTCGCGACGACATCGAGGGGCTCGACGCCGGCATCCTCATGCATCCGCGGGTCTGGGAGGCATCGGGCCACGTGTCGGGTTTCACCGACCCGCTGCTGGAATGCAAGACCTGCAAGAAGCGCTGGCGGGCGGACCACATCGAACAGGCCGCCTGCGCGCGCAAGCCTTCGGTGGCCCCCGGCGCCCATGCCGATTGCGATCTGGGCGAGCCCCGCCTCTTCAACCTCATGTTCAAGACCTTCATGGGACCTGTGGAGGAGGACGCTTCGGTCGTCTATCTGAGGCCCGAGACCGCGCAGGGGTCGTACGTCAACTTCCTCAACGTCCAGCAGACCTCGCGCCAGCGCGTCCCGTTCGGAATCGCGCAGCTCGGCAAGGCGTTCCGCAACGAGATCACCCCGGGCAACTTCATCTTCCGCACCCGCGAGTTCGAGCAGGCCGAGATGCAGTTCTTCGTCAAGCCCGGCAGCGACGACGAGTGGTTCGACTACTGGCTCGACCAGCGCATCGCCTGGCACCACGAGATCGGCATTCGGCCGGAGAAGCTCAGGCAGCACGCCCACGGCCCGAATGAACTCGCCCACTACGCCAAGACTGCGGTCGACATCGAGTACGAGTTCCCGTTCGGCTGGCAGGAGCTGGAGGGTGTCCACAACCGCACCGATTTCGACCTCTCACGCCATCAGGAGTTTTCCGGCAAGCGCCTCATCTACATCGATCCGGCCGGTGGTGAGCGCTACCTGCCTTTCGTGGTGGAGACGGCGATGGGGGTGGGACGGGCGGCCCTCGTCGCTCTTGTCGATGGATACCGTGAAGAGGAAGTGGGAGGGCAGCAGCGTGTCGTGCTGGGACTCTCCCCCCGCCTGGCCCCGATCAAGGCCGCAGTGTTCCCGCTGATGAAGAAGTTCGGGCAACCCGAACTGGCGCAGTCGCTGCTCAAGGCGCTGCGCCGCGCGCGCATCCCCGCCGCCTACGATCAGGCGGGCTCGATCGGCCGCCGGTACCGTCGTCAGGACGAGGCGGGAACGCCCTGGTGCATCACCATCGACGGCCAGACCCGCGACGACCAGAGCGTCACCATCCGCGACCGGGACACGCTGGAGCAGGATCGGGTCGGGCTCGACCACGTGGTCGGCTGGATCAGGGAGCGGCTGTAGCGGGCGACGGCTACGTCGGCGGCTCGCCGCGATCCGTCAGCTCGACAGCAGCTTGCGTGCGAGGAACCTCGCGGCCTCCCGTTCAGCCCAGAAGCGCGGGCGCCACGGGAGCGCACCCTCGACGAATCCGAGGTGGCCTCCGCGGTCGGTGAAGGCCTCTGTCAGGTGGGAATTGGCGGCGACGATCTCCTCGGGCGCGGCGCCGCGGGGCATGAACGGGTCGTCGCGGGACTGGATGAGCAGGGTCGCAACGCGAATGTGCGGGAGGTCGCGGCGCACATCGGCTTGAGCATAGTAGTCGTCGGCCCCCGAGAAGCCGTGCAGCGGTGCCGTAAAGGCGTCGTCGAAGTCCTTGAGCGTCCGGGCTGCGAGAACGCGGCTCACATCGGCTTCGCCGTTGAGCAGGTGCCGTTTTGCACGGACCTTGCGCCGGAGCGAGCGCAGAAAACGGATGCCGTAGGTGCGACTCAAGGCACCGCTTGACAGGCGCTCGGCGCTGCCCGGCAAATCGAAGGGCACCGATACTGCCACCGCGGCGCCAATCGCTGCCTGTTCACCATGCGTGCCCAGATACTTGAGGAGCACGTTGCCCCCAAGACTGAACCCCGCAGCTCCAATGGGGCGCCCGGGATAGCTCCGCCGCAGTCGGACAACGACGTGCGACAGATCCCCGGTGTCGCCCGAATGGTAGCAGCGGGCAAGACGATTGGGCTCGCCGCCGCAGCCCCGGAAGTTCATGCCCACTCCCTGGATCCCGCGATCTGCGAGTTCGCGAAACACCGCCGACATGTACCGTCGCCGCGTCGAGCCTTCAAGACCGTGCAAGAGCACGACGAGCGGCGCGCCAGGGGCGGGTTCCGGGGCGAAATCGAGGTCGATGAAGTCGCCGTCCGGGGTGTCCAGCCTGCGACGTTCCAACGGAAACGCCGCGCGAGACCGAAAGTACCTTCCGGCCAGGGTTTGCGCGTGCGGGCTACGGATCCACCAGGCAGCCCGGAAGCCCGAACCGGGGACATGTGCCGACATTGTCTGGCGGCTCCTTTCGCCAAGCCGGTGATCATCGGACGACCCGGGGCGGCGATTCTCCGTTCGCCGCGGCCGGTGAGAAATACCCGCCGACCTCGTGGCTGGCGTCCTCGCCCCCTTCACGATAGCCTATCCGGTGGCCGAGCACGGGAGTCCACGGTCGGACACACCCCCGGAGACCGCTCCTGCCGCCGTGCCGACAACACCCGGAAACTCCCCAATCAGGAGCCTCAACACCTTGTCCACCAGATCCGAAGTCTTCACCACCCGCTGGGGAATGCTGCTCGCCATGCTCGGGATGGCCATCGGGACCGGAAACATCTGGCGCTTCCCGCGCATCGCGGCCTCGAACGGGGGCGGTTCTTTCCTCGTGGCGTGGGCGATCTTCCTGCTGCTGTGGTCGATCCCGCTGCTGATCCTCGAATTCGGGATGGGGAAGGGCACGCGGCGGGGCAGCATCGGCTCCTTCGTCAGGACGATCGGGCCGAAGTTTGCGTGGATGGGTGCGTGGATCGCGTGGGTCGCGGTCGCCATCCTGTTCTACTACACGGTGGTGATGGGGTGGACGATCCGGTTCTTCTTCGCGACGATCACGGGCGAGATCCCGACCGCGGTGCCCGGGAGCTTCTGGGACGCCTTCAACTCGACGCCGCAGGCGGTCGGGTTCCACGCGCTGGCGGTGGGGCTGGGCATCTTCGTGGTTGCGCGGGGGGTGCGGGGCATCGAGAAGGCGGCCCGGTTCCTCATTCCGTCGCTGGTCATTCTGGTCGTGGTGCTCGCCATCAAGGCGCTCACGCTGCCGGGGGCGTCCGAGGGGCTCGCGTTCCTCTTCACCCCCGACTTCAGCGAACTTGCCGACGTCCGGATCTGGCTGGAGGCGCTTACCCAGAACGCATGGGACACCGGCGCCGGATGGGGACTGGTTCTTACCTATGCGGTTTACATGCGGTCGCGCGAGGATACGGCGCTCAACGCCTTCGTGATCGGCTTCGGCAACAACTCCATGTCGCTGCTGGCGGGGATCATGGTGCTGTGCACGATCTTCTCGGTCATGCCCGAAGCGGCGGGCGAGATCGTCGGCGCGGGCAACGAGGGGCTCACCTTCATCTGGGTTCCGCAGCTCTTCGCGCAGATCCCCGGCGGCCAGTTCTTCATGGGGCTCTTCTTCCTGGCGCTCGTCTTCGCCGCCTGGTCGAGCCTCGTGGCGATGATCGAGCTCGCGGTGCGCATCCTCATCGACCTGGGGCTGACCCGGAAGCGCGCAATCATCGCGGTCGGGTCCACCGGCTTCCTCCTGGGAATCCCTTCTGCGCTGCGCCTCGGGATTTTCCAGAACCAGGACTGGGTCTGGGGGGTCGGGCTCATGCTGTCCGGCTTCTTCTTTGCCTTTGCGGTGCTCAGGTACGGCGTGACGAAGTGGCGCGAGAAGTTCATCAACACCAGCGACTCCGACGTCAGGATCGGACGCTGGTGGGATTGGGCCATGCGGCTCGTGGCGGTAGAGGCCGTCGTTCTCACGGTCTGGTTCCTCATCCAGGCCGGTGGCGACAACTTCTGGTCGGCCGAGACGTGGACGCTCTTCTCGCCGTATAACGTGGGCTCGGTGCTCATCCAGTTCGGCGTGGTCCTCCTTGGCCTGCTCGCCCTGAACCGGTGGATGGCGAACCGGATCATGGCCCTCCAGGACAGCGGCGGATCCGACTGACCCGCGCCGTATTCCGCGAGTGGCCGTTCACGACGCTTACGCCAGGCTCACCCCCTACGAGCTGCTCCTCCCGGAGCCCGACTTCGCCGACCGCCGCTTCCCGGCGATCGGCGACGAAGCCGTGCAACAGGGAGTGGACGCCGGCAATCCGGCCGCGTTCGTGATGCTTGGAGCGGTGCAGGGGGCGCTGGCGGAACTGCGCGAAGAGGATGCCCCGCCCGAATCGGTCCACGACCACGGCAGCGTACTGTACTTCGTCTACCACCTGTGGCGGACGGCCGGCGTGGTGGTTGTCGCGCAACAAAAAACGTTGCGCGCCATGTTGTCCGGGGACGCCGGGACACCGAGCCCAGGCCCCAAGTCGTTGTGGGCCAACGAACTTGCCGGTAGAGCGGGATACATCCAATTGCCTCAGCATCTCGTCTGGATCGAGGAGGCGCGCAACGGCCCGCCCGAGTCGGTGGATGGCTTCTTTTGGTTCGGCGACGCCCACCGCGCGTGCCACCTGGCCCTCGTCGCCGGGATGCGCGGCGACCGCCCCGGCTTCGCCGTCGTGCCCGTCCCCCCTCAACCTCTCGATGCCCTGCCCGGTTGGGCCGCCGGACCCGCACGGGAAGGCGGGGGCGACTTCGAAACCTCGCTCCCCGGCGCCGAACTCGACGGCCTCATCGGAATCCGCACGCCCGCGGAAGTTTTCAAGCTGGCCGCGCTTCTCCTGCGGCGCGTGGTTCTGGAACGGTCAGGCGATTGCGCGTCGCCGGCACGCGCCCCTGAGGCCCCACGCGCGCACGACGCTTCCCCGGTTTCCGCCGGACCCACCCCGTCCGCCCTCCCCTACGTCACCCTGTACACCGACAAATGAGCCCCCGCGAATCCAAAAAAGCCCGGACGGCACGGGCCGCCGAGATCTACGAGATCCTGCTGGCCGAATACCCCGACGCGAAGTGCGCGCTCGAGCACGCGTCTCCCTACGAGCTCGCCGTCGCGACCATCCTTTCGGCCCAGTGCACCGATGTCCGTGTGAACATGGTCACGCCCGAACTCTTCCGCCGCTATCCGGACCCCGAATCGCTCGCGGACGCGCTCCCGCAGGAGTTGGAAGAGATCATCCGGTCGACCGGATTCTTCCGCAACAAGACCCGCAACCTCATCGGCATGGCCAACTTCCTGGTTGACGAGCACGGCGGCGAGCTGCCCCGCAACATGAAGGAGCTCTCGGCACTCCCCGGCATCGGCCGAAAGACCGCCAACGTCATCCTGGGCAACGCCTTCGGGATCGACGAAGGAGTGGTCGTCGACACGCACGTCAAGCGTCTCTCCGGCCGCATGCGCTTCACCACGCAGGCCACGCCGGACAAGATCGAAAAAGACCTGATGGCCATCTTTCCCCGCCGCGTCTGGACGATGCTGGCCCATCTGCTCATCTATCACGGGCGGCAGGTGTGCAACGCCCGCAAGCCGCGCTGCAACCAGTGCGCGATCTCGCACCTGTGCCCGTCGAGCGCCGTGTAACTCCACCCGTACCAAGGACCAGATGATGCCCACCCGATCCGACGCCGTCGCACTCCTCGAGGAATGGGTCGCGAGCGAAGCGCTGAGGAAGCACATGTACGCCGTCGAAGCCGCCGTCAGGCACTACGCCCGCCTCATGGGCGAGGACGAGGATCTTTGGGGCCTGGCCGGGCTCCTGCACGACTTGGACTGGGAGCGCCATCCCGACGAGCACCCGCACATCGGCGTTGCCCGGCTGCGCGAACTCGGCTATCCCGCGGAGGTCGTGCACGCGATCGAGGCCCACGCCTACCCGGACCGCACCGACGTCGTACCGGAGTCGCAACTCGACCGGGTCCTCTACGGCTGCGACGAGTTGAGCGGCCTCGTGTATGCGTGCTGCCTGGTGCGCCCGAACGGAATCGACGACCTCAAGCCGAAGTCCGTGGCGAAGAAAATGAAGGACAAGGCGTTCGCGCGCGGCGTGCACCGTGACGCGGTCCAGCGCGGCATCGACCTGATCGGGCTTCCGCGAGCCGAACACATCCAGAACGTAATCGACGGGTTGCGGACTGTGGGGGATGTGCTGGAGGTGAGAGGGGTCGATCAGGCCGCGCGCCGCAGAGGCTGAGCGCTATCCGCCGGTTCGCTCCAACGACCACATCTGCACGTACTCCACACCGAGGTCGTCGGTGGCGCGTCCAAGGATGTAGTCCTCACCGATCTCGTAGATACGCAGGCCTGAGGGCGTCTCGACGAAACCGAGGACACGTCCCTCCTCGTCGAACACAGTCCAGAGGGGATCCGGCCGCTCCTGGCCCGGAAGGTCGTATTCCTGGATCCAGAGATTCCCCAGTGCATCCGCCAGGATCTGGTCAAAGGCGGGGAAGGTCTCCGGCATGGGAACGTCGGCCAGCTGCTCGCGCAACGATCGCCGCCTTTCCGCCTGTTCCCCGGGTGGTCTGGCTGTCACCTGCCGCTCGATATAGGCGTCCAGGTGGGCCGGCGTCGGCACAACCAGGGCATGCTCGCGTCTGACGACGAGGTCGAGCGCTCCGTTTGGTCCGAAGGCCCTGATCTCATAGCCGTCGTTGGGGGCGACCACGAATCGGCCGGCCCACACGGCCGTATGGGCCGAGCGAAAGAACGGGAGCGTCATCATCCTCATCATGTTGCCGGACGTCGAGAGATAGCTCTCGGAACCGGGACTGGCTTCCATTGACGCTGTCAGCACGCCCTCGGCGTTCGCCACGTCGTACAGGCGTTCTCCGCGACGCCGGCCATCTCCGATCGTACCGCCGCCGGGGCCCGAACGGGACACGAGGATGGTACCGTCGGCGGAGACCTCCGCAGGCGTGTCTCGCCCATCGCCGGGGTCACCTGGAATCATGGTGCGGCCGAAGTTTCCATCGCGGTCGAAGACGGAAAGGCGCACCCGCTGAGAATACCACGCGATCACGGAGTCGCCCTGCCAGCCCGCGACGGCGACCAGGCTGTTGAATTCGCCGGGACCCTCTCCCTCCCCTCCCCAGGTGTCCAGATGGACTCCCGACGTGCCGAAAACCCGCAACTCCTGCGATCCACGGTTCGCAACGACGATGCGGCCATCCGACAGCCTCGTCGCGTCGCGGACCTGATGGAGCAGGTAGGGGTCTTCGGCTTCGAGGGCGCCGATCGACAGAAGCGGCACCGAGTCAACCTGCCAGCCGAGCCTGGTTCCGTCCGGCGGACGCACGTTCTCGACGATGCGGATACCGGCGCTGTCCCGCACCTCGGATGCCAGTTCCACCGTGGCCCGCGGGTCGCTGCAAGCGGCCGTCGCCAGGAGCACGACCGCTGGACCGACCAGGATCCTCATCGCTCACTCCCGGCGACCGCGATGCGCTCGAGCAACACGCTCCCGCTGCTGTTGCCCCACAGGCGGTGACGGCTCCTGGACTCCCAGCCCTCGCAGATTCCGCGCCAACCGCTGGCCCTGTTGCCCCAAACCACACACACGTTTCGGTCGTCCGGAGCATCGGTTTCCTCCAGGTCCCTGGACAGCGCCCTGGCGCACTCGGCCATGGCTTCGTCACGCGCGTCTTCGTCCGACGCTTCCGGTTCCAACCGGCATTCCAACGGTTGTACCGGGGCATCTGCGAGGGCGTACGGTCCGTCATGGCTGTTGGAGGCGAAAACCCAGTAGGCGTATACCGGATTCTCGCTTCCCCAAAGCCGTTCGAGTTCCGTGGTATCCGGGCGTTCCGGGCCCGGCAAGACGACCAGGGTAGTCTCTGGCGGTCTGGGCGATTCAACCAGTGGCGTCGACATCTCCTGGTCTCCGGTGCCCCCATACACGAGCCCGAAGGGGAGCAGGCACAACGCTGCAGCAACGCACGCGCGCCGGATCCAGCGAGGTGCCCGGTCATTCGATGGTCCTCTGACCAGCATTCTCAGTCTCCTCTCAAGTGAAGCCGAGCTTCGCCCGCTCGTCACACTGCTTGAAAAAGCGGGCGTCGACGGTGTTGGTGGCGTGGACATTACTTCCAATACTTTCACGAGCGATCTCGCATAGGCCCGGGGACTGGACCTGATAGCCGCAGCACCGAGCGCGTCACACGACGCCTCCTCGGCAGCTCTGAGTTCGCGGCCGGCCCACCATGCCACCGGGTTCCACCAAAAAGCGGTGCAGGCCATCCACTCGATCCAGCGAACCAGGTGATCGCACCTGCGGACGTGGGCGAGTTCGTGGGCAATCACGGCGCGGAGTGCCGGCCCATTGAGGCTGGCCGTGAGGAATGCGGGGATCACAAGGCGGACCCTCCCACCTGTCCAGCACACCATCGGGGACACACGAGCGATTGTGGTAAGCACTTCGGGAACCCGTACCAGGCCCAGCCTTTGCCCAATCCCGGCGACCTCGTCACGCAGTGCTCGTGGTGCCGGCAGCGAGGTTCGAGCCAGCCAGTGCTTGAAGCGGAGTGCTCGGACCAGGGTCCACACGAGCAGCAGCGCCGCGACGGCAAGCCAGAGGACTACGAGCACGGCCTTCCCGTTATCGGCGACGGGGAAGTTGAAGGGCAGGCTGACTTCGCCTCGCTCATCGCCGGTCGCCACCGGCGGAACCTGGGCCGACGCCTCACCCGCGAGCGTCCCGGCTTCGGGGATCACAGCGTCCACACCGCCTCCCCCCGGAAGCACCGGTATCGCAACCACCGCCGGCAGCAGCAACGCGACCAACACGACCATCCACAGCCGATGCGCCACACCGGGATGGTCCACGCGCCGCTGCACCGCCCACGCCACACCCGCCAGCAATACCGACACCACCAGCTTCGCCACACCAATCTGAAAGAGGATGTCGACCATGCTACTCCTCCAGAATCCGGCGCAGCTTGTCGATCTCGGCGCGCGTCAGCTTGTTGTCTTCAACGAGCCTCGTGATCATCGGCACCAGCGACCCCTGGGTGAGCCGGTTCGCGAGGGATTCCAGCTGGCCGCTGGCGTATTCCTCACGGCTGATGGCGGGCGTGAAGACGTTCACGCCCAGGTCGCGAGAACGGACCACGAAGCCCTTGGCACGAAGGCGCTGCAGAAGGCGCTGGACGGTGCCGTGCTGCGGCCTGGCGACGTCAGGGTAGAGCCGGTCGAGAATCTGCCGGGCAGTGAGGCGACCCTCCCTCCACAGCAGCTCCACTACCGCGAGTTCGGAATTGGGTAGCGATTGCATGGTCACGGCCGCTCTTCACCTCCGATCCAATGGCATACACGACAACATGTCGTAATGTTAAGACACGATGTCGTAGATGTCAAGTCTGCAACGCTCAGATGGCACCCCCTTCGCGAACACGTCCTGCTCATGGTTCAGTTTATTCCGTAAACTGAACCACCGTTCGCACGGCCTTGTGCAGGGACTGGACATGGCCGCTCCAGAGGCGGCCCGGGCTCCTGGACTAGCGGCTCCCGGCCGCCACCGGCTCGAACGCCTTCAGCACCTCCCGCGCCATGTCCCAGCGGTCGAATCCCTGGCGGCCGTAGTCCAGGCCGCGACGGACGATGACCACGTCGTGCGAGGGCACCACGACCACGAACTGGCCGCGGTTGCCGGCGGTGGAATACGCATCGGACGGAACATCCGTACGGTCGTCCGGCACCAGCCAGAACTGGCCGCCGTAGAAGTTGCCGCTCTCCGATGTGGCGGGGGCCGGCGTGCGCGCGAAGTCAATCCACTCCTCGGACACCAACCGCTCGCCATTCCAGACCCCGTTCTGCGCGTAGAGGATCCCAAAGCGGGCCAGGTCGCGAGCGGTTGTGTAGACCTGGCTGCTCAGAATGAAGTCGCCGAAGCGGTCGGTGCTCAGGAGTGTGCTGCGCATGCCGAGCTTGTCGAGGAGGCGCTTGCGCGGGAATTCGAGGTAGGCCTGCGCGTCCCCGATCATCAGCTTCAACGCGTAGACGCCGAGCAGGGTGTCGTAGTTCTCGTAGTCCCAGAAGGTGCCCGGTTGGCGCATGAGCGAGCGGTTGCGCGCGCCGTCGACCGAGCTCGCTCCGGCCCAGTAGGAGAAGCCTGACCCGGTCGCGTATTCCATGCCCCAGCTGTCCACGGGATAGAGGCCGCTGGACATGTTGAGAACGTGGCGGAGCGTGATATGCCGGCGAGGGTCGGTCTCGGCGGAGCCGGCGTTGTCCGGCAGCCACTCGAAGGGCAGCGGGTCGTCCAGCCGGAGCCTGCCCTCGTCGACAAGCATGCCGATCAGAGTCACGGCGATGCTCTTGGCGGTCGACCACGTCCGGGTCTTCGTGGTCATGTCCACACCCGGAGCGTAGCGCTCATGGAGGATCCGGCCGTTCTGCAACACCATCAGGCTGAGGGTCACCTGCTCCGGCGATTCGCGCTCGAAGGCCCAGTCGGAAGCGGCCTGCAGTGCCACCGGATCGATGCCGGACGGGAGCGGACGGTCCTCGACGAGGTCGCCGTCGGGCCAGGGCATGGTGGCGGGATCACCCTCCGGCGGCCGCGTGGTCAGGATCGGCAGCTCGTCGATATCGTCGAAGGTCTGGTCCGGCGACATGATCACGCACCCGATCCCCTCACGGAACGCGGCCCGCATGACCGGAATCGCGCCCGGGGCCCCGATCGCGACCGCCTTCCGCTCCCAGTCGACCACATAGTCGCCCCCGTCGGCGGTCCCCACGGGATCGTCGAGGTAGACGAGCTCCTGATCGAACACCTGCTCCAGCGTGCGGTTGCTGGTGAAAAGTCCGTTGCACTGGAGGATCGCCTGTACGCCACGCTGGATCATCTCGCGCTGCGGTGCGAAGTAGTCGTACGACTGCCCCTGTTGCGCCTCGACGGCCGCGGGCGACAGGAGGACGAATGCGATGGCGGCGACGCTGAGGCGTTTCATGGTTTCCCTCGAATGCTGGACGGGACGGGTCGAACCGCCTTCAACATGCGCCTCGCCGCGTGCCCGGCCAAGGTCGGGTGCGGGCAGCGTGCCGGCGGGGATATCTTTCCGCATGCTGATCAACTGCGACATGGGCGAGAGCTACGGGCCCTGGGAGAAGGGGGCGGACGAAGCGGTGATGCCGCTCATCGACTGGGCCAACATCGCGTGCGGAGGCCACGCGGGAGACCCCGACACGATGGCGCGCACACTCTCGCTGGCGGCCGAGCACGGTGTACAGGCGGGTGCGCATCCCGGCTATCCCGACCGGCGCAACTTCGGACGCCTGAGGCTGGACTGGCCGCTCGATTCGCTCGTGCTCGAGATACAGGCGCAGATCGGCGCGCTCCAGGCAGTCGCGGCGGGAGTGGGCGCGCGCTTGCGCCACGTCAAGCCGCATGGGGCACTCTATCTGGCCATGATGAACGACGACCGACTGCTCACGCGGCTGGCCGAAGGAGTGGCTGCGGTGGACCCGTCGCTCACCTTCGTCCTGCAGGCGACGCCCGACCGCGCGCGGCACGCAGCCATGCTCGAGCACACGGGGCTGCGGCTCGCGTTTGAGGCCTTCGCGGACCGCGCCTACGCGGCCGATGGACGCCTCCAGTCGCGCTCGATCAGGGGCGCTGTTCTTGCCGACCACGATGCGGTCGCGGCGCACGTTGCCAATCTGCTCGCAGGGTTCGTGGAAACGCCCGAGGGAACACTGCCGGTGCAGGCCGAGACGTTGTGCGTGCACGGCGACAACCCGTCCGCAACGGGGTTGCTGCGCCGCATTCGTGAGCTGGTGCCCCGCCGCGGGTGATCACGTTCCCGGGCCCGGTCAGCGCGCTGGTTACCCTGCCGGTGCCCGCCGACCGCGACGGCATCGCCCGCGTGCTCGGCCTCGAGCGCTTCGCTCGTGACGCGCTGCCGGATTTGCGAGCGACGATTCCCGCGTTCAACCGGCTGCTGATCGAGGGTGCGCCGCACAGCTGGGATGCGGAAGAGGTCGAGGCGCTGCTGACGGTCGCCGCGAAGGAATGCGTCCGGGGAACGCCGCCCGAGCCCGAAACGGGTGATCCGGTCTCACTTCCCGTTTGCTACGACCCGGATCTGGCGCCGGACCTGGCCGACCTGGCGGCGAACAGGGGGCTCAGCGTGGCGGAGGTGGCCCGACTCCACAGCCGCACCAAGTATGTCGTCCTGGCGACCGGGTTCGCCCCCGGGTTCGCATACCTGGGTGACCTGGACGCGCGGGTCGCCATGCCCCGCCTGCCCACGCCTCGCCGACGCGTCGAGGCGGGCGCGGTCGGGATCGCGGACCGGCGCACGGGCATCTATCCCGCGGCGGGCCCCGGTGGCTGGCGCCTCATCGGCAGGGTCCCACCGGCGCTGTTCGCGGATGCCACGGAGCGGATCTCCCGCTTTCGCGCGGGCGGCACGGTCGAGTTCCGCGCGATCGACCGCAAGACGTATCAGGCGGAGTACGAATGAGCCCGCACGGCGTGGTGGACCGTCCCGGGCCGTTCTGCACGATCCAGGACCTCGGGCGTCGGACCGGGCGCCGCGCCGGCCTGGCTCCCGGGGGCGCCATGGATCAGCGGGCGTACCTGTGGGCCAACCGGTTGCTGGGCAACGAACCGGCAGCGCCCGCCCTTGAGATCACCCTGGGCGGTTTCGCGCTGCGCTTCGCGGCTGCCACCGTCGTGGCAATCACGGGAGAGGGTTGCGCCGCGACGCTCGACGGCGTCGAGACCCGCGCGTGGCGCACCGTGCACGCGCAACCGGGCCAGCTCCTCCGCCTCGGATACGGCACGACGGGCATGCGCACCTACGTCGCCTTTCCGGGCGGGCTCGAGGCGACCACGGCGTTCGGCTCGGCGTCGGCCGTGGTGCGCGACGGGATGCCGGGGTTGCTGGGACGATGCCTCCGGCCGGGCGAGCCGTTGCGCTGGCACGCACCCGACTACCGGTGTCCGGTCCGGCGCCTTCCCGATGAACTGATCCCGCCTGTCCCGGGCTCGCTTTCCGTGCCGCTGGTCACCGGCTACGAATGGCTCGATTTCGCGACCACCGACCGCCGGCGGGTGTTCGACGCCGGATGGACCGTGGATCCCGCGAGCGACCGCACGGCGACCCGCCTGGCCGGTCCCGCTCTGACCACGGGTCCGCGCGTACTCGATTCGACCCCCCTCGTGGACGGCACCGTCCAGGTCACCGGCGACGGCCTCCCCCTCGTGTTCATGCGCGACCGGCCGACGATAGGCGGCTACGCCAAACTCGGCTCCGTCGACCCGATCGCCCTCGACACGCTCGCGCAGGCACGGCCCGGCACGCCGGTCCGATTCGTCCGGGCCGAGCCCCACGCACTCCGCAGCGCACTCGCCCGCAGGGAGTCGTTCTTCGGCATCGGCCATGCGCACTAGCGGCGCCCGCCCCACGCCTTGCCCCGCCATCCCCGTTTCCGCACCTTAATCCGGCCCCGGAAAAGGCGCTCCCGCCTCGGCGCGCGCCGCCGGCCCCTCTTCCGCGGCCGCCGCCACAAGCCCACCGCGAAGTCGAAGGGAGCCGGTCCATGACCACCGCAACCTGGGTCACCATGATCGTGATCGTGGCGTTCGTGTGGGGAGGCCTCGTCGTGGCCGTCCGCACCGCGGTCCGGAAGGAATCCGCAAAGAGCGCCGAGTAGGCAGCCGCGCACGAGATCATTGCCTAAACGCACAGACATCGACTCGATCCTGATCCTGGGTTCGGGTCCCATCGTCATCGGCCAGGCCTGCGAGTTCGACTATTCCGGCACCCAGGCGGTCCGCGCGCTCAAGGAGGAGGGCTACCGGGTCATTCTGGTGAACTCCAATCCGGCGACGATCATGACGGACCCGGACCTGGCGGACAGCACCTACATCGAGCCGCTCACCCCCGAGTGGGTCGAACGCGTCATCGAACGCGAGAAACCGGACGCCCTGCTCCCCACGATGGGCGGCCAGACCGCGCTCAACATCGCCATGGACCTGCACCGTCAGGGCGTGCTCGCGGCGCACGGCGTAGAGCTGATCGGGGCGGACGAGCGCTCGATCGTGATGGCCGAGGACCGCGAGCAGTTCACCGCCGCCATGAACCGGATCGGGCTCGCCGTGCCCCACGGGGGCTTCGCACGCAGCGTCGACGATGCGCTGGAGATCATCGAGCACACCGGCTACCCCGCCATCATCCGTCCGTCGTTCACGCTCGGCGGCACGGGCGGCGGCACCGCATACAACCTGGCCGAGTTCGAGGCCCAGGTACGCAGGGGACTCGACGCCAGCCCCATCCGCGAGGTGCTGATCGACCGCTCCGTGATCGGCTGGAAGGAGTACGAGCTCGAGGTGGTCCGCGACGGGCTCGACAACGTGATCATCGTCTGCTCGATCGAGAACTTCGACGCAATGGGCGTGCACACCGGCGACTCGATCACGGTGGCGCCGGCGCAGACGCTCTCGGATGTCGAGTACCAGCGCATGCGCGACGCCGCGATCGCCATCATCCGCGAGATCGGGGTCGAGGCGGGGGGCTGCAACATCCAGTTCGCCGTCAACCCCGAAAACGGCGAGATGCTGGTCGTCGAGATGAACCCCCGCGTATCGCGCTCCTCGGCGCTGGCCTCCAAGGCGACCGGTTTTCCAATCGCGCGCGTGGGCGCCAAGCTGGCGGTGGGCTACCACCTCTACGAGCTCCCGAACGACATCACGAAAACGACGCCCGCCTCGTTCGAACCCGCACTCGACTACGTGGTAGTGAAATTCCCGCGCTTCGCCTTCGAGAAGTTCCCGGACGTCGACGACACCCTGGGCGTGCAGATGAAGGCGGTGGGCGAGACGATGGCGATCGGCCGCACCTTCCGCAGCGCCTGGCAGAAGGGTCTGCGCGGAATGGAGGTGGGCCGGATCGGCTGGGTTGCCGGCTCCACACCTGCCGACGACGGTCTGGAGTCGGCCGAGCCCGACGCCCTGCTGACCGCCGTCCGCAGGCCGACCACCTTCCGCAAGTACCAGCTCAAGCGCGCCCTCGAGTCGGGCATTCCGATCGAGGAGCTCCACCGCGCGACCGGGATCGACCCGTGGTTTCTCGACCAGCTGGTGCAGATCATCGAGCTGGAGCGCTGGTTCGCCGGCCTGCCCGCCGTCGACGAGCCGTCGCTCCGCCGCATGAAGCGCGAGGGGTTCGCCGACGCGCAGCTGGCCGCCCTGCGGGGGGTCGACGAGGCCGCCATCCGTTCGCAGCGCTGGGAGTGGGGGATCCGGCCCACGTACAACGTGGTCGACACCTGTGCCGGAGAGTTTCCCGCCGCAACACCCTACTACTACTCGTCCTATGAGTCGGAGGATGAGAGCGACCCTTCCGACCGCGGCAAGATCGTCATACTGGGCAGCGGCCCCAATCGCATCGGCCAGGGGATAGAGTTCGACTACTGTTGCGTCCAGGCGGTCCTCGCACTGCGCGAGGCCGGTTACGAGACGATCATGGTGAACTCGAACCCGGAGACGGTGTCGACCGACTTCGACGTGAGCGACAAGCTCTACTTCGAGCCGCTGACGCTGGAGGACGTGGTCGAGATCGTGGAGCGGGAGCGGCCCGTCGGGGTGATCGTGCAGCTCGGCGGGCAGACGCCGCTCAACCTGGCCTACGCGCTGGCGGAGCTCGGCGTGCCGATCCTGGGGACTTCGGTCGACGCGATCGACCGGGCCGAGGATCGGCGCCGCTTCGAGGAGGTATGCCGCCGCATCGGGGCGCGCGTGCCCGCCAACGGCACCGCGATGAGCGTGGACGAGGCGGTGAAGATCGCCCGCGACATCGGTTTCCCGGTGCTGGTGCGCCCTTCGTACGTCCTGGGCGGCCGTGCGATGGAGATCGTGTACGACGAGGAATCGCTCAAGGGATACTTCGCGCGCGCCGTCAAGGCGTCGCCCGACCACCCGGTTCTCATCGACCGCTTCCTGGAGGACGCGTTCGAGGCCGACGTGGACGCGCTCTCCGACGGGTCCGACGTGGTGATCGGCGGGATCATGCAGCATATCGAGGACGCGGGCGTCCACTCGGGCGACTCGGCGTGCGTGCTGCCGCCATATCTGCTGGGCCGCGCGGAGCTGGACGAGATGCGGCGCCTGACGCGGCGCTTCGCGCTGGAACTGGGCGTCGTGGGGCTGCTCAACGTCCAGTACGCGGTGAAGGACGGCCTCGTGTACGTGCTGGAGGTGAACCCGCGGGCATCGCGCACGGTGCCCTTCGTGGGGAAGGCGACCGGGGTGCCGCTCGCTCGGCTGGCGGCGCTCGTGATGGCGGGAGAGAAGCTGGCCGACCTCGGCGTGCCCTCGGAGCCGGAGGTCAACGGGGTCGCGGTGAAGGAGGCGGTCTTCCCGTTCAACCGATTCGACGTGGATACCCTGCTGGGCCCCGAAATGCGCTCGACGGGCGAGGCCATGGGCGTTGACGACTCCTTCGGGATGGCCTTCGCCAAGGCCCAGGTGTCGGCAGGCAACCGGCTGCCCGAGGGCGAGGACGATCTGTCGGTGATCGTGACCGTCAACGACTCCGACAAGCCGACGGTGACGCCGCTGGTGCGCCGCCTGGCGGACCTGGGCTTCCGGGTGCTGGCGACCGGCGGGACTCGCAACCACCTGCATCAGCTCGGCATCCCTTGTGAACGGATTCACAAGGTCGGTGAGGGGCGACCCCACATCGTCGACCGGATCGTGAGCGGGCAGGTCGGCCTGCTCATCAACACGCCGCTCGGCAAGCAGTCGCAGTACGACGACTACGCCATGCGGCGCGCGGCGATCGCCTACGGCGTCCCGTACCTGACGACGATGTCGGCCACGAGCGCCGCCGTGGACGCTCTGACGGCCATGCGGACGCGCCGCCCCGAGATCCTGAGCATCCAGGAGCGAATCGCGAGGACGCCGGAAGTGGTCGGCGCCGCTCAGGCGTCGTGACCGGCGACAAGGGCGCGCCACCGCCCCACCCGGCGACCGCATTCCTGATGCACCCGTATGCGGTGCTGCACGACACCGGCTGGGGCCACCCCGAACACCAGGGCCGGTTGCGCGCGCTGGCTTCCGCCCTGAAGAACGACCTGGTCGCGCTGCACGACAGGGTTCGACAGGTCGCGCCAGCTCCCGCCAGCGAAGCGGACCTGACGCTCGTGCACACCGAGGCGCTGGTCGCCCAGGTGCGCGGCGCGGTCGACGTGGCCCGGGAGCGGGGCCGTCCCGTCGGCCTCGACGCCGACACGCAGGTCTCCGCGGCGTCATGGGACGCGGCGCTCGGGACCGTGGGCGCCGCGCTGGAGGCCGTGCACGGCACGGTGGAGGGGCGCTACCGCAACGCCTTCGTGGCCGCGCGTCCGCCCGGGCACCACGCGACGCCGGGCCGCGCCATGGGGTTCTGCCTCTTCAACAACATCGCCATCGCGGCGGCGAGTCTCCGGGCGCGGGGCGAAGCCGGACGCGTGTTGATCGTCGACTGGGACGTCCACCACGGCAACGGGACCCAGGACGCCTTCTACGACGACCCCGACGTGTTCTTCCTGTCGCTCCACCAGTACCCGCACTATCCCGGCACGGGAGCCGCAAACGAGACGGGGCGGGGGCGGGGGGAGGGGTTCCC
>VXQO01000085.1 GCA_009838975.1 Gemmatimonadota bacterium | reverse complement strand
GGATGCGTCATATTTTTATAAGATACAGGCCGAGGCACTGGCCCGCCTCGCGGCCGAAGCCCCCCCCACCCCACACGGCCTCCGCCTGTTCGGCATCTTCACGCACCTGCACTCGGCCGATCAGCCCGACCTGGCCAGCGCCCGCGACCAGATTGCCCGCTTCGACCATTTCATCTCCGGCCTCCGGCGCGCCGGCGCCCTCCCCGCGGACGCCCTCGTCCACTGCGCCAACAGCGCCGGCGCGCT
Source organism: Gemmatimonadota bacterium (assembly GCA_009838975.1). GTDB lineage: Bacteria > Gemmatimonadota > Gemmatimonadetes > Longimicrobiales > Gaopeijiaceae > Bin94. Next base: position 2,285 of record VXQO01000085.1, on the reverse strand, counting down.
GCGCCTCGCGTCCCGCACGGCCAACGCGGCCCGCCCCGGCATCTACCTCTACGGCGCCTCGGCGGGCGACCCGGACCGCCGCCCCGAGCCCGTCGTCGCCGTTCGTGCGCGGGTAATTCTCGTGCGCGATGTCCCCCCCGGGACCACCCTCGGCTACGGCGCGACCTACACCGCGCACGGCCACGAGCGCTGGGCCGCGGTCGGCATCGGCTACGGCGACGGTCTCCCCCGGGCGCTCGGCAACCGCGGCTCCGCGATCCTGCGCGGCCGACGCGTCCCGATCGTCGGGCGGATCTCCATGGACACCACGGTGGTAAGAACCGACAACGACACCCCCAACCCCGGAGATATCGTTACCTTTGTCGGTCGTGACGGTGGAATCGAATTGCCCCTGGAGGAGGTCGCGGAGCTGGCCGGCACGATCCCCTACGAGATCCTGACGGGACTCTCGCGGAGACTGCCCCGAGTTTCGGTATAGTGCATATGTCCGTCGACCTGCTCGCCACGCGCGCGCGCGCCATGCTGGCCCGCTCCTACGCGCCGTATTCCGGGTTCAGGGTGGGGGCCGCCCTCGAGTCGGTCACGGGCGCGGTCTTCGCCGGATGCAACGTCGAGAACGCCTCGTACGGTCTCACCATCTGTGCCGAGCGGTCGGCGGTCGCGCAGGCGGTGGCGGGCGGGCATCGACGTTTCCGCCGGCTCGTGATCGTCACGGACTCGGACCGCGCGGTGGCCCCCTGCGGCGCGTGCTGTCAGGTCGTGGCCGAGTTCGCCGCCGACACGCAGGTGTTCAGCTTCGGAAACACGGAGGAAAAGCGCTGGCAACTGACCGACCTGCTCCCCAACGCCTTCCAGCTGGCCGACGCCGCAGACCGAGGAGGTGGGGACAAGTGACGCCGGCCCGTCGGCTCGCCCTCCTCCCTCTCGTCGCCCTCGGCGCGGGCTGCACCGAGATGCTCCCCACCGCCGAGAGCGACGACCTCGTGCGGGGCGGCATCGCCGTCGAGGTCAGGCTCCCCGCGAGCGACTTCCTCGACCGCGTGCGCGTCTACGGCGGATACGGCCGCGCTTCCGAACTCGGCGGCGGATTCATCGCCCACCGCTTCGGCGCGGGCGCGGATCCCGCCGCCGACCCCGGCCTCGAAGCCGCCACCCTGCTGCGCTTCGGCCGCTACCCCTCGGTCGTGACCGTCAACGACACCACCGGGACCAGCCGGCCCGACTCCTCGCTCACCTTCCTCTCGGCGCGCATCGTCGCCCGCTTCGACACCCTGGGCAGCGTGCACTCGGGTCCCGTCGCGATCCGGGCCGACGCGACCACCGAGGCCTGGGACGGGATCAGCGCGACCTGGGAGCACGCGGTCGACACGCTGCTGAACCAGGTGCCGTGGTCGCAGCCCGGCGGCGGCGCGCTGCAGGGGCTCGGCGAGTGGGTGTGGGACCCCGAAGCGGGGGACTCGCTCATCATCGAGCTCGACTCGGCCCGGGTCGCCGCCTGGTCCGACACGACCGACCTCGCGCGCGGCGTCCGGCTGAGCACGGAGGCGCCGGGCGTGAGGCTCCAGCTCCGTTCGGCGCTCATGTGGATCGAGACGATGCCGAGCCTCAACCCCGACACCCTCATCCAGGTCCTCGCCGGCACCGACGCCATCACCTTCATCTACGACCCCGTCCCGACCGCTCCCGAGCACGGCATGCGAATCGGCGGAGCCCCCGCCTGGCGCACCGTTCTCGACCTCGACATCCCGCCCGCGCTCGACGGACCGCCCGCGCTCTGCGCACAGCTCGGATGCCCCCTCGAGCTCAGCGAGGACCACATCTCGTACGCGGCGCTGCGACTCACGACCCAGGCGGAGCAGGCCGCCTTCGCGCCATCGGACACGATCAGCATCGACCTCCGGATGGTCATGGTCCCGAGCGTGTTGCCGAAGTCGCCGCTGGGGCCGTCGCTGTCGGGGATCGCGGGCGTGATTCTTTCGCCCGAGTGGTTCGCTCCGCCGGGCGGGCACGTCGTCGAGGTGCCGGTCACGGGACTCGTGCAGGACCTCCTGCGCGGCGAGACCGCCGATGGCGATCCGGTCAGTACGACAGTCGCGCTCCTCTCTACCTTCGAGCCCCTCTCGATCGAGTACGCGTCCTTCGAGGGAATCGGCGCGGCGCCCGGCGGCCCGGCCCGGCCCGGCGAGCCCGAACTGCGCCTGATCCTCAACTACGTGCGCGGGAGGTGACCATGCGGCGCACGCTCCTCCGCGCACTCGCGCTCGCACTCGCGCTCGCCCCGGCCC
>VXQO01000020.1 GCA_009838975.1 Gemmatimonadota bacterium | reverse complement strand
TTTGGGAGCAGGAGGTCGCCGGTTCGAATCCGGCCGCCCCGACTGAAGTTGACCGAATTCAACGAGTGGGTAAAGGATGAAATCACTCAAGCTGTGGTTCGGCATCACGCTCGTCGGGATCGGCGCCGGGCTCTGCTACCCGGGCTACAGGATCGCGCGGTGGGGAGTGGCACTCGTGCGCCGGCAGCGCGAGCGCCTCGACCCCGAGGCCCGCGAGTCGCTTGACGGGATGGTCAGGAAGGTGCGGACGATGGCCCACGGGGCACAGGAGGGCTGACCCCCTTCTTGCACCGGCTCCGCCCGATGCCATGGAGATGCTGGTGTCCGAGCGGGTACATCGGGGACACCGTTGATTGCCCAGCGCCGATGTCGGCGGACACGCGCACAGTTCGGGTTTGCGTCGCCGCTAACGCCATGCATGGGTTGCCCGTATCGACCCTCCCAAACGCCAGGCACTGTCAGCGCGGCTACTGGGACGCCATCCGCGGATACTATCGGGCCCTGATCGATCTGGAGCGCTTTCTGAATCGTGAACTGGTCTTCGTTCCCGACGTGTCCGGGGACGGTTGAGCCGTCGCGTCGCGCTACGGCGCCACGCTGAGGCCGAACACCAGGAAGGCGCGGTCCGAGTCGGGGTTGAAGATGTAGGATACGCTCACCGGCGGTGCGAACGAGTCGGTGATTTCGAGGGCTTTGCTGGCGCTGACGCCCAGGTTGACCACGGCGGCGCCGTCGGTGCCGTAGAACCCGCTGGCCCCGGCGACCATGCCCGCGACGAGTCCCACGTCGACACCCTCGAACGCCGAGACGGGCAGGCTGGCCTCGAGATACACGGAGTTGTCGGGGTCGTTGCGGGCCATCATGCCCCCGTAGAGCGAGATCGGGAAGCTCTCGGGTCCGGTGAAACCGACCGCAAGTTCCAGGGTGTGGGAGTTGGTGTAAGAGAAGCCCTCTTCGGCGCCCGGGGCGGGGAAGTAGTAGTCGGTCACGGTGAAGGCGATGGATGCCCCGTTGGAGGCGTTGATCGTGTAGGTCGCCCAGAGGTCGTTCTCGTTCGCATCCGCTCCCGATGCCGAAATGGAGTACGAACCCCAGGCCCCGACTTCCAGGCCTCCAAGGCCGAAGGTGAGCGCCGGCTGAACGGACAGCGACTCACCGAAATCGGTGCCGCGCCAGACGTAGCGACTGACAATGTCGGCCCCGACGGAGGCGGACTGGCCGCTGACGGGAGCGGCGGCGAAGACAGGGGCGAAAAGGGTGGGAAGCCAAAGGGCCCGCAGCCAGCGGGTGGTGAGGCGGGACGGGTTCATGCTTTGCTCCTTCCAGTGAGGGCTGGCCTCGGCGGCGTTCTGCCGTGGAGGCACGGGGTTCAGGAATCGGTGGGATTGGGCTCCTGCCGGGTCACGGAGACCTCGGTTTGGAGCGTCGAGTCGGCGTTGCCGCGGAAGGTGCCGCGTACGGGGGGCACATCGGCATAGTCGCGCCCGACGGCTACTCGTATGTGTCGCTCGTCGCAGTCGCAGTCGTTGGCGGGGTCGAAGCCGCGCCACCCGAAGCCGGGCAGCCAGGACTCCACCCAGGCATGACTCTGGCTGTGCTGGTCGTCGTCTCCGTCCGGGCCCAGGTAGCCGGATGCGTACCGCGTGGGTATTCCCCAGCTGCGCAGGATCGAGGCCATGACGTGAGCGTAGTCCTGGCAGACGCCCCGGCCGGCTTCCAGGATGTGCTCGATCGGGGAGTCCACCACGGTGCTCCCCGGGGCGTACTCGAAGGCGCTGTACAGGGTCGACCGGAGTTGGCGGATGCTGGTGAGAAGATCCGCGTCCTGGCCGATCCGGTTTCGGGACACGAAGCGGGCCAGGGAAGGCGACATGCGCACGAACCGGCTCGGCTGGAGCATCAGCCAGTGGTCGGGTGTGGCAATGTCCTTGCGCAGGGCCTCCCACGAGGCCAGCGCGAGCTGTGCCGGGAGTGGTGCGGGGGGCGCCATCTCCACGCTGGAACGCACGCGAATCCTGAGTCTCCGGTGACGTCCGTGCCGGTCGAAGAAATGTCCCCTGTTTCCGAACGGGCCCGTGAATCCGAAGATGGCACCGGGGGGGTCGGTGCGGATAGAGATGTCGTGCAGCACCTGCCGGCGATTTCGCACGGGGGATACATGGAGCGTGGTCACGGATCCGCCGACCGGGGCGTCGTACCGAAACTGCAGGTTGTGCCGGATGAGGAAGTGCGCCGTCACGAGGGGAGCCCCCGCTCCACCGGGTAGTTGACGTAGGTTGCCATGATCAGGTCATGCAGCTGGCGGCTGTCGCGAAGCAGGGCCGTAAAGGAATCGAGCTCGTCCCCTGGCGCCTGGTTTTCGTTGCCAGGGTCCATCTCGACCGACGCGGCGAGCCGGATGGCCATGCGGTGCGGTGGGGCAAGAGGGTAGCGCGCCCCTCGCGGATCGATACCGGAAAGGAGCTGCTCAATGCGGTGCACCGCGAAGCGCAGCGACCGCGGCAGTTCGGGATTGCGTACCAGGAATCCGATGGCGGATTCACGCCGGACCTGGATCGAGCGGCGGCGGCGGTAGAGTTCGTACGCCCGGCACACGCGCAGCAGGTCCGACCAGGAGAGACGCGGCCCGTTCGATGGCTGGCCCGCCCTGACCCAGGTGTCGAGCAGAACGGCCTGATGTTGAAGGCGCTCCACGAGGCGACCGAGTTCCATGAACCGCCAGGCGTCGTCCCTCGACATCATTGCGTCCACAACACCCACCAGCAGGTGCAACCGGTCGATTGCCTCGAGAGCGAGCTCGGCGGGCCCCTCGGCCCACGCCCTGGCAAAGTCACAGTCCCGAATCCACATGAAGCCCTGGTTCAGACAGGTCCAGACCCTCACGGGGAGCCAGGGACGGAGTTGCCTGGCGTTTTCCCTGGCCCGCGACCAGCACGAGATCATCGAGTTCGGGTTCGTCTCATCCTCGACCAGCGTTCCCGCAAGCGTGTAGGCGTCCGCGATGAGAAACACCTCGGCCTCGTCCGCGTCCGTCGGTACCTGGGGCACCGGGTGTCCCAGGGTCGTGTAGACGACGCGCCAGCCAAGGGCCAGTTGATCCGCGGGAGTGTCGACCAGACGCGTCAACTGGTACTCCAGCAGACGAGCGGTGTGTTCGGTGCGCTCGAGGTATCGCCCCATCCAGTAGAAGTCTGCGGCGGCCCTTGCTAGCATCGGTCCGGTCTTCCTAGTCGCGGAGGATCCACAGGTCCTTGCAACCGCCTCCCTGGCTCGAGTTCACCACCAGGCTGCCCTTTCGCAGAGCCACGCGGCAAAGGCCGCCCGGAGAGATGTGGATGTCCTCACGGCCGCGCAGGACAAAGGGCCGCACATCCACATGGCGCGGCTCGAGACGTCCGTCCACGAAGCAGCTGGCCCGCGAGAGATCGAGGACCGGCTGTGAGATGAAGTTGGTGGGATCCGCGCGCAGGCGTGCGGCGTAGGCCTCCCGCTCGGCGGCGGTGCTATGCGGGCCTACCAGCATTCCGTATCCGCCGGAACCGCCGACTTCCTTGACGACGAGGTCCTCCAGGTGGTCGAGCGTGTATGCCAGTCCGTCCGGTTCCCGGCAGAGGTGCGTCTCCACATTCGCCAGAATGGGCTCCTCGTCGAGGAAGTACCGGATGATGCGCGGAACGTAGGAATACACCGCCTTGTCGTCCGCGACGCCGGTCCCGGGGGCGTTGGCGATCACGACGTTGCCGGTCCGATATGCGTTGAACAGCCCCGGCACGCCCAGGAGCGAGTCGGATCTGAAGGTGACCGGATCGAGGAAATCGTCGTCGACCCGCCGGTAGATCACGTCGATCCGCTTCAGCCCGGAGGCGGTCCGGACGTACACGATGGCGTCGTGCACCACCAGATCCCTCCCTTCCACCAGCTCCGCACCCATTTCCCCGGCCAGGAAGGCGTGTTCATAGTACGCGGAGTTGTAGTGGCCGGGAGTCAGAACCGCCACCCGGGGATCGCGTCCCCACGAACCCAGCGACGTGAGCGTGGTGTAGAGGTGCTCCGGATAGCGGGCGATCTCACGGACTCCCTGTGCGCGATAAAGCCGTGGAAAAGCCTTCTTTATCGCTGATCGGCACGCGAGCATGTACGAAACGCCCGACGGCACGCGGAGGTTGTCCTCGAGCACCGCGAATCCGTTGTTGGTGCGCACCACATCGGTCCCGCAGACGGCCACGTACACGTCGTGCGGGACCTTCAGCCCGCGCATCTCGACCCGGTATTGGGGACATCCGAGCACCAGTTCGTGGGGAATCACGCCGTCGCGCAGCGAATACCCCTCGTGGTAGATGTCCCGCAGAAACAGGTTCATCGCGGTGAGACGCTGCCTGAGCCCCCGATCGATGTGATCCCACTCCGCGGCGGTCAGCACCCGGGGCACACAGTCGATCGGGATGATGTGCTCCGACATCCTGGTCGCGCCCAGGACGGTGAAGGTGATCCCCTCGTGGACAAAGCGACGGGCCACGCCCTCCTGCAGGGTCGCCAGCTCGTCGGCCGACGCGCGCGCCAGCGAATTCACGAGCTTCCGGCACGACTCCCGCGGCTTGCCGTCGGTCTGGAAGACCTCGTCGTAGAACCGCGCCTCGAGATCGTAGTCGGCGAAAGCCCCGGACCCGGCTGCGCAGGCCCGGGGCTCGTCGTCGAAGCCGTTTCCGAGGAACGCGGAGACGGTCACGCTATCCGTGAATCCTAGGCTTCGCGGTAGTCGGGCTCGTCGTCCTGGTCGACCATCAGGACAAACTCCGGATACGCGTCGATACCCAGCTCCGCCGCATCCTGTCCCATCTCTTCGACCTCGCGCGATACGCGAACACCGATGGTCTTCTCAAGAATGGTCCACAGCACCCACGAAACCGTGAAGACGAAGGCTCCGATGCTGACGACCCCGATCAGCTGGGTGATGAAGTCGGCCCCGGCGGCGATGCTTGCGGCCAGCGTCCCCCAGATGCCGGCGAAGAGGTGAGCCGGAACCGCTCCGACCACGTCGTCGATCCTCCGCCGTTCCAGGAACCTGAGGCCCATCGTGCACAGCAGTGCGCCGACGGCGCCGATCACGATCGCCCATCTGCCGTCGTCGAGGTTCGGCCCGGCGGTGATTGCGACGAGCCCGGCTATGGCTCCGTTCAACCCGGCGAACAGATCGGTGCGCCCCAGTATGGGCTTGGACACGAAGATGGCGGTCACCACGCCGGCGGCTGCGGCCAGGTTCGTGTTCACGATCACGTTGCTCATGCCCACGGCGTCGGCCGCGCTGCCGAGGGCCAGCTGCGAACCCCCGTTGAAGCCGAACCAGCCCAGCCACAGGATGAAGACACCGAGCGTTACGGCAGGAATGTTGGAGGGGGGCGTCAACTTCACCGTGCCGTCCCTGCGGAACTTGCCCCACCTGGGCCCAACCACGATGGCCCCCGCGAGCGCGGCCCACCCGCCTGTCGAGTGGACGATGCTCGAACCGGCGAAATCCGTGAAGCCCGTCTCACCCAACTCGGCGAGCCAGCCCCCACCCCAGGTCCATGCGCCCACCACCGGGTAGATGACTCCCGTCAGGACCGCCGTGAACGCGAAGAACGCCCACAGGTTGACCCTCTCGGCCAGAGCGCCCGAAACGATCGAGGCGGTCGTCGCGACGAACACCATCTGGAAGAACCAGTCGGAGGTGACGGAATAGCCGTTCTCGACGACCGCGGAGGTTGCTCCTGCATCCCCGGCGAGGAGCGCGAGTTCGTCAGCTGAAGGTCCGTAGAAGAAGTTCAGCTTCCCGATGAAGCCTCCGGCGACGTCGGTGTACATCAGGCCGTAGCCGACGATGTAGAACGTGAGTCCCGCAATCGCGTACAGACCGATGTTCTTCAGGCAGATCACCGAAGCGTTCTTCGACCGCACCGAGCCGGACTCCAGCATGGTGAACCCGGCGCACATCCACATGACCAATGCGCCCCAGACGAGGAAGGAGAACGTGTTGAAGATGAACGCGGTCTCGGATCCGACCTCCTGCGCGGCAGCGGCTTCCGGCCAGAGGGCCAGAGCCGCTGCGGCGACGAGTCCCGCCGTCACGGCACCGAGTGCGAGTCGGACGGCTGAGCGTGAAACGGGGGCGGGAAACTTGCTGAGATTCATGGCTGCTCCAGACGCGCGGCGGCGGAGTGAAGCGGCGGACTTGGACGCCCCGCGCATGACGCCGGGTCCGAGAATGGTGCGGGTCAGGAAGCGTTGCAGGGCAGAATGGTAATCCGGGGGCAACCACGCAAGCCTACCGGGCCTTCCGGCTCGGAGAACGGGTCGGCGGGCGCCTCCTGCGGACTCCCACGGACTGACTTCGCTCACTTCAGGTCCCCCACTCGGGGTCTTGACTGGACCGGACCTGCGTCCTTCACTTTGGCAGGACCCCAGCAACGCCCAAGGCAACGCATGGAGCGAATCGGTGGCCCGCTCCGCGCACGGACGAACCCGTCGGGAGAGGAATGGACATGACGATGCGCGCTCTGATCCCAGTTCTTTTGGTCGGTCTTGCCGCCGCGGGCGCTCCCGCGATGGCGCAGGAAATCAGCGCCCGCAGCGGGTCGCGCGTGGTGCTGGGAGCGCGGGCCCAGATCCAGTACGAGGCTTCCGGCGAAGAAGATGTGCCGGCCACGTTCTCCATCCGCAGGGCGTGGGTCACGATCGACGGCACGCTCAATGACCTGGTTGGCGGCAGGGTTCAATTCAACGCCCACGGGGCTTCGGTTCTGGAGGCATACCTTGAGCTCAGGCCCTCGGAAGCGTTCCAGGTACAGATCGGGCAGTTCAAGAAGGCGATGTCGTATTTCTGGCTGGCCGCCAACTCGGATCTGCCGCTGATCGAGCGAGACGGACGGGTCACCGGGGTCGATCATTGCCCCGGGGTCGGCGGCGTCTGCTCTTTCGGCCAGTTCACGGGTTCACTCGGACTCGACAACTACGAGCCCGGCCTCCTCATGACCGGCCGCTTCGCGAACCGGCGCATGGGCTATCGCGTTACGATCACCAACGGTGAGGGGCTGGGCCGGAAGGACGTCAACACCCGAAAATCCGTTTCCGCTCGACTCTCCACGTTTTTCGGGGGCAACAGCCGGCTCTCCGCCTACCTCGCCCTGGACGAGACGCTCGACTCGCGCGGCAAGACGATGGGCACGCCCGCGTACGGCGCCGAGTTGGAGGTGGGTACCTGGCGCAACGGACCTCACCTGCTGGTCAACGGGCTGCAGGGACGAAACTGGAAGCTCGCAGACGACGCGAACTTCTCGGCGTTTCAGGTCATGGGTCTGTGGTATCGGCCATTCCCCGAAGGCTCCGCGCTGGCCGCATGGGAGCCGCTGATTCGCATCAGTTGGGCGAACTCGGATGCGGAGGGTCCGGGGAGCGTCACCGGCACCGTGATCACTCCAGGCGTGATGATCTATGCCGCAGGTCGGAACGGGATCTCCGCGAACCTCGACCTCTATCAGGCCTCGGGCGACAGAAGCCACTGGTCCTTCAAGATCCAGGCGTTCATGTTCTTCTAGGGGTGCCGGGCTGGCCCTGTCGCCTTGCACGGACGCCCGGCGGGGTATGCGCGGACACACCGAAAGCGGCGACGCGCACGGAACTGCAAAACCGAACGCCGCCGCCGCTTCCGAAGTTGCGCTATGAGGCTGTGCCGGGAACTGCCGACTCAGCCGGAAAAGCTGGCTTGGGCGTCTTCCGGGGTATCGAAGACCTTGGTGAGGCGCACGAAGCCGCTCACTTCCAGCACCTCACGGATGTGCTCGGGAACGCGGCACAGGGCCAACCCGCCACCCGCGGCGTTGGTCTTCCGAATGGCGATCAGGAGCACGCGCAACCCGGCCGAGCTCATGTACTTGAGTCCGCTGCAGTCGACGACAAGACCGCTCACGCCCTGGTCGATGATCGCGCGCAGGGCCTGATCAAAGTCCTTCGCGTTGGCGGAGTCGACGCGACCGCTCACTGTCGCGACCGCTGTGGTTCCAGAAACGCTGGTTTCCACGTTCATGCATGTTCCTCCGGGTGCGCCGATAGGGGCTGCACGAGGCTAAGGCGATTCCACCCGTCTTTCCGCTCGTAGTCGAGCGTTTCGACGAACGCCTTGGTGAGATGTATTCCGAGACCACCGACGGTGCGGTCCTCGGCGGAAAGGTCCAAATCGGGTGCGGGTGCGTCCTGCAGGGGGTTGAAGGGCCGGCCGTTGTCCTCGATCACAGCCGTCACCTGAGCGTCCGTAAAGTGGAGGACAACCGTGATGACCGGGTCGACGGATTCGTCGAATGCGTAGGACACCACGTTGGTCAGGAGCTCATCGAGAGCCAACTGGAACTTGAACACGACCCCCATGGGGACACCGTGCTCCATGGCGATTTCCTCGAACTCTTCCGCGACCCGTCGGGGTTCGTCCTTGTCCAACTTGAGGTGTAATTCACTCCTGACCTCCACCTTGTTCCTCCTCCAAGGGGGGAGCTGACTGGACGCTGCCTCGGCGATTCACTGCAAGCTGACGCGATCACCAGATCACTCTAAAGGCGTGCTTCCTTTCGTGGTCAATCGCCGAAAGGTACTGGCCTATCGCGTGGAAGTCCAGAACCGCTCCACAGGTGTCTCGCCCGACGAGATCCACCAGACGGCAGGAACGTCGCTGGCGTACGGCTTCCCCCTTCCGTTCCTGTCTGGCCCCACGACGTGCGCGTGCACCCACTCGCGTTCGGCGACGGCGGCGGTGCTCCAGCCCCTTGTGGCGACGAGGGGACATGGCGATTAGACTACATTGGTCCTGTTCCGTGTTCACGTGACCGATGCCTCGCTGGCACCTGGTGGCCCCCCAGACGCCGATCCAATCGAGGAGTGGCTTGATAGTGGCAAAGATTCTGGTTGTCGACGACGAACCCGATCTCGAGCTGTTGCTCAGACAGAAGTTCCGCAGGCAGATCCGGAAGGGGACCCTCACACTCGTCTTTGCCCAGAACGGTGTGGAGGCGCTCAAGCAGTTGGAGGCTCATGACGATGTCGACATGGTGCTGTCCGACATCAACATGCCGCAGATGGACGGCCTCACCCTGCTCAACCAGCTGAACGAGCTCAACCGTGATCTGCGCGCGGTTATCGTGACCGCCTACGGCGACATGAAGAACATTCGCACCGCGATGAACCGGGGCGCGTTCGACTTCATCACCAAGCCCATCGACTTCAAGGACCTCGAGGCGACGATAGCCAAGACGCTCGCTCACCTGGAGGTCATGCGCGAAGCCCTCCGGTCGCGCGACGAACTCGTGGCAATTCGGCGCGAGCTGGGTGTGGCCGCCCGGATGCAGGAATCGATCCTCCCGACCGATTTCCCCAGCGACACCCGGTACGAAATCCACGCGGCGATGACTCCGGCGCTCGAAGTGGGCGGCGACTTCTACGACTTCTTCAATCTCGAAGACGGGCGGATGGGCATCGTGATGGCCGATGTCTCGGGCAAGGGTGTCCCGGCCGCCCTTTTCATGATGGTCAGCCGAACGCTGATGAAGGGGACGGCGATCGGCGAACCCGATCCGACCAAGGCGCTCGCCGAAGTCAACCAGCTTCTGGTCGAGTCGAATGAAGAAGCCATGTTCGTGACCCTCTTCTACGCCAGCTTCGATCCGTCGTCGGGTCGCTTGATGTTCGCGAACGGCGGGCACAATCTGCCCTACGTGATCAGGCAGAACGGAGAGGTGCAGCAGATCGACTGTGAATCGGGTGTGGTGCTGGCAGTGCTGCCGGGTTTCGATTTTCCGGGTGGCAGTCTGGACTTGGAACCGGGCGACGCGATCTTCTTCTACACCGACGGCATCACGGAAGCGATGAACGAAGTGGGCGAGGAGTTCGGCGACGATGCGCTGGCTGAGGTTCTGGCCGAGGTGGCGGGGTCCGACGCTGCGTCGTTCAGTGACCGGGTCGTCGCGGCCGTGCGCGAGCACGCCGGGGAGGCCGACCAATCCGACGACATCACCTGCCTCTGCCTGCGCTACGCAAACCGGAGCTCCTGATGAGTCGCGGCCGCCTCTCTTCGGTCGCCGCACTGGGGCTGCTTTCTCTGGTCGGCTTTCAGGTTTCGCCGGCTCATGCTCAGACGGAGTCGGGCGGCAGCGGCGTCTTCCCCGATTCCATCGTCTTCGGCCAATCGGCGGCGCTGAGCGGCAATGCGCGCGAACTGGGCGAGAACATGAATCTGGGTGTCCGGGCCGCGTTCGAGGAGGCGAACCGGAACGGCGGCATCCATGGTCGTGCGCTTCGGCTCGTCGCGCGGGACGACCTCTACGAAGGAGAGGCGGCCATCGCCAACACGAGGGAGCTCATATCCCACGGGGTGTTCGGGCTGATCGGGGCGGTTGGCACCCCGACCTCCAGGGTGGCCGAGCCGATCGCCAGCGCGGCACAGGTTCTGTATATCGGGGCGTTTACGGGTGCGGAACTGCTAAGGGGGGATCAACAGCGGTACGTGGTCAACCTTCGCGCCTCCTACTACCAGGAGACCGAGGAAATGGTGGAACGACTTACCACGGACCTCGGCTTCAGCCGCATCGCCATCCTCTATCAGGACGACAGCTACGGGTTCGCCGGACTGACAGGCGTCAGACAGGCACTGGATCGGCGCAACATGGCCCTTGTCGGCGAGGGCACCTATGTCCGAAACACGGTCGCGGTGAAACGCGCCCTGCTGGACCTGAATGACGCCAACCCCCAGGCGGTCATCATCATCGGGGCGTACGGGGCCGCGGCGGAATTCACCCTCTGGGCCCGCAAGATCGGCATGCGGGCCATGTTCGTGAATATCTCGTTCGTGGGCAGCAACGCACTGCTCAACGCGTTGCGGGGGGGCGGCGACGGAGTCGTGGTCACCCAGGTCGTCCCGTTTCCCCGCGACACGAGTATTCCGGTGGTGGCCCGATACCAGGCGGCCCTGCGCGAGATCGACTCCTCGGCTCAGCCGGGCTTCGTTTCGCTGGAAGGATACCTGGCCGGCAGGCTGGTGGTGGAGGGGTTGCGCAGGTCGGCGGATCCTGATGGCGCGCCGCCGACCCGCGAGTCCTTCATCAGGACCTTGGAGGAGTCCGACCCGATCGATCTCGGCGGCTTCGTGGTCGAATACGGGCCCGGAGACAACCAGGGATCGGACGCCGTCTTCCTGACGGTCATACGTGATGGACGATTCGTTCCAGTCATGCGCCTGACTCGATGAAGGATCCGGCGAAGACTCTGGATCACCGGCTGCACGCGGCCTTCGCGTGGCTGCTGGGCGCACTTCCCGACCGTGCTGCCGCCAGGGTCCGCAGGTGGACCGGCGGACGTCTCGGCATCGGCACGCAGATCGTGGTCGGACTGGGTGGCGGAGTGCTGCTTACGCTCGGGGCCATCGTCATGGCGCTGGGTCTCATGCGAGTCATCAGTGCCCGCCAGTCCGAGGTCACGGAGCAGCACATGCCGGCGCTGGTGGGCGCGTTCGATGTCGCGCAGCAGAGCGCGGAGCTGATGCGCGCGACACCCCGTCTGGTGGCCGCGACCGATCTGATCGCCCTCGACTCGGTGATGCTCGATGTCCGCCGGACCGAAAACGCGTTGCGCGCAGCGGCCGCCGCGTTGATGGGCGCGGAGACCACCGACGAATCACAGGGCGGTGCGGGCGAGAGCGTGGTGACGCTTGACGCCCTGATCGAGATCGTCGAGTTGATCCACGAGTCCGTGCAACGTCGCATGGCCTATCAGGCCCGACTCCAGGAACTTGACGTCGAACTGGCCGACGTGAACCTCGCGCTTCAACAGCAGGTGGAGCAGGAACTCGACGATCAGCAGTTCTTCATGTACACCGGCTACCGGGAACTGGCCGGTGGCGCGGCGCCGCCGAGCCAGCGGCGGACCGATCTGGAACTCAGACACTACGGGGGGCTGCTGAATTTCAAGGCATACCAGAACGAAACCACCGCCCAAATCGCGCAGGCGATCGCGGAGAACGACCTCGAGGTGCTGCGGGCGACCGACGAACGGGTGGAGACCGCGCTGAGCGATGTCGTGGGCGCGCTGGACGACATCCGTGCCGGGCCTCGAACACGATTGCAAGCGGATGTAGACAGACTGCGGGACATCTATTCGTCCGCTGAAGGTGTGCTGGAAGCCCGGACCGGAGAACTCGAGGAACTGGCTCGGGCGGACGAACTCGTGGCGCGCAGCCGGGAGACGACGGCCCAGCTCGGAGCCGAAGTCGAGGGTCTGGTGGACGACGCGGAGTTTGCCGCTCAGGACGCGGCCGGCCGCTCCAGCACAATGGTCGCCCTCGGGTTCTGGTTCATGCTGGCGGTAACGAGCTTCACCGTCGCTTTCGCCATCTTCGGCTGGAAGTTCTTCGGGGAACGCCTCGTGGTCAGGATCGGCAGCCTGTCGCGGGCCACGCGCCGCATGTCCAAGGGCGACCTCGAGGTTCAGGTGGCGATCGAGGGCAACGACGAGGTCACCGACATGGCCGGTGCGCTGGAGGTCTTCCGCCAGCACGCGGTCGAGGTACAGCGGCTCAACCTGGTGGAGAAGCTGGCCGCCGAGGTGCAGGCGAAGAACGACAAGCTCGAAGACACGCTCGACAACCTGCGCCGGACCCAGCAGCAGGTAGTCAAGCAGGAGAAGCTGGCATCTCTCGGTGCACTGACCGCGGGCATCGCCCACGAGATCCGGAACCCGCTCAACTTCGTCAACAATTTCGCGGCGCTGTCGACCGAGCTCATCGAGGAACTGCGGGAGGAAATCGAAGAGGGAGTCGACGGCAACGGGGAGATCGACCGCGAGTACGTGGACGAGATTCTGGGCGATCTCGACACCAACGTGAAGAAGGTCAACGAGCATGGCGAGCGGGCCAACCGCATCGTCGAAGGCATGCTGGCGCACTCCCGCGAAGAGGCCGGGCATGTCGAGTCGGTGGACATGAACCTCATGCTGGACGAATACACGAAGCTGGCCTACCACGGGATGCGCGGGGCGGACGCGACCTTCAACGTCGACATGATCAAGGAATTCGATCCGACCGCGGGCGAGGTCGAGGGTATCGCGCGCGACCTCAGCCGCGTCTTCCTCAACGTGGTCACCAACGCCTGTCACGCGACCCACACACGCCGGCAGAAGTCGGGCGATCCGGACTATTTTCCCACGGTCACGGTCCGGACCAAGGGGGCGGAGGACCACGTCAGCGTGTTCGTGCACGACAACGGCACCGGCATCCCCGACGAGATCGTCGGGAAGATCTTCGACCCGTTCTTTACGACGAAGGCGGGCACGGGCGGCACGGGTCTCGGACTTTCGATCTCGCACGAGATCATACAGGAGCACGGCGGAAAGCTCGAAGTGAGTACCGAGCCGGGGGAGTTCACCGAATTCGCGATCACGCTACCCCGGAAAGGACCCCTGTCCACCGGGATTCAGGCCTGATTGCCCCCCTGGGCCGTGGCTGAACGCCCGCCACTGGCCGCGTTTCGACCCTCCGGACCCGAGCTTCGGGATCTGGTCAAACTGGCGCTGCCGGTCGCGGTGGTGCAGATGGGGCTCGTATCGCAGGGCCTGGTGGACACCGCGATGGTGGGTCGTGTCGACGCCGTCGAATTGGCGGCGGTCACCCTCGGAAATCTCTACTTCTTCGGAACCTCGGTGTTCGGGATGGGGCTGCTCTTTGCGCTCGATCCACTCGTAGCGCAGGCCTTTGGCGCCGAGGACCATGATCAGATACGGGTGTCGATCCAGCGTGGACTCGTGCTCAGCCTCATTCTCGCGGTGGCGGTCACCGTGCCGATGGCGCTCGCCGGTCCGGTGTTCACTCTCTTGCGACAACCGGCGGAGGTCGTTCCCGTCGCCGCTGGGTATACCCACACCCTCATCGCGGGCATGTGGCCCTTCTATGGATTCATCGTCTTCCGCCAGGTACTGCAGGCGGTGGGACGGGTGTCGCCCATCGTGTGGACGATCGTGCTGGCCAACGTGCTCAACGTCTTCGCGAACTGGGTTCTCATCTTCGGCAACCTGGGCGCGCCGGCTCTGGGGGCGGTCGGCTCCGGCTGGGCAACCGCCATCTCCCGCTGGTTCATGTGGCTCTGTGTTCTGGCGCTGACCCTGCCTCTGCTCGGTCCGTACCTGCGGCGCCTGCACCCTGATGTAATGCTCAGGGCGCCGCTGTGGCGGATGATCCGCCTGGGTGCGCCGATCGGGTTCCACCTCTTTCTCGAATTCGGAGCCTTCGGCGCGATTGGCATCGCCATGGGATGGCTCGGGGCAACGGCGATGGCGGGCCACCAGATCGCCGTCAATCTGGCCGCGTTCGCCTTCATGATCCCGGTGGGCATCTCCCAGGCGGCGGCGGTGCTGGTCGGGAGGGCGGTCGGACAGGGCAGGCCGGACAGGGCGAGGCGGTGTGGGGGCGGTGCCGTGATCGTATGCTGTCTGGTCATGACAATCACCGCTGCCGTCTTTCTTGCCCTCCCGGGCGAGCTCGCAGCCCTGTTTACCACGGAGGCCGAGATCGCCGCCGTTGCTGCGCTTCTGATCCCGGTGGCGGGCATGTTCCAGCTCGTCGACGGATTGCAGGTAGTCTGTACGGGCGCGCTGCGGGGTGTGGCGGACACCTTCCGGCCGATGATATACAATGTTCTGGGGTTCTGGCTGTTCGGTCTCCCGATCAGTCTGTGGTTCGGCTTCGTCCGCGGCGCGGGACCCGTCGGGTTGTGGTGGGGCCTCGCCGCGGGGCTGGGAGCCGTGGCCGTGTTGCTGCTGCGCAGGATGTGGACGCGCTTCAGGGGACCGCTTAACCGCTTCGCGCTCGCCGGTACGGGCTGACTCGGGTCACCCGAAGCACCGCCACGCGTTGATCCTCGGCGGGCCCGGGACCGCCGCGTCAGAACTCTCCCACGAACTCGATCTCGGTTTCGAGCTCGAATCCCGTCTCGCGGGCCACCGTCTCGCGGGACAGTTCGATCAGGGTTACCACCTCTGCCGCGGTGGCACCACCGAGGTTGACGATGATGTTGGCGTGCTTGTGGAAGATCTGCGCAGCGCCGTGCACGTGCCCCTTCAGCCCGCACTCATCGACGAGTCGGCCCGCGCCGATCCCCTCGATCTTCTTGAAGATTGACCCGGCGCAAGGGTAGAGCCACAGATCCGGGTGACGCTCGTCGCGCCAGGCGAGATTCTCCCGCATGATCCTGCGGAGTTCCGCGACCTCGGTCGGTACAAGCTTCAGAGACACGTCCAGAACCACATCGCCGGTGTCGTGAATGATGCTGTAGTCGTAGCCGAACCGGAAGTATCCGGTGCTCTCGTACCGCACTTCGCCGCCCGGAGTGAGGATCGTCGCCCCCTCCATGAACTCCTCCCAGAACATGGTGCGCTCCCGGGCAGGTGCCGGGGCGAGGAAGTGCAGGTTCTGCCAGACCGCACCGCCCACCGTACTCGGGATGCCGACGAAGTGGTGGAGACCGCCCAGGCCGCGCGCCACCGTCGCGTTGATGAGGTCTGGAAAGGTGTCCAGACCCGCTCCGGCCACGACTCGTCCGCCCGGCCGGAACTCCATCGTGGCGATGTCGCACCGAATGACGACGCCCCGGAATCCCCCGTCTCCGACGAGGATGTTGGCCCCCCGGCCGAGCAGGAAGCTCGGCACGCTCATCTCCCGTGCGACGCCCAGGGCGTGGCACAGCTCCTCCGAAGTCCGCGCGCGGTAGAAGAGATCCGCCGGACCACCGATGCCGAAGGTGGTCAGCGGCGCCAGGGGGACGTCCCGGCGCACGCGCCTCGGGTCGACCGTCCGCGCGTACCGCTCCAGGAGTGTTGCTTCAGGCTCGTGCAAGGGTGCCAACAGGGTCGCAGGGGGCGCCGATTCCGCTACATTGACGGTGCTGGACCACTCGAGCGACCGTCACACGAATATGGACAGATCACTGATACGCCTCAATGAGGTCGGCAAGCTGTTCCGCACCGACGAGGTGGAGACACGCGCCCTTTCCGGAATCTCCCTGACCGTCGGCCACGGCGAATTCCTGTCGATCGCCGGCCCTTCGGGTTGTGGCAAGACCACGCTGCTCTCCATCCTGGGACTTCTGGACTCTCCCACCGAAGGTGAGTACCTGTTCGACGGCGAATCCGTTGCCGCGCTCTCGGCTCGCGCAAGGGCGAACATCCGCAACCGATCCATCGGTTTCATCTTCCAGACCTTCAACCTCATCGGCGACCTCACCGTGTTCGACAACGTCGAATTGCCGCTCACCTACCGCGAAACACCGCGCAGGGAGCGTCGACAACGCGTACATACCGTGCTCGAGCGCGTGGGGATGGCCGACCGTGTGAACCACTTCCCGTCTCAGCTCTCCGGAGGTCAGCAGCAGAGGGTGGCCGTCGCACGCGCCATGGTGGGCGAGCCGCTCATCCTGCTGGCCGACGAGCCGACGGGCAACCTGGACTCCGGCAACGGCCGTGCGGTGATGGACCTGCTCGGGGAACTGCACGCGCAGGGAGCTACCATTTGCATGGTCACCCACGATCCGCGCTATGCGCACGTGGCCGACCGAACCGTGCACCTCTTCGACGGGCGGATCGTGGCCGAAGGCGAAAGCCTGGCCGCTTCCCAACCTGGGGAGCGTGCTTTCGAGGCGCCCAGGTGAGGAATATCATGTCCGCCGTCTGCTTCGTGGAAATGCCCTAGGAGATCGAATGCCGGAGTCCGACAGGAGGATTCGTGTGCTGGTCGCCAAACCGGGGCTGGACGGGCATGACAGGGGGGCGAAGGTCATAGCGGCGGCCTTTCGCGACGCGGGGTTCGAAGTCATCTACACGGGGCTCCATCAGACTCCCGAGATGGTCGTTGCGGCGGCCGTCCAGGAGGATGTCGACGTGGTCGCCATGTCGGTCCTCTCGGGCGCCCACATGACGCTCTTCCCCCGGGTCCGCGAACTCCTCGACGCGGAAGGTCTGGGGCACATCCTGCTCACCGGCGGCGGCATCATCCCCCGGGAAGACGCGAACTCGCTCTCGAAACTGGGAGTCGGCCGGATCTTCGGCCCCGGAACGACCACCGGCCAAGCCGTTGCCTACATCCGGGACTGGTTCGCTGAGCGGGAAGACCCCTACTAGCCAGGGGATCGAGCAGCCAGTGAAGCCCGCCGACGCCCGATCGTCCGCACGCCCGGGCCGCATGGGCGAGTTGGCTCGCGAGCTGATCGACCTGCGCGGCCGGCTGCGTCTGGGTGGCGGCACCGCCAGGATCCGGCGACAGCGCGACCGCGGGAAGCTCACCGCGCGCGACCGGCTGCACCTGCTCCTGGACCCCGACACGATCTGGGCCGAGGTCGGACTTCTGGTGGCGCACGACCGCTACGACGGCAAGGCCCCCGGTGCCGGCGTCGTCACCGGCGTCGGCGTGGTGAAGGGCCGCGAGGTGGTCGTTGTCGCAAACGACGCCACCGTAAAGGCGGGATCGTGGTGGCCCGAGACAATCACCAAGATCCTCCGCGCCCAGGAGATCGCGATGCGGTGCCGCATCCCCATCATCTACCTGGTCGACTCCGCGGGCGTGAACCTGCCGTACCAGGGCGGTGTCTTTCCGGGCCAGTACGGCGCCGCCCGGATCTTCTACTACAACTCGATCATGCGGCGCTACCTGCGGATTCCCCAACTCGCCGCGGTCATGGGTCCCTGCATTGCGGGCGGAGCGTACCTGCCCGCGCTCTCGGACGTGATCCTCATGGTCGAGGGAACCAGCTTCATGGGTCTCGGAGGCCCGAACCTCGTAAAGGGCGCCACGGGCCAGTCGGTCGACCGCGAGGCGCTGGGCGGAGCGGCCGTGCACACTGGTGTCAGCGGCGTCGCGCACTACCTGGCCGCGGACGACGAGGACTGCATCGTGAGGCTGCGGGCGCTGGTCGCGGACCTCCCGAGAGACCCGGGCGGCGGTACCGGCGAGCAGTTCGATCCCCCCACGCGCCCCGCTGCCGACCTGTACAGGACCATTCCCGACGACCATCGGCGGCCCTACGACATGGGTGCCGTGCTCGAGACCTTCATGGATGGAGGGGGGTTGACCGAGTTTCAGCCGGACCACTCCGCCGAGCTCATCTGCGCCACCGGTTCGGTGTCGGGCATCGGCGTGGGAGTGATCGCCAACCGGCGCAGCGTGGTGAAGGACTCGCGCGCGGGTCCCCCGCGGTTCGGCGGGATCATCTACGCCGAGTCGGCCGAAAAGGCCGCCTATTTCATCGACGCGATGAACCGTCAGGGCACGCCGATCGTCTTCGTCCAGGACGTCTCGGGCTTCATGGTGGGCCCCGACGCCGAGCACCGCGGGATCATTCGCGCCGGCGCGCGCTTCGTGGAGGCGATGGCGACGGCCGTGGTTCCCAAACTCGTCGTCACGCTCAACCACGCATCGGGAGCGGGCTATTACGCCATGGCGGGGCAGGGGTTCGACCCGGACTTCATCCTGACGCTGCCGACCGGCCGAATGGGGGTCATGGAGGGCGAGAGCGCCGTGGTGGCGCTGTTCGGGCGCCAACTGGAGCAGCTCAAGGCCGAGGGCGGGACGCCCGACGACTCGCTGCGCGCGGAGATGGACGCCGTGCGCGCCGAGTATGACCGCCAGCTCGACGCCACGTTCGCCGCTGCGCGGGGATTCGTGGACGCGGTCGTCCTCCCGGAGGAGCTGAGGGACTGGCTCACCCTGCTGCTCAGGGCGGCGCTCAACAACGCAGGCGCCCACATCGGGCCGTTCGTGCTGCCACCGGGACTCGGGGTCAGGAGCCGGTGAGCGAGCACCCGGTCCGAATCGCGAGCGGCCAGGGGTTCTGGGGCGACGACCTCGAGGCCCCCGTCCGCCAGGTCGAAGGGGGTCCGATCGACTACCTCATGCTGGACTACCTGGCCGAGGTCACCATGTCGATCATGCAGAAGCAGCGTTCGCGGAACCCGGCGGCCGGGTACGCCCGCGACTTCGTGCCGCTGATGGAGCGGATCTTCCCTGCGTGCGCGCGGCGCGGCATAAGGGTGGTGAGCAACGCGGGGGGCGTGCATCCGGGGGAGTGCGCGCGCGCAGTGGCCGAGGCCGGGCGGCGGGCCGGGGTGAGCGGACGCGCGAAGGTGGGGGTGGTCAGCGGCGACGACCTCATGGATCGGCTCGACGAACTGCTCGCCGCCGGGCACGAGCTGCGCAACATGGAGACGGACGAGCCGCTGGCGTCCGTACGGAACAGCGTCCGCAGCGCCAACGTCTACCTGGGCGCGCGCCCCATCGTGCGCGCACTGCAGGGTGGCGCCCTGGTGGTCGTCACGGGCCGCTCGACCGACACCGCTCTCACCTACGCCCCGATGGCGCACGAGTTCGGCTGGCGCTGGGACAGCTGGGACCGGCTCGCGAGCGGTGTGGTGGCCGGCCACATCAACGAGTGCGGCGCGCAGGCGAGCGGCGGCAACTGTCTGGCTGACTGGTGGACGATCCCGGACCTGGCCGAGGTCGGCTTCCCCATCGTCGAGGCCCGTCGAAACGGCAGTTTCGTCGTCACGAAGCACCCGCGCCTGGGCGGTGCGGTCTCGCTGCGAACCGTGAAGGAGCAGATCCTGTATGAAATGGGCGATCCGGCGACCTACATCACCCCCGACGTCATCGCTGACTTCACGACGATCCGGCTGGCCGAAGAGGGCAGAGACCGGGTTCGCGTGCACGGGGTCAGGGGGCGCGCTCCCACGCCGTTCCTGAAGGTGTCGATCGCCTACGCCGCGGGCTTCAAGGCGGTGGGAACGCTGGTGTACGCCTGGCCGGACGCCGCCGCGAAGGCCCGGGCCGCGTCGCGGATCCTGCGGGAGCGGCTCGATCGCCTGGGCCTGGCGTTCGACAGGGTGCTGGTCGAAATGGTCGGATGGGACGCCACCCACGGGCCGCTGGCCGGTGACCCGCCCCGCGACCTGCCGGAGGTCCAGTTGCGCGTGGGCGTGAGGGGGCCCGATCGCGCCGCGATCGAGCGGTTCACCCGTGAGATCGCCCCGCTCGTTCTAACCGGCCCACCCTCGGTGACCGGGTTCGCCGGGGGCAGACCCCGGGTGCAGGAGATCGTGGCCTACTGGCCCGCGCTCATCGACCGCACGGTTGTCGAGCCTCATCTTTCAGTTGATTTTGTCGACGTATGAACGGCGAAACCACACGACAAGCGGCGGATGGATAGCGTGGCCACCATACCCCTTCTCGAGCTGGCCCACGCCCGATCCGGCGACAAGGGCAACACCGCCAACGTGGGCGTGATCGCCTACGAGCCGCGCGACTACCCCCTGATCCGCGACCGGGTCACCGCCAATCGGGTCGGCGAGCACTTCCGCGGCCTGATCGAGGGTCCGGTGGAGCGATTCGAACTCGAGAACCTCCACGCGCTCAACTTCCTGCTGCACGGGGCTCTCGACGGCGGCGGCACGGTCTCCCTGATGACCGACGCGCAGGGCAAGGTCTTCAGCACCGCGTTGCTGCGGATGGAGATCGAGGTGCCCGACGAGGTGGCGGAGCGGGTGCGGGGCAGGGGACGCGTCCCCGCGGCAGGGACGGGCGAATCGCCGTGAACGGCGCACCGGTCCAGCGCCGGGATTCGGGGGACGGCGTTGCGACCCTCGTCCTCAACCGGCCCGAGAAGCGGAACGCGCTGGACCGGGCAATGGTGGAGGAACTCGCGCGCCTCCTGGCGCAGGTCGGAGAGGACCGCGACGTACGGGTGGTCGCCCTGCGCGGCGCGGGCCGCGACTTCTGCGCCGGCGCCGACCTCGGCGAGATCGCGGCGACGCAGGCGCAGGGCCCCGAAGCCGGGCTCGCCGACGCGCAGCGGCTGGGCGAGGTGTTCGTAGGGATCCGGCGGCTGCGCCCGCCGGTGGTGGCGGCGGTGCAGGGACGGGCGCTGGGCGGCGGCTGCGGGCTGGCCACCGCGTGCGACCTCGTCCTCGCGCACGAGGACGCCAGCTTCGGCTACCCCGAGGTGCACCTCGGCTTCGTGCCGGCACTGGTCATGTCGTTCCTGCGCAGGAAGGTGGGCGAGTCCACCGCCTTCGAGCTGATGATGAGGGGGCGCGGAATCACGGCCGACGAGTCCGCCCGCATCGGGCTGGTCAACCAGGTGATCCCCGACGGCACCTTCGAAAGCACCGTGGAAGAGTACCTGGCCGCGCTCGCGGCGCGCCCGGCGACGGCCGTGGCGCTGACCAAGCGGCTCTTCTACGGGCTCGACGGCGTAGGCATCGAGGACGCGATTGCGCGCGGGGCCGAAGTGAACGCCATCGCGCGCCTCAGCGACGACTGCCGCCGCGGCGTGGCCGCCTTTCTCGAACGGCGCCGGGAGCGCTGACGCGCCGATGTTCCGGCCGACGAGGGAGCGCCGGGAGGTGGACGCCGGGCTGGTCGCCTGGAAGGTGCGCCTCTTTGCCGCCGGCGCCGCTTTGGCCCTCGCCGGCATGGGGTTCGAGCTTCGCTGGCTCGTCTGGGCGGGGATCGCCGCACTCCTCGCAGGCTTGACGCTGAGATTCCTTCCCCGGCGCGGCTGAAGGCCCCGCGAACACGAATCAGACTGTAAACACAACATTACATAATGTCATGTTGTCTTTACATGCCCTTGTCCCATTCAGCCATTGAGGCGGACTTCTGAAATCCATTGCCGTCCATAGGCGTCCATAGAGT
>VXQO01000058.1 GCA_009838975.1 Gemmatimonadota bacterium | reverse complement strand
CCCCCCCCCCCCCCCCCACTTATTTTTTAATCCCACCCCCCCCCACCCTACCCCACCACCCTTTTCTGGGCGGCCCGCGCCCTTTGTAAACCCCCCCCCGGGGGGGGGGGGGGGCGTGGCATCGGCTTTGGGACTCCGTACGGATAGGGACAGTGTGGCGCTGGTCCGGAAAGCTGGGAGGTTGCGGGGCGGGGGCAAGGGGGGCCGTGCGACGCCGACTCGGCAGTCATGGCCCCTGAAAACAGGCCGGCAGACCGCCTGCTGACCACTGTATTCCGCATGAAAGTGCGGAGGACCGTGCTCCCGAAGAACATTCGGATGACGATTCCGTAGAAGCGGCTGACCTAGGGCACCTCAGCTCCCGGTGCGAAGCCCCGGGAACCCCTCTTCCGCCGACTTGCCCGTCAATTCAAGGTACAGGGAGTCGGCACAAAGCTCGATTTCGTCGTTCCACGCGACCGCACCATGTGGTGCGACATGGACCCCTTCGAAGATTCCACCGCGGTCCCAGGCCTCAAAAACACCCCGGCCGGCGAGATCTGACAGGTCGACCTCGCCCGCAGACCCGTCGGAGAACCTGAGCCAGATTCTCAGCCCCTTACGCGCCTTGACCTCCAGCGCCTGGATCATTCCTCTTGCTCCCTGAAACATCGCGGTTGGATTCGGCGCCTTCGCAGCAAGTTGACATGACTGCGCGGAGTGTCAAGAACTGCAGAGCGAAAGACGGTATTCCCGCTTGCGTTCCCGGCAACTGCCCCCCATTCTGTCCTCCCGGTCTGCGGTGGCCCTGCTCAGGCGCGAGGAGTCGGCCGCCGTGTGCCCCACACTTGCCCCAAACACCCCACCCCGGAGGCGCCCATGCCAACCGTCACCATGACCGTGAACGGGATGGAGCGGTCGGGAAACGTCGAGGGCCGAACGCTCCTCGTCGAGTTCCTGCGCGAACATCTCGGTCTCACCGGAACCCACGTCGGATGCGACACGAGCCAGTGCGGCGCGTGCGTCGTCCACGTCAACGGCACCTCGGTGAAGAGTTGCACCTGTCTGGCGGCGCAGGCGGACGGCGCGGAAGTCACCACGATCGAGGGGCTCGCCAACGGCTCCGATCTGCACCCGATGCAGGAGGCCTTCCGCGAGCACCACGGGCTGCAGTGCGGCTTCTGCACGCCCGGTATGGTGATGAGCGCGGTCGATCTGGCCAACCAGAACTCGGACCCAAGCGAGCACGAGGTCCGGGAGTGGCTGGAGGGCAACCTCTGCCGCTGCACCGGCTACCACAACATCGTCAAGGCCGTCCAGGCGGGCGCGAAGGCCATGGGAGGTGGGTCATGAGCGCGAACGGTTCAGGGATCGGCGCATCGGTCAAGCGCAAGGAAGACACCCGCTTTCTGACGGGACGCGGCCGCTACACCGACGACATCAACCTGCCCGGGCAGCTGTACGGGTACATCCTCCGCTCGCCGGTCGCGCACGCCAACATCGGCGGGATCGACACCAGTGCGGCCGCGGCGGCGCCGGGTGTGCACGCGATCTTCACGGGGTCGGACATGGAGGGCGTGGGCGGCATCCCGACGGGGTGGCTGATCCACAGCAAGGACGGCGAGCCGATGGTCGAGCCGGGGCATCCGGCGCTCGCGCTGGGCAAGGTCCGGTATGTGGGTGACTGCGTAGCCATCGTCGTCGCCGAGACCAGCGAGCAGGCCAAATCAGCCGCCAACCTGATCGAAGTGGACTACCAGGAGCTTCCGGCGGTGGCCTCGATCGAGGCGGCGGAGGCCGATGGGGCGGCGCAGGTCTTCGACGAGGCGCCCGGAAACGTCTGCTACGACTGGGAGGTCGGCGATCGCGCAGCCACCGATGCGGCCTTCGAGGAAGCCACGCATGTGGTCTCGATCGACGTGGTCAACAACCGGCTCATTCCCAACGCGATCGAGCCCCGCGCCGCCATTGCGAACTACGACCCCGCGACGGGGGACTACACCCTCTATACCACAAGTCAGAACCCCCACCTGATCCGGCTGCTGCTGGGCGCGTTCGTCCTCGGACTGCCCGAGCACAAGCTGCGGATCGTGGCGCCGGACGTGGGCGGCGGATTCGGCTCGAAGATCCCGCACTACGCGGAAGAGGCGATTCTGACGTGGACCGCCGGGCAGCTTGGCAGGCCGGTGAAGTGGACGTGCGAGCGGATCGACGCCTTCAAGTCGGACACGCACGGGCGCGATCACATCAGCACGGCGCGCCTGGCGCTGGACGCCGACGGCAAGTTCCTCGGGCTGCACGTCTCGACCAAGGCGAACCTGGGCGCGTACCTGTCGACGTTCGCGACCTGCGTGCCCACGTACCTGTACGGGATCCTCTTCGCGGGACCGTACACGACGCCGGCGGTCTACTGCGAGGTCAAGTCGTTCTTCACGAACACTGTGCCCGTCGACGCGCTGCGCGGCGCGGGGCGGCCCGAGGCGACCTACCTGCTTGAGCGGCTGGTCGAAAAGGCGGCCGTCGAGCTCGGGATGGACCGGGTGGAGATCCGGCGCAAGAACTTCATCCGCGAGTTCCCGTACCAGACGCCGGTGGCGTTGCAGTATGACCAGGGCGACTACGACGCGACGCTGGACCTGGCGCTGAAGGCGTCCGATTGGGCGGGCTTCGAGGCGCGGCGGGCCGAATCGGCGGCGCGCGGGAAGTGCCGCGGGATCGGGATTTCGACCTTCATCGAGGCGTGCGGGATCGCGCCGTCGGCGGTGGTCGGGTCGCTGGGCGCGCGGGCCGGGCTCTACGAGTCGGGCAGTGTGCGGGTGCATCCGACGGGCTCGGTTTCGGTGTTCACCGGGACGCACAGCCACGGGCAGGGGCACGAGACGACGTTCGCGCAGATCGTCTCCGACATGCTCGGGGTCGACTTCGAGGCAGTGGACGTGGTGCACGGCGACTCGGCGAAGATCCCGTTCGGGATGGGGACCTACGGTTCGCGCTCGCTCGCGGTGGGCGGGACCGCGATCTACCTGGCCGTCGAGAAGGTCATCGAGAAGGGCAAGAAGATCGCCGCGCACCTGCTGGAAGCTTCCGCAGAGGACATCGAGTTCGAGAACGGGTCCTTCACGGTGGCCGGGACGGACCGGTCGAAGTCGCTCGGCGAGGTCGCGCTGACCGCGTACGTGCCGCACAACTACCCGGCGGGGCTGGAGCCGGGACTGGAGGAGACGGCGTTCTACGATCCGCTCAACTTCACCTTCCCGGCGGGCACGCACGTCGCCGAGGTCGAGGTGGACCCGGAGACGGGCGAGGTGGAGGTGGTCGCGGTGACCGGCGCGGACGACGTCGGGCGGATCATCAACCCGATGATCGTGGACGGCCAGCTGCACGGCGGGCTCGCGCACGGGATCGGCCAGGCGCTGCTGGAGGAGTGCCTGTACCAGGACGACGGGCAGCTGCAGACGGGATCGTACCTGGACTACACGATGCCCCGCGCGGCGGACCTGCCGTCCTTCAACATCAACCACAACACGACGCTCTGCACCCACAACCCGCTCGGCGTGAAGGGGGTCGGCGAAGTCGGCTCGATCGGGGTGCCGCCCGCGGTGATCAACGCGGTGATCGACGCGTTGCGCCCGCTCGGCGTGAACGACATGGCGATGCCGGCCACCTCGCAGAGGGTGTGGCAGGCGATTCAGCAGGCCCAGGGCTGATCGGAGAAGACCTGTGAACGATTTCACATACCATGCACCGACATCATTGGACGACGCTGTCGCGGCCTTGCGGGGCGACGGCGGCGCGAAGCTGATCGCGGGCGGGCACAGCCTGCTGCCGGTCATGAAGCTGAACCTGGCCGCGCCGAGTGCGCTCGTGTCGCTGGCGGGCGTGCCGGGGCTGGGGGACATCGCCGACGGCGGCGACTCGGTGACGGTGGGCGCGATGTGCAGCCACGCGCAGGTGGCCGGGTCGGCGGTCGTGCAGGCGAGGATCCCCGCTCTGGCGGCGATGGCCGACGGGATCGGGGACGCGCAGGTGCGAAACGCGGGGACGATCGGGGGGTCGGTGGCGCACAACGACCCCGCCGCGGACTACCCGGCGGCCTGCGTGGCGCTGGGCGCGACGATCGTGACCGACCGCCGCGAGGTCCACGCCGACGACTTCTTCCAGGGCATGTTCGCGACCGCGCTGGCCGACGACGAGGTGGTCACGGCCGTGCGGTTCCCGGTTCCGGGGCGTGCGGCCTACGCGAAGTTCGCCAACCCCGCGTCCAAGTACGCGGTCGCGGGCGTGATGGTCGCAGACGGGCCCGCCGGGGTGCGGGTGGCCGTGACGGGCGCGTCGGGTGACGGCGTGTTCAGGGTGGCCGAGATGGAGGCCGCGCTGGGGGCGTCGTTCAGTGGTGAGGCGGTGGCCGGGGTCGCGGTGTCGTCCGACGGAATGCTCTCGGACACGGCGGCCGGCGCCGACTACCGGGCGCACCTGGTGACGGTGATGGCCAAGCGCGCCGTGGAGGCCTGCGGATAGCGGGCGCCGGCAACGACGTTACGGGCTGCGGGCGAGCGGCAGCGTGACGGCTCGCCCGCAGTCCCCCAGGCCGCGGCCCGCCGATGTCGAGAGCGTGGTCGCGATGCTCCGTCACCAGGGCTACGTGGCCGACGTGGGCCTGGGCACCGCACTGTTTCTGGCGCTCCGGCTGGGACGTCCGCTCCTGCTCGAGGGCGAGGCCGGAGTCGGCAAGACCGAGGTCGCGAAGACACTGGCCGCGGGGCTGTGCCGTCCGCTGATCCGGCTCCAGTGCTACGAGGGGCTGGATCTGGCATCGGCGGCCTACGAGTGGAACTACGCGAAGCAGATGATCCACATCCGGGCGGCGGAGGGGGGTCACGCGGCCGAGGGTGGTGACGCGGCCGCGGGTGACGGGCAATTGGCCAATCTGGCACGCGACGTTTTCTCCGACGACTTCCTCATCAGACGCCCCCTGCTCTCCGCCCTCGACCCGGCGGACGGCGTCGCCCCCGTGCTCCTTATCGACGAACTCGACCGCACCGACGAGCCCTTCGAGGCCTACTTGCTGGAAGTCCTGTCCGACTTCCAGATCACGATCCCGGAGCTCGGCACAGTGACCGCCGCAGAGCCGCCCCGGGTCGTCATCACGTCAAACCGGACCCGCGAGATCCACGACGCCCTCAAGCGCCGCTGCATCTATCACTGGATCGACTATCCAACCGCGGCACGCGAATTGGAGATTCTCGCGTCACGCGTTCCGGATGCGCCGGAGCAACTGAGCGTTCAGGTCGTCGCGTTCGTGCAGAAGGTGCGCGAGCTGGAGCTGTTCAAGCGGCCGGGCGTGGCGGAAACGCTCGACTGGACACGGGCGTTGATGGCGCTCGACCGCCACACGCTGGACCGGGAGACAGCGCACCGCACGCTGGGCGTGCTGCTCAAATACCAGGACGACCTGGCGCGGATGGCGGAAGGTGGGGTGGAAGAGGTGATGGCGACGGTGGGCTAACGCACCCGCCCGAACCTCACATCCCGAGTCCGCCCGCTCGACAGATAGAACCCGATCACCTCGCCGTTCCGGTCGCGCTCGAAGGCGAACGACGTGCCGCCTCCCGCGAAGTTGTCCTCTTCGTCGCCGGGCGTCAGCGCCGCATTGCCGAGCCTCCGCTGGTACCTGACAAGCCCGCCGTCGTCGACCGTGAAGGTGTAGAAGGTCTCGATCTCTTCGCTGAAGAACCGGCCCGCGAAGTCCGCGAGGTCATCCTCCGTCGGCTGCCACGGTTCGGTGGCCGCTTCCTCGTCCGCCTGGTCGCCGCCGCCGGCAGCGTCGCCCTGCTCCTCCTCCTCTTCCATCGCATCCTTGAAGAAGGCCGCAGCCAGTTCGAAGGCAACCGAGCTGTTGAACTGCGCGTGGTTGCTCTGTACCGTCACGCCCGCGTTGATCTCGGGGTAGTAGGCGAGCATCGAGCGGTGGGCGACATCGGAGCCTCCGTGGCTGACCCGCTTCAATCCACCCTGCTCGCCGACGCTGAGGCCGTACCCGTAGCCGGTCTCCTCGCCGTTGTTGAGCACGAACGAGGTCATCATCTCGTCGATGCTCGCGCGCGTCCCGACCTGCGGCTCGGCGTAGTTCTCCACCCAGGTCTGCAGGTCGACGACCGATGCGTACACCGCGCCCGCCCCGACCGCAGCTCCGAAGTCGCCGATCTGCCGATAGCCGCTCGCCGACGGCGTGTACCCTTCCGACCTGTTGGGCACGATGGCGCGCGGCGAGGGCCGCACCATGCTCGCGGCCATTCCCAGCGGACCGAACACTTTCTCCTCCATGAAGACGTGGAAGTCCTGGCCTGAGGTGCGCTCGACGATGGTGGCGGCGAGCCCGAACGCCGTGTTGTTGTAGTTGTACTCGGCACCGGGGTCGTTCTGGAGGGCAGGCTGGCGCTGCACGATGTCGATGATCTCCGAGCGGTCGATCCAGTCGCCCTGGTTGAGAAGGCGGCCGGTCATGCGCATCAGGTTCAGGAACTCGCGCAGGCCCGAGGTGTGCGTGAGGAGGTGCCGGACCTGGATCGTCTCGGCGAAGGCGGTCAACTCGGGAATGTGGGAGCGGATGTCGTCGTCCAGGTCGAGCAGTCCGCGTTCCTGCTGCAACATGACGGCGAAGGCGGTGAACTGCTTCGAGGTCGAGCCGATGTTGGTGCTGGTCTCGGGCGTGAACGGGATTCCGTGGGTGAGGTCGGCCATCCCGTAGGCCTTCGAGTACAGGGTGCTCCCGTCCCGCCACACCTGAACGGCCGCTCCGGGCGTGTGATCGCCGTCGAAGCGCGCCATCACCTGGTCGACGAGCTGCTCGGGATCGGTGGCCACCGGCTCGTGGCGCAGCAGCGTGATCTCGTAGCTGCCGCTCGCACCGTCGCCACCCGCGACCGACAGTTCGACGGTGTGCGTACCGGCGCTCGACGTGCGCCCGGCGAACCGCTCGATCCCCTGACCGAGCCCTCCGAACTGCCCGACCTGCTCGCCGTCCGGATCGAGGATACGGATGTCCACGTCGACCGAGATCTGGTCCACTTCGCCCAGGACGAAATCGTTCTCATCGGCGTCGATCGTGTAGCGGATCGTTTGTCCAGGGGAGAGAGCGCCCGCAACGGTGCTGCCCGGTTGCAGTTCCGTGGTTTGTCCCCACGCCTGACAGCCTGCGATGAGGATGGCGATGAAGGCGCAGAGGGTGAACGGCACGTGGCGGCCAGGGCGGCGGAGGGCAACGGGCTTCATTGCAAGGCTCCTGTCGCGGAAGGGGAGGGGCGCGCGTAAAGCCACCTTAGGTCGGGATCATGGGCAGGGCAAATGCCCAGCGGCATCACTTCCGGATGCGATATGCCATGGAATTCCGCAAGTCTTCCTGACATCGCGCCGTGTTGAGCGCGGATGACCGGACACAACCCCTCACCGCACCCGCCCGAACCTCACATCCCGGGTCCGGACATTCGACAGATAGAAGCCAATGACCTCCCGGTTGCGGTCGCGCTCGAAGACGAAAGACAGGCCCCCGCCGGAGAAGTTGTCCTTCTCGCCGGGTGTAAGCGTGACGCTGTCCAGCCGGCGCTGATGCATGACCAGCTCGCCCTCTTCGACCGTGAACGTGTAGAAGGTCTCGATTTCCTCGCTGAAGAACCGGCCCGCGAAGTCGGCCAGATCCTCCGCCCCCGGCTCCCACTCCTCCGCGTCGTCCGCCAGACGGGTTGTGCGCTGATCGCCACCGCCTCCGTGCAGCACCGCGGCTTCGACCGCTCCGTCCTCTCCGCGCACGAACGTGACCGAGGCCCCCGTCCCGGGCAAACGGAACGTCGAGTCCGACACCGGCACCATCTCGAGTCGTTCCGCCCCCGGCGGCTGCCCGTAGAAGGTGCTGCCGTCCCGCGTGAAGGTGAAGACGAGCGCAGGCGATGAGTCCAGCGCGTAGCGGCCGGCGAATTCGTCGAAATCCTCGGGGTCGAAGTCGTCCGGGTCGAAATCGTCGTCGGCTGCGGCCTTGTCGCCCTCCTCCTCCAGCTCCATCGCATCCGCGAAAAACGCCTCGGCCAGCTCGAAGGCCGTGTCGCTGTCGAATTGCGCGTGGTTGCTCTGGGTGGTGATGCCCGCGTTGATCTCGGGGTAGTAGACGAGCATCGAGCGGTGCGCGACGTCCGCGCCGCCGTGGTGGACCCGCTTCAGCCCGCCCTGCTCGTCGATGAACAGACCGTAGCCGTAGCCGGTTTCCTCGCCGTCGGTGAGCACGAACGAGGTCATCATCTCGTCGATGCTCGCGCGGGTGCCGACGCGGGGGTTGGCGTAGTTCTCGATCCAGGTCTGCAGGTCCCCGATCGTGCTGTAGACCGATCCGGCCCCGACCGCACCGCCGAGGTCGCCGATCTGCCGGTAGCCGTCCCCGGTGGGCGTGTACCCCTCGGACATGTTGGGCACCATGTGGCGCGGCGACGGGCGCACCATCGAGCCGGCCATGTCCAGCGGCCCGAAGACGTTCTCCTCCATGAAGACGTGGAAGTCCTGGCCCGAGGTACGCTCCACGATGGTCGCGGCGAGGCCGAAGGCCGTGTTGTTGTAGTTCCACTCCGCGCCGGGAGCGTTCTGGAGCGCCGGCTGCCGCTGCACGATGTCGATCAGCTCCGAGCGGTCGATCCAGTCGCCGCGGTCGAGGCGGCGGCCCGTCATGCGCAGCAGGTTGAGGAACTCGCGCAGGCCGGAGGTGTGGGTGACGAGATGGCGGACCTGGATCGTCCAGTCGAACTCGGGCAGCTCGGGGATGTGGGTGCGGATGTCGTCGTCGAGGGACAGGAGCCCGCGTTCCGCCTGGAGCATGATGGCAAAGGCGGTGAACTGCTTCGAGGTCGAGCCGATGTTGGTGCGCGTGTCGGGCTCGAAGGGGATCCCGTAGGTGAGGTTGGCCGTGCCGTAGGTGTTTGAGTAGATGGTCTCGCCGTCCCGCCACACGCGGACGGCGGCGCCCGGCGACTCCGGGCCGTCGAAGCGCGCCATCATCTGGTCGGCAAGGTTTTTCGGGTCGGTGGCGACGGGTTCGTGGCGCAGCAGGGTGATCTCGTAGCTGCCGGCGGCGTCCTCGTCGTCCCCCGCGACGAGCAACTCGACCGTGTGCGTGCCCGCGCTCTCGGTGCGGGCGCTGAAGCGCTCGACCCCCTGGCCGAGTCCTCCGAACTGCCCGATCCGCTCGCCGGCGGGATCGAGAATGCGAATGTCCACGTCGACCGACAACTGGTCCACCTCGCCCAGGAAGAACTCGTTCTCGTCGGCGTCGATCGTGTAGCGGACCGTTTGTCCGGGGGAGAGAGCGGCCGCAACCGTGCGGTCCGGTTGCAGTTCCGTGGTTTGCCCCCACGCTGCGCAGCCTGCGGAGAGGATCGGGATTGCAGCACAGAGGGTGAGCGGCAAGTGGCGGCCAGGGCGGCGAAGGGCGACCGGCTTCATGGCGGGGATCCTGTCGCAGGGGGGAGGGGAGCGAGTGAAGGGACCACCTTAGGCCGGGATCGCGGGCACGGCAACAGCGATGAGCAGGCCCGGAGAGCAGATCCGCGCGTGGGCACTCGCGACGGTCCGTCAGATACGGTGTCGTTCAAGCCGTCAGAATACGTGTCATGTTGACATGATACTACGTCATAACATATTATGTAATAGTAAGTTAGCATGTCAAATAAGATGTCATGAAAGGAGTCATATAATTGGACTGGCTGCGCTTCGGCTTCGACTACCGCCTCGACCTTCCCGGGATGATGTCCGTCCTGGTTCGTATCGAAGGGCGGAAGGAGGCGGCCATGAGCCTGCTGCTTCCGTCGGAATGGAAGGAACAGCTCGATGTCCTCAACCGGATCAGAACCATTCACGGCTCAACGGCGCTTGAAGGAAACCCGCTGTCCGAAGCGCAGATCGCCGACTTCCTGGGGGGCAAGCTGGGCCTCGATGTCGAAGGAAGGGAGGTTCGGCAGATCCAAAACGCGGATATCGCTCAAGACTGGGTGAGACGCCGCTTCGGACCCGGCAGACCCCCGGTCACCGTTCAGGACATTCTGCAAATGCATGAGCTGATGACGCGCCTCTCCGACGAAGCCGACAACGTCCCCGGCGCCCTTCGCAGCCACGGCGTGCAGGTCGGTACGGAGGCACTGGGGGGCGTCCATCGGGGCGCGCCGCACGAAGATCTTCCCCGCTTGTTACACGAGTTCGTGGAATTCGTGAACTCGGGCCGGTTTCGGAGTGAACACCCGGTGGTGAGGGCCCTGGTCGCCCATTTCTTCCTGGTGACCATCCACCCGTTCGGGGACGGAAACGGACGGGTGTCACGCTTGGTGGAAGCGGCCATCCTGTACGAAGGCGGGTACAACGTCCACGGATTCTACGGGCTGTCCAACTACTTCTACCGCAACGGCGACGAATACAAGCGGCGGTTGCAAGCGTGTCGGCGAACGCAGCCCTTCGATCTCGCGAGCTTCGTGGAATTCGGGCTGCGCGGCTTTGAAGCCGAACTCCGAGGGATCAACAGGCTCATCAAGACGAAGCTGAACCGGCTGGTCTACCGCGATACGTTGAACCGGGGACTCGCGATGCGGGTGAGCAAGCGCCGCCACCTCCTCAACATCCGTGAGTATTCACTGCTCAGCTTTCTTCTGGACGAAACGGAACCGACCGACCCCTTTTCGGAACGCCCGTCCACGCAAATCCGCCTGAGCGACCTGGTGAACTCGCCTTACGTCAGAGGTGCCTACCTGGATGTCACCCAAAGAACCTTCATCCGCGAAATCCGCCGACTTGCGGAACTTGGGTTCATCTCACTCGAAGAGGATCCGGCGACCGGACATCAGCTCGTGGGAATCGATTTCAACGCCATCGAAATCGACTTCGAAGAGATCGCGCCGTATTGATTCACGATGACCGTCAAACCCATCCACCCCGGCCGCCTCCCCGAAAACGTCACGCACTTCGTGCGTCTGTTGCGCGCCGCCGGGCTGCCCTTGGGACCCGGCCACACGATCACCGCGGTCCGTGCGCTGGCGGCCGTCGACGTCACGGCACGACACCAGTTCTTCTGGGCCCTCCACGGCACCCTCGTATCGAAGCGCGAGCACCATCACATCTTCGAAAGCGCCTTCCGCCTCTTCTGGCGCGACCCTTTCGGCGCGGACGAAGCGCTCTCCGCCCTCCTGTCGCGCTCGCAGATCCCGGTCGAGAAACCGCCCTCTCGCGCCCCCGCCCGCCTGTCGGCCGAAGGCGAATCCGCCACGCGGCCCGCACCGGATCCCTCCCGCGAGGCCCCGCACGAAATCCCGTTGCGGCTCGCCTGGTCGCCCACCGAAGTCCTCCGCACCAAGGACTTCGAGCAGATGACGCCGGCCGAAGTCATCCAGTCGAAGGAGGCCATCCGCTCCCTGAAGCTCGACCTGCGTCCGGTCCTCACCCGGCGCCGCGAGCCCGATCCGAGGGGCCGTTTCATCGATCTGCGGCGCACGCTGCGAACCAGCGTCCGCACCGGCGGCTGCCCGCTGCCCCTCGAGCGCGAGTCCACCAGAACCCGGCGCCCGACCATCGTCGCGCTATGCGATATCTCCGGCTCGATGGAATCCTATTCGCGCATCCTGCTCCACTTCTTCCACGCACTCACCAACGCCGCCGACCGGGTCCACACCTTCGTATTCGGCACGCGCCTCACCAACATCACGCGCCTGCTGCGCGACCGCGACGTGGATCGCGCACTTGCCCGCATCGGCACCACCGTGCAGGACTGGTACGGCGGCACACGCATCGGCGCCTCGCTGCAAGCCTTCAACCTGCACTGGTCCCGCCGGCTCCTGGCCCAGGGTGCGGTCGTGCTTCTCGTCACCGACGGGCTGGACCGCGAGGGCGGCGACGGCATCCGCGCCCAGGCACGCCGACTGCGCAAGTCGTGCCGGAGCCTGATCTGGCTGAACCCGCTGCTCCGCTACCGGGCTTTTGCGCCTCGCGCCGCTGGCATCAAGGCGTTGTTGCCGGAGGTGGATGAGCACCGGCCGGTCCACAATCTCGAAAGCCTTGCGCAACTGGCGGACACCCTGAGCGGCCGCGTGGGGAAGGGGCCGGGGAGCCGGGCACGGCTCGGCTGACCGGCGACTGGCGCCGCACCCCCTGTCCGCCTATGATGCGTCAGGCACGCCGCCACCATGGATAGGCGGCATCGGCATGGGGTCAGGATCCCGTTCAGCAAGGAGACAGCAGGATGAACACCAGGTTTTCCCGTCGGCATTTCATGGGCGGTGCGGTCGCGGCGCTCGGCGCGTTCGGCCTCCGGCCCCGCTCGGCTCTCGGCATCACGCTGCCGCCTCCACCGAAGGGGCTCGTCCCGCTCGACCCCTACGACGATCTCGCCAAGCTCGCATCGAACGAGAACCCGTACGGGCCCTCCGAGAAGATGATGGCGTCGATGAACGCCGCTTGGAAGTACTCGAACCGGTATGGTTATCCCGACGGCGACGTCCTCGAGAAGATCGCCGAACACCACGGTGTCGACACCAACCACATCATCATGCACGCCGGCTCCGGCGAAACCCTCAAGGTCGCCGCGCTCGCCTTTCTGCGGCACGAAGAGAAGGTGGTCGGCGTCGAGCCCACCTTCCTCACTGTGTACCGGGCCGCCTCGGGCGTCGATGCCGATGCGATCACCCGTCCGCTCCTTCCCGACCACACGCAGGACATCGACGACCTGATCCAGGTCACGAAGCGCAACTACCGCGACGTCGGCATGGTCTACGTCTGCAACCCCAACAACCCCACCGGCGTGGTCGTCCCCGATTCGGACATCCGGCACCTCCTCGACAACATCCCCGAGGACATCCCGGTCCTTATCGACGAGGCCTACCACCACTTCGTGCAGGATCCGCGCTACGCGACCGCGGTCCCCTACATCAAGGAAGGCCGCAAGGTTCTCGTGACCCGCACCTTCTCCAAGATCTACGGCATGGCGGGCCTGCGGCTCGGCTACGGGATCGCCCCGCCCGAGATGATCGCCCAGATGCGTACCTACACGACCGGCACGATCAACGCGCTCGTCAAATGGGGTGGCGTGGCCGCGCTCGAGGACAACGAGTCCGAGGCCTGGGTCAGGGACACGACCATCGCGCTTCGCGACGCCACGGCGGACAAGCTCCGCAACCAGGGTTTCGAGGTGATTCCCTCCGAGACCAATTTCTTCATGGTCAACACCGGCCGGCCCGCATCCGAGGTGAGGGCGGCATTCCGCCAGCGCGACGTTGCCGTGGGCCGCGACTTCCCGCCGATGCTGGACTATCTCCGGGTGTCGATTGGGACCGAGGACGAGATGGAGCGCTTCCTCGCGGGATGGAATGAGATCTTCCCGGACGGAATGACGGCCACGGGAACGAGGTAGCCGCAACTCGACACACGGCGAGTCCAGGGTCGCGTGGGCCGCCCATCGGTGCGGTCGCCGCGCCCGTGCTGACGGCGCACGTCGCCATGCGGGTGGGGAAACGGGCGCTGAAGCGGATTCTGCCGCGCCGTTGCGCTGTCAGCGTGTTGGCAGCCCCGGTCGCGCTTCTGGCCTTGGCACCCCTGGAGGCGGACGCCCAGGACTGCCCGCCCGGGCTCGAGGTGCTGGTCGAACGTCCCTACGCTGACGCCGCCGCCCTGACCCCCGGCTCCACCGTTGTGGTGCGCTCCACGATCGAGGCCGAGCCCTGCAACGCCGTGGTGGCGGGCATCTTCGAGCCGCCGCCCGACCCCGCCACCCTCAACGCCACGCGGCCGCGCGTGCTGTTTCACCTGCCGCACTTGCAGACGCTCTCCGCTCGCCGGAACGAGGTCGACTACTTCACGGTGGCGACACGGCCCGGGACCGACCTCGCCACGCTGGCGGCCGATCTCGAGCCGCTGCTTCCCGGCGCCCAGGTCCTGCCGGTCAGCGAGGTGGCCGAACGTTCGTCCACGACGTTCCGCGTCGTCAGCCGCTTCCACACGGCGATCGCGTTGATCACACTGATCGCCGGCGGCGTGTTCCTGGGCTGCATTATGATCCTGAAGGTTCAGGAGCGGCGTCTGCCGATCGCCGCCGCGCGGCTCACCGGGATCCCGCGACGTCTGCTGTTCTGGTGGACGGTGGCCGAGGCCGCAATGCTGTCCACACTAGGCGGAGCAGCCGGTCTCGGGGTCGGGGTCGCGAGTTCCGCGGTGGTCAACGCCTACTACCAGCGGTACTACGACACCACGCTGGTGTTCTCCCAGGTGACCGGGGTTGTCGTGATGGAAGCGTTGGCGCTTGCGGTGCTGCTGGGCATGGCAGCCGGCGTGTTCGCGGCCACCCGGCTGCTGGCGTCGAATCCGCTCGACGAAATGGGACGCTAGCACTTCATGCTAGCACTCAATTCCATCCGCGAGTTCCGCACGCGCCCGCTCCGCACCCTGCTGACGCTGGCTGGTGTCGCGGTCACGACCGCCATGCTCGCCGACATGCTCATGCTGGGTCGCGGGATAACGCGGAGCTTCGGTGACCTGCTCGAGTCACGTGGCTATGAGTTGCGGCTCACCCCGAAGGGCACCCTCCCCTTCGACACCGAAGCGACGGTTCCCGGATTTGCGACTCTGCGGGACAGCGTGGAGAGCGTGGCCGGAGTCGAGCGCGTCGCACCGGTCCTGGCCGCCTCGGTTACAGTGGAGACCTCGGACGATTCGGGGCGCTCCGTCGAGGCGCTCGCGCTCGGCATGGATGCGGGAGACCAGGGCCTCTATCGGCTCACCGAAGGAGAGATGCCCGGGCCTGGCGAGGTGCTTACCGACGCGGATGTCCGGGGCTTGCTCGGCGTGGAGCCCGGAAGCGCGGTGCGACTGCGTCCCGCCGGGGCAACGGGGGCCTGGGGACGCCGCGCCACGGCCCGGGTCTCCGGAACCGGCGAGTTCGTCTTCGCATCCCGCGGTGACCTGCAGGTCGTCATGCGCCTCGATGACCTGCAGGCGCTCTCGTCGCAGGAAGACCAGGTGTCCTTCGCGATGATCCGGATCGGCGAAGGGTTCGAACCCGATTCGGTGCGCGCCGCGATCGTGGCCAAGGTCGATCGCGTCGAGATCGTGACGCTCGCGGGGATCTCCGAACGCCTCGACGCGCGCCTCTCCTATTTCCGGCAGACGGCGCTGATCCTGGCGAGCGTCAGCCTCGTTGTCGCCACGCTTCTCGTCGGCACCCTTACCGCCGTGTCGGTGAGTGAGCGACTGGGTTTGATCGCGGCGCTGCGGGCGATCGGCCTCTCGCGGCGCCGGATCGTGGGGGGACTCGCTGCCGAGAGCGTGGTGCTCTGCGCCATCGGTGGTGCGATCGGCGTCGCGCTCTCGGTGGTGGTGGCGGGGTATCTTGAGTCCATCCTGTCGGACTTCCCCGGGCTTCCGGTGGCGGTGCGGTTTTTCGTGGTCAGCGCCGACAGCCTGGTGACCGCCTTCACGCTGCTGCTGGTGTCCGGCACGGTCGCCGGACTGATCCCGGCGCTCAATGCGACCCGGCTCGAGGTGGCCTCCATCCTGCACAAGGACGCACCGTGAGCGAGATCGTGGTTGCCGCGCGCGACCTGACGCGCGACTTCCGCACGGGGCGGTCCCGTGTGCGGGCCCTTCGCGGCATTTCCATAACGGTACCGGAAGGGGACTTTCTCGCGGTCACGGGGCCCAGCGGCTCCGGCAAGTCCACCCTGCTGCACCTGCTCGGCGGGGTCGACACTCCGACGTCGGGCGAGGTGGTGTTTCTGGGCCGCGACCTCTCCCGTATGTCGGTGGAAGAGCGGGCCGCTCTCCGCCTCGAGCAGGTCGGCTTCGTGTTCCAGAGGTTCCACCTGCTCCCGATGCTCACCGCGCTCGAGAACGTGGAGCTTCCCCTCGCCGCCGCGCGCGTCCCCCGCAAGCTCAGGCGCGCCAGGGCGGCCGCCGTGCTCGAACGGGTCGCTCTTGCCGACAGGCTCCATCACAGACCCGGGGAACTCTCCGGAGGCCAGTGCCAGCGCGTCGCGATCGCCCGCGCCCTCGCCAACGAACCCGCGCTCGTGCTCGCGGACGAGCCCACCGGCGAGCTGGATCGCGCCACTTCGCGGCAGGTGCTCGCCCTCTTCCAGTCGCTGAACGCGGACGGAACCACGATCGTGGTCGCGACCCACGACCTCGAACTCGCGGCCGGCGCGAAGCGCAGCATCGAGGTCGTGGACGGGAGAGCGATCCCGTGATCCTGCGCCTCGTCTGGGCCTCGGTACGGCAGCGATCCGGGCGCAGCGCGCTCCTTCTCGGCGGCTACGCGCTCGGCGTGGGGGTTACGATCGTCCTGCTCTCGGTGGGGCAGGCCATGGTCGACCAGGCCCGCGACCGGGAGCTGCTGGGCGGCGGGGACCTGATCGTACTGCCCGAGGGCATCGATCTGGAGACGCTCCGGACCGGCGGCGCGAGCTCGATGTACTTCTCCGTCGAGCAGGCCACGCTCATCTACCGCGAAGTGCTCGCGGGCACCCGCTTCGACGACCGGATCGCGGCGGCGGCACCGTGGATCGACGACGAACTCCTCTACCTCGACACCGATTCCGGGCCGGTGCCGATCTCGGCCGGCGCCACGCTTCCCGGTGCGGCGGTGGACCTTGGCGCGGCCCCCGATCTACTCGCCGGCGCCTGGGGCGACCTGGACGCCGACCGCACCTGGCGTGCTCCCTCGACTGCCGACTTCTATCGATCCATCGACGGCCTGCACCTTCCGCGCGGTCCGGCCGCGCAGGACACGACCTGGGCGGAGTGGCACTACTTCAACGTCATGCTCCCCGACTCGGGATGGCTCTACCTCACCTACATGGTCGGGGGCGACGCTCCCGACGGACGCTGGGGCGGCCGTGTGCTGGCCACGCGGGTCGCTCCGGAATCGGGAAGGGCGATGGTGTACTCGGTGGAGGTCGGGTCGGCAAGCGTCGCCTTCGACGAGGGTCACCCCGACCTGGTGATCGGGCAGTCCAGCGTGACGATCGAGGCGGACGGCTCCTACCGGCTGCGGGCGCGGGTGCCGCTGGAGTCTCGTCCGACAGCGTCGAGCGCACTCGCCCCCCTCACCGTCGACCTCATCGTGTCGGAGCGCACGCGCCGCTATCTGCCGCCGGTCGACATCGGCAGCAGCGACTTCGTCTCCGGCTACACCGTTCCCCTGCTCGACGGACTGGCCACGGGACAGGTGTGCGAAGGCGCGCGCTGTCAGCGCCTGGACGGCGCGCGCACCTACCACGATCACAACTGGGGCACGTGGTCCAGCGTGACCTGGGATTGGGGGCAGGCGAGGGCCGGTCCCTATTCCGTGCTCTACGGAGGGATCGCGAGAGAGACGGATGGAGACGCGAACGCGACACAAGGCGGCCAGTTCCTCTACTTGGCTGACGAGCACGGTTTCGCGGGCGTCTTCACGATTCGCGAGCTCATCACGCTGTGGCCGGGCCGGGAGGGCCAGGGCACACCGGCCGCCATCGCGATTCACGCCGACAACGGGCCGGACTCGCTGGCTCTGAGCGTCACCGTCGGCCACACCCAGGTGACACTCGGACCGGTGGCACAGGACGGACCACCCGCCCTTTTCTACCAGATGCGCGGAACGCTGGAGTTGTCCGGCCGCCTTTTCGGTACCGAGATTCAGGAGAGTGGGGACGGTTTCTTCGAGACCTGGACGCGGGGACGCTGAACATGATCACACTGTTGGGAGGATCGATGTACGGGGTCGCAACCGCCGCAGCTCTTTCTCTCCTGACCGCGCCCACTGTGGCCGGCCAGAGCCCGCAGGCTCCGGTCCTGCTGAGACTGGCACCACCCGAGGGCCAGGTATCCCGGTACGCCTTTTCGATGCAAACGGATGTGGATAGCCCAATGATACCGGCGAGCGGCCCTCTCATGACAATGCGCTTTTTTCAGACGCAGACGGTCCTTGACGGTGCAGGCGAGGTGATTCGATACCGCACGACGATCGACTCCACGACGATGACGACGGCCATGCCCGGGATGGACATGCTGCCGGACCTCGCAGGGAGTGCCTTCACCACGGAAACCGACACGCGTGGAGCACAGCTTGAGGTGACGGATTCCGAAGGCCTGCCGGACGTTCCAGGTTTCAACATGGAGGACTTCCTGCAGGAGTCGAGCTACTTCGTCCTTCCCGCAGAGCAGGTCAGCCCGGGGGACTCATGGACGCAGGGCGCACCCATGAGTCTCCCCATGGGACCCACCGGATCGGTGTCTGCCGAAGTGGTAATGACGCACACGTTCGTCAGCCTGGAGGGCGGCTTCGCGACCATCTCTTTTCAGGGCCCGATCGAGATGGAAATGGACATGGGGGGAATGGGGGCATCGGCAACCGGCAGGATCACGGGAACAATGGTCGTGGACCTTGCCGAGGGGCGTTACCAGAGCCAGACGAGCCAAACCAGCCTGGACATCGACATGGGTGCGATGACGATGGAATCCACGACGACGACGACATTGGAACTGCTGCCGGATCCCTGACGCTCCCTCGGCGCGCCGCCCACCCGTTCGGACGCTACCGGGCCACGGAACGCCCCGCAGCCCGTCCCTTCCCCGAGTCCGCCGGGCTCGTCAGCGCCTTGGGGAACGGCGCAAACAGCGCCTGGTCCATGATGTAGGTCGACCCGAAGCGCACGGCCCACGACTCCAGCAGCGAGGCGATCGCGCTCGCAGGCAGCTGCCCCTCCCGGTACCGGTCCAGCAGCTCGGCGAAGTGCGCCTTCTCGCGCCGGCTCAGTTCCTTGCGGAAGAAGCCCGAGATGTGCTGAAACACGTTGATGACCGATGTGTAACGCGGCGTGTCACTGAGCGCCTGCAGGAACCTGGTACGGTAGTCGGCGAAGACAGCCACGAACCGTTCCCTGCCCGGGTTGGCGACGATCCGCCCCAACTCGCGCAGGTCGCGCTCGCTGTAGGCCAGCAGCAGGAACTTGTAGGCGGCGTGGAACCCGACCAGCCGAGTTATGCGTCCGCCTCGGGCGACATCCCGCAGCCGCGCCAGCGCGAAAAGCTTCGTCAGGAAATGCTCGCGGATGCGGTGGTTGCGCAGGCGCCCTTCGTCCTCGACCGCGAGATCGCCGTAGCGCGTTAGCACGGCGGCCGCAAAGACGCCCGCGCCGCGCCGCACCACACCCCGGGACTCGGCTTCGTTGAAAACCTTGACGTGGCCCAGCCCGCAGCTCGGCGACCGCGACTTGAGGATGAATCCGTCCACCTCGCCGAGACCGTCCAGGTGCCTGGCGGCGAACCCCTCCATGTCGTCGGTGAGGTCGCGGCCAGTCGCGGGCTGCACCAGGAGGTTGCGGTCGGCCAACGCGACCAGACGAATCGTGTCGCGTGGAACTCCCAGTCCGACTTGGACTTCCGGGCACACGGGCCGATACTGGACATGGGGTTCGAGGGCCTTGACGAAATCGAATCGAATGCGGGCACCGTCGTAGCGGCAGGGCTCGAACTCGAGGCACTCGCTGATCACCAGGATCGGCTTGGCGAAGTCCCGCCTGGCAGCCCCGGCTGGCGCGTTCGGAGCGCTCACGGCGCCGCGTACTCCTCGATGTATCGCCGCACCCGGTACTTGCGGGCGGTGTTCGCGGAGCTCATGTAGCGGACCTTGCCGAAGACGGGCCGTTCCGGGCCCCACGGGCGGTCGTGGAGGCCAAGCACCCAGAGGATCCCCGTGTAGGAATTCGGATCTCTCCCGTCCAGTGCATACTTGTCGTTCAGGTGGATCATGGTCCGGAGCGCGGTGCGGCCGCTCTCACTCCACTCAAGAATCTTCTTGCCCCACAACATCCGCAGATAGTTGTGG
Source organism: Gemmatimonadota bacterium (assembly GCA_009838975.1). Lineage (GTDB taxonomy): Bacteria > Gemmatimonadota > Gemmatimonadetes > Longimicrobiales > Gaopeijiaceae > Bin94. The sequence goes on along the minus strand of VXQO01000058.1, from coordinate 2,122 downwards.
ATATGGCCCTCGCGGCGAAGCTGGTTCTGGGCCGCGTTCCAGAGCGGATCGTGCGTGCGGGCCAGCTCGAAGTCGTCCAGGTCGTAGGTCGGGTTGCGGGGGTCGGACGCGTGCTCGGCGAGCGTGGTGCGGGCCCACGCGGGCAGCGCGTCGAACGTATCGTAGCCGGTGACGTGGACGCATCGGTTAAACCCGAGTTCGCGCCACGTCACGAGCTGGTCGAGGAACGCCTCCGCGCTCTCGCTCATTCCCCACCACCCGGCGCGGCGGCCCGCGGCGTTGTCGGCGAGACAGGCGGGAGTCCAGCGTTCGCGCGCGACGATGCGGTCGAAGACCTGATGCGCGGACAGGTGGCCGAAGTGCAGGTAGGGCGACAGGCGGCTGGTGGCGTCGAGCTCGGGCTGGTTGCGGTCGGTCGCGTATAGGGGGAGCAGGTGGTCGATGAAGCTGGACAGCCGCGCGGCAGCTGCGCTTGGACCACCGCGGGAGCCAACGACGGCGACTGTGTGATCGATCGGCATGCTGGCGACGATGGCGGCCGGATCGTCGAGATCGGCAGGGGCCCAGCGGTCGACGATGGCGGAGGGCACCACGGGGGTGGGCACAGCCCGGACAGTCGCGGATTCCAGGCGGGCCACGGGATCCCTGGCCGGTCGGTCGGAGAGGTGCACGGGGAGGTGGCGCTGCAGGAACCGCCGGAACTGATACGCGGTGGGGAAGGTGCGATCGGCGGCCCGCAGGGGGAGCAGGCCATTCGAGTCGATCGCTTCGAGGAGCACGGGCAGCCTCGGCGCGAGCGCGCGAATCATCGCGGGCAGGAAGAAAGCCGGATAGTCATCCGTGACCACCACTGCCGCATGCGAGGCAAGAGTCTCGACGAGACCCTTGCCGGCGCCTTCCTGCGGTTCGACGTAGGGGTAGTAGGACACACCCTCGCGCCCCCGCAGGCGTGCCCGGTTGTCGATCATGCCGTCGATCACGAAGCTGTGGAAGCGGTCGCAGGCCCAGGAGTACCCCACCCTCACTGGCTCCAGCACTACGAGCGGCAGTCCAAGGGTGAGCGAGTGTTCCACGGCCCGCTGGAGCCCGAAGTTCCACCGGGTGCGTCGGGCGGCGATCATCCAGTACAGCACGAACCGCGCACCCGTGTTGACGGGTGCGTCGTTGCAGCGCCTGATGCGGGTTTGCGGGATCGACATGGCACATATTGTACCCATGGGACCGCGCGATGGCTCCGAGCCGAAGCGGTGCCGCAGGCGATGGCCAGGCCGAAAGCGCAGAATCCACAGCGAGACACCGATGAACCACTCCCCCATTGCACGAGTCGCCGCCGAGGTTCGAAGCGGCGCCACAACCGCCCGATCGCTGGCCGAAGACGCGATTCGCAGCTACGAGGCTTCCGACCTCGGTGCCTATATCGCATTTGACGCCGAAGGTGCGCGCCGCCGGGCCGACGCGGTGGACGCGGCCGTGGCCCGGGGCGAGGATCCGGGCCCACTCGCCGGCGTAACGGTGTCGGTCAAGGATCTGTACGGCGTGGAGGGCCTCCCGATCCGCGCCGGCACCAGGCGAGAGCTGCCGGACCGCTGGCAGCGCGAAGGGTTCCTGGTGCGGTCGCTGCGCCGCCTCGGCGCGGTCGTCGTCGGCAAGACGCACACGGTGGAGCTGGCTTTCGGAGGCATCGGCCTGAACCCGAACACGGGCACGCCGATCAACCCGTGGGACCCGGCGGAACACCGCGCGCCGGGGGGCTCCTCGTCCGGTGCCGGTGTGAGTCTGTGGGAAGGGTCTGCCATGCTCGCCCTGGGAAGCGATACAGGAGGATCGGTGAGGATCCCCGCATCGGCCACGGGGGTAGTGGGCATGCGCCACACCACGGGACGGTGGCCGACCGATGGTGTCGTTCCGCTTTCGACGACGTTCGATACGGTGGGTTTCCTGACCCACACCGTCGAAGACACTCGCCACGTTTTCCAGGCCATCGACCCCCTCGCGCCGGGCGTTGGTTCACCCGACACTGCGCCCGACCCCGACCCCCCCCCCCCCCCCCCGGGGTGTATTAAAAAATGAGGCGGGGGACGCATAAGGAGGGGGGGGGGTGGGGGGGGGCGGGTAAAGAATA
>VXQO01000115.1 GCA_009838975.1 Gemmatimonadota bacterium | reverse complement strand
GGCGTGGGAGCGGGGGCGGGGCGGGTATCCCGGCGCCATCGTGCCGGTCGAGGTGCTGGGGAAGTTGAGCCGGGACTGGTATGGGGGACGGCTGGACGACGCATGGCGGCCGTACTCGGCCACGGCAAAGCAGGGGCTGCTTCAGGACGCGGGGTTGCGCGGCGCGTTCTGGAAGCTGGTGTGATTGCGGCGGAGCGCTTCCCGGAGCATCCTGCTACCTGCCGCGCCACTGACCGATGCCAACACGACCGAGGCCATGCATGAGCCCTCTCACCGCCGCCACCATCTCCATCTTCCGCAGGCTGCCCGCAACCCTGTCCGGGACGATGCGCGCCCGGGGCGATGCCGCGCCCCGCCCCGCCACCCTCCTCCCCCTACCAACGGCCACCGCACTTGCATTTGCGGCTGCCATCTCTGCGGCTTCGGCCACCCTGCAGGCCCAATCCCTCACCGTCGACGAGAACCTCCTCTCCGCCCTCGAACTCCGGGGCATCGGCCCGGCCTTCATGTCGGGCCGGATCGCGGACGTGGCGGTCGACCCCACCAACCGGAGCGTCTGGTACGTCGCCACCTCCTCGTCGAACGTCTGGAAGACCGAGAACCGCGGTACCACCTGGACGCCCATCTTCGATAACTACCCCGCGTATTCCACCGGCTCCATCGCCATTGACCCCACCGACTCCAACGTGATCTGGCTCGGGACCGGCGAGAACACCAGCCAGCGCAGCGTCGGCTGGGGCGACGGGATCTACAAGAGCCTCGACGGCGGGCGCAGCTGGACGAACGCCGGCCTGCGCACCTCCGAGCACATCGGCCAGATCCTGATCGATCCGCGCGACCCGGACGTCGTTTACGCGGCGGCGATGGGCGGTCTTTGGGCACCCGGCGGCGACCGCGGCCTCTTCAAGACCACCGACGGCGGCGACACCTGGGCCCCGGTGCTCGAGATCAGCGAGAACACCGGCATCGCCGATGTGGCCATGGACCCGCGCGACCCGGACGTTCTATATGCGGTCGCCTTCCAGCGCCGCCGCCACGTCGGGATCCTCGTCGCGGGCGGCCCCGAATCCGGCATCTGGAAGAGCACCGACGCGGGCGAAACCTGGCGCGACATCACGAGCGGGCTGCCTTCCGGCGACCTCGGGCGGATCGCGCTGGCTGTCTCCCCCATCGACCCGGACGTGCTCTACGCCAATGCCGCCGCCACTGAGGACCGTAGCGGCTTCTACCGTTCCCCCGACCGGGGCGAGACGTGGGTGCGCATGTCCGACTACATCGTCGTCGACCCCCAGTACTACGGCGAACTCTACCCGGACCCACATCGCATGGACCGGGTGTACGCGGTCGACGTGATCATCCACGTCACCAACGACGGCGGACGCACCTTCGACCAGGTCAACACGCGCTTCAAGCACGTCGACAACCACGAGATCATCTTCGACCCGGACGACCCCGACTACATGCTCGTCGGCAGCGACGGCGGCCTCTACGAGACATTCGACGGCACCCGCACCTGGCGCTACGTCTCCGGCAACATGCCGCTGATGCAGTTCTACCGCGTCGGCATCGACAACATGTCCCCCTTCTACACGGTCTACGGCGGCACGCAGGACAACTCGTCCGTGGGCGGCCCGTCGCGCACCGACAACGTGCACGGGATCCGCAACAGCGACTGGTTCATCACCCACGGCGGCGACGGCTTCCAGGCGCGCGTCGACCCCGACGACCCGAACATCGTCTACACGCAGTCCCAGTACGCTGGCATCGTCCGCTACGACCGGGCCAGCGGCGAGGAGCTGGACATCCAGCCGCAGCCGGAAGCGGGGGAGGGGGCGCTTCGCTGGCACTGGGACTCGCCGCTGATCATCAGTCCGCACAACTCGCGCCGCATCTACTTCGCGGCCCAGAAGCTCTTCCGCTCCGACGACCGCGCCGAGACCTGGACAGCCGTCAGCGGGGACCTCAGCCGCGGACTCGACCGCAACCAGCGTCCGGTGATGGGCCGGATCTGGCCGCCCGAGGCCGTCTGGAAGAACGTCTTCACTTCCCCCTACGGCACGATCGTGGCGCTCGACGAGTCGCCTCTGGTCGAAGGGTTGCTGTATGTAGGGACGGATGACGGACTCGTGCAGGTCAGCGAGGACGGTGGTGGCAGTTGGCGCCGGCACGAGACGTTCCCGGCGGTGCCTGCGAGATCCTACGTGGCCGACGTGGTGGCGTCCCGGCACATGGGCGACCGGGTCTACGCCGTCTTCAACAACCACAAGGAGGGCGACTTCGCGCCCTACGTCGTGCGGAGCGACGACCGGGGCGCGAGCTGGACGAACATCACCGGGGACGTGCCCGACGGGCAGTCGAGCTGGACGCTCATGGAGGACCACGTCGACCCGGATCTGCTCTTCCTGGGCACCGAGTTCGGGCTCTTCGTGACACGCGACGGGGGTGGGTCCTGGGTGCGGCTGCGCGGCGGGCTGCCCACGATCGCGGTGCGCGACCTGGAGATCCAGCGCCGCGAGGACGACCTCGTGCTCGCCACCTTCGGGCGCGGGTTCTACATCCTGGACGACTACTCGCCGTTGCGTGAAATGGACGAGGCCGTGGCGGAGGCGGGGGCGGGGACCGCGGGCGACGCGGGTGAGGCCGCCGCAGCGACCCCGGCCCATCTCTTCCCCGTGAAGGACCCGTGGGCCTACATCCCGGCGCGCCCGCTGGGCGGCCAGGAGAAGGGCACGTTCGGCGACTCCTTCTTCACGGCGCCCAACCCGCCCTTCGGGGCGGTCTTCACCTACTACCTTCGCGATAGCCACGAGTCACTGAAAGAGCGGCGGCAGCGGCTGGAGCGGGAGGCGCTGGCACGGGGCGAGGACATCGCGTACCCCGACCAGGCCACGCTGACCGCCGAAGACATGGAGCGGCCGCCCGAGGTGCTCGTGGTGGTATCCGACGCTGCCGGCGATGTGGTACGGCGCGTGCCCGCCCCGAGGCGGGCGGGGCTGCACCGCATTGCGTGGGACCTGCGGTACGCGTCGCTGCAGCCTCCTTCGCCCGGCGGCGGTGAGGCGGACGGCCCGATGGTCGCCCCCGGCGAGTTCTCCGCGCGGGTCGTCCTCGCGACCGGCGACGGCTACGAGGATCTCACGGCGCCGCAGTCCTTCACCGTCAGGCCGCTGGGCACGGCCACCCTAGCCGCCGCCGACCGCGACGCCCTGCTGGCCTTCCAGCGCGAGGTCGCCCAACTGCAGCGGGCCGCCGTTGCCGTGGACCGCGCGGCGCGGGAGACCTCGGACCGGCTGGCGCTGCTGCGCCGTGCGGTGCGCGCCGCCCCCGGACTGGACGCTGCACCCTATGAGACGCGCATCACCGCCTTCGAGGCGCGGCTGTTCGAGATCCGGCGCGTCCTGTCGCGCGACCGCACCGCCCTGGACCGGGCCGAGTTCGCGCCCCCATCGGTCATGCAGCGTGTCTCGCGCATCGTCGGCGCGCAGTTCAGGGCGACCTCCGCGCCCACGACCACCCAGCAGGGCAGCTACACGGTGGCGTCGGCCCAGCTGGCCGAGATGTCCGAGGCGCTACGGGCGCTTGTGGAGGGCGACCTGGCCGCGCTGGAGGCGGAACTGGAGGCCGCGGGCGTGCCGTGGACCCCGGGCCGGCCGATCCCGAGGTGGCCGCGGTGAAACCCCGGACGGTCGCACTCCCGCTGGCGGCAAGTGCTCAGCCAGTAGACGTCCCCGGCGTTGGCGCGATGGTGAACCCCGTCGGAGTCACTCTCATTCCGGGGCCGGTATGACTGGTGCGCACCGCTCGCCCGTGGCCAAGGTGGCCGCGACGACGATCCTCCTGACTACCCCCGCCTGTGACACCGCCCCCTCGCCGACACACACCATACGCACCGACTCGGCCGGGATCCCGATCGTCACGGCGGTCACGCCGCTTTGGGGACCCGGTGACGGCTGGACGGTCGACCCGGAGCCGCTCGTCGAGATCGGAACGGTGACCGGCGCACCCGAGTACCAGTTCAGCCAAGTCGTGGCGGCCGTCCGTTTGAGCAACGGCGACATCGTGGTCGCGGACCGGGGCGCTTCGGAACTGCGGAGCTACGACTCGGCCGGCACCTTCCGCTGGCGCACCGGAAGGTTTGGGGAAGGCCCCGGCGAATTCGAGAGTCTGGACTTCCTCGGCACCACGGCTGGCGATTCCCTGGTGACCTACGACGTGCAACTGCTGCGCGCCCAACTGTTCGATTCGGACGGCGAGTTGGGACGAACGATACGAGTGGCGCTCCAGCGCAGTGATGCCGCCCGTGGCGGCTCGGCTCCCGACAAGGCGGTCGGGTTGGCAAATGGACGCCTGATCGTGCGCTTCGTGGAGGAGTCCGCCGACTATGGCGCAGGCATCCAGCGCTGGCTCAACGAGCGGGTTGTCGCCATCCGGCTGGATGATGGCTCCGCCACTCCACTGATCGTGGTGCCGGGTCCAGAGGTGGATGTCCAGCCACGCGAGGGAGGCGGTCTCCGAGGAGGCAGATACGTGTTCGCGAAGATGCCCGAGTTCGGTGCGGCTGCCGACGCGGTCGCGGTAATCGGCACCGAAGCCTGGTCCGTGCAGGTGCTTTCCCCGGTCGATGGGACTACCGAGCGCATCGTCCGGCGCGAAGTAGTGCCCCGGGAGGCGACCGACCCTCTCGTCGAATCTCACCTTCGGGGCATCCTCGACATGGCGCTCCCGAACGACGCTCCGGCGGAACAGGTCGATTTCGTTGAACAGATGTGGCGCGGCTACCGCAACGCCCCCACGCTCCCCGTGCTCCGCTCCGTCCACGTCGATGCGGCCGGCAACCTCTGGCTGGCGCCCTACTACCTGGCCAGCGCCCACCCTCCCCCCTTCGAGATCCACGCCCCCGACGGCGCCTGGCTGGGCAGCGTCTCCGTTCCGCCCGGTCTCCAGCGCGCCTTCATCCAGTACCAGGCGCCCTACATGGAGATTGGCGAGGACTACATCCTCGGCGTCTGGACGGACGACCTGGACGTGCAGTACGTCCGGATGTACCCCATCAACAAGTAGCAGGCCCATGCCCCTTTCCGGACGCGCACTCCTGGCATTCCTCGCTCCAGGCCTGATTGTTACTGCAGCATGCGACACCGCTCCCGCGCCAATACACACCATACACACTGACTCGGCCGGCATCCTGATCACCACGGCGGTCACGCCGCTTTGGGGACCCGGTGACGGCTGGACGGTCGCCCCGGAGCCGCTCGTCGAAATCGGGACGGTGACCGGCGCACCCGAGTACCAGTTCAGTGAAGTCGTAGCGGCCGTCCGTCTCGGCAACGGCGACATCGTGGTTGCGGACCGGGGCGCTTCGGAGCTGCGGAGCTACGACTCGGCTGGCAACTTCCAGTGGCGCACAGGAAGGTTCGGGGAAGGCCCCGGCGAATTCGAGAGCCTGGACTTCCTCGGCACCGTGGCCGGGGATTCCCTGGTGACCTACGACGAGCGGCTGCTGCGCGCGCAGCTCTTCGATTCGGACGGTGTGTTGGGACGGACGATCAGGGTGATGCTTCCGCGCGATGACGCGGCACCCGGCGGCTCGGCTCCCGACAAGGCGGTCGGGATCGCGGCGAACAATCTGATCGTCCGTTTCATCGAGTTGGCCGAAGGGACCGATCAAGGGATCGTCCGGTGGCTCAACGAGCGTGTAGTTGCCTTTGACCTGGCAGATGGAAGCGCGAGCGTTCTGACGGTCGTTCCGGGCGAAGAGGTCGAGAGGCTGTCGGACATGTCCACGACCCTGTTGACCTTCGGAAACATGCCCGAGTACGGAGCAGCGGCTGACCGTGTCGCCGTCATCGATACCAAAGCGTTTTCGGTGCACGTGCTTTCCCCCGCGCCCGGAATCGGAGAACGCATCGTCCGGCGCGACCTGGCGCCGCAGGAGTCCACGGACGCGGTCTTCGAAGCTCACCTGGCGGGGATTCTCGGGATGGTCAGCGGGGTCCCGGCCGAAGAAGTCAGCCGGATTCGACAGATGTGGCGGGACCGCCGCAGAGTGCCCGTACTCCCAGCGCTGCGCTCCATCCATGTCGATGCGGCCGGAAACCTTTGGCTGACACCCTACTACGTCGCCGGCGCCGACCCGCCCCCATTCGAGGTCCACGCCCCCGACGGCACCTGGCTTGGCAGCGTCTCGGTGCCGTCTGGACTCCAGCGTGCCTTCATCCAGTACCAGGCGCCCTACATGGAGATCGGCGAGGACTACATCCTCGGCGTCTGGACGGACGACCTGGACGTGCAGTACGTCCGGCACTACCGGATCAACAAGTAGCCGGAGTCCCTAGTTCGAGGGCGTTGCGTTCTCCGGCTGGTCCAGCCGTATCAGCTGGCTGCGGATCCCCCAGTCGCGCCCGTTGCGGATGAGGACCGTCATGTGGATGCCTGTCAGGACGCGCGAGCCTCTCTGATCGCCGAGCTGAAAGGTGAGCAGTCCGGTGATCAGCCCCATGCGGCCGCTGGCATCGAAGTCGGTGAACGAAGCCTGCACCTCTCCCGACCGCTGGAGCAGCGACTCCAGCTTCTCGTGGATTGCTTCCCGCCCGCGCACGGGGTCGTCCTGGTTGAAGATGAAGGTGGCGTCCTCGGTGTAGAGTTCGAGCAGGGTCTCGATGTCGTCCGCGGCCCAGGCGCCGCGCCATTTGCCCAGTAGGGCGTTGGTGTGGAGCATGACGTCGGCGTAATACTCCGCCCGATTCGCCGCGGCGGACATGCCATCGCTGCCCGGCGCTCCGGGGAAGCGTCGCGCGCGCTGCGCGTTCCCAACATCCGCCGACGCCAGGAGCGCGCACGCCACCGCGCCGACCGCCAAAGTTGATCTGATCACAGCTGCCGTCCTTGGCCCCGCTCAAGAAAAGTCGGCTGCAACATAAGGACCGACCCGGATCCAAGATAGTCCGTCAACGGGGTTGCGCGAAAATTTAGGCTTGCCTAAACTTTGGAAAGAAAAACCCCGTGGGCCGCGCTGGCGGACCCACCGCACCGAGCACGAGTGACCAGCCCATCCATGCCCGATCCCGCAAACGCACTCCTGGTGTTCTTCGCCCTGGCAGGCCTGGGCGCCGTCATCCTCTGGCCCGACCGGGGCCTGGGGCCGCGCCTGCGACGCATTGCCCGACTCACGGAGCGCGTTCGCCTGGAGGACGTGCTGAAACAGCTCTACAAGCTCGAATACGAGCGGCTGCCGGCAACACCCGAGAGCGTGGCGGGCGGAGTGCAGATCTCCCGAACCCAGGCCATTCGGCTTCTCCAGCGTCTCGAGGAAAAGGAACTGGTGACGGCCGAGGACGCCCTGTTTGCCCTGACGGAGCCGGGCAGGGCGCAGGCGCTGCACATCGTGCGGGCACATCGCATATGGGAGCGCTTCCTCGCGGACCGCACCGGCACGCCTCCGGAGGACTGGCACGGTAAGGCAGAGGCGCGCGAGCACCGGCTGTCGGTTGCGGAGACGGAGGACCTGGCGGCGGCGCTGGGCCATCCGGTCTACGATCCGCACGGGGACCCGATTCCCACGGCTGCCGGCGAGATGCCGGCCAGGTCGGGCGTGCCCCTTTCGGCGCTCGAGCCGGGGGAGACGGGCCTCATCACCCATCTCGAGGACGAGCCCCGGGAGATCTACAGCGAGCTCGTCGCGCTGGGGCTGGGGCTCATGAGCCCGGTGGAGCGGCTCGACGGCGATGCGGGCAGGGTGCGCTTCCGCACCGGTGACAGGCGCCACGAGGTCTCCAGCGCGGTGGCGCGCAACGTGACGGTCGAGGTGTCCCAGGATGTGGACGATCCACGCTGGTCGCGCACGCTCGCGGATATCCAGCCGGGTGAATCCGCGACCGTAGCGGCCATCTCCCCCCTGTGCCGCGGGCCTGCGCGCCGTCGCCTCCTCGATCTCGGCGTCGTGCCCGGGACGGTCGTCCATGCGCGGATGCGCAGCGCCGGGGGCGACCCGGTCGCCTATGACATCCGAGGCGCCCTGATCGCACTGCGGCGTGAGCAGGCGGCACGGATACAGGTCGTCAACGGCGGCTCAACGGAAGCGAGGGCCTCGTGACGCCTGGAACGAGGGCAGGGGCCGCCGAGCGCGCGCCCGAGACGCGGCCGCACACCGCCCCTGCCCGCCAGCGCGCCCGCAACCTGGTCCGGCTGGGTCTGAGCCCGCACCGATGGGATCACCTGATCGCCCTGGCCGGCAACCCCAACGTGGGCAAGACGACCGTCTTCAACGCGCTCACCGGGCTGCGCCAGCACACGGGCAACTGGCCGGGCAAGACCGTCGTCCGCGCCGAGGGAGCATTCCTGCACGATGGCCGCAGGGTGAAGGTGGTCGACCTGCCCGGCACCTATTCGCTGCAGGCCGGAAGCGCCGACGAGGAGGTGGCGCGCGACTTCATCCTGTTCGGGCAGCCGGACGTCACCGTGGTGGTCGTGGACGCCTGCCGACTGGAGCGAAACCTCAACCTCGTGCTGCAGGTCCTCGAGATCACGGACCGGGTGGTTGTCTGCCTCAACCTGGTGGACGAGGCTCGGCGCCACGGCGTCACGGTAGACGTGAAGCGGCTCGAGCGGGAACTGGGCGTCCCGGTGATTCCGGCGGTGGCGCGGCAGGGCGAAGGGATCGACGCCCTGCTGAAGGCGGCGACCGACGTAGCCACGGGGACTCGCAGGACCCGTCCCCATCGCATCCGTTCGCATCCGGCCGCCGTCGAGGACGCCATCGACGCCATCGAGCCGCTGGTCGCCCGGGAGTTCCCCGAGTTGCCCAACGCGCGCTGGGTGGCGCTGCGGCTCCTCAACGCCGACGAGCGCGTCGCGGAGGCCGTGCGGTCGGGCGAAATCGGGCAACTGGGCGGCGACGGCAATGACAACAGTCCGCCGCGCGCCACCCCAGGTGCCCCCGCTGAGCGGCCGGGCGGTTCAGCCGCGATCTCCGAGGGCCGCGAGCGCATCCTCAGGGCGGCCACGCGGCACCGTTGGACGCTCAAGCCCGGATTCCACGACGCGCTGGCCGAGAACATCTACCGCGAGGCCGCCCGCATCGCCGATGCGAGCGTCCGAAAGGGCCTCAGGAAGGCCGGGGCGGACCTCGACCGCGCCCTCGACCGCTGGCTCACCAGCCGGGTCTTCGGCTTCCCCCTCATGCTGGCCATTCTCGCCGTGGTCTTCTGGCTGACCATCGCCGGCGCCAACGTCCCGTCGGCCATGCTTGCCACCCTCCTCCTCGACCGCGTGCACCCCGTGCTGCTCGACTTCGGCGCATGGGCCGGAATGCCCTGGTGGCTCAGCGGCTTCCTCTTCGACGGAGTCTACCTGGCCACCGCCTGGGTGGTAAGCGTGATGCTGCCGCCGATGGCCATCTTCTTCCCCCTGTTCACGCTCCTCGAGGACTTCGGCTACCTCCCACGCGTCGCCTTCAACCTCGACTCGCTCTTCCGGCGCGCCGGCGCGCACGGCAAGCAGGCGCTCACCATGAGCATGGGCTTCGGATGCAACGCGGCCGGCGTCGTCGCCACGCGCGTCATCGACAGCCCCAGGGAACGGCTCATCGCGATCATCACCAACAACTTCTCGCTCTGCAACGGCCGCTGGCCGACGCAGATCCTGATCGCGGCCATCTTCATCGGAGCACTGGTCCCGCCGCACCTCGCGGGCGTTGTCTCGGCGGGCGCGGTGGTCGGCATCGCACTGCTGGGCATCTTCTTCATGTTCCTCACCTCGTGGGGGCTCTCCAAAACCGTGCTCAGGGGCGAAGCCACGACCTTCTCGCTGGAGCTTCCCCCCTACCGCCCTCCGCGCATCCTGCAGACGCTGTACACCTCGGTGATCGACCGCACCCTGATCATCCTCTGGCGCGCGGTCCTCTTCGCGGTCCCCGCCGGCGCGGTCATCTGGCTGATCTCGAACATCTCCTTCGGCGGCGCCTCGATCGCCCATCACGGCATCGACCTCCTCGACCCCTTCGGCCTGCTCCTGGGCCTCAACGGCGTCATCCTGCTCGCCTACGTCATCGCGATCCCCGCCAACGAGATCGTGATTCCCACCGTGCTGATGCTCACGGTGCTCACCCTGGGCGACCCCTCATTGGGCCAGGGCGCGGGCGTCATGTTCGAGACCGATTCGGTCGGCCGCACACAGGACCTTCTCAGCGCCGGCGGCTGGACGCTGCTGACGGGCGTCAACCTCATGCTCTTCAGTCTGCTCCACAATCCGTGCTCGACCACGATCTACACCATCTACAAGGAAACGGGGAGCGGCCGCTGGACCACGCTGTCGGCGCTATTGCCCCTCGTCATGGGGTTTGTGGTCTGTTTTCTAGTGGCGCAGGTGTGGAGGCTGGCTACCGGGACGTAACCGGCCGGCGAGCCGCCTACCCGGCGGAGCCTGCGATCGCCAGCATCTCCTCGACGGTGCAGAGCTTGACGCGTGGCCGCCCCTCGGCCTTGCCGCGCGCGGTCTCGTGCGCATCGAGCCGCCGCCACCCGGCTTCGTCGACCCGGCGCACACCGCGCTCCCGCAGGAGATCGTCCAGGTCGCCCGCGGCCGCTCCACCTTCTCCCCTCCCCACAACGATCCCGGCCTCCCGGTCCTCGATCATCAAAGCCACCGTGGCCGCCGCGTCGGCCTTGTTCGTCCCTATCACCCCCGAGGGCCCCCGCTTGGCCCAGCCCACCACGTACTCGCCCGGCACGACCTCGCCGCTGCCCGCCACGCGCACCACCCGGCCCCCCTCGTTCGGCACGATCCCGCGCCGCTCGTCGAAGGGCACTCCCAGGATCGGGACGCCGCGGTAGCCCACCGAGCGGATCACCATCCCACACGGCACGACCTCGGTCTCGCCGGTCCCCACGGCGCGCATGTAGCCGTCCTCCTGCTCCACGAGGCGGTTCCGCTCGATGCGCACGCCGGTGACCCGGCCGTCCTCGCCGAGCACCTCGAGCGGCGAGGCCAGGAAGCGGAACCGCACCACCCTGTCCCCGTCTTCCGGGGCAGCGGACGCGTAGCCCCTCAGCGTCGCCATGTTGCGCGTCTTGACGGCGTTGCCCTCCAGCGCGGCCTCGCTCGCGGGATCGAGGTCGAGCTCGTCGGCGTCCACCCGTGCGCAGACCCCGTCCAGCCGCCCGAACTCGCGCAGCTCCGGGTTCGTGAACGAGGCCTGGGCGGGACCCCTGCGGCCCAGCACGGTGACGCGCCGCACCCGGCTGCCCCGCAGTGCGGCCAGCGCGTGGTCGGCGATGTCGGTCGTGGCGAGGCGGTCGAGCGACAGCACCAGGATCCGCGATACGTCGATGGCGACGTTGCCGTTGCCGATCACGACGACGTCCTCGCAGTCCAGGTCGAACCGCGCGCCACGAAACTCGGGGTGTCCGTTGTACCACGCCACGAAGCGGAAGGCGGCGTGGCTGCCGGCCAGATCCTCGCCCGGAATGCCGAGGCGCCGGTCGCTCTGTGCCCCCACCGCGTAGACGATCTGGTCGTAGCGCGCCCTCAGCTCGTCCAGGCTCACGTCCACCCCCAGCGTCACGTTGCCGAAGTAGCGCACCTCGTCGCGGGCCAGGAGCCTGCTGTAGACCCGGGCCACCGACTTGATGGCCTGGTGGTCCGGGGCGACGCCGTCGCGCACGAGCCCGTAGGGGGCGGGAAGCCGGTTGATAATGTCGATCTCGACCGGATCGCCGGACTTCAGAAGCGCCTCGGCGGAGAAGAATCCCGCCGGTCCGGCCCCGATGACCGCGACTCGTGTACACGGATGGGTCATGGCGTCCGGACGTGGTTGACCGTCCCGTCGTTCATTGGCGAGTTTCCGGGGTTGCTGAGAGTGAATCGAAAGAAAAGAACCGAACCCACAGAGGATCAAGATAATGACGACGATCCGATACCGTTTTTCGAGGCCGCGCACGCGCCCGATGGTGTCCGGCGCCCTGTGCGCGCTGTCCCTCGCCGTGCTGGCGGCATGCGGCGGAGATTCCGGGGGCGGTGCGCAGAACGCTTCTGGTGGCGATGCGGACATGACCGCGGCAACCGGCACCGAAGCTCCCGCTCCCGCGGAACTCTCCATCGATCCCGCCCTGCTGCCCGAGGGCGTAACGGTGGAGATGGTTCAGCAGGGCAGGGACCTGTTCGTCGGCGGCGGCATCTGCTTCACCTGCCACACGGTGGAGGCCACCGGCGGGCCGCTGGCTCCGGACCTTACCGACGACGTCTGGATCAACGTCGACGGCGAGTATTCGTCCATTGTGGAGCTCGTCAAGACGGGCGTCGCGCAGCCGATCGAACACCCCGGTGCCATGCTGCCCCGGGCCGGACTGCCCCTTACCGACGAACAGGTCGAGGCGGTCGCGGCCTACACCTACATGCTGAGCCGCATGTAGCAGCCTCAGAAGAGGTCGCCCTGCACTCCGCCGCCACGTCGAAAGGCGGCCGTGGACAGCGGAGGCGGCGTCCGGTCCAGTCCGGCCTTCCTGGCGGAGGAGCGGAACAGCGCACCGATCTGCTTCGCGTACTCGCCCTGGCCCCGAAAACGGCGATGAAATGCCGGATCGTTCAGCCTCCCGCCGCGTGCGTCGCGGATCCTGGCCAGGACCTTGTCCCTTCGGTCCGGGAAGTGGATTTCCAGCCAGCGCACGAAATGATCCGCAACTCCCTGCGGCAGTCTGAGCAGCAGGAAGGCCGCGTAGCGGGCGCCGGCTTCAGCGGCGGCACACACGATTGCCGGCATCTCCTCGTCGGTGAGTCCCGGAATCACGGGAGCGACGAAGACTCCCACCGGAACGCCTGCCTCCGCGAGCCGCCGAACGGCGTCCAGACGCCGGGCCGGGATCGAGGTGCGCGGTTCCATGACACGCTGCAGTTCGTTGCGCAGCGTCGTCACGGAGACCGTGACGTTGACGCAGTTGTGACCGGCAAGATCGCTCAGGAGGTCGACATCACGGGTCACCAGGTGGTTCTTCGTGACGATCGCCACCGGATTCCTGAAGTCGCGCAGGACTTCCAGGCACCCGCGGGTGATGCGCAACCGGCGCTCGACCGGCTGGTAGGCGTCGGTGACCCCCGACATCCCCAGAACCTGCGGACTCCAGGACGGCCGCGACAGAGCCTCCCTCAGCATTTCCGGTGCCCGCCGCTTCACCAGGATCTTCCTTTCGAAGTCGAGGCCCGACGAAAAGCCCAGGTATTCGTGCGTCGGCCTGGCGTAGCAGTACACGCACCCGTGCTCGCAACCGCGGTAGGGGTTCACCGAGGCATCGAAGCCGACATCCGGACTCTGGTTGCGGGCCACGATGGAACGCGTGGCGTCCGCCAGGAACTCGGTGACGGGCTTTTCCTCCCCGTAGTGGCCGGGTTCCATTTCCACATGTACCGTTTCGTACCGGTTGGGCGGATCGTCGGCTACCCCGCGGCCCCGGATCGCCGGCTCCGCTCGCGGGCCGGCCGCGGCCTGCGCCGAACGCTTGACTGGAAGAACGCGCATCTCTTAATTTCGGTGTTTATTCGGACACAGACAAGAGGAATGTCCCTCGCATGACCCTCGAACAGCTGGAAAAGCGGCTGAACGCCCTCTCGGACCGCACCCTGCGCTACCACTACATCATCCAGCTCGGCAAGCGGCTTCCACCAATGGACCCCGCACTCAAGACTCAAGAGACCCAGGTGCGCGGCTGCATGAGCCCGGCCTGGCTGGCCGGCTGGCTGGAAGAGGGAGAGCCCGGGACGCTGCGGTTCGTGGGAGACTCCGAGTCCATCATAGTGAAGGGCCTGTTCGCGATCCTGGCGGAGATCTACAACGGCCAGCCCCCGGAGGAAGCCCTCGCGGTGGACCTGTCCGACATCTTCGAACGGCTGAAGCTGGGCGAAGCCCTCAGCCCGAATCGCCGCAACGGCTTCTATTCGATGGTGGAGAAAATCCGCCGCGTCGCGCTCTCGCTGGCGTGACGCGGCGGTTCAGAGAGCGTCGGCCGATTCGGCCGACGGTTTGACCGGCCGGCTGGGCTAAACGGCCTCGATCTCGTAGCCGATCCGCCAGTTCGCCATGTTCTCGGGATCGTCGGAGCCCTCGTCACCCGGCTGGATCACGCGAACGTGGTCCTGGATCGGCCCGGTGAACGTCCGGGTGTAGAACTCCAGCTGGTCATTCCCGCTCAACTGGTCCAGTTCCTCTCCCCTCAGTTCGATCGCCAGGTGATCGACGACCTCTCCCTCAAAGAGCACCTTGTCCAGGTTGTTCAGCCTGTTCCAGCGGGGATGATCGGAAATCGGGTAGTGCCCCTTGCGCGGCATTCTGGTCTCCTGGACCTTGCCGCCGCCGTTGTCCGTCCAGACCTTGGCCCAGAAGACGAACTCGCCCTTGTCCTTGAAAAACGGCTCGAGGTCGTCGAGAATCTGCAACCAGCGCAACGTGACTCTGATCCGAGTTCCGTCCTGTCCGCTCATTCACTCAGCTCCTTGGTCATTTGTGCTCCGGCGCGCGCCGGAAACGAATCGCCGCAAGGTATTGCGATCAAGGTTGTCTGTCCAGACGGACTTGCATCATCCCGTTTCCCGGGGCCCCTCCCCCGTCCCGACCGGAACGAAGCTCCGGAGCATCGCGCGCCGAAGCTCGACCGCCATCTCCTTGCGGTCTCTCGAGCGCACGGGGGCGTCGCCGAACCGCACCGTGCAGTGCACCCTCCTCAGCGCGAACAGCCGCACCACATGCGGCACGAACCCGGCGCCACCCCACCAGCAGACGCTGTCGCGGGCGGGCGGACCGTCCGGCGGGGTCCAATACGAGAGGGTCAGCCAGTGCACGGGGGTCCCCGCAGCGGCCGCGTCGGCCAGGAGCGCTGGCTTGAGCGGGAGGATCGTCTCGCCAGCGGTGCTCGTCGCCTCCGGGAAGACGATCACGGTGTCCCCGCGCTCCCGCGCCTGCGCCATCTCGTCACGCACGCGGATCACGTCGCGCCTGGTCGCGCGGTCCACGAAGATCGTGTCCCCGATCGAGGCCGCGAAGCCCCAGAGCGGCCAGCGCCTCAGCTCCGCCATGGCCACGAACACCATCGGCATCACCGACCCGAGAACGGGGATGTCGAGGTAGCTCAGGTGGTTGGAGACGACCAGCGCTCCCGGGGGAGGGGATACCCCCTCAACGGAGACGCGGACCCCAACGGCCCGCATCATCCCCCGTCCCCAGATCCGCATGGCCCGCCGCCGCGCTCTCGCCCGCACCGCCTGAACGGAACCCGGCCGGGCCATCGCGAGCAGGTAAACGCAGAGGAGCGACACGACCACCACGACGGTCCAGCCCCCCACCAGCAGCACCCTGGCGGCCACGCGCGGCCAGTGGCGCAGGCCTGGGTGTGCGGGCGAGCCCCGCGAGCTACCCCTGCGGCCCGGCCGCCGCGTCCTCACCCGAACCCCACCGCTCGATGAACGTCTCGGGTTCCACCCCCAGGCCGTCCGCGACGCGCGTGATGTAGTTGAAGAAGCCGATCACCTGCGTGGCATCGTGGATCGCGCGGTCGTCAAAACCCACGCCGCGCAGCCGCGCCAGGTCGTCCCGCGTCATCGGGACCGCCTTGCGGGTCAGCTTCACCGCGTACTCGCACAGCGCCCTGTCCTCCCGTGACAGCGGGGCCTTCGTCCAGTCCGAGACGATCCGGTGGACGAAAGCGTCTCCCTCGCTCTTCCCCACCCCCTCTTCCTCGACCTCGGCACGGAGGTCATGCGCGTGCGCCTGCGTTCAGTAGAAGCAATCGAGCTCGGCCGAGACGACCGTTGCCAGAAGTTCCCTCTGGACACGGGACAGCGGCGACGGCCCGAACATGACCGTGGCGTAGTGAGCCATCGCGGCGCGAAGCACGGGAGCGTTCAGGCTCATCACCTGCACGATGTTCCACACCCTGCCCGAACGCTCGACCGCCGCGTCGAGCTCCCGCCTCAGCAGCCCGGTGGCCTCCTCGCGGGGTATCTCGGCGATCCACGACATGGCTGCTCCCGGTTGTGTGGGTTCGGGCGGCCGGGGCGAAACATCGCCGCGGCTTGTTCGTAGTCAGGGACATTGTTAACGATTCCTTCGACCGTCCGCACAGGAGATTCGCACGATGACCGATCCGTACACAGAAGCCACGCGCAACGAGCGGAGGGGAATTCCCACCTTCGTCAAGGTCATTCTGGTGACGGGCGGACTCTTCGCCGCCGCGTTCGTGACCCTCGCGGTCGTCGGCATCATCTACGCGCGCAAGATGGCGGACGAGTGGGTGGACTACTCGGAGACCATGTTCGAGGATCTGGAACTGGACGCCACCACCGCCGAGGCGGTCGCCAACATGGCGGAGGCGTTCATCGGCGACGAAGTGCAGATCACCCAGGCCGATTTCGACGGGAGCGCGCTCACCCTGCGTCACTCGGGCCAGGGCGGCGACTTCCACATCGATCTCTCGGATCTGGAGGACTGGGCTTCAGAGATGGAGACCTTCCTCGAACGGGAGATCGAGAACGGGGTCGTGATCGAGGGGGCGGGCGACGAGTCGGGCGGCTGGCTCAGGGTCAGCGGTCGCAACGGGCGAAACATACTCGAAATGCGTGGTGACGAGGACGGCGGCACGCTGAGAATACGGGGGCCTCGCACGGACACGCGCCTTGGCCTCGGCGACGACGCGACACGGATCCCCAGTTGGGTTCCCATTCCCCCCGACGCGAGCGTCCGCAAGCATCTGTTCTCGGGTGACACCGACGAGGCCACCTTCGGCGGCGTTGCACTCAAGGTCGACGCGGACGGCAGAAGCGTCTACGACTGGTACACCGACAACCTCCCCAACGCGGGGTTTGGCGTGTCCAGGTCGCAGATGCACTGGGACGACCGGCGGAAGCGCGGCAAGATCTTCGCGCGCACGGACGGCCTCACGCAGGACCGCGAACTATTCGTCCTGGTCGGGGACAGCGGCGAGCGCGGAAGCTCCGTCGTGCTGATGCACAAGGTGGAGCGCTAGCGCTAGCGGTTCAGTCCCTTCGGCCCGCGCGCGTCTGCAACAGCAGGGCCCCGTTCGCGGCACGGGCGCCATAGCGGGCCAGTGACTCCAGCGGGGGCAGGATCTCCACGGTCTCCAGATCGTCCGGGGTGATCGCCGCCAGGACCATTCCCGGGTCCGAGATCGGGAAATCGTCGACGTACACCGCCATCATGGCGCAGGCGTCGGCCCTCGCCTCGATGTCGTCCTCGTTGGCGAATCCCAGCTGACCCTCGGGCGCGATGGCGAGCCGGCTCGCCGTCTTCTGCAACACGGAGCGGTTGCGCCCCAGCTCCACGCAGATGCCGGTCTCGGGGGCGCCCGTCGACAGGGCCATCCAGCGCGCGGTCAGCCCCGGGATGTTCATGGTGTTCAGAAGCGAGATGAGGTCGCTGCGCGGCCCTCGCGACTCGATCTCGGCCCGGGTGAGGCGTCCGACCAGCGTGCCCCGGTGCCGCTCAGTGGTGAGTAGTCCGCGGAGCCGTCCGGCATCCGGGGTGTTGCGCGTCGACACGACCGTGAGCGAGTCCAGGGTCACGGGATCCGGCGGGAGAAGGATGTCGAGCTGGACG
Organism: Gemmatimonadota bacterium; assembly: GCA_009838975.1. GTDB lineage: Bacteria > Gemmatimonadota > Gemmatimonadetes > Longimicrobiales > Gaopeijiaceae > Bin94. The sequence goes on along the minus strand of VXQO01000115.1, from coordinate 4,402 downwards.
TCGTCGGCCCCGACCTGCAGTTGCGGGGAGATCGCCTGCTGATACCCGAGGCCAGACACGCCGATCATGTAGGTGCCCGGACCGGGCGGCGTAAGGGCGAAGGTGCCGTCCGGGGCGGTGAACATGGTCGCGACGCGCTCGCCGTCGCCATTCACCATGATCACCACGGCTTCGGCGACCACCGCTCCTGACGCCGGGTCGGTGACCGTTCCGCGGATCGTCTGCGCTGCGGCACGCCCGGAGAGCCAGGGCGCCAGCGCCAGGGTCGCGGCCAACGCGGTGATGGCGGGCGCGCGCATGGTTGGCCTGCCAATGGCTCTTGCCCCTCCGCGGCTGTCGTGTTCGACCATGGCTTGCCCTCCCGCCGCGCTCCGGCGGCATTGCCGTTACCGATGAACGTACAACCTGCGCCGCGGATCCGCCCGGATTGCGGTTCATGGACGACCGGCGGGGCGGATCCGTAACTTCGGAACCCGTCGCCGGCTCGTCGCACACACCAGGGAGGTCCCGATGTCCCGCCGTCTCGCATTGCCGCGCTGTCTCTTGCTCCTCGTGCTTGCCGCCTCCTGGGCCTGTGCCCCGGAGAGTGCGGAGGACGCTCCGGCGGCTCCGCCCGCCGCCGAGCCCGGCCTGGATCTCGAAGCGATCGCCGGGATGCTCGTCGAGCGGATGCACCTGCAGCCCGGGGAGCGGGTCCTCCTGGTGGGGCAGAGGGGCGGCCGCTGGGCCGCTCTCGTGCCGCTGCTCCGCGAAGGCATCGCCGCGGCGGGCGGGGTCGACCTCGGCGCCGTGGATGTCCATGGCGCGGTCCTCGAGGGGACGGAGCCGACCGGGTTCGCCGACGGGCTGGCGAGCGGGCCCGACGGCTGGGCGGAGGCGCTGGGGGGCGTCGACGTGGCCGTGAAGCTGCCCGGAGCCGTGCCCGACCCGGCGGTCCCGACCGACGTCTACCGCGTCCTGCAGGACGTGCTGCGTGGCGGGCAGGGCCGCACCGTGCACTTCCACTGGGCCGGGAAGACCTCGTTCGAGATGGAGGAGTTGCCGCTCGACGCGCTGGCGGACCGGGTCTACCAGACGGCGCTCCTGGAGACCGACTACGCGGGACTGGCAGAGAAGCTGGCCGCCTTCGAAGCCGCGCTGCGGCAGAGCCCCGTGCGCGTGACCACCCCGGCCGGGACGGACATCGGCTTCGAGGTGGGTGACCGTCCCGTGACGCGCCAGGACGGGGACGCCTCCGCCGTGCGCGCCGCCATGGCCCGCAACCTCATCGACCGCGAGGTGGAGCTGCCCGCGGGCGCCGCGCGGGTCTCGCCGCAGCTCGAGACGGTCGAGGGCAGCATCGCCTTCCCGCCCGCGATCTGGGGCGGCCAACGGGTGGAGGGGCTGGTGCTGCGCTTCGAGGGAGGCCGCGTGGTCGAGGTCGAGGCCACGAGCGGACGCGACGGGGTTCTCGCCGAGATGGAGGCCGGGGGCGAGGCGGCGTCGACCTTCCGCGAGCTGGCGGTGGGACTCAACCCGCTCCTGGCGATTCCCGAGGGCGAGGAGTGGATCCCGTACTACGGCTACGGGGGCGGGGTGGTGCGGCTCTCGCTCGGCGACAACACCGAGCTGGGCGGTTCCGTGGGCGGCGGCTACGTGCGCTGGAACTTCTTCACGGACGCGACCGTGACGGTGGGCGGTGAGGAATGGGTGCGCGATGGCAGGCTCGTGGGGCCGGGAGCGCCATGAACGCCTGACGCGTCAGGCACCCCGCCGTTCGGCCTCGAAGAGCCGGTCGATCTCTTCCGAGTCGTATTCGGGCGTCAGCTTTGCGACCACCCAATACACCGCGAACGACAGCGCCACGCCGGGGAAGACCTGGTGGATGCCCCCGCCGAACGGAAGCCGGTTCCAGAGCAGCAGCACGAGGAGCCCGGTCAGGAACGACGCCACCGTGGCCGCCCCGTTGCCGCGCCGCCAGTACAGCCCAAAGAGGAGCGCGGGCCCGAAACAGGCGCCGTAGATCGCGCCCGAGAGCGCGGTCAGTCCCACGATCCCGTCGGGCGGGTTCAGCGCGATGATCGCCGTGATCAGCGCGAAGAGCGCCACGTAGAGCCGGGTCCCGGTCAGCATCGACCGCTCCGAGCTCGACTTATGCACCATGCCCACGATGTCGCGCTGGGCGCTCGAGGCCATCACCAGCAGCACGCTGTCCAGCGACGACATCGCCGCCGCGACCATGGCCAGCAGCAGGAACGCGCTCGCGCCAGCCGAGAAGACCCCGGGCGTCGTCAGCAGCTGGGGCACCACCAGGTCGGTGTCGGGCAGACCGCCGGGGATGATGTTGCGCGCGTACAGCCCCACCGGGATCAGCAGCGAATACACCAGTATGAAGGCCAGCGTGGACACCCACACGCCCTTCCGGATCGCCGCCCGGCTCTCCAGCGCATAGAAGCGCGACAGCTGCCGCGGCTCGACCGCGAACTTGACGGTCGCGGCAAAGATGACGCCCAGCGCCAGCGGCACCGAGACCCCGCCGCCCCAGCGCAGCAGCGGCTCGGTGACCGGGTCGTCCGCAAGCGCGCTGTACGACCCCAGCCCACCCGCCGCCGTCACGGCCCCGCGGAAGAGCAGGATGCCCGCGATGATCATCGCCACGCCCTGCACGGCGTCGGTCTTCACGACCGAGATGAACCCCCCCACGACGGTGTAGATCATCACGATGAAGAACACGATGATGATCGCCGTCCGGTACGGGATGTCCAGGAAGACCTCCAGCAGGTTCCCGATCCCCTTGAAGACCGCGGTCATGTAGAAGAACGACGCAAAGAGCACGATCACCGCCGCCAGCACGCGCGCCGCCGGACTCCCGAAGCGGAAGCCGATGAAGTCGGGGATCGTCAGCGACCCCAACGATTCGGTGAAGGTCCGAAGCCGCGGCGCCACGCCGACCCACGCGAAGAGCGACAGCCCCACCACGAACGGCACCAGCAGGAACCACGTCACCCCCCAGTCGTAAGCCTGCCCCGAGAACCCCACGAAGGAGTTGGTGCTGGAATAGGTGGCGAAGAACGAAAGCCCGATCGCGATCGGTCCCATCGACCGGCCCCCGACGAAGTAGTCGGCGACCCCGCTGGTCTTCCGGTTGCCGGTCCAGGCGTGGTAGGCGAGCAGCAGGGTGTAGACCAGCAGGAACAGGTGGACGACCCAGTAGGTGCGCAGGTTGTCCAGAATGGCCTGTATCAAGTCGGCTCCTTTTGGGATGGCGGACGCGCGGAGTCGCCGGAACCGGGCTGCGACGGGGTCGGTCCGGTTTCGGCGCTCATCAACATGCGCGACACCGCCGCTTTCTGCACCTTGCCCATCGCATTGCGCGGCAGGGCGGGTACGCGCATGAACGAATGGGGGACCTTGTAGGGGGCCAGCCGCTCCTTGCCCCAGGCCCTGAGCGCCGCGGCGTCGGCGGAAGCGTCTCCTTCCCCCGCCGGGACCCAGGCCGCCCGCAGCTGCTCCCCCCACTCCGGGTGGGGGACGCCGACCACCGCCAGATCCCGGATCCGGGGGTTGGTGCGGTAGAGCTCCTCCACCTCCAGCGCAGACACCTTGTAGCCCCCCGTCTTCACGATGTCCACGCTGCGCCGCCCCAGGATGCGGTAGTACCCGCCCTCGCCGAGACACGCCTCGTCGCCCGTGCGGAACCACCCGCCGCGAAAGGACGCCGCCGTCTCCCCGGGCCGCCCCCAGTACTCCCGGAAGACCTGCGGGCCGCGCACCTCGATCTCGCCCTGTTCACCCGGCGCGACAGGCCTCCCGCCGTCGTCCACGATCCGGGCCTCGACGCCGGGCAGGGGCAGCCCCACGTGGCCGGGCCGCCGCTCGCCGCGCAGCGGATTGGACAGCGCCATTCCGATTTCGGTCATGCCGTACCGTTCCAGCAGGGTGTGCCCCGTGATCTCACGCCAGCGCTCCAGCGTGGCGACCGGGAGCGCCGCCGAGCCGGAGACCATGAGCCGGAGCCCCTCGGCGCCCCGCGACCAGCGCCGCCGCACAGCCGCCGGAGCCTCGTCCCACGCGCGGATCAGCCGGGTGTAGACAGTGGGCACCGCCATGAAGAGCGTGATCTCGCCCGACGCGAGGCGGTCCCAGGTGGCGGCCGGCGCGCCTGGGCCGAACTCGCACGCCGCGCCGGACCAGAGCGCGCAGGCCAGCGCGTTGACGACGCCGTGGATGTGGTGCAGCGGCAGCGTGTGCAGGATCCGGTCGTCCGCCGTCCAGCCCCACGCGGTGGTGAGCGCGGTGATCTGCGCCGCGACGTTGCGGTGGGTGGTCAGCACGCCCTTGGGCCGCCCGGTGGTGCCGCTGGTGTAGATGATCAGCGCCGGGCCGGCGGGGGCGCGCAGTCGAGGGGGGCCGCCGAGTGGGG
>VXQO01000009.1 GCA_009838975.1 Gemmatimonadota bacterium | reverse complement strand
GCGCTCGAGGGGAAGGGCGGGGGCAATGGTGGCGGCGGCGACGACGACAGCGGCGGGCCCGGCGGCTCAGGATAGCCGGGATTGCGGCGGGCGCCACCGTCGCAGACCCTTTTCCTACCCGAACCGCACGCCCTGCGCCAGCGGAAGCTCCGGACTCCAGTTGACCGTATTCGTCTGCCGCCGCATGTAGGCCTTCCACGCGTCCGACCCGGACTCGCGCCCGCCGCCCGTCTCCTTCTCGCCGCCAAACGCGCCGCCGATCTCCGCGCCGCTCGTCCCGATGTTGACGTTGGCGATCCCGCAGTCGCTGCCGCGGTGGGACAGGAACAGCTCCGCCTCGCGCATGTGGTCGGTAAAGATCGCCGAAGACAGCCCCTGCGGGACGTCGTTGTGGAGCGCGATCGCCTCGCGCACCTCGTCCACCGCCTCGGCCGGGGTCGCGTCCGCGCTGCCATAGCCGATCACGTACAGGATCGGCGCGAAGGTCTCCTCCTGCACGATCTCGAACTCGTTGCGCGCCGCGGCAATGCAGGGCGTCACGTAGTGGCCGCCGGGGAAATCGGGGCCGTCCAGCCGCTCGCCGCCGCACAGGACCTCGCCGCCCTCTTCCGTCACACGGCGCATGGCGGCCTCGAGGTCGAGGACCGCCTGACGGTTCACCACCGGACCCATCAGCGTCGCCGAATCGAGGGGGTCGCCGATCCGCACGTCCCGGTAGGCAGTAACCAGGCGCCGCGTGAGCTCGCCCCGGATCGATTCGTGGACGATGATCCGCCGCGTACTCGTGCACCGCTGCCCCGCCGTGCCCACGGCGCCGAACAGGATCGCCGGCAGCACCAGGTCCATGTTCGCGTGCGGCGTCACGATGATCGCGTTGTTCCCTCCGAGTTCGAGTATGGTGCGTCCCAGGCGCTCGCCCACGACCCGCGCGACGCGGTACCCCATCCTGCAGCTCCCCGTGGCCGAAACCAGCGGTATGCGCCGGTCATGGAGGAGCCGGTCCCCAACCGTGGACCCTCTTCCCACCACCAGCGAGAAGATTGCGGGGTCATGCCCGTTCTCGCGCGCCACCTCCGCCGCGATGCGGGTGCACGCGATCGCCGTCAGCGGAGTCTGGCTCGACGGCTTCCACACCACCGCGTCGCCGCAGGCCGCCGCAATCGCCGTGTTCCAGCTCCACACCGCCACCGGAAAGTTGAACGCCGTGATGACCCCGACCACGCCCAGCGGATGCCACTGCTCGAACATGCGGTGGTCCGGCCGCTCCGAGTGCATGGAAAGGCCGTAGAGCTGCCGCGAGAGGCCGGTCGCGAAGTCGCAGATGTCGATCATCTCCTGGACCTCGCCCTCGCCCTCGGTCAGGATCTTGCCCATCTCGAGGGTGACCAGCCGGCCCAGCGCCGCCTTGTGCTCGCGCAGCCGCTCCCCGATCTGCCGCACGACCTCGCCCCGCTTCGGCGCGGGCACCGTGCGCCACTGCAGGAAGGCCTCGTGGGCACGCGCGACGATGTGGTCGTACTCGTCCTCGGTGACCTGCCGCACGGTCGCGATGCGCGAGCCATCGATCGGCGTATGGACGTCGAGCTTCGGGCCCGATCCCACCCACTCGCCGCAGAACCCGCCGGGGTTGAGGTCGTCGATCCCGAGGCCCGCGAGCAGCCGGGCGGCGCGCGCGGAGGCCGGAGGCGTGGCGGTCATGGTCGTCATTTGTAAACCCTGCTTGTCAATATGTAATGTCCAATTGTCACGGAATCAGCACCGTGCACCCTTGGGTTTGCCGGGATTCCAGTGCGCCGTGGGCCTCGGCGGCTTCCTCGAGCGCAAAGCGCTGGCCGATCGTGATGCGAATGTCGCCTGCCTGGATGTGCCCGAGCAGCTCCCCGGCGGCCTCCTCGAGGTCCTGGCGACGCTCCACGTACGGCATGAGCGACGGCCTCGCCACGGTGAGACACTTCGCGCTCAGCCGCAGCAGGTTGAACGGCGGGACGGCCCCCGACGCGTTCCCGAAGGTGATCATCATGCCGAACTTCGCGAGGCACTTCAGCGACCCCTCGAAGGTCGCGGCGCCGACGCCGTCGAACACCACCGGCACGCCCTCGCCCCCGGTGATCTCGCCAACGCGCTCCACGAAGTCCTCCTCCTTGTAGAGGATAACGTGGTCGCATCCGTGTTCCCGCGCCACTTCGCCCTTCGCGGCGCTGCCGACGGTGCCGATGACGTTCGCGCCCAACACCTTGCACCACTGCGAGAGGATCGTCCCCACTCCGCCCGCCGCCGCGTGCACGAGTACCGTCTCGCCCGCCGCCACCCGGTAGGTGCGGCGGCAGAGGTACCACGACGTCATGCCCTTGAGCATGGCGGCCGCGGCGGCTTCGGCGGCGACCCCGTCGGGGATCCGGACCAGGCGGTCCGCGGCGATCACGCGACGCTCGCTGTAGCCGCCCATCACGCTGCCGTATGCGACCCGGTCGCCCGGCTGGAACGCGGCCCCGCCGCCGGCCGGCGCGTCCCCCGCGGCTGCCCGGTCCCCCGCGGCCGCCCGGTCACCGGCGCCCGCCCCCCCCGGGCGCGTAT
>VXQO01000066.1 GCA_009838975.1 Gemmatimonadota bacterium | reverse complement strand
CCCCCTCGGCCCCCTCCCGGATCGACACCGTGCAGGCCGGCGCCTTCGACAACGGCAAGATGTGGACCTTCGACGCGCCGCCAACCCGGTACCTGAGCGACACCTACGGCTTCTCGCCCGACGACGACTGGTACGCCCGCGCCCGCCTCGGCGCCCTCAGGATCCCCAACTGCTCGGCCTCGCTGGTCTCGCCCAACGGGCTGGTCATGACCAACCACCACTGCGCCCGCGAGTTCGTCACGCAGGTCTCCGAAGAGGGCGAGAACCTGCTGGACGACGGCTTCTACGCCGCCACCCTGGCAGACGAGCGAGGCGTCGAGGACTTCGAGGCCGATCAGCTGATCGAGATCGTCGACGTCACTTCCGAGATCCGCGACGCGGTCGACGCAGCGCCCGACAGCGAGGCGCGCGCGGCCACGCGCGACAGCCTCACCGAGTCGGTCGCGGATCGTCTGCAGGCGGAGCGGGGTGGGGAGGAGGCCGGCGTCGAGGTCGAGGTGGTGTCGCTCTATAACGGCGGGCTCTACTCCGCCTACATCTTCCGCCGTTACACGAACGCGGCGCTCGTCATGGCTCCCGAGCTGGGTCTGGGGTTCTTCGGGGGCGAGCCCGACAACTTCACCTACCCGCGCTACGCGCTGGACGTGGCGTTTCTGCGGCTGCTCGACGAGGACGGCCAGCCGCTCGCGACGGGCGACCATTTCCGCTGGGACGACGAGGGCGTGGCGGAGGGCGACCTGATCTTCATCATCGGCAACCCCGGCAGCACGTCGCGGCTGCAGACCGTCGCCGAGCTGGAGTACCGGCGTGATGTCGAGATGCCGGCGCTGCTGGGCTTCCTCGGCTCGCGGATCGATGTGTTCGACGACTACATCGAGGGGCGCGAGGACGAGCCCGGGATCGACGACGTGCGCAACGAGCTCTTCAGCCTGCTGAATTCGCAGAAGGCGTTCACGGGGATGCTCGGCGGGCTGCGGGATCCGTACATCATGGCCCGGCGGGGGGCGGCCCAAGCCGCGTTCGTCAGCGAGATCGAGGGCGACCCCGGGCTGCGCGCCGACTACCTGCCGCTCTTCGACGAAATGGCCGAGCTGCAGGCCCGCAAGGCGTCGGTGGCGGACGAGACCCATGCGTTCGCGGCGCTCGGCAGCCCCGATTTCGAGGCCGCGCTGATCCTCCGCACGCTTGCCGCGTTCCAGCACCTGGTGGGGCAGCAGACCGGCGCGACGCAGGAGGAGCTGGACGGTTTCGTGGAGGAGATGCGCGGTGTGCCGAACCGCCCGGCTGAGCTGGACGAGGCGCTGCTCAGGGCGCGCATCGAAGACCTCGCGGCGGCGTTCGGCGAGGACGACCCCTCGGTAGGCGCGATCCTTCAGGGTCGCAGTGCCGGGGAGGTCGCGTCGTCGCTGATGGCAAGCTCGATCATGGCCGACTCCGCGGGCGCGGTCGACGCTCTCGTGGAGGGGACTCTGGCGCCCGGTCCCGCGTTCGGTTTCCTCCAGACGCTCTTCCAGCGCTTCGGACCCTACCAGGAGGTGATGTTCGGCACCGGGCCACAGGAAGAGGAGATCGCCGCGCGACTCGGGCGCGCCCGGTTCGAGGTGAGCGGTACGGACGTGCCCCCGGACGCGACGTTCTCGCTGCGGCTCGCCGACGGCGTGGTGCAGGGCTTTCCCTACAACGGCACGGTCGCGCCGCCCGTGACCACCTTCTTCGGTCTCTACGACCGGCACCATTCCAATCCGGGCTCCGAGGAGTGGGCACTGCCCGGGCGCTGGCTCGATCCGCCCGAGTCGTTCGACCTCTCCACTCCGCTGAACTTCGTGAGCACGGCGGACATCATCGGCGGCAACTCGGGTTCGCCGGTGGTCAACCGGGAGCTGGAGATCGTCGGCGTGGTCTTCGACGGGAACATCCAGAGCCTGCCCGGCGACTACATCTACATCCCCGACGAGAACCGTTCGGTGGCGGTGGACGCCCGGGGCATCCTGGAGGCGCTCGACGAGATCTACGGTGCCGGCCGGATCGTCGAGGAGCTGACCTCGGGGCGGTAGCGTCCGCGGCGAATCACGATGCGCAGGGTCCGCCGTCCCCGCCCCGGCCACCCGTTCTTCGGAGGCGCACCCCTGCTCATCGCGCACCGTGGAGGAGCGAAGCTGGCGCCCGAGAACACGATGCCGGCCTTCCGGCAGGCGGTCGACGATTGGGACGCCGACATGCTGGAAATGGACGTGCGCCCCACCCGCGACGGACGTGTGGTGGTCATCCACGACGAGACGGTCGACCGCACGACGAACGGGCACGGGCCGATCGCCGGCATGACGTGGGACGAGGTGCGGTCGCTGGACGCGGCGTACCGGTTCCGCGATCCGGACGGCGAGCACTCGCTGCGGGGGACGGGCGTGGGGCTCCCCCTGTTCGCGGAAGTGCTTGAGGCGTTCCCGGACATGAGGATCATCGTCGAGCCGAAGACGGCGGAGGCGGCCGGTCCGCTGGTGCGGGAGATACGGGCCGCCCGGGCCGAGGAGCGCGTGCTCGTCGGCGCCGAGTTCGAGGCGACGCGGGGCGGGGCCCGGGGCTACCG
>VXQO01000139.1 GCA_009838975.1 Gemmatimonadota bacterium | reverse complement strand
GTGGGCGCCCCGGGGCGGGTCTACATCCCGGGCGCGGGAGAGCTGCGGGTGAAGGGCCGCGAGGTCGTGCCGCCCGGGCACCGGATCGTGCTGGAGACGCCGGGGGGCGGGGGGCTGGGGGATCCGGGCCGCCGCTCCCGCGCCAGAGTGCGCGACGACGTGCTGAACGGACTGGTGAGCGCCGAGGTGGCCGCGAAGGGGTACGGCGGCGGAGGCGAGGGCGAATCCTGAGGCGGGGTGCTCAGGCCGCCCGCGCTACTCGCCGCACGTCCGGTCGATGCGGTATCGGTGAATGTACGGCACGTCCAATTCGCCGTACGTGGTTCCCCAGACATCGTCACGGCTGGCGAGGGCAACGGCAAGACGGGGGCTCCAGGGCTGGTAGGAACCGCGGCCGTCCGCAATCTCGACCGTGCCCTCGAGCGCTCCTTCCGCGTCGTGTATCTCCCATACGTCGACGCGGTCCTCACGGAGCTCCCGAAGCAGCCAGATCGTCCCGTCCGTCCCGGCGACCACCTGCCTCACCGGCGGAAGTAACTCCGGAGCCCAAAACGCACTGCGTACGGCACGGCGCCTGCGTTCGAGCGTCGTTTCAGTGAGGACAGGCCACCCGGACGACCCGGTCCGGTAGTCCCCGGCCAGCCACCCGGCCAATTCATCCGCAAGGCGGCGTTCCATCGCGGAGGTGACTTCACGCGGCTTGTACTCGACCGTTCGATGCAGAAGCGTGTCACCGTGGATCGAGATGGCGAGAATGTCGAAAGTCGCCGGAGTCGCGTCCTCGCGGACGTTTCCGATGCGCACCACTGCGGAGCCGTCGGGCTTGAGCGCCGTGAGGTATTCGTTGAGCCCGAGAGGGGGCAGATCCCTGAGGGGGTGTTCGACAAACACCCGCCCGCCCCGGTCGTTCTCGTATTCCAGCGCGTTGTCCGGCCAATGGATGATGGCGATCGTGTCCAGGACCTTTCCGGATCGCGAGAAACGGCGAAGCGGGAGCCCGGGGTCCGCTCCCCGGGACAGCCAGGGCCCCAGGCCGGCCGTCCAGATACGCCTCGCCAGGAGAGTACCGTCCGCCAGCACACGCGTCGGAAGCAGGCGCGATCCTTCCTCGGGCACGGGCAGGATGAATTCGATGATCTCTTCCGGCACACGATCGCCATCGGTGAACAGCTGGACCCGACGGCGGTCGGCCACCCAGAGCGTGTCGCCGATCCAGCCCACTTTCGTGGCCACGAAATCGAAATCACCCGGCCCCTGGCCCGCGCGGCCGATCCGGCGAAGGAATTGGCCATCGAGAGAGAAAACCGTAATGGCGGGCACCAGGCCCTGAGCGACATAGAGGGCGCTGTCCGGCCCGATCGCCAGGTCCACGACGCCTGCGACGAGGTCCTCGCTTTCAAGGGAGCCGATTCGCAGGACCTCTTCCAATTGCCACGGAGTCGGACAGGCGTCCTGTGCGCGCATCCCCGCCGGGGCGCACAGGAGCACGGCAAGGGCACAAAACAGTCGCCGCCCGTTTGCCACAGCCACTACCCCTGCGGGCAATCCGGATAGATCACCAGCGACTCCAGGTCCTCCTTGATCGCCTCGTAGGCGCTTTCGGGCTCCACCGGGCTCTCGTTCTCGATCCACGCCCCGCACTGCGAGCCGCCGGACATCTCGCCCTCGTAGCGGATCCGCCCCGTCTCGTGGTAGATCCTGAATTCGCCCTCCCAGGTCCCGTCGCGCAGCGTCGCCTCGAGCTGGGTCCCGCCGGCGTCGCCGGGGAAGTTGCGGAAGACCCGTCCGGAATACGGCAGCAGGGTCTCGGGGTCCAGGTACGTACTGTCCTGGACGACCAGTTCGCCGATCTCTCGCGCGGGTGTGCGCCCACAGGCGACGAGCGCGAGCGCCACCGCGACCAACGGCAACAGCCGCGTCAGCGGTCCAAAGCCCATCGCCCTTGAACGTGAAGCCGGAATGCGCACAGATTCCTGCATGACCATCAATCTAGCCGAAGACGCCATCCACGCACTGAACCGGGCCGCCGCCGTGGCCGCGCGCGAGGCTGCGGAAGCGACCACGCCCCGTCACATTCTGGCGGGCGCGATCTCCCAGCGCGATCCGGCGCTTCTACAAGCCCTCGCCGCACTGTCCCTCGACCTCGACGCGCTCCCCGAGCCGATGCGCGACGCCCCCGAGACCTACGGCGGGCACCTCCCCTTCACTCCGCCCGCGCACGAGGTACTCGCAGCCGCCATCGAGGCCAGCACCGCCGCCGGACACGACAGGACCGGCAGCGCGCACTTCCTGGTCGGCGTCGCAACAGCCGGTGACGAGGAGTCGCGCGGTGTGTTGGAGGAGTGGGGGATGGACGGAGACGCCCTCGCGGCCGCCCTCGCCGCGCAGACCGAAGACGATTCCGACGAGCCCGAAGCGGGCGGGGAGGGTCCGGACACCGCCGCGGGCGACACCCCCGATCCTGGTACCGGATCACCTGCGGCCACGATCATCACGGCCCTGCTCGTCGCGCTTTGCCTCGCCTGCGCCCCGGACGCGCCCCCCGACACCCCACGCGGCGACGATCCCGTCGCAACCCCCGTCGACGGCCCTGCCCCCGGCGGCGACCCCTTCGCCGCAACC
>VXQO01000117.1 GCA_009838975.1 Gemmatimonadota bacterium | reverse complement strand
CCTCCAGTATATTCGCCGCCAGCGTCAGATGTGTATAAGTCCCAGGCCCGGGGCTACCGGGGTCCCTGGGGGGCGTCGCGGAGGCAGGCTACCCGCTTCTGGCTCCTGCACCACATCGGCCTTGCGGGCCGATGCTACGTGCCCGCCGCGGATGGCTTCCAGCTGCCGGAATGGTCCGGGCGCTTTCGCGCGGTCACCCCCCGGCTGATCGCCGCGGCCCACGCCGCCAACATGCCGGTCTACGTGTGGACGGTGGACGACCCCGGGGACATGCGCCGCCTGCTCCGGTGGGGCGCCGACGGGATCATGACCGACCGGCCGGACGTTCTTTCCGGAGTGCTGGGCGACATGGCCGGACGGCCGGCGCCGCGCGGGGCGAAGACGGTCGCATGAACGGCCTGGACGTCCGTTTCGCCGACCACCTGCGAGCGTCCGGCTGGCTCGACGGCGCCCCCGGGGTTGTGATCGGCGTATCCGGGGGCCTGGACTCGATGACCCTGTTGCATCTCCTGCGCGGGGCCTTCCCCGGGCTGCCCCTCCACGCCGCCCACGTCGACCACCGCATGCGGGACGGCAGCGACGCCGACGCCGCCTGGGTGGCCGACATCTGTGCACGGTGGGACGTGTCATGCCAGGTCCACACGGCCGCCGCACCCGTCACGTCGGAAGACGAGGGAAGGCGGCTCCGCTACCGATTCTTCGAAGAAGTCAGGCAGGGGCTGGGCGGGGGTGCCGTCGCGATGACGGCGCATACGGCTGACGACCAGGCCGAAACCGTGCTCTTTCGCGCCGCGCGCGGGAGCGGTGTCCGCGGCCTGGCGGGGATTCGGCCCCGGCGCGATCCGTCGGTGGTGCGTCCGCTTCTTCCATTCTGGCGGCGTGAGCTGGAAGCGCATGCGACGGAGCATGGGGTTCCGTTCCGGGAGGATCCCACGAACCGGGACGTGCGCTGGACCCGCAACCGCCTGCGTCGCGAAATCCTTCCCGCGCTCGCGGATGCCGTGCCCGGAGCCGCCCGCGCCCTTGCCGCGCTCGCCGAGACAAGTCATCTGCACGCCATCGCCCTCGACGAACTCCTCGATGCCCGGATCGAGGCTGTGGCCGCCGGGTCCGGCAGTGCGGCTGCCGAGACGCTCTCACTCGACCGCAACGCGCTCTGCGCGCAATCCGACCCAGTCCTTGCGCTGGTGATGCGTCGCGCGGCAGCCCGACTGGGCGGCGAAACGGGGCGCGCGGCCACCGTAGCGCTCGTGCGGTTCGTGCGCGAGTCGCCGAGCGGTCGCAGCGTGCATGTCGGAGGCGGCGTGGTCGTGGAGCGTCACCTCGATGAACTGCTCATCCGCCGAGGCGGACACGCATCCCGCCCGGTCGATCCTCCACGCCCTCCTCCGCGTGCGCTGGAGATCGAAGCGCAGGGCGGCGGCGAGGCCGTCTTTGCGCCGGGTGATGGCCGCAAGGCACCGGTGCGGGTCGCGTGGGGCCCGTCGGCCACGCGAGGATTCCCTCACATTGCCCGCATCCCGTGCGACCATGTACCCTTCCCGCTCGTCCTTCGCGCCTGGGAGCCCGGCGACCGGGTCGAGATGCCCTACGGGCGCAAGAAGGTGAAGAAACTGCTGCTGGAGGGACGCATCCCCGCTCACCGACGGGAGCATTTCCCCGTTCTCACCGACGCCGCCGGGACCCTGTTGTGGCTTCCCGGGGTAATCGATCCGGTCACCGCAGCCGAGGTTCCGCCGGGGAGCCGTGTTTGCTGCGTGGAGGTATCTTTCGAACATGAATCCTGAGATTGCACTTTCGCGGACCGCCCCCGAGGACGGCTCGACGACGTTCACGCCTGCCCAACTTGGGCACAGGCGGCTGCACCGGATCGTGTTCAGCGAGGAATCCATCCAACGGCGGGTCGCCGAACTGGGGCGCGAGATCGCGGCCTGCTACGGTCCCGAAGACGACGTGCTCGTTCTTGGGCTTCTCAAGGGGTCGTTCATCTTCGTCGCCGATCTGGTTCGGCAGATCCGCATGCCGATCCAGGTCGACTTCCTGGTCGCTTCCAGCTATGGAAAGGGCCGGGTGAGCAGCGGCGAGATCAAGCTGTGGTACAACCCCGGGGCCTCGATAGAGAATCGTAATGTCGTCCTCGTCGAGGACATCATCGACAGCGGAAACACGATCCAGCGAGTGATCCCCATGCTGATGGAAATGAATCCCGCCAGCCTGGAGCTCTGCACCCTCCTGCACAAGCGCCTGGTCCGTCTGCCCAGAGAGGCGCGCTGGGTCGGCTTCGACGCGCCGGAGGAGTTCCTGGTCGGTTACGGGTTGGATTTTGCCGAGGACTTTCGGCACCTTCCCTATGTCGGCTCGATCTGACCCTGGGAGCACACATGTCCGACCAACAGAAAACGCCGCCCGGAGACCCGAAGCTGAGACGGGTCTCGCGCACGGCGTCCGTCTGGTTCCTGTTCGCACTCATGTCGGTGCTCGCCTGGAACTTCATGCGGAGCGACGACCGAACGATCGGCCAGATCACGGTTTCCGAGCTATACCGGCAGCTCGACAACGACAACATCCTCGAGGTCACCTTCCAGGGCGAAACCCGGGTCGAGGGCGAGCTGAAGAACACGATCGTGGTCGATGAGGCGGACGTGAACGAGTTCGTTACGGACCTCCCCTCGGCCGAAGTCACCGGCGAGCTGATGACGCTCATGCTGGACAGGGAGGTCGAGATCACCGCGCGCTCCAGGGGTCTGGGCTGGGGCACCCTCATGATCTCGATCCTGCCTGTCTTTCTCTTCATCGCCTTCTGGATCTGGATCTTCCGCGCGATGCAGAGTGGCGGGAACCGCGCCTTCCAGTTCGGCCGCTCCAAGGCCCGGATGATCAGCCCCGACACTCCCCAGGTGACGTTCGCAGACGTGGCCGGCGCCGAGGAGGCCAAGGTCGAGCTGGAAGAGATCATCGAGTTCCTGAAGGATCCACCGCGCTTCTCGCGGCTCGGCGGACGGCTTCCCAAGGGAGTTCTCCTCGTGGGCCCGCCCGGCACGGGAAAAACGCTGCTGGCGCGTGCGGTGGCGGGCGAGGCGGGCCGGCCGTTCTTCCAGATGTCGGGTTCCGACTTCGTCGAGATGTTCGTCGGAGTGGGAGCGTCGCGAGTACGCGATCTCTTCGAACAGGGCAAGGCACACGCGCCCTGCATCATCTTCGTCGACGAGATCGACGCCGTCGGACGGCACCGGGGGGCCGGACTCGGGGGCGGACATGACGAACGCGAGCAGACGCTCAACGCGCTGCTGGTGGAGATGGACGGCTTCGAGGCCAACGAGGGCGTGATTCTGCTGGCGGCGACCAACCGCCCGGACGTCCTCGATCCCGCGCTCCTGCGTCCCGGCCGCTTCGACCGCCAGGTCGTGGTCGACCTGCCCGACGTCAAGGGCAGGGAAGGGATCCTGCGTGTCCACGCGAAGAAGCTCCCCCTGGCGGAGGATGTCGAGTTGTCCCTCGTCGCCCGCGGGACGCCCGGATTGAGCGGCGCCGACCTGTCCAACATCTGCAACGAGGCCGCCCTCTTTGCTGCGCGTCGCGGGGTCGACCGCGTGGCGATGGAGGACTTCGAGCAGGCCAAGGACAAGGTCATGCTGGGAACCGAACGGCGGAGCATGGTGCTGACCGACGCCGAGCGGCGGCTCACCGCCTTCCACGAAGCGGGACACGTCGTGATCGGGGTGAAGGTCCCCGGCCTCGACCCCGTCCACAAGGTGACCATCGTGCCCCGCGGACGCGCCCTGGGGCTGACGGCATCGCTCCCCGAGGAGGACCGCCACTCGCACACCCTGGACTGGCTCAACGGACAGCTTGCGATGCTCTTCGGCGGCCGGGTCGCGGAGGAGCTGGAGTTCGGGCCCGAAAAGGTCACCACGGGGGCGGGCAACGACATCGAGCGCGCCACCGCGATGGCTCGGCGCATGGTGACCCGCTTCGGCATGTCGGACCGGATCGGCCTCATGGCGGTGGGAGACAGCGAGCAGGAAGTCTTCCTGGGCCGCGAACTGGTTCAGCGCAGGGAGGTTTCCGATTTCACCGCCCGCCAGGTCGACCAGGAGGTCAAGCGGATCCTCGACGAGGCGCACTCCAGGGCGAGAGGGATCGTCGAGGAGAACCGCGAGCTGCTGGCCGACATCGCGAATGCCCTGCTGGAAAGGGAAACGCTCGACGCGTCCGAGATCCAGCTTCTCGTCGAGGGGAAGGCGCTGGCTCCGCTGACCAGCGATTTCGATTCTGAACAGGGGTCGCTGGAGCTGCCCGGTGCCGCGGCCAAGCCTGCCGCGAAGCCCCGTCCCGGCCTGGGAAGCGCAGACCCGCTGCCGTCGCCGGGCTGACCCCCCCGCTTCCCGGTCAGGCGGATTCGTACGGAGGCGGACTCAACCCGGCGGGCTTGGGCAGGGTGCGCTCCAACAGTTGGCGCAGGCGCTCGGCGTCCACACCCGTATCGATGCTGCCGCCGTAGGCGACAGAGATGCGGGACGTCTCCTCGCTGACCACGATCACGACCGCGTCGGTCTCCTCGCTGAGACCAATGGCTGCACGGTGGCGCGTCCCGAGCGAGCGGTCGCGGACGGGATTCTGCGTGAGCGGCAGGATGGCCGCAGCAGCCCTGATCCTGTCGCCCACAATGATCACCGCGCCGTCGTGAAGAGGTGACTGCGGCGCGAAGATCGTGCTGAGAAGCTCCGGGGACACAACTGCTTCCACGCTCCTCCCGGTCTGTGCGTATTCCCGCAGTCCCGTCTCCCGCTGCACCGCGACGATCGCCCCGACACCGGCCTGCGAAAGCTGTTCGACGCCTTCGACCAGCCGGTCGACCAGCCGCGCTTCGCGTGCCGATGCCAGCAATCCGACCAGCCGGCTACGCCCGAGGCGAGCAAGGGCGGCGCGCATCTCGGGCTGGAAGACCACCAGGGCCGCGATCGCGCCATACTGCAGAAGCGCCTCGATGAGCCGCCGGATCAGCGAGAAATCGGCGATCACCGCCATGAGATAGAGCCCGGCCAGCAACAGGATGCCGAACAGCATCTGCATGGCGCGGGTTTGCCGGATCAGCAGCAGGATCCTGTAGATCAGCACCGAGACGATCACGATCTCGACGAGGTCGTTCCATCCCGGACTCAGGAACTGCAGTTGCCGCAGAAGTCCGTTCATGATCCCTCAACAGTAACAGTCCGCGGAAGGGTCAATCCAACCGGACGCCGGTTCGACGATGTGCCCGCGCACACCATCGTTGACGCGCACCTGCTCAGGCCGTACATTGGCGCCGGTTCCCCACGCAATCGATCACGGCTCAAACGGAGCAGACCGTGAGCAACAGCTACGACCTTCTCACACTCTTTGCCGACGGCGGCATGATGATGTACCCGCTCGTCATCTGTTCTCTGATCGGCCTTGGAGTCATCATCGCCAAGACCTGGACCCTGTGGGTCGCCCACCGAAGCGCGGTGAGTGTGATCGAGCAGGTTGAAGAGGCGGCAATGGACGGCCGTCTGGACGATGCCGCCGATATCGCGGCATCCACCCCGGGCCCGGCCGCGGCCATCCTCCTGGCCGGGCTGCGCCGGATCAGACACCTGACCCTGAGCAAGGGCGAACTGGAGCAGGTCGTGTCGACGACGGGCGCGATCGAGCTCAGCTTCCTCGAGCGCGGCCTGGTGGTCCTGGCAACCATCGCGAACGTGGCCCCGCTGATGGGCTTTCTCGGAACGGTTGCCGGGATGATCCTGGCCTTCGATTCCATCGCCGCGCAGGGTGACGTCGACCCGGCGACGGTGGCGGGCGGGATCAAGGTGGCGCTACTGACCACGGCGGCGGGACTGACGATCGCGATTCCCGTCAACATCGGATACAATTACTTCGTGTCGCGGATCGACAAGCTGGTCGTCGACATGGAGGAAAGCACCCAGCAGATTCTGAACATCGCCTGGGATCTTGAACGTGAAGGGAAACTGACGGTAATATCCTGATGGTTCGGGCAGTGGCGGGTTCCCGGCAGGGGAACCTTCCGGCCCGACAAGCGGTAGAAGACCCCAAGGGTCGGGTTAACAACGGACGGGAGAAGCACTCATGGCGGTTCTCGGCGGCAAGAAGTCCAAGGTCTCGGACGAGATCCCATCCTCGTCAATGGCCGATATCGCGTTCCTTCTGCTCATCTTCTTCCTGGTCACGACGACCTTCCCGAAGGACAAGGGGCTCGCGATCGTGCTCCCCGAGCAGGGCGAGACGCAGGAGGTCAGCCAGAGGAACATCCTCCATATCCTCATCAATCCCACCGGCGCCGTCACCATTCGGCGGGGTGAAAGCCAGCAGGAGCAGACCGTGCGGCCGGACGATGTGGAGGCCATCTGGCGACAGGACGTGGCACAGAACGAGAACCTGATCGCGGCGGTCAAGACGCACCCCGATGCGCCCTACCGCTTCATGATCGATGTCCTTGACGCCCTCCAGTCGGCGGGCTCCGAACGTATCTCGCTGCAAATCCTGGAGTAGAGCCCAATGGTCAAAGGCGGAGGAGGACTGGAACGGAAGTCCAAGGCATCACAGGAGATCCCCTCTTCTTCGATGGCGGACATCGCCTTCCTGCTTCTGATCTTCTTCATGGTCTCGACGGTCTTCCAGAAGGACCGGAACCGGCCCATCGAGTGGACGCAGGCGGCGGCCACCGAGAAGATGGATCAGAAGCAGAAGAACATTCAGAACATCTGGGTCGAGTCGAACGGCGACGTCTACATCAACGACCTGCCCATTCCCATGGAGGAAGTCAGCGATCTCATCAGGCCCATGTACGCGAGCAATCGCGAACTGCTGGTCTCGATCCGATCCGACCGGGCCGCACCATACCTCTACATTGACGCCGTACAGCAGGAACTGGTGGCGGCGGGACTTCTCCGGGTCGTTTTTGCGACCGAGCTGGAACAGGACATGACGAGGGAGAGACGATGAACGAGCAAGAAATCCAACAGCAATCCCTGGTAACCGAGACCGCGAACGACCGCTTCAAGAGTTCATTCTCGACCTGGTTCTGGGGATCGATGATCACCGCCACGGTCCTCCACTTCGTCTTCTTCGCGTTTCTGGACTTCGGTGAGCCGGACGATGTCAGCTTCAGCATGGAAGAGATCGAAATGATCGACATTCCGCCCGAGGTCGAGATTCCTCCTCCGCCCGAGGCCATCGCACGGCCGGCCACCCCGGTGGTGGCGACCGCCACGATCGACGAGGACATCACGATCGCGCCGGTGACCTTCGACGAGAACCCGGTCGAGAACCTTCCTCCTCCTCCGGACGAAGTGGAGACCGACATCTCGGCTGCGCCGGCGTTCACGCCGTACACCGTCGCTCCGGACCGTATCAACGACAACGAGATCGTGAGGGCCCTGGAGCGGGAATACCCGCCGCTGCTCCGCGACGCGGGGATCGGCGGAACCGTCCAGGTCTGGTTCTTCATCGACGAGACGGGCATAGTGCAGAACCAGCGGGTGCACACAAGTTCGGGCCACCAGGCCCTTGACGACGCGGCGTTGCGGGTGGCACCGGTCTTCAGGTTCACTCCGGCGTTGAACCGCGACAATGCTGTACCGGTCTGGGTCGCGTTTCCGATTACCTTCAGGACCAACTGACGCAGTCGCTCGCTGCGCGCGGGCAACGCCCCGCCGGCCGGGTGGCCGGCGGGGCGTTCCTTATGCCCGGCATCCCCGCTCTTCCCACGGAGACCATGGCAACCCAGGCGACCTACCACGCCGCTCTCGAGACGAACCTGCCACACGTACGCGAGCGCATCGCCGCGGCCGCCGAGCGAAGCGGGCGCGATCCGGATACCGTGCGGGTGGTGGCAGTCACGAAGGGACATGCCCCCGGTGCGATCGAGGCCGCGCTCGCCGCGGGGCTGCGCGACATCGGCGAGAACCGCGTGGAGGAATTGCAGCGCAAGGTCCCGCTCTTCCAGGCCGGGACGGTCACCTGGCACGCGATCGGCCACATTCAGCGCCGCAAGGCGGCCGGAGCCGCCCGCCTCGCGGCGCTGATTCACAGCGTCGACTCGGTCCGCCTCGCCGAGAAGCTGTCGCGTCTCGGCGAGGCTCAGGCGCGGCGGGTCCCCGTGCTCGTCCAGGTCAACGCCTCCGGGGAAGCCGCCAAGGGCGGCCTCCCCGCAGCCCTCGACCCGGAAGCCGCCCTGGACGGGATCGGCGCGATCGCCGTGCTGCCGGGACTGCGCGTCATGGGCCTCATGACCATGGCCCCCTTCGTCGCCGACGAGGCCACCCTGCGCACCACCTTCGCAAGGACGCGCGCGACCCTCGAGGCCGCCTCCTCGATCGACGGCCTCGCGGGGCGCGAACTCTCTATGGGCATGTCCAACGACTACGAGATCGCGGTGGAGGAGGGGAGCACGATGGTGCGGCTGGGCACGACCCTGTTCGGACCGCGTCCCGCCTGAGCGTTTCCCGCACCAGGGCGGTCACCGCACGGACGCGCCGGGCTTCAGCGTCTACACCGTGGCTCCCCGCTACACCAACGTCGACGAAGTACGTCGGGCGCTGGAGCGCGAATACCCGCCGCTGCTTCGCGACGCCGGGATCGGCGGCACCGTCCTGGTGTGGTTCCGCATCGACGAGAGCGGGGTGGTTCGAGACCAGAGGGTGCATACGGGTTCCGGACACCCGGCCCTCGACGAAGCCGCGCTCCGCGTGGCCCTCGTCTTCAGCTTCACTCCGGCCCTGAATCGCGACAGGGCGGTTCCGGTCTGGGTATCGCTTCCGATTACCTTCAGAGCGAACTAGGCGCACCTGGCAGCCCGCAGCGGGGAACGCCCCGCCGGCCGAGGGGCTGGCGGGGCGTTCCCTCGTCCAATCGGATCGCGCCAGATTCAGAACAAGGCCCCAACCCGTACCACGAAACGACCCGCATGAACCTACACAGCGAAATGGACCGCATCCGCGAGGCGGCGCTCGCAGTGCGCAACCTGGCCGACACCGCGCCCCGGGTCGGGATCATCCTCGGCACCGGGCTGGGCGGCCTGGCCGACGCGATCGAGGTCGATGCCGCGATCGACTACGAGGACCTCCCACACTTCCCGGTCTCCACAGTGACGACCCACCACGGCAGGCTGATCCTCGGAACCCTCGAAGGCGTGCCGGTGGCGGCAATGCAGGGGCGTTTCCACCGGTACGAGGGCTACACGCTCCGGCAGATCGTCTTCCCCGTCCGTGTCATGCGCGTCCTCGGCGCCGACACCCTCATCGTCTCGGCGGCGTGCGGCGGCATGAACCCGCTCTGGGGGCCCGGCGACCTGGTTCTCCTCGACGACCACATCAACTTCATGGGGGACAGCCCGCTCATCGGCCCCAACCTCGACGAGCTGGGTCCCCGCTTCCCGGACATGTCCGCGCCGTACGACCCCGGCCTGCGGGAGGTCGCCGCCCAGGTGGCCATGGACGAGCGCCTGGCGCTGCGCCACGGCGTCTACGTGGCCGTGCCCGGGCCGCAGCTCGAGACCCGCGCCGAGTACCGCATGCTCCGGGCGACGGGGGCGGATGTGGTGGGGATGTCCACCGTGCCCGAGGTCATCGCCGCCCGCCACATGGACATGCGCGTGCTTGCGATCGCCGTCATCACCGACCAGTGCCTTCCCGATGCGCTAGACGAGGTCGACATCCGGAAGATCATCGCCACGGCAACGGCAGCCGGCCCGGACCTCACGCGTGTGGTGTCCGGCGTGGTCCGCTCGATCGCAACCGAGTCGGCGACCGCCGATGCGCCCACCCTCGCTCCGGAGCCCTCGGCCTGATGCGCTACCCCGAACTTCCGTCCACCCTCGTCGCCCTCGAGGAGGCCGTCCTGGAACGCTGGCGCAGGGAGGACACCTTCCGCCGCACTCTTCAGGCCACCGCGGACGGCGAGCAGTTCGTCTTCTTCGAAGGCCCGCCCACCGCCAACGGCCGGCCCGGCCTGCACCACGTGATCAGCCGGGCCATCAAGGACCTGGTCTGCCGCTACCAGACCATGCTCGGCAGGCACGTAACCAGGATCGCCGGGTGGGACACGCACGGCCTGCCCGTCGAGATCGAGGCGCAGAAGCAGCTCGGGATCGAGGACAAGAGGGAGATCGAGGAGCGCGGCATTGCCTGGTTCAACGAGCGCTGCAGGGAGTCCGTCCTCGCCTACACGGACGAATGGGAGCGCTTCTCGGAGCGGATCGGGTACTGGCAGGACTACTCGCGCCCCTACGTGACCTTCCACGCCGAGTACATCGAGTCGATCTGGTGGATCCTGTCGCGGATGGCCGAAAAGGGACTTCTGTACAAGGGCCACAAGGTGGTGCCATGGTGCCCCTCCGACCAGACCGTGCTGTCGTCTCACGAGCTCTCGCTCGGATACCGGGACGTGAAGGATCCGTCGCTCTGGGTCACCCTCGAACTCCTCGACGGTTCGGGAAGGCACGCGCTGGTGTGGACAACGACGCCGTGGACGCTGGTCTCCAACGCGGCCCTGGCGGTGCACCCGGAGATCGAATACGTGGAGGTCGAGGATCGGGGCAAGCGGCTCGTTCTGGCGCGCAAGCGGGCCGAGGCGCTCTTCGGCGGGGAGCGGATCGGCGACACGGTTCCGGTCTCGGAGCTGATCGGGGCCCGGTACCGGCGGCCCTTCGAAATCATTCCGGCCAAGGCGGTCCGCGGGCGCGCCTGGGAGATCGTGGCGGCCGACTTCGTGTCGGACGAGGAGGGGTCGGGTGTGGTGCACATGTCACCCGCCTACGGCGCCGACGACTACCAGGCCGGGAAGGACTTCGGGCTGGCGGTCATGGAGCCGGTGCAGAACGATGGCACCTTCGCGGCCGACCTGCCCCTCATCGGGGGGCTGTTCTTCAAGGAGGCCGACGGCCGTCTGGTGCGGGACCTGGAGGAGCGCGGCCTCGTGTTCGCGTGCACCAGCGAGACCCACTCTTATCCCCACTGCTGGCGCTGCGACGCGCCGCTCGTCTACATGGCGAGGCACAGCTGGTTCGCGCGCACGTCCACCCTGCGCGACGACCTGCTCGCCAACAACGCGCAAGTGAACTGGCACCCCGCGCAGGTCGGCGAGGGACGCTTCGGCGACTGGCTGAAGGGGAATGTCGACTGGGCGCTGTCGCGCGACCGCTACTGGGGAACGCCACTGCCCGCCTGGGTCTCGGAGGACGATCCCGAGCACGTGGTGTGGATCGGCAGCTTCGCCGAGTTGGCCGAGAAGGCCGGGGGGCTCCCCGACGACTTCGACCCCCACAGGCCGTTCATCGACGAGATAACCTGGCGCTGCCCGGAGACGGGATCGGTCATGCGCCGAACGCCCGAGGTGATCGACGTCTGGTTCGACTCGGGCGCGATGCCCTGGGCGCAGTGGCACTACCCCTTCGAGAACCGCGAGGAGTACGATCGCCATTTCCCGGCCGACTTCATCTGCGAGGCGGTAGACCAGACACGCGGATGGTTCTACTCGCTGCACGCGATCTCGACCATGCTGGGACTCGGCCCCGCCTTCCGCAACGTGATCGTGAACGACCTGATCCTGGATGCGGCCGGGCAGAAGATGTCCAAGTCCAGGGGCAATGTGGTGGACCCGTGGGACGCGGTCGCGGATCACGGCGCCGACGGTGTGCGCTGGTACATGATTACGGTCAGCAACCCGTGGCTGCCCACCCGCTTCGATCCGGAAGGCGTGCGCGAGTCGGCCGCGCGGTTCTTCGACACCCTGCTCAACACCTATCGCTTCTTCGCGCTCTACGCCAACCTTGAGGACTGGGCGCCGGCGGCTCGCCACGCACCTGGCGCCTCGCGCTCCCCGCTCGACCGCTGGCTCCACTCGCGCCTGCACCGTCTGATCGGGACCGTCAGGGACGAACTGGACGCCTACAACCCCACCCGCGCCTACCGCGCCGTGGCCGCCTTCGTGGACGGCGAACTCTCCAACTGGTATGTGCGCCGCTCACGCTCGCGGTTCTGGGGAAACGCCGAGAGCGCCGATTCAGCGGCCGCCTTTGCGACCCTGCACGACGCGTTGCGCATCACCGCACTGCTGGTCGCCCCGGTCACACCCTTCACCTCCGACTGGCTGCACCGGGCGCTGACGGGCCGTTCCAGCCACACCGAGCGGTTTCCCGAGGCCGACGCGGAGTTGATCGACGATCGGTTGGAGGCCGACATGACCCACGTGCGCACCCTGAGCACGCTGGGGCGGGCCGCGCGGGAACAGATCGGAGTCCGCGTCCGCCAGCCGCTGGGCCGGCTGCTCGCGGTGGTTCCCGGGACGCCTCCCGCCGACGACGTGCTGGCGCTTCTCCGCGCCGAGATCAACGTCAAGCGGGTCGAGTTCGCCGCTTCCTCGGAGGGGCTGGTCACGCTCGCCGCCCGGCCCGATTTCCGCGCGCTGGGCCGCCGCTTCCGCAAGCTCACCCCGAAGGCGGCCGCACGGATACGGGCCCTCGACGACGAGGCCCTCCGGACGGTCCGCGACGGCGGGACCGTGCGCATCGAGGTGAACGGCGCATGGCACGAGGTCGGTGCCGACGAGTTGGAGGTGGTGGAGGAAGCCCGGGGCGACTGGGTCGTGCGCTCCGAAGGCCGCTGCACGGTCGGCCTCGATCCCGCCATCAGCGACGAGTTGAGGCTGGAGGGCCTGGCACGGGAACTCGTCAACCGCATTCAGCGCCTCAGGCGCGACTCCGGACTCGCGGTCTCGGACCGGATCCGCCTGGGCATCGGCGGCAGCGACGCGGTGCGCGCGGCTGCGCTGGCGCACGGCGAGGTCATCGCGCGCGAGACGCTCGCCCTCGCGGTCGACGTCACCCCGCGGATCGCCGACGGCTTCGACTTCCGCAAGGAGGCCGCGCTGGACGGGGAGGCCGCGATCCTGGGGCTGTCCGTTTCGGCGTAGCGGATCGTGCCGCCCGCCCCCGCTGCGTTGGTCCGATGCGCCGGGGGCCGCTCGCCGTGACGCTGCATCGGTGGACTGCCGGGGCGGAAGCGGCTGGTCGCCTGGACCGCTATGTGGCGGCAAGGCTGGGGCTGTCGCGCAGCCGGGCCGCGGCGCTCGTGGTGGCGGGCGATGTTCTCGTCGACGGGCGCGTGCCGAAGAAGTCGGACCCGGTCGTTCCCGGCCAAAGCGTCGAGGCACGCGTTCCGGCACCGGTGCCCGCCCGGGCGGAGGCACAGGACATACCGGTCGACATCGTCTTCCAGGACGCCGAGCTGGCCGTGGTGAACAAGCAGCCCGGCCTCGTGGTGCACCCCGCGCCGGGCCACCCCGACGGGACGCTGGTGAACGCGCTCCTGCACCATGTGCGTGACCTGTCGGGCGTCGGGGGCACGCTGCGCCCCGGGATCGTGCACCGGCTCGACCGCGACACCTCGGGGCTGATCGTGGTGGCGAAGACCGACCGCGCGCACCGGGCGTTCTCGGAGGCGCTGAAGGCACGCCGGGTGAGGCGCGTGTACCTGGCGGCGATCTGGGGAACACTCGGGGAGCCGCGCCTCGAGGTCGACCGGCCGATCGGGCGGCACCCCCGCGACCGGGTGCGCATGGCGGTGGTGCCGCAGGGACGGCCGGCGCTGACGCGTTTCCGGCACCTGGAGAGCTGGCCCGCCGGATCCGGTGCGGCCGCGGTGGGCCCCGCGGCCTCCCTTTGCGAAGCCGAACTGGGCACCGGCCGTACCCACCAGATCCGTGTGCACGCGGCCGCGGTCGGCCACCCGGTGGTCGGCGACACGCTCTACGGCGCGGGGCGGGAGCGCGGCTTCGCGGGGCTTCAGCGGGGGTGGGCGGCGGCCCTGGCAAGGCGGACGCCGCGGCAGTTCCTGCATGCGCACCGGCTCGGGTTCGATCATCCCGTAACCGGCGCGGCGATGACCTTCGAGGCACGGCTGCCCCCCGATCTCGCCGAAGTGTGCGAGTGGGCCACGGCGGGTGGTTGACGAAAGAGGGGAACGATGGTAAGGAAGTTGTGCAATATCATTGTACATGTGCAACAACTATGCACAATCATGGCAATCGCAATGGTCGCGCCGGTTGTCGTTGTGGCGCAACAGGATACGGGAAGCGCCTGGCGTTACCTCGAAGGAGCCGGAGTCAGCGGGGAAATCAGGGTGACCGCCCGCTACCAGGGAAGCGACTCGCTCCGGGCCGCCAGGGCCGTGGCGACGCTCGAAGCCATGGGACCCCTTCCTGCCCTGTCCGGCACCGGCCTTCACGCCACGCTCACCGTCGCGCCCAACCGTGAGGTCATGGACTCGCTGGTCGGAGGGCGAGTGCCGGAGTGGGCCGGAGCCGTCGCGCTGTCCGAGCGCATGGAGATGATCGTCCCCAGCGGACGCTTCTGGCCGGGGTCGCGGGTCGAGGAGGTGCGTGTGCTCCGCCATGAATGGGCCCACCTGGCGCTGGCCTCCGAAATGGGACGACTCCGGATCCCCAGGTGGTTCAACGAGGGCTACGCGGAGTGGGCGGCGGGAAGCTGGCGGGAGGACGGCGGCCTGAAGCTGAGTCTGGCGCTGGCGTTCGGCGGCGCCCCTCCGCTGGATTCCATCGCGCTCTCATGGCCACGCGACCCCGTGCCCGCCGAGGTGGCCTACCTCCTGTCGGCGTCCGTGATTCACTACCTCGTGGAGTCGAGCGGGATCGCGGGTCTGGAGGCCTTCATTGCGGCGTGGAAGCAGGGCGGATCGTTCGACGGAGCCCTGCGAGGAGTCTACGGCGCCACACCCGGGCAGCTCGAAACCGCCTGGCGCAAGTGGGTCGGCAGGCGATACGGCTGGCTCGCGGTGCTGTCCCACTCGGCCGTGTTCTGGACCGTGCTGGCCGCCGCCCTGTCGGCGATGTTCCTCGTCCGACGGCGCTACCGCCGCGAGCAGATGGCGCGGCTGCGCGCGGGTGAGCCCCCGGACGACCCGGATTTCTGGTCGGACGCGTGACCGTCCGGGCGGTCTGCGCGGAGCGGTCCAAGGTTGACCCCGGGACCGCGTCTCTGTAGCGTCCCAACCATGGCGCGACAACGAAGGAAGCGCGGCTCCGAACCGACGCTGAAGTT
Organism: Gemmatimonadota bacterium; assembly: GCA_009838975.1. Classification (GTDB taxonomy): domain Bacteria; phylum Gemmatimonadota; class Gemmatimonadetes; order Longimicrobiales; family Gaopeijiaceae; genus Bin94. The sequence continues at coordinate 114,049 of VXQO01000117.1, read as the reverse complement.
CTCGAAGATCAACCTGTGGTTCGCCGTCGGCGGATTGGCGACGATCGCTCTGGGCTACTACATGCTGGGCCAGGGCTCGATCACGCTCGCACCGGTTCTCCTGGTCCTCGGCTACGCCGTCCTGCTGCCGGCGGCGATCATACTTTGAAGCGGAAGATGCGCTGGTCCAACGCGGGGTTGATCGCCCTCCTGCTCGGTGCCGCCGCGGCACCCTTCCCCTCGCAGGCCCAGGAATCCGCCTGGCGATGCCCCGATCCCGAATCCCTGATCGGCGACCTGGAGGGCACCCTCGCCCACGTTCGCTACCTGGCGGACGACCTTCTGGAGGGCCGCGCGGTCGCCACCCGTGGAGAGCGGTGCGCCGGCGACTACATCGCTGCCCGGTTCCGCGCCCTGGGTCTCGAGCCCGCCGGTGACGACGGCGGCTGGTTCCAGAGCTGGACGGTGAACTCCAACGACCCGCACGCCGGCGCGGTGCACGGCGAGGCTCGAAACGTGGTGGCCATCCTGCGCGGCACCGATGCCGCCCGCGAGCAGGCGCTCGTCATCGGCGCGCACTACGACCACCTCGGGTTCGGCGGCCCCGGCTCGCTCTCGCCCGACGCGGACGGCGCGGTCCACAACGGCGCCGACGACAACGCGTCGGGGACGGCCGTGCTGCTGGAAGCGGCACGCGCGCTGGCTTCCGGCCCGCCCCTCGCGCAGGACGTCCTCTTCATTGCGTTCACCGGCGAGGAGCGCGGCCTGTGGGGCTCGGCGCACTACGTGAGTTCGCCGCTGCTGCCGCTCGAAGGCACGGTGGCCATGCTAAACCTGGACATGGTCGGTCGCGTCCGGGACGACTTGCTGACCGTCTTCGGCACCGGCACCGCGGAGGAGTGGAACGGCATCCTCGAGCGGGCCAACGCACGCCTGGGTGCGCCCCTCGATCTGCGCCTCAACAGCGACGGATTCGGGGCCTCGGACCACACCTCGTTCTATGCCCGGGGCATTCCGGTGCTGCACTTCTTCTCGAACACCCACCCCGACTACCACCGGGTCGAGGACGACTGGGAGCTCGTGAACGTCGAGGGGATGGACCGGGTCACGGAGCTCGTCACGGCTGTGGTCCGCGAAGTGATCCCGGCTGCCGGGCTCGCGGCGCTCACCCCCGTGGAAGGGGCGGGCAATCCGCACGGAGTCGGGGCGTCCGGCGACGAGAACTCGATTCGCAGCGGGTTCCGGGTGCGGCTGGGCACGATCCCGGACTACTCGCGCGAATCGGGTGGGATGGCGATCACGGCCGTGCGCCCGGACAGCCCCGCCGCCGACGCCGGCATGCAGGGCGGCGACATCATCGTGCGGTTCGGCCCGCACGACGTGGACGACGTCTACGACTACATGGCGGCGCTGGGCGGATTCGATCCGGGCGACGAGGTCGAGATCGTCGTGCTGCGGGAAGGCGAGCGCGTGTCGTTCAAGGTCGTGCTCGCCGCGGGCGGAGGCTGAGCGGGACACCGTCTGCACGGCCCGTCGCACCCTTGCGGCGCCCACCCGACTCCAGCAATATCCATGGTATCGGTGTCCATTATATAAGGCATACGGAGTACGGATCCGCCCACTGACCACGAAATCGCCGGCATGACGAAACTCGCCCCCGCGCTTCTACTCGCAGTGGCTGTCCCGTCGATCCTCGCTACGAGGCCCGACGCGCCCCCCGTTGGCGATCAGCGAGGGGCTTTTCTCCATGTGGGCGACTTCGCGGGTGCGAGCGTGGCCGCCGCAAGCGACGACCTTGTCCAGCAGTATTGCGTCCGCTGCCACAACGAGCGGCGCCTTCTCGGCAACATGTCGCTCGAGGACTTCGATGCCGCGAACCCGGTTGCCAACGCGCCGATTGCGGAAAAGATGATCCGCAAGCTGCGCGCCGGGATGATGCCGCCCCCGGGCGTCGCTCGCCCGCCGGAAGAGGAGGTCACCGCCTTCGTAACGCGGCTCGAAGGGGACCTCGACGCGGCCGCCGCGCGCAATCCCAACCCTGGAAGCCGCACCTTCCAGCGGCTGAACCGCGCGGAATACGCGGCGGCGATCCACGATCTGCTGGGGATCGAGATCGACGCGTCGGCCTACCTTCCCAACGAGACGGTCAGCGCGGGCTTCGACAACATCGCCGACGTGCAGAACCTGTCGGCCACGCTGCTCGATTCGTATCTGACGGCCGCGAGCGAGGTGAGCCGGCTGGCCCTGGGGGACGCCAACGCGACTCCGGCAGAGGCCACCTACGAGGTGTCACGGTACGCCGAACAGCGTGAACACGTGCCCGGGACGCCTTTCGGCACCCGCGGCGGGATCTCCGTCATCCACAACTTCGTGGCCGACGGCGAGTACTTCTTCCGGCTGGCGTTCCAGCACGAGTCGACCGGCAACTTCTTCGGCCAGACGGCGCCCTTCGACGAAGAGGTCGAGGTGTCGATCGACGGGGAGCGGGTCGCGCTGATCCCGCTCGACCGGTGGATGCACCGGCAGGACCCGAACGGCGTCGAAGTCGTGACCGACCGCATCCCGGTGACAGCCGGGCCCCACCGCGTCTCCGCTGCCTTCATCAAGGTGACCGAGGGGCCGGTGGAGGACCTGACCTCGCCGCACGAGTGGTCGCTCGCCGACAAGAAGATCGGATACTCGTACGGGATCACCGGGGTGCCACACCTGCGCGATCTCACGATCGGGGGTCCGTACGACATCACGGGGGTGACGCCCACGCCGGCGTGGGAGCGGGTGATGACCTGCCGCCCGGCCACCGCCGCAGAGGAGCCCGACTGCGCGCGCCGGATCATCGGCGAACTGGGTGCTCGTGCCTTCCGCCGTCCGGTCACCGGAACAGAGGTAGACGGGCTCATGGGCCTGTACGAACAGGGCACCGCCGAGGGCGGCTTCGACATCGGCGTGCGGACGGCCCTCCAGGGGATCCTCGCGAGCCCCGACTTCGTCTTCCGCTTCGAGGAAGCCGCGGCAGGCGCCACGGCCCCGGGAGGGATGCGCCCGATCAGCGATATCGCGCTGGCCTCGCGACTTTCGTTCTTCCTTTGGGGACGCCTTCCCGATGAGGAGCTTGTCGACGTCGCAGGCGAGGGCGGGCTGTCCGATCCGGACATTCTCGAGGCACAGGTGGAGCGCATGCTCGCAGATCCGCGGGCCGAGGCGCTGGGCACGCGCTTCGCCGCCCAGTGGCTGCGCCTCCAGGATCTCGACAAGGTCCACCCCGACGCGTTGCGCTATCCGGACTTCTACGACCAGTTGGCGCGCGACATGAAGCGTGAGACGGTCACATTCTTCAACGCCCTATTGCGCGAGGGCGGCACCCTGGAGGACTTCCTCACCGCCGACTTTTCGTACATGAACGAGCGGCTGGCCAGGCACTACGGCATTCCCGGGGTGTCCGGCGAGCACTTCCGCCGGGTGCGGTACACCGATGACGCCAGGCGCGGGATCCTCGGCCACGGCAGCATCCTCACCCTTACCTCCCACGCCAATCGCACCTCGCCCGTGCTGAGGGGGAAGTGGGTGATGGAAGTGTTGCTGGGAACACCCCCGCCCCCGCCGCCGCCAGACGTTCCGGAACTCGACGCGACCGCCGAGGCGAGTGACGGCCGCTTTCTCACGGTGCGGGAGCGACTCGAACAACACGCGGCCAATCCGACCTGCAATTCCTGCCACCGGTTCATCGACCCCATCGGAATCGCCCTTGAGAACTACGACGTCACGGGGACCTGGCGCGTCCGCGACACGGGCACGCTCGTCGAAACGCTCGGCGAACTCTACGACGGGACGCCGCTGAACGGGCCCGCCGACCTGCGCGCCGCGTTGTTGCGGCGCCCGGAGTCGCTGGTCAGGACGTTCACCGAGAACCTGATGGCCTACGCGCTGGGGCGGAGGATCGAGTACTACGACATGCCGGCGGTGCGGCGCGTGGCGACTGCGGCGGGTGAAGGCGACTACCGGCTTGCGGCGTTCGTGAAGGAAGTGGTGCGGAGCGACCCCTTCCGGATGTCGAAGGCCGATGTGGTGGTGGAGGAGCCGGCGGGCCCCGGGAAGGACGACTGACGGCGAAAAGCCGATAGAACGGAGCGAATATGCAATACATCACCGGTAAAGCGATTCCCCGCCGAACCTTCCTCAAGGGCGTCGGCGCCTCGATTTCGCTGCCCTTCCTCGACGCAATGGTCCCGGCCGGACGGGGCTGGGCCGCGGCGGCCGAGGGCCCGACGCGGCTCGTCGCGATCGAGATGGTGCACGGAGCGGCCGGCAGCAACGCCTGGGGCAGGACGCAGAACTACTGGTCGCCGGCGGCAACCGGCCGCGACTTCGACCTGGGCCCGAGTTCGCTCAGCCCGCTGGAGCCGTTCCGTGACTACCTGACGATCATCAGCGATACGGACATCGAGCCCGCCGAGGCCAAGAAGCCGAAGGAGATCGGCGGCGACCACTTCCGCTCCAGCGCGACCTTCCTGACCCAGTCGCATCCCCGGCAGACGGAGGGGTCCGACATCTTCGTCGGGGAGTCGCTCGACCAGATGTTCGCGAAGCGCTTCGGACAGGACACGCCGATCCCGTCGATGCAGCTGTGCATCGAGAACGTGGACCAGTCTGGAGGGTGCGCGTACGGGTACGCCTGTGTCTACACCGACACGATCAGCTGGGCGTCGCCGACCGACCCGCTGCCGATGGTGCGCGATCCGCGCGTGGCCTTCGACCAGCTCTTCGGCGCCGGGGGCAGCCCGGAGCAGCGGGCGGCGCGCCGACGAGTGAACAGGAGCATCCTGGACTTCATTACAGGCAGGGTTTCGCAGCTGAAGCGCCAGTTGGGGCCGGCCGATATGGTCCGCCTCGACCGATACCTCGAGCATGTGCGCGAACTCGAACGGAGGATCGAACGCGTGGAGGCGCAGAACGCCAGCGGCGAGGCGCGCGAACTGCCCGAGGCGCCGGCCGGCGTGCCCGACTCGTTCCGGGAGCATGTGGAACTCATGTTCGACCTGCAGGCGCTGGCCTTCGCATCCGACGTGACCCGGGTGTTCTCCTTCAAGATGGGACGTGACTCGTCGGCCCGGATCTTCCCCGAGAGCGGCGTCGAGAAGCCCTTCCACCCCGCTTCGCACCACGGCGGCAACGAGGGCAACATCACCGACTTCGCCCAGATCAACCGATATCACGTCGGGATGCTCCCCTACTTCCTGGAGAAGCTCGGGAGCACGATGGATGGAGACGCGCATCTGCTTGACCGGACGATGATCGTCTACGGGTCGCCCATGGGGGATCCGAACATCCACAACCACAAGCGCTGTCCGCTGTTCGTGGTCGGCGGCGCGAACGGCGGGCTGGACGGCAACCTCCATCTGCGCGCGACGCCCGGAACGCCGATGGCCAACGTCATGCTGGGCCTGGCTCACAAGCTCGGCATGGACGATATGAAGAAGTTCGGCAACAGTACGTCCGACTTTTCGCTGACGGTGTAGGCGAGGAGGCTCGATGGGCGCGACGCGTCACCCCCGGCCACCGGCAACGAGTACCGGCGCCCTGCGTGCGAGCGGCTGGGTCTCGGCGTTGTTGCTGGCGCTGCTGCTCCCCGCCGGGGTTGGTCACGACAGTCCCGTGGCCGATGCGGCCATGCGTGGCGACGCGGCTGCGGTCCGTGCCCTCATCGCCGACGGAGCGGATGTCAACGTGGCCCAGGGTGACGGCATGACGGCCCTGCACTGGGCGGCAAGCAACCGGGATCCGGGGCTTGCCCGAATGCTTGTGGAGGCCGGCGCGGACATCGGTGCCGGGACCCGCATCGGGCGCTACACGCCGCTTCACGTGGCGGCGCAAGCCGGTGCGGGGGAGGTCGCCGAGGTCCTCCTCGGTGCCGGTGCCGAACCCGACGCGGCGATCACTGTGGGTGGCGGCGCGCGCCCCCTGCACCTTGCGGCGGCGTCAGGGAGCGAGCGGGCCGTCTGGGCCCTGGTGGCGGCCGGGGCCGACGTGAACGCGGCCGAGGAGTCCTGGGCGCAGACTCCGCTGATCTTCGCGGCGTCGAAGGGGAGGACCGAGGTCGTCGCCGCGTTGCTGGATGCCGGCGCCGATCCCGCGATCCACACCAGGGTGATGGATGTCACGTCGCGTGCCGTCTACGACCGGATCGAGCGTGCCGAGCGCAACCGGCGAATCCGGGAGGGGCAGCCCTGGGGACCTGAGGTCGCAGCCGAGGTGCGCCGTCAGCACGAGGAGGAAAGCCGCCGGCGCGAACTGGCCGAAGCTGCATCGGCGGCGGAAGCCGAGACGCGCATGATCGAGGAGCCCGAGCCGCTGTCCTACGGCGAGCTCGTGGGCGGCCACGGCGGCCTCACCGCGTTGCTGCACGCGGTTCGCGAGGGGCACGCCGAGACGGCGCTGGCGCTGATCGACGGGGGCGCGGACATCAACCAGGTGAGTGCGGGCGACGGAACCAGCCCGATCCTCATGGCCACCATCAACGGGCACTACGACCTGGCCATGCGGTTCCTGGAGCTCGGTGCCGACCCCACGATTGCGAGCCACGCCGGCGCCACGCCGCTCTTTGCCGCGATCAACACCCACTGGGCACCCAAGTCGCGCTACCCGCAGCAGCACATCTACATGCAGCAGGACCACACCTACCTCGAGGTCATGGAGAAGCTGCTGGCGGCCGGTGCCGACCCGAACGCGCGGCTCACCAGGCACCTCTGGTTCATGTCCTACAACTTCGACCTGCTCCAGATCGACGCGAAGGGAGCCACGCCGTTCTGGCGGGCCGCCTACGCGCTCGACGTGGAGGCGATGCAGCTGCTTGTCGCTCGCGGAGCCGACCCTTCCATGGCGACCGAGAGAGTCCCTTCGCGGCGGTTCGGCCGGGGCGGCGGCGAAGAGGTCGACCACTCGGGCCTGCCGCCCGTACCCGTGGGCGGTCCGGCTGTCTACCCGATCCACGCGGCATCGGGGGTCGGCTATGGTCAGGGGTTCGCGGCGAATGCGCACCGCCACGTGCCCGATGGCTGGGTACCGGCGGTCCGCTACCTCGTCGAGGAGCTGGGTGCCGATGTGAACGCCCGCGACCTTGAGGGATTCAGCCCGATTCACCACGCCGCCGCCCGTGGCGACAACGAACTGATCCTCTATCTGGTGGAGCAGGGCGCCGACGTCACTCTCGTCAGCAGACGCGGGCAGACGACGGTGGATATGGCCAACGGCCCGGTGCAGCGGATCCAGCCGTTCCCGGAGACCATTGCTCTGCTCGAAAGTCTCGGCGCGGTAAACAACCACAACTGCGTTTCCTGTTGAACACGCGATGCTGAAGCAGGCGGCTCCCCTCGCTGCGGCAGGCCTGGTCCTCGCCGGCCTGGGGGTTTCGCGTGACGCGGTTCCGGGTTCGCAGTTTGCGGCTGCATCGACGCCGCTGACCGGCCACTCATACCCTGCGTCGGCGTCCGCCTTTGGTGCCGCCACCGAGAACGAAGTGATCCAGCAGTACTGCGTCCGTTGTCACAACGAGCGCCGCCTGCTCGGAAACATGTCCCTGGAGGACTTCGACGCGGCCAACGCGCCAGCCAACGGCGAACTGGCCGAGAGGGTCATCCGCAAGCTGCGCGCGGGCCTGATGCCTCCACCGGGCAACCGGAGACCCGAAGAGGAGGACCTGACCGAGCTTGTCGAGTCGTTGGAGGGGCAGATGGATCGGGCCGCCGCGGAGAATCCCAACCCGGGGCGCCGAACCTTCCAGCGCCTCAACCGGGCCGAATACCAGGCATCGGTCCGCGACCTGCTGGATCTCGAGATCGACGCGGGCGCCTATCTTCCCCTGGACACCAAGAGCGCGAACTTCGACAACATTGCGGACGCCCAACTGCTGTCTGCGACGCTGACCGACGGCTACCTGCGGGCGGCCGCCGAGATCAGCCGGCTGGCCCTTGGCGATCCCCACGTAAGTGCGAGCGAGGCGACCTACCGCGTGTCGCGCTGGGATTCGCAGAACGAGCGGGTGCCGGGAGCCCCCTACGGCACTCGGGGTGGGGTTTCGGTGCTGCACAACTTCCCGGCGGACGGCTACTACGCCTTCCGCGTCTCGTTCCATCACGAGACCACCGGTGCGCTCGTCGGCAATGGACGTAACGCGCTGCACACGGAAGACGGCGAACCCGAGCTGCTGGATATCTCGGTCGACGGTGAGCGGGTGGCGCTTCTCGAGGTCAACCGGTGGATGCACACGTCGGACCCGGACGGCGTCAATATCCGGTCCGGCCGCATATTCGTGCGTGCGGGCCCGAGACAGGTGTCGGCGGCGTTCATCCGGCGCTACGAAGGGCCGCTGCAGGACCTGATCTCGCCGCACGACTGGTCGCTGGCCAGCACCAGCATCGCGGGCAGCTACGGTTTCACGGTCCTCCCGCACCTGCGCGACCTGGCGATCGGCGGCCCGTACGACCCGCAGGGTGTGTCCGACACCCCCAGCCGCCAGGCGGTGTTCAGCTGCCGTCCGGACCCCGGCGCGCCCGAGGCCGAGGCACGGCGCTGCGCGCGTGAAATCGTCACCCGGTTGGCGACCCGGGCCTACAGACGCCCGCTGACCGAGGGCAACGTGATCGCGCTGATGGGGCTGTACGATGCGGGCGCCGAAGTCGAGGGCTTCGAGGGCGGGGTGCGAATGGCGCTCGAAGGCATTCTGGCCAGCCCGCACTTCGTCTTCCGTTTCGAGGAGCCGAGGGTGGCCGGTGCGGAGGCTGGCGGTACGGGCACGGGTCAGGCTGGCGCCTACCGGCTCGGCGCCCACGATCTGGCCGCGCGGTTGTCGTTCTTCCTCTGGGGATCGGGGCCAGACGGGGAGCTGATGGCGGTAGCGGAAGAAGGGCGCCTCGCCGACCCGGCCGTGCTTGAGGAGCAGGTGCGCCGAATGCTCCGCGACCCGCGCTCCGCGGCGCTTTCGACGCGATTCGCCGGACAGTGGCTGCGCCTGCAGGACCTGGAGAAGATCCAGCCCGACGTGCGCGTCAACCCGGACTTCGACGAGCCGCTGAAGCGCGCGATGGTAGAGGAAACCGAGACCTTCTTCGACAACCTGGTCCGTGAAGACCGGTCGATCATGGACCTGTATACGGCGGACTACACCTTCGTAAACGAGCGGCTGGCGCGTCACTACGGGATTCCGGACGTGGCCGGAGAGCGTTTCCGGCGCGTGGACCAACTGCACGACGAGCGCCGCGGGATTCTGGGCCACGGGAGCATCCTTACCCTCACCTCGCACGCGGGCCGGACCTCGCCCGTTCTGCGGGGCAAGTGGGTGATGGAGGTCCTGCTGGGCACTCCGCCTCCGCCCCCTCCACCCGACGTTCCCGAATTGGAAGAGGAGGCAGTGGAGGACGGTCGATTCCTGACTGTGCGGGAGCGGCTCGAGATGCACGCCGCCAACCCGACCTGCAACTCCTGCCACCGCATGATCGACCCGATCGGGCTGGCGCTGGAGAACTTCGACGTGACGGGAGCGTGGCGCATCAGGGATCAGGGCGTGGCGATCGACGCGGCGAGCGACTTCTACGACGGCACACCCATCGCGTCGCCCTCCGAGCTGCGCGCTGCGCTCCTGAAGCGACCCCAGCCGCTGGTTCGCACCTTTACCGAAAACCTCATGGCGTATGCGCTCGGACGCCGCCTGGAGTATTATGACATGTCGGCAGTGCGCCGGATCGCGCGCATGGCCGCTGAACAGGACTACCGGGTCTCCTCGTTCATCGTGGGCGTGGCTACCAGCGACGCCTTCCTCTTGAAGGCAGCTCCCGCCGTCGTCGACGAGGAACCCGCGAACGGAAACGGAGGCTGAGCACGATGCATCTCATTACGGGACGGCACCTGCCCCGCCGGACCTTCCTGCGCGGCGTTGGTGCGAGTGTCGCGTTGCCGTTCCTGGATGCCATGGCGCCCGCCCGGGAGCGGTGGGCGGTCACGCGCGCGCGCACGGCGCTCGACCGCACGCGCCTCGTCGCCATCGAGATGGTGCACGGCTCGGCGGGCAGCAACGCGTGGGGAGCGACTGAGCACCTCTGGTCGCCCCCGGAGACCGGACGCGGCTTCGACTTCGGTCCCAGCGTCCTCAGTTCGCTCGAGCCGTACCGGGACTACCTCACGATCGTCAGCGACACCGACGTCGAGGGCGCCGAGGCCAGAAAGCCCAAGGAGATCGGGGGCGACCACTTCCGCTCCAGCGCGACCTTCCTGACCCAGTCCCACCCCAAGCAGACCGAGAGTTCGGATGTCTGGGTCGGTACTTCTCTGGACCAGTTCTACGCCCAGCGGTTCGGCCAGGACACGCCGATCCCGTCCATGCAGCTTTGCATCGAGAATGTGGATCAGGCCGGCGGCTGCGCCTACGGCTACGCGTGCGTCTACACCGACACCATCTCCTGGTCGGCGCCGGACCAGCCTCTGCCCATGGTGCGGGACCCGCGGGTCGCCTTTGACCAGCTCTTCGGAGCAGGCGGTACGCCCGAAGCCCGGGAAGCCCGCCGCCGGGCAAGCGCCAGTATCCTCGACTTCATTGTGGGCGAGGTGCGCGCGCTCAAGCGGGAGCTCGATCCGGTGGACGGACGCCGCGTGGATCGCTATCTGAACGACATCCGGGAGCTTGAGCGCCGGATCGCGCGCGTGGTGGCGCGCAACGAGAGCGGGGAAGAGCGCGAACTGCCGGGTGCGCCCGCCGGAGTCCCCGACTCCTTCGACGAGCACGTCAAGCTGATGTTCGACCTGCAAGCGCTCGCCTTCCAGGCGGACGTGACGGGCATCTTCTCGTTCAAGATGGGCCGGGACGCCTCCAGCCGCGTCTACCCGGAGAGCGGTGTCGACAAGGGTTTCCATCCGTCGTCACACCACGGCGGCAGGCCCGACGCCGTCCTTGAGTTCGCCGAGATCAACCGGTATCACGTGGGGCTGGTCCCGTACTTCCTGGACCGGCTGGCCAGCATCCAGGAGGGCGACGGAAACCTGCTCGACAAGACCATGGTGATCTACGGCTCGCCGATGGGCGACTCGAACGTGCACAACCACAAGCGCTGCCCGCTCTTCGTGGTCGGTGGAGCGAACGGCCGCATGGACGGAAACCTGCACCTGCGTGCCGACGCCGGCACGCCGATGGCCAACGTCATGCTCAGCCTGATGCACAAGCTGGGGATGGACGACATGAGGAGCTTCGGCGACAGCACCGGGACCTTCCCGCTCTCGATATGAGGATGTTGCGCGTGGACTGGCTGGGAGTTGTTCTCCTGACCGCGCTGGTCGGCCTGGCCGGGGATCCGCGCATCGATTCCCCGGTCGCCGACGCGGCCATGCGGGACGATGTCGCGGCCGTGCGTGCCCTGCTGGCTGAAGGCGCCGACGTGAATGCCCCCCATGGCGATGGCATGACCGGGCTGCACTGGGCGGCGCTGAACGGCAGCTCGGAGATCGCTCGGATGCTCATCGGCGCCGGTGCCGATCTGGAAGCGGCGACCCGCATCGGCGCCCACACGGCCCTCCACGTTGCGGGCAGGGAAGGCAACGGCGAGATCGTCGCGGTCCTGGCGGATGCGGGAGCGGATGTGGAGGCGGTGACCGAAACGGGGGCTACGCCGCTGCATTTCGCCGCGGCGTCGGGGGATGTGCGGGCAGTCACCGCGCTGCTCGACCATGGTGCTCGGGTGGACGCGATGGAGCCCGAGTGGGGACAGACCCCCCTCATGTTCGCGGCGGCGCTCGGGCGTACGAACGCGGTCGTGGCGCTTGTCGAGGCGGGCGCCGACCCGACCATCACCGCCCAGGTTATGGACCTCGTCGAGCGCGACATCCTCGACCGGTTTTCGGAGCGGCGGCGGCGGACGGAGATCGCGGCGCTGCGCGGCGGCGCGGACGTTTTGAGCTACCCGGTCGAGTCGGGCGTGGCGGGCCGTACGCCGCAGGGGTCGACCGCCCCGCTCACTTCGCGCGAGGAGCAGGCGCGACAGGCTGCCCAGGAAGCGTTGGAAGCACGGCGCCAGACGGGGGAACCCATCCCCCTCAACTACGCCGATCTTGTCGGCAAGCATGGCGGCCTCTCGGCGATCCATCTCGCGGCCCGTGAGGGTCACATGTCCACCGTGATGGCCCTGCTGGACCGCGGCGTCGACATCGACCTGCCCAGCGCGGCGGACAACACCACGCCGATGCTGATGGCCGCGATCAACGGCTACTTCGATCTCGTTGTTCAACTCCTGGAGCGTGGGGCCGACCCCAACCTCACCAGTGACGCCGGGGCAGCGCCACTCTACGCGGTCCTCAACATGCAGTGGGCGCCGAAGGCCCGGCATCCCCAGCCGCTCGAATACGAGCAACAGGAGACGGGCTACCTGAAGCTGATGCGTGCCCTTCTGGAAGCCGGCGCGGATGTGAACGCCCGCCTCGAGCGCACCCTCTGGTTCACCACCTACAACCGCGACCTGCTGGGAGTGGACCGCACCGGCGCTACAGCCTTCTGGCGCGCCGCGCACGCGACCGACGTACCCGCCATGAAGCTGCTTCTGGAGTACGGGGCCGACCCCGGCCTCCCGACCATCAGGGTCCCGCGGCGGAGCTTCGGTTCCCGCGACGAGACCGATCACTCCGGGCTGCCTCCCGTTCCCATAGGGGGCCCCGCAGTCTATCCGATCCATGCCGCGGCCGGAGTCGGTTACGGCCAGGGATTCGCGGGCAACTCCCACCGTCATGCACCGGACGGCTGGATGCCCACGATGCGGTTCCTGGTGGAGGAACTCGGCGCCGACGTCAACGCGCGTGACCTCAACGGCTACACCCCGGTCCACCACGCCGCCGCCCGCGGCGATAACGAGATGATTCTCTATCTGGTCGAGAAGGGTGCCGACGTCACCGCCGTGGCCCGCAGCGGCCAGACCACCGTGGACATGGCCAACGGCCCGGTGCAGAGGATTCAGCCGTTTGTCGAGACCGTGGCGCTACTCGAACGCCTGGGGGCGAAGAACAACCATCGTTGCGTGAGCTGCTAGTCCAGCAACGATCGGGCGGGTAGCGAAGTCGGAATCTCCGGATAGCCCAATCCGCTGTTAGAGTGTTCTACGGGGCGATGGCGTGCGCGGGGGATCAAATCAGGCCCTGAAGTGTCATAGGGGTCGACGAATCGGAATCACCCCATCAGCCGAAAAGGATCGCAATGTCGCAAGGGAACAACGGAATCCGGACTCGGGGTATGGTCGCGACATCAACACTGGTAGGCGCCATCGTGCTCAGTGGCTGCTACCACGCAGTCATCAACACGGGCATCCAACCAGGACCGCGCACTGTCGAAGAAAAGTGGGCGATGGGCTACATTGGTGGTCTCGTGCCGCCTGACCCCGTCTACGCGGAAGAGCAGTGCGGCGAGAGCGGAGTGGCGCGCGTAGAGACGAAGCACTCCTTCCTGAACCAGCTGGTGGCCGGCCTGACCTTCAGCATCTTCACTCCCATGGAGATCGTGGTCACATGCGGGAGGGGGGCCGAAGAAGACGCTGCAGCGTCCTCGGATTCTCCGGCAGTATCCGGGGATACCACACCTTCCAGGGATGTTGCGAAGTCAGGCGACCGCGGCCACGAATGACAATCGACGGCCCTGCGTGCCACTACGAAGAAGGCACGTTCGGGTTGTTCACGCGCTCCACGTCGGGCATGGGAATGCATCGGTCTCCGCCGTAGAACCCACCCGTCGGATACGGCGTATCCGGCGGGGGGACCAGCGGAAGGTCGTAGCGGTGGATGTCTCCGAGTGCATGCCCCTCCAGGAAGAGTTCCACCTGGCGCTCGAAGAGCAGCTGCTCCCGGATCTCGTCCGCGCTGGAACTCTCGAACGGCGGGAGGTCCACTCCGGGACGCGTACGTACCGCGTTGATGGCCGCAACGGCCCCCGCCATGTTCCCGGCCTGCAACTCGGCCTCGGCGATCATGAGCTGCGCTTCCTCCCAGCGCGCGATCGGAATCGGCGAGGAGGCGGTCGGGTACTTGGTCTGGTAGAACAGCGGGATCCCGAGGGGTGAATCCCGCCCCTGGTCCTCCAGTCGGACCCGCGGATCCCCGATGGTTCGGAAGTACTCCTCGGGAGTGACGTTTTCGGTTCGGTGATTCACCACAAAGACATTGTTCTCGCGCCGGGCGGAGATCGAGGAGTACCCTGCGTTGTGCACAAAGCCGCCCGGTACCTGCTGGGCATCGGAGTTCGCCTCCGAGTGGCGTCCCAGGCTGATCAGCGCCCGTGCCCGGCCGATCCTGGCCATGTTCAGGGTGGCTGCGTCGCCCTGGGCCTGTGCGCCGGTGATCGCCGTGTTGAACCGCGCCACGGCCAGCTCGAAGATCTGCGGCGGCATGAGTTCGTCGCCAACGTCGAACGCTGCCGAGCACATCGCCTCTCCGAGCAACAGGTGGCTATACCCGGAGAAGGCCGCCGAACGCGCCAGGAAGCCTTCTCGCTCGGGCACCTCCGCTGCGGGCCACGTCTCGAGCAGTTCAGTGAAATGATCCGCCTGCCAGCGGGCGGTCGACAGTGTTTTGTATACGCCCGGGATGACGCCCTGTTGGGGTGTGCTACAGGTGGAATTCACGTACGCCGCGTTAAAGCCGGACGGCTCGAAGTCGCGCTGATCGTACGATCTCCAGCCGAAGCCGCCGGTGGCGTATTGGAACTCCTGGGTTGTAGCGCCGACAGCGCTGACGTACTGGGCGAACGCGCACTCGAAGTCGCCCACTACGCTTGCCATGAGCGTGGCGGCGTTGCCCGGTTCCTCGAGAATCTCCGCCACGATGCGCGATGGGGCGTCCACCGCGACCAGTTCGTCGAGGACGTCACAGCCGGAGACGCCAACAGCCGTTGCCAGCGTGAACGTGGCCAGACGGGTACACCGCCAACGACCCGGCCCCCGGGTCGTGGTCGCTCCGTTGCGGGATGTATGGTTTGCCATGGTCAGTTTCTCCCGTGGAGTCCGCATCGCTCAGCGGGTCAGAATGAAATGTTGAGCGTGGTCAGGAACTGGATCGGGATCGGCAAGGCCGCCTGATCCATGACGCCTGACTCGAACTGGAAGTTGAATGTCTCGGGGTCGGGAGACTTGAACGGGCTCGTATCGTGGGCGAAGGTCAGAACATTCCGCGCCGCGAGGGTAATGCTGGCGCGACCCGCGCCGAGCAGGCCTGTCACCCGATCGGGGAGCCCGTAGTTGAGCGACACCTCCCTGAGCTTCGCGAAGCTGGCGTCCATGATGAAGCCTTCCGCGAATGGACCCGTGCCTTCGGGGTCCTGGCAGTAGGCCACGTCGATCGGATCGAAGTTGGTCGGGTTCACCACGACCTCGTGGATGCGGAAGTCCCGGCACCGGATCGCCCGGTCGGCACTGAAGTAGCGACCACCGCGCTTGAAGTCGACCAGGGCGCTCAGCCTCAGGTCTTCGAAGAACGTGAAAGTCGTCGAGACCGCGCCTTCCACATCGGGCGCCTGGTTGCCGAAGTACACGAACGGAGCCGTCAGGCACGATGTCGTCCCGCCCGAACCGTCGTCACAGGCGAGGTTGGTTGCGTTGCCGTTGGCGTCGAGTTCCGCGCGGACGATGCGCTTCCCGAAGAATGCCGCCACCGGGTAGCCCGGCTGGTGTCGATTCTGGAAGTTGCCCGCCGAAAGGAACGGGACGCCGGGGATGTTCAGGCTCAGAATCTCGTTGTCGTTCTTCGAGAGGTTGACCGTGAAATCCCAGCCGAAGATATCCGTCTGGATCGGCCGGGCGTCGAGCAGGACCTCGAAACCGGTGTTCTGTACCTCGCCGACGTTCACGAACTGGGTGAGCGGAAAGCCCGAGGAGGGCGCCACTTCGCGGGAGACGATCGCGTCGGTGGTCTTCTGGTTGTAGTAGGTGAAGTCCAGTCCGATCCGGTCGTCGAGCAGTCCGGCCTCGAATCCCACCTCGATCTCCTGCCCCCGCTCGGGCCCCAGCTCCGGGTTGCCAACGAAGTTGGGGCTTCCGCCGGGCTGGTCGTACTCGCCTGAAACGGGTTCGTAGGTCCGGAGCGCCGCGAAGTTGTCCGGCTGCTGCCCGGACTCGCCGTAGGCAGCCCGGAGCTTGAGCGCGTTGACCAGGCCCAGATTCCAGAAGCCTTCCTCGCTGATGACCCAGCTCGCGCTCAGCTTGGGGTAGGTGACGATGTCGAAGTCGGCGCCAAATGCGCTGTTGTCGTCCGCTCGAATCGCCCCGGTCAGGAACAGGCGGTCGTCCCAGCTGAACTGCTGCTGAACGTAGAGCCCGAGTGTGGTGTTCTCGACGAGGTCCTCGCTGACCTGACGCTGTCCGGTGATCCCCGCCAGCGACGTCACCCCCGGGGCCGGGAACTCCTGCCCGGAGAGGTTCTCCGTCCCCACGAGCCGCCGGTAGTACTGCGCTCCTGCGGAAGTGGTCGACCCGATCCGGTCCGTGATGCCGAGGGTGCCGTTCGCATTGTAGGTGAACGTCGTGTACTCGGTATCGACCCCCTGGATGGTTTTTGAACCCAGGCGACTGGTCGGCGGGAAGAACTCGGCGAACTCGTTCGGAACGAAGGGCGTGAGGCTGGTGTTATCGAGATGGGTGAGATCCAGCCCCACCGTGAGTTGATGGTTGAGCCATTCCGACGGACGGTGATCGACGGTGAGACTTCCCATGTACCGCTGCACGTCCTGCCAGGTCTCCTCGGTCGCAAGCGCGACGTCGGGCGGGTTGATCAGGAATCCCTGGCCGGGCGTGTCCCTCAGGAACGGGAGGGCGTACCGGGCACGGCCGAAGTAGAATCCGGGATCCAGATAGGTCTCGCCTGTCGTGACACCGATCTGGGCGTTCATGGTCACCGTCTCGCGCGGTTGGAACGACAGGGTGGCCCTGCCCGTGAATCTCTCGGCCACGTTGCTCGGGATGATCCCCTCGTCGGCATCGTAGTTGGCCGATACGAAGTACTGGATATTGTCCGAGCCGCCCGACACGCTGAGGCCGTAGCCCTGAAGGTGGCCGGTCCGGAACATGGGGCTGCCGCGTTCCTCCGCCACGTCCAGCATGTCCAGGCTGAAGGACTGGCCCGAGACGGGGTCCGTGCCCCAAACCAGGCCCACCTTGTCGTGTGGGTCGCCCAGCCAGCTCGCGCCCTGGCGGACGCTCATGGCGAAGCGCGCGCTGCCGGCGCGCCCCTTCTTCGTGATGATCTGAATCACGCCGGCCGAGGCCTCGGTGCCATACAGGGTCGACGCGGCCGGCCCCTTGATGATCTCGATGCTCTCGATGTCGGCGGGATCGATGTCATTGAATCGGGAGAGGCTGGAGCCGATCCCACCGGTCGGCACGTCGTTGTTCACGCGAACGCCGTCGATGTACAGCAGTGGGTTTCCGCCGAACTGCATGCTGCCCCGGCCCCGGATCAGGATTCGGCTGCCGCCGCCGGCGTACCCCTCACCGGTGCGGACAACCACTCCGGGAACGCGGGCGTTCAGGAGTTCGCCGGTGGAAGATACGGGTGCCGACTCGATGAGCGCGGAGGCTTCGATGGAGCCCAGGGCATTCCCGAGCGACCGCCTGCGTGCGCCTCCGGGCGTGCCCGTCACCACGATCTCGTCGAGACTGATCGCCGTGCGCGTCACCGCGATGCGCAGGTCCATCGTGCCTCCCTGTGTCTCGATCAACTCGGTCCGGATGCCGATTCCGCTCACGCGCAAGGTGAACGTGCCGGCAGGCACGCCGGCGAGTCGGAAGCTGCCCGCCGAGTTGGTGAGAACGCCCAGATCCGCGCCATCGACGGTGACCTGAATGCTGGGGACGGGAATGCCCTGATCGTCTACCACGACCCCCGAGACGACCTGCTCCTGACTCGCGAGGGACGTGGGGGCCGACAGAAACAGGAGCATCGTGGCCGTTACTCCGAGGACGAACCGCATGGGGCCTCCTTTGCTTCGGCTACCGAAGGGGAACAGGACTCCAGACTGCTTGCAGGTGACCTGGTGCCTCCCGGGACAAGGTGGGACGTATACGTGTATGGATGCAAGAGCATCGACTCGACAGCTTGCCACCCCGCGTCCTGGCCTGATGTCTGGTGCCCCAGCGTGTTGAGCCTGGGCGCGGCGCGCTCCTAGCGCCGCTGGTGATGCTCCTCGTAGTGCTTGCCCAGCCAGTCCTCGCCGTAGTCGTTACCGGGGTCCCGCATGATGCTGTGCACGTGGTTGGCCGCGGCGCCGCCGACGCCCTCCTCGACGATGTACTCGATGAGCAGGGAAGGGCCGTGCACCCGGTAGTAGTAGCGCGCCGACGGGTCGTCCACCGGTCCGATCCAGGCGAAATGCAGGGCGTCCAGCCCGTCCGCACGGATCTTCGCCAGCTGCGCGTCGGCCGCTCCATGGTCCGCGTTCGCCGCATACTCCTCGACGAGCTGCCACAACAGCTTGCGCTGGCCGTCGTCCAACGCGGAAGCGGCAAGTCCTGAGAACTCGGTCAGGCTTCCCTTGCGCCCGGGACCGGTGAGTACGTCGCCCGGAATCTCGCCGCCGAGGACCGCGATCGACCGCTGCCCCTCGTCGAGCGCCTGCAACAGCTGCCAGCCCCGCTCACCCTCGTTGGCGAGCACCCGCCAGCCGGCTTCCAGCCCGCTATCGATCTCGTGCGGTTCGGCCCCCAGGAACAGCGGCGTGAATGCCACCCGGTCGCCTGCGACTGTGAAGCTGGCCGCCAGGTGATGACCGTTGACGAGCCAACCCCAGGCCGGATCGCCGGGCCGGCCAAAGAACGAGATCCAGTAGTTGGCGGATGTCCAGCTTTCCAGCAGGCTCCCCGGAAGGCGTCGCTCACCACGCGCGACGGCCGCGGACGCGTCCTCGTGCAACACCTCATCCAAACGAATCACGCCCACGATCTTCTGATACCCCTGGCTGCTGGTCGACGCGCGCAGCAGGTCGTGGAACCGGCGCCTCTGCCCGTCGGTCAGATCACCGAACCTGACCCCCGCGCGCTCCACCATGCTCGCCGGCAGGTTGCTCCAGCGCGTGCGCTCCGAGTCGGCGTCGAAGGGGAATTCGGCGTCGGTACGTTGTTGGGGTGAAAGGGCGTCGAGGAACTCGCGGGCTGCCTGGGCCATGCGCTCGGACGAGGCACCGGCTCCGGCGGCGGATGAGATGGCAGGAGTCGTCTCGGCGCTGTCCGGCTGCGCCTGGGTGCCGTCTCCGCGACAGCCGGCGAGCACCGCGGCGGAGATGAGGGCGAGTATCGGCAGATGGGTGCGGCGGGAACTGGTTTGCATTGCGCCGTCGGCCTCCTTCGGGTCCGGTCTATGGGTCGCTGGTCACGTCAGGCGCGCCAAATGCTAAACAATATTGTTTAGTATTGACGATTCGGGCTCCGGTCGGCAATCTCCCCGCGACCGACCGACGATCCCGGTGCCCCAATGTAGCGGGGAGGAGGCCTCGTGTTGATCCAGCAACGCTTGCGCACCTGTTTGTCCCTGGCCGCCATTCCTGCAGTTCTTCCGCTTGCCGGAGGCTGCGGACTGCCCGACCTGGCGGTGGCGTATCCCTGTGACACGCCAGCCAACGAGATCGTGGCCGAAAACTGTCTCGGCGGGCACCCCGCGACCGAATGGGACATCAACGGCTACGGCGATCCGAGCATTCAGGGATTCGGCACGGATATCTCGGTCGCGCTGGGCGAGTCGATCGACTTCAAGATCGATACGGACTCGGACGACTACCGGATCGACATCTACCGGATGGGCTACTACGGCGGCATGGGGGCGCGGAAAGTGGACTCGGTCGAGCCATCGGCCGTCCTTCCCCAGGTCCAGCCCGAGTGTCTGCGCGGGGCGATTCCGGTGCTGGCCGAGGGGGGAGGGCTTGACACGTGGCCGGCGCCTCTCGTGGACTGCGGCAACTGGGCGGTCTCGGCTTCGTGGCGGGCGCCGGAGGACGCGACCTCCGGGATCTACTTCGCGCGGCTGGTGCGAGAGGACCCCGTCGAGGGGTGGGTCAGGAATGACCGGTTCGGGCGCTCGCCGCTACCGCCGACGGGGCGGGATTCCCTGTGGGAGGCCGACGGCTTCCGCGCGGTCATGCGGAATCCGCTGCGTGAGCCCCGGGCGAGCCACGTCTACTTCGTCGTGCGGGACGACGACGGCAGGTCGGATCTGCTCTTCCAGACGTCGGACCTGACCTGGCAGGCGTACAACCGCTATGGCGGCCACAGCGTCTACGGCCGGCTCAACCCGGAGCGGCTGCGCCTGCACGGCGGGGAGCCGCGCGCACCGAAGGTCAGCTACAACCGGCCCTTCGAGACCCGGCACTACCGGGCGGTGAACATGCCCTTCAACTCCGAGTACCCGATGGTGCGCTGGCTGGAGCGGAACGGCTACGACGTCAGCTATTCGTCCGGCGTGGATACCGACCGGCGCGGGGAAGAGCTGCTGGAACACAGGGTCTTCCTGTCGGTTGGGCATGACGAGTACTGGACCGGCCGGCAGCGCCGCAATGTCGAGGCCGCGCGTGCGGCGGGCGTGCACCTGGCCTTCTTCAGCTCCAACGAGGTCTACTGGAAGGTGCGCTGGGAGACGAGCATCGACGGCTCGGGCCAGCCGTACCGGACGCTGGTGACCTACAAGGACTCGCAGGATCACAGGCGGCTGGACCCGGTGGAGTGGACGGGGGAGTTCCGCGATCACCGGTCGATCAACGCCGAGGGCGCGTGGCCCGAGAACGCGCTCACGGGGACGCTCTTCACGGTCAACGCGTGGCGGAACGACCCGATCATCGTGGACGCGGAGTTCGCGGGGCTGCGCTTCTGGCGAAACACGCAGGTGGCGCGGCTGCGGTCCGGCGAGCGCTACGTGTCGATCAAGGGGATCCTGGGCCACGAATGGGACTCGGACATCGACAACGGGTTCCGGCCGCCGGGGCTGTTCCGGGTGGCGGCGAGCACCTTCGACAACGTGCTCTACTGTGTGCATCCGGGGCGGGGGTGCGAGACGGGTTCGGCGACGCATCACGCGGTGATGTACCGGCACGAGAGCGGGGCGCTGGTGTTCGGCGCGGGGACGCTGCAGTGGTCGTGGGGGCTCGATGCGCACCACGACACCGAGACCGGCGTGCCGCCCGAGAGACAGAACGGCAGCGACACGCGGGTGGGCGTGGACCCGCACGGTCCGGATCGGGTGCTGCAGCAGGCCACGGTCAACCTGTTCGCGGACATGCGTGTGCAGCCCGCGACGCTGGAGGAGGGTCTGGTGGCGGCGGAGGCTTCGGGGGACGACGAGGCGCCGATGTCGTGGATCGACACGGTTTCGTTTGTGCTACGCGGGGATGACGTCACCGCCTACGTGACCGGGGCGGCGTCGGACGGAGGCGGTGGCGTGGTGGCGGCCCTCGAGGTTTCGGTGGACGGAGGCGCCACGTGGCACCCGGCGCGTGGACGGGAGAAGTGGTCCTACTCCTGGCAGCCCGATGCGGCGGCGAGAGAGGTTTCGATCATGGTTCGAGCGGTGGACGATAGCGGGAATCTGGAGGTGGCTGGAGAGGGCGTCACGGTGGAGATCCGGGCTCGCCGGCCGAACTGACGGAACATAGTTTCGGTGGGATTCGTGACCGGTCACGTCGACTCTGCCGGAGAATCGTTGCGCGTGTACAAAATGATGCGAAGCAGGTGTCGCCGGGGTTGGGCGACCCAGTCTCTCATTGCGCTTGGCGGCATGCTTGCGCTGGGGGGATGTGAGGCCGAGCCGGAAGCGGGGCCGATTGGTGGGCTCGTGCCGGGCGCGCCATCGGAGATCGAGGCAGTGCCTGCGCTGAGCGTGGGAGTGCTTGGGGGCGACCTGCACCAGGAGTTCGACCGGGTGGTCAGGCCGTTCGTCCTGCCCGACGGACGGCTGGTGGTGCCGAATACCGGAGGCTACGACATCCGCGTCTTCACCGCGCAGGGGGATTTCCTGGAAGCCCTGGGCGGTCGGGGTGAAGGTCCCGGCGAGTTCCTGGACCTCGACTCGGCCTGGCCGCGGGGAGATACCGTCGAAGCCTTCGACAGGGAACTGCGGCGGGTAACGCGTTTCCTGCCGGACGGCTCAACGGAAGTTGTCCCGATCCTGGGCGGGGAGTATCCCGACCTCGGGCTGGGCGCGGGTCCGCTCGGTCGAGGCTGGGCGCTGGGTGGCGTTATCGCTGCCGGCTACGGACAGCGTGACCTTATTGCGGTTCATCACTTCGACCGGGACGGCGGCCACCTCGGCGAGCTGGTCTCGACCGGTGGCATCGTCCGGTATACTGCCGGCAGTTTCGGCGGTGGCCCCGAGCCGCTGTCTCCGCGGTCGGTGGCCGTGTCAGATGGGACCTATCTCTACTACGGGGACACTCTCGAGCCCGTGATTCGCCGCACTTCCGCGCCTGCAGTGGCGGACGGGGAGATCGCATGGGAGCCGACGGGGTCGTTGGCGGTGCGCAACGCCCTCGACCGGGTACTCGATCAGGCGGTATCCGAAGCTCCGGCGGACCAGGCGTCGGCCACCCGGGCCAGACACGAGGCAGCACCCGTGCCGGACCAACTGTCGGTGTTCTGGGACTTCCTCGTGGATCCGGAAGGCTTCCTCTGGATCCAGCCCTATGAGCCCGTGGCCCATGCCTTCGCTTTGGGAGGCAGATACGTCGGAGGGACCGGAAACGGTGGTACGTGGTCGGTCCTTGCTACCGAGGGACAAAGCGCCGGATCGATCGAAGTCCCCGATGGCCTCGAATTGACGCAGATCACCCGCACGAGCGTGGTCGGGATCCGGCGGGACGAACTCGGCGTCGAGTCGGTGCACGTACACGGGATTCGCCGCAATTGACAAGGATTGCCATCGTGTAGGCACGTCGCCCGCGATCTCCTGGAGGCACCATGACCGCACGCGCCGTTTTCGCCCCGCTCGTCGCCGGATTCACCGTCGCCATCGCGCACGCCGCATGTACCCCCACCCCGGACACGCAGGTCGTCCGCGTGGAGATCGACAAGCGAGCCCCCTTCGCCGGTGGCCACGCGTTCGGCGATACCGGACCGTACGAGAAGATCGTCGGGAGGCTCCACATCGAGGTCGATCCCGACCACCCCGCCAACTCCCGCGTGAGCGACCTGGGCCTGGCCCCGACGAACGAGCGTGGACGCGTGGAGGTCTGGACCGACTTCTTCCTGCTCAAGCCCCTTGATGCCGGCCGCGGCAACGGGCGGCTGCTCTACGACGTGGCCAACCGCGGCAACAAGGTCGCGCTCGGCACCTTCAACGGAGGGGGCGGCAACGACCCGAGCACGCTGGAGGACGCCGGCGACGGATTCCTCATGGAACAGGGCTACTCGATCCTGTGGAGCGGGTGGAGCGGGGATGTCCAGGCCGGCAACGACCGGGTCCAGATCGGGGTGCCGGTCGCCCGCAACGCCGGCGGAAGCTCGATCGTCGGGCGGATCTACGCCGAGTTGGAGTCGACCGTCTACGGCCTCTACGTCGCGAACGTGCTGGAGCCGGGGAGCGACGCCGCGATGCGCAGGTACCACAGCCTTCCCTTCGATTGGGGAAGTTCGCTGCCCTATCCGTCTGTAGAGCTGGATAACAGCAGCGCGACCCTGGTGAAGCGGCCTCGACGCGGCGCGGAGGGGGCGGAGATTCCACGGGACAAGTGGAGCTTCGGCCGTCTGGAGAACGGTGCGGTCGTGCCCGATCCGAGCTGGGTGTATGTGGAGGAAGGGTTCGAGCCGGGCTGGCTCTACGACCTCGTGTACGAGGGCAGGGACCCCAGGGTCACGGGGCTGGGGCTCGCGGCTACGCGCGACGTCATCTCGTTCTTCCGCCATGCGACGGAGCGGGAGGGACCGCGCGCCAACCCGCTCGCCGGGACGGTTGAGTTAGCCTACGGCTACGGTGGATCGCAGTCCGGCCGCTTCCTGCACCACTTCGTCTACGAAGGGTTCAATGCGGATCCGGGGGGCCGAATCGTCTTCGACGCCATCATGCCCCATGTCGCCGGAGCGGGGAAGGGGATCTTCAACCATCGCTTTGGCCAGACCACGCGCCACGGAAGCCATCACGAGGAGGGGCTGTATCCGTCGGACTTCTTCCCCTTCAACTCCGTCCGGCAACGGGATCCGGTGACTGGCGCCAGCGGGTCGATGCTCGACCGGGCACGCGCGAGCGGTCATGTGCCACGGGTGTTCTTCACCCAGACGTCCACCGAGTACTGGTCGCGGGCGGCTTCGCTGCTCCACACCGACGTCGAGGGCAAGGTAGATGCCGACATCGACCAGTCGGTGCGCATCTACATGATCGCCGGTACGGCGCACAACTCGATGACCGGCGGGGCCTATCAGAGTCCGGTCAACCGGGCCACGACCCGGCCTGCCATGAGGGCGTTGCTCGTGGCGCTCGATCGGTGGGCCGCCGACGGGGTCGAGCCGCCCGCGAGCCGCTATCCGCGCATCGACGACGGAACGCTGGTGGATCTGGCGGCATTCCGCGAGGGCTGGCCCCGGATTCCGGGGGCTGCGGCGCCGGAGGGCCACTATCGGCCCTTGCGGCTCGATCCCGGTCCCCGTTGGTACACCGAGGGGATCGCCGACGATGTGCCGCCGAAGATCGGACCGGCGTTCGAGACGCTCGTACCGATGGTCGACGCGGACGGAAACGAGCTGGCGGGTATCCGGCTGCCGCATGTGGCGGTGCCGCTCGCGACCTGGACCGGCTGGAATCTGCGGGACGCCTCCTGGGGCGCCGGGGGCATGCTGACCCGTTGGATGGGGTCGTATCTGGCGTTCCCCCGGACACAGGCGGAGGGGTCGCAACTGTCGGACCCGCGGAGGTCCGTCGAGGAGCGCTACCGGACGCACGACGAATACGTGGCTCACGTCGAGCGCGTGTGCCGGGAACTCGTGGCAGGGGGGTACCTGCTGGAGCGGGACGCACCGGCGCTGATCAGGGAGGCTGCAGCGCGGGCCTGGTGACACGGGCCGGGGGGCTCGTCCGTTTCTGACCCACTCTCGTCGGCGCATACGTGCGGCTTCTCCTTCTGACATGTCCCATGGTCCCAAGCCCTTGCGAGAATCCGTCCAAGACCCCATATCGGAATACATATCCAAATACAATCGTGCACAACCGGGCTGTTCCTGGCTGTTCGCGTGTCGGATAGATGGGACATCGTGCGCGGGATGCGCACGCGCGACTTCTCTTCATCAGGGAGCGCAACATGTGGTTGAGAGGTTTGAACGAACGGTCGGCGCAGCCCCCCCGACATGAGAGTCGGAGGTGGCTGGCCCGGGGGTTGTTCACCTTCCTGGCGGCCGGTCTCATGCTGCTGCCAGGGGTGGGCGAGCTTCAGGCCCAACAGGGCAGCATTACGGGTCTCGTCCGTGAGGAGGGCAGCGGGAATGCCCTCCAGGGGGCGCAGGTGACCATTTCGGAATTGCAACGGGGTGTTCTGGCGGGAGCTGGCGGCCGATTCCTGCTGGATGGCGTTCCGGTGGGTACGCACACGGTGACGGTGGAATACATCGGTTACGCCACCGCCAGTCAGGAGATCCAGGTGGTGGCCGGCGAGACGACGCTGCTGGAGTTCAATCTCCGCCAGCAGGCGTTCGCGTTGGACGAGATCGTTGTGACGGGGACGGCAGGCGTGACGGAGCGCCGTCAGATCGGCCACTCGATCGGCATCGTCGAGGCTGCGGAACTCGTGGAAATCGCCCCCATCACGACGGTCAATCAGCTGCTGCAGGGGCGCATCGCCGGCGCGTCCATCCTGCAGCAATCCGGCAACATCGGCAGGGGTACCACGATGGCGCTGCGCGGGATCTCCAGCGTGGAGATGAGATCGACGCCGCTCTTCTACATCGACGGGGTGCGCGTGACGAACAACACCGCCCGTCTGAATGACCTGAGTCCGAGCGACATCGAGAGCATAGAGGTTGTGAAGGGTCCCGCTGCTTCGACGCTCTACGGGAGCGAGGCGAGCAACGGCGTCGTCCAGATCATCACCAAGAAGGGTCGGTCCGGCCAAGCGCAGTTCACAGCCCAGATGCGTCTCGGCTCGCAGTTCTGGAACGACGCGTCAGAGTGGATTCCCACTAACGGTGCGCGTGATCCAGCCACTGGCAACGTCATACTCCACCACCCGCTGCTGGCCGAAGAAGCCGCGGGCCGCAGCGTGATCTTCAACGGCATGACCCAGTCGTACAACCTGGATGTGACGGGGGGGACGGGCGACTTCGGCTACTACGCGTCGCTCTCATACCAGGACGACGAGGGCATCATACCCAACAACTGGATCGAGCAGCTCGCAGGCCGCGTGAACGTCAACGCGCGGGCCAGAGACGACCTGCAGATCAACGCGGGTATCAGCTACGCCAAGGTGGATCGTGGAGAGGCGCCAGAGGGGTTCACCGGCACCCTCGGCTACTTCGGCCAGGTGATCTTCGCCAGCCCATTGACGTTGAACACGACGCGCCGCGGCTTCCTGCAGTCGGTGCCGGAAGAGACCTGGAAGGTGCGCCACCGTGACAACATCCACCACACGACGTGGAACATCAACGTCACTCACGACCCGTTCGACTGGTTCACGCATCGGCTGACCAGCGGTATCGACCTGGTTTACGAGCAGAACGGGCGACTCTTCCCACGTCAGGAGGACCCCGCGAATCACATGTGGGGCCGGCGCCTGGCCCAGGGCGAGCGCCAGGTGAATGACGGTACTGAGCTTCAGACCACACTGGACTATGCCGCCACGGCGACCTTCGACGTGACGTCGGACATCCGGTCGGCGACGTCGGCGGGCATTCAGTACTACACGCGTGAGACGCACAACACCGACGCGCTGGGGCGGAACTTTCCGGCACCGGCGCTGACGACGGTGACCACGGCTTCACAGAGGTTCGCCGGTGAGTTCTTCAGTGAGAACAAGACCTGGGGCGCCTACATCCAGGAGCGGTTCGAGTGGCGGGACCAGCTCTTCATCACCGCCGCCATCCGAGGCGACGACAACAGCGCATTCGGCGTGGAGATCGATCCGGTCATCTATCCCAAGCTGAGCGGCTCGTGGGTGCTGAGCGACGCCGATTTCTTCGACGTGAACTGGGTGGACCAGTTCCAGGTTCGTGCGGCCTGGGGTGAGGCGGGCCGTCAGCCCGGCTCATTCGACGCGATCCGAACGTACGCTCCGGCGATCGCACGCAACGACCAGCCGGGTGTGCGCCCGTCGAACCCCGGAAACCCCAACCTGAAGCCTGAGCGCAGTTCGGAGATCGAGGTCGGTTTCGACGCCGAGCTCTTCAACGGCCGCTGGTCGCTGGAGTTCACTGGCTACACGCAAAAGACGACGGACGCGCTGCTGGAAAAGGATGTGGCACCGTCGAGCGGCTTCTCGGGTCAGCAGTGGGTCAATCTCGGCCGGGTGGACAACCAGGGTTTTGATTTCTCCACGACTGTCGTGCCCCTCGTGCTGTCCGGGCTGAGCTGGGACGTCACCCTGAACTTGAGCCACAACTCGAACGAGATCATTGACATGGGGGACATCGACTTCATCAGCCGCGGACGGGGTAACGCCCATGCCGAGGGCTACCCCGTCGGTGGCATGTGGGCCCACAACGTGGTTTCTGCGGACTGGGATCCGGTGACTCGGCGGGCCGTCAACATTCTCTGCGCCAGCGAGAACGGCGGCCCCATGCCCTGTAGCCAGGCTGGCGAGGTCTATCTGGGCTCTCCCGGACCTGATTGGAATGCGTCGCTCGGTACCTCGGTGCAAGTCGGCCAGAATCTGAGGCTTACGGCGTTGGCCGAAGGCTTCTTCCAGATGCGCGTCATGAGCGTTCAGGAGTGGGCGCGTGACGAGGTTTTCCGAAACAGTCCGGAGGCCGCGATGCTGGATGAGAACCCGCTGTTGGCGGCTGCGATCCAGACCTCCAACGCCTATGGCTACTGGATCAACCGGAACGACTACATCCGGATTCGCGAGATCTCGGCGCAATACACGCTTCCCACCGATCTGGCTTCCAGGATCGGGGCGTCACGCGCCAGCCTCGGCGTCCTGGCCCGCAATCCCGGGTTCCTCTACGTGCACGACGAGGTCGCTGACACCGATCCCGAAAGCCGGGGAAGCAGCGACTTCTACTACCACCAGCGCCAGAACATCTTCCCTCAGCTTACGCGGTTTGAAGGATCACTCCGCGTGACGTTTTGAAGAATGAGAGGAAGCCATGCAGCACACGCTTCATCCATCAACGAACCGTTCATTGACCAAGGAACTGAGGGAGCAAGACATGAATAGAGTGACGCAACGTGAACGAGGCCGCCGCGGGAGGCCGTCCTCCGGGGATCCGGCCTGGCTCGCCGTCCTGTGCCTGAGCCTGATGCTGGGGGCGTGCGACCTGGCCGTGGAGTTGCCCGGTGATATCACGGCCGAGGAGCTGGAGCAGCCGGAAGACCTTCCCCTGCTGGTCACCAGCGCCGAGGGTGTGTTCGAGTGCGCCTACCAACAGTACGTACTGCTTTCCGCTCAACTCATCGATGAGTTCATGAGCGGCGGCTCCGATGGTGCCTACTACATCTACGATCAGCGCGAGATCACTCCCGCCACCGGCACGTACTCGAGCGGTGGCTGTCCCGGAGGCCAGCTCGCGGGTCTCTACACGCCTCTCTCGCAGGCCCGCTGGTTCACGGACTCGAACCTCCAGCGCGCCCAGGAGGAGGGATCACAGGGTATGGTCGCACGATCCGCCGTGCTGGCCGGCTACGCCTATACGCTGTTCGGTGAGGGGTTCTGCTCAGCGGCCTACGACGGAGGCCCCGAGGTCTTTCCGCCGCAGAGCCTTGAGCTGGCCGAGGACCGCTTCTCCACAGCGATCTCCAGTGGATCCGGCGACCTGCAGACCCTGGCCTACCTGGGTCGCGCCCGCGTGAGGCTCAACCAGGGCGACATGGCCGGCGCGATTTCCGATGCGCAGCAGGTGCCCGACGGATTTGCCTACTACGCGACCCGCTCGTCCGCGGACAACAGCCGCCAGAACCACCTGTACGGCAGCAACTGGATCGACCGGAACATCGAGGTCGACGTGCCTTTCTGGAACCTGGAGTTTGAAGGGGTTCCTGACCCCCGGGTGGAGTTGATCCACACAGGCAACACCGGTCGAAACGGACTGAACCCCGAGGTGCTCCAGACCAAGTACCCGGACTACGACGCGGACATTCCAATCGGGCGGTACGCCGAAGCGCTACTGATCATCGCCGAAGCCGCAGGTGGTCAGACGGCGGTCGACAACATCAACGAGCTCCATAGCCGTGCGGGGTTGCCTCTTTTCGCCAGTGACGACCCGGCCGAGATCATGGCTCAGGTCTACGAGGAACGGAGGCGGGAGTTGTTCATCGAGGGCCATCGCATGAACGACATGCTGCGGCTGAACATACCGTTCCCTTCCGGGGCGGATCAGTTCAACGACCGGCGGTACGGCGAGACGACATGCTTCCCCCTGCCCGACATCGAGAGGGAGAACAACGAGAACATTCCCTAGACTGGGCACCATGGGGTGTCGTAATGAGTTGACCCGGCAGACCGGCCCGCGGGGCGGAGCGGAATCAGGGAGAGCGAAAGTGAGTTTGACAAGATTTGCCAAACCCGATGATCCGCGTACAATGTCCCGGCGTCCCGCGGGCCGCCTGTCGGCGGTTGCCATCCTCGTTGGGCTCACGGGGGTACTGGCCGCGTGTGACTCACGCGATCAGGGGTCACAGGCCGCGGTCACCGGCAGAATCGCGCCGGAGACGCTGGAGCCGTCCAACCTGGAACGCTGGGCCGACGAGACCTTCGGCGCGCTTCTGGAGGAGCACCGGATCTCGGCGCTCGCCATTTCGGTGACCCACGGAGACAAAGTCGTCTTCAAGAAGGGCTACGGCTACCACGACTACGCCACCAGGCGGCCCATCGATCCGGATGTGTCCCAGTTCCGCATCGGGTCGCTCACCAAGACGTTTTTCGGGACGGCGATCGCCCAGCTCCTGGAGCGCGGCGAGATCGCGTCTCTCGACGACCCGGTCAACCGGTACCTGACCCGCATCCAGCTGCAAAACCCCTTCGGAGACGACGAGATCACCATTCGCGACATGGTTACCCACCAGGGGGGCATGGTCCCGCGAGGGTCCCGCTCCCCGTTCACTTCGGTGGGTGAGGAGCGTCCCCAACCGCCACTCTCGGCGGCGGTCCTGGAAGCCAATCTGCCGCCCGTGGTTCGCGACCCTGGCACCTTCTCCGACTACTGCAACGCCTGCAGCGCCGTGATGGGGTTCATGGTGGAGGACATCACCGGACGGACGCTGGAGGAGTACCTGCGCGAGAACGTGTACGAGCCGCTCGGCATGACGCACACCACACTGGTGAATTCCCTGCAGGCGCCCAGTGCCGACGTGGTGACCCAGTACGCATTCGCTACCGGCGAACCACCGGTCGCGCTCGTTTATCCCTCTCTTACGCCATTCATTTCCTATGCGGGGGACATTAACTCCACGGCCGGCGACATGGCGCGCTTCGTTCGGGCCCACGCCTTGCAAGGATCGGGTAGCACACTATCGCTGATGGCGCCCGAGAGCTACGAGGTCATGCACCGCTGGGACCGGGGCAATCATCCGGATGCCAGCGGCTTCGGCATCCAGTTTTTTCGCTATGACCACAACGGCGAGCCGGTGATCGAGCACTACGGGAGCATCCGCTACCGCTCGCTGGAGATCATCATGCTGGATGCGCAGGTGGGGGTCTTCGTCACGATGGCCGGCGGCGGCGAACCGAACCCGGACGAGCTGGCCGCGGCGGACACGTCGCTGGAGCCCGTCGCAGGGCCGGTCCTTCCGCAGGCGTCGCACAGCGGCGTCCGGGCCCTCGTTCTGGAGCATTTCCTCGGGCGGCTGCCGATCGACGAGAGCCTGGAGGTCGATGTCGGCCAGTATACCGGACTCTACCACCGTATCCCCGCGGATCAGGGCGAAACGCCGGGAGGTGGCGGCCGGCTCGTGGCGGACAGCGGTGACGGTGGACTCGTGATCGACGGGCTCGGGCCCTACCGTCCTTCGGGACCCGACGCGTTCACCCTCGATGGCCAACTTCCGGTGGAGGCCGGCTTCAGGGACTCCAACCGCTACGTGTTCGCGCGACAGAGCGACGGGTCGATGCACATGTTCGCGCATGTCAACGCCGGTGGTTTCGTAAGGGCGGCCCGCGAATAGCTGTTTTGAGTCAGCCGGCCGCTCCGCAGGCCGGGTGGACCTTCTGGAGGCACTGGCGGACGGCTGCACGAACCTGGCTCATGGTGATGTCGGGCTGGCGCGCACGCTCGGAGACCATGACCGCTATGTCATCCAGCGTTCTGCGTCCGTCTATGGAAGAGACCACCATGCGAACCATGGCCGCTTCGGACCAGAAGTGCGCCTGGCCTTCGAACGCGGGAATGGGCAAGTGCCGGAAGAGGAGCCACGGGGGCGGTCCGCTGCCAGCGCTCGAGTCCTCCTCCGCCGCTTCGAGTTTCGTGGCGGAGAATGCCAGCACCCACTCGGTCTTGCCACGACCGTTGAGTTGGGAGACCAGGTAGGGCCCGCTCTCGCTGTGCCAGGGTCCCACGTGGAACCCCGCGCGCTTGGCCAGGTCGAACAGCTCCTCGCGAGCGAAACGACGCGAGAAGGGAACGTCCAGGTTGTACTTGAGCGGTCCAAGGTTCACCCATCGCCCACCCGGCTTCAGCATTCGGTGGAGGGTGCTGATCAAATCACGCACGTCTTCGGGTCCTTGGTCGATAAACCACGGGGTGAGCACCGTGTCGAAGATCCCGGGAGCCAGCGGGGGATCGACGGCGTCGGCCACGAGGAAGTGAAAGCGTGCGTCGTCCACCGGACCCCGCGGTGCCGACAACGCCCACTCCTTCACGGCCTGGTCGAGGTCGCCCATCTCGAGATTGGCCTCGCGAACGGTCACGGACTCGCCATGGGTGACGGCGTGCGCGGCGGAGAAGAGGACCGGGTCGAGGTCCATGACCAGGAGTTCCGAGTCGGGGTGTCGGTGGTACACGTCGTACGCGAGGCGGCACGCGCCGGCACCCATTACGAGCATTCGTCCCGGACACCTGTTTTCGAGGAGAGTTTCCACAAGGGCCAGTGCGCGCTCGGTCTCGCCGTCCGCCTGCGGTGGCCACCCCCAGTCCCGGTACAGGTAGGGCAGGTGGTCGAGCGTCGCAGGTATCCGCTCCGACTGGCCACCGGCACCGGCACGAGCCGCTGCCGGCAGTCCGGGCTCGAGAATGCCGCGCACATCGGCCAACTGACCGGTGATACCCTCGATGATGATCCGGCATCGCATCCTGGTGGACGGCAGCAGTTCCGTCGACCGCAGTTGCTCCCCGACATCCTGAACCACTCGCTCGACCTGTTCCTCCAGCCCGGCCAGCTGTCGCATGCACGACGCGAAGTAGTCGAGCGGCTCGGGCAGCAGAACCGGAATGGCCCCCAGGCGGGGGTAGACCTGCCCGCACTTGCGGCACCTGACGGCCTGCGCAGCCAGGTCGATCTTCGAGGAGCACAGCGGGCAACGGACCGCGTCCAGAAGACCGCGTAAGCGCGCCTGCGAACCGCGCTCCGTGCCTTCACGCACAGGCGTTCCGGACATCGGTCCCGTTTCGTTCAAGTGGACTTGTGACTGCAAGATCGCTAGCGTACAATGTTGGTATGCAGTCTCGGATTCAAGGCGTTCGATTGGGGGTAGTATGGCGCCTGCAGGGCCGAAGAAGCGCCTGCCGTCAATGCGTCAAACCGGTCTGGTGAAGGGTCGCCTTGTCCTCCCGGGCGGGTGGGCGGTGGTGTTGGCCCTTGCCGGACTGGTTCTCATCTCGTGCTCGAGGTTCGTGTCGACGCCGACAGGTGGTGCCATGGAGCCCGCGGGAGATGGAAGTTCCATGGTGGCCCAGGCGCCCGAGCCTCCGCCGGCACCCATGGCGACGGGCGCCGAAGCGCAGGCCATGGTCAACGAGTACTGCCTGCGGTGCCATAACGATGTCCGTCGTACGGCATCGCTGGAGCTGGATCAATACGATGCCGCAGATCCGGCGGCCCGCCCCGACATCTGGGAGAAGGTGGCCGCCAAGCTGCGCGCGCGCGCCATGCCGCCGGGTGGAGTGCGTCGGCCCGACGTCCGGACCTACGAGGCGGTGGCGGGGTGGCTCGAGTCCGAGCTGGACGCCGCCTGGGCGCAGAGTCCGAACGTGGGCCGCATCAACGCCGTGCACCGGCTGAATCGGACCGAATACAACAACGCCGTCAACGACCTGCTGGGGCTGGATGTCGATGTCATCGATGCGCTGCCCGGCGACGAGACGATGGGCGGCGGCTTCGACAATGTGGCGGACGCGCTCAGCATATCGCCGCTCCACATGGAGCGATACCTGTCGGTGGCTCGAACGGTCACCCGGCTGGCGGTGGGACTTCCTCCGGCCGGACCGGGATCAACCCGCTACGCAGCCGACGACGCGATGCGCCAGAACGTGCGGATGAGCGACGATCTTCCGCTTGGTTCCCGCGGCGGCATGGCGGTCCGCCACACGTTCCCGGTGGACGGCGAGTACAGGATCCGGGTTCGTCTCCAGAAGAACTATGCCGGGTACGCGCGTGGGCTGGGGTGGAGGCAGGAACTCGAGGTCCGCATCGACGGAGAACTTGCGGCCACGCTCGCGTTCGGTGGTGACGCGCTACAGCATCGGGCAGTCGCCAACAGCTACGCCGGAGCGGGTGGAGGCCCGGGCTGGCCCGGATCGCCCGAGTGGGAGGACTACGCGAAGTTCGAAGCCGAGGCGGCCCTGTTGGCTTCGGTCCCAGTAGAAGCGGGAAGCCGACTGGTCGGTCTCTCCTATGCCAGGGACATCGGCTACGGCGAGGAGTACCTCCTCCCGCAGGCTCCGGTTCAGACCCGCAGCCAGATCGACTATTTCAACAACGAGTACTTCGGCATGTCGGGTGTGATCGGCATGGAGATCGACGGCCCGTTCGGCCGGACCGACATCGCCGACAACACACGGAGCCGCGAGACGATCTTCGTCTGCGAGCCCGGGTCGACCTCCGAGGAAGAGGCCTGTGCCGAAGAGATCCTTTCGCGGATGGCACGGCGCGCCTACCGCCGGCCGGTGACCCGCGAGGACACGGACATTCTACTCGGCTTCTTCCGGATGGGCCGGGAGGAGGGTGGGAGCTTCGATCACGGAATACAGCTGGGACTCGAGCGCGTCCTGGTTGATCCGGACTTTCTGCTGCGCGTCTACCGGGAACCCGGGGTACGCGCGACGGACGTGACACCGAACGCCGACGGCCCACAGGGCGAAGCCGTGGTCCACTTCGCGGCAGTGCAGGCGCCGCAGGTGTTCAACGGGGGCGAGCCCTATCCGCTGAACGACCTGGAGATCGCGTCCCGACTTTCCTTCTTCCTGTGGAGCAGCATTCCCGACGAGACGCTTCTACGGGAGGCCGAGCGTGGCCGGCTTACCGATCCCGAGGTCCTGCGGGAGCAAGCCCGGCGGATGCTGAACAATGCCCAGGCCCGCGAGACTCTCGTGGACGACTTCGCCAGCCAATGGTTGAAGCTGCGCGAACTGGACGATCGCCTCCTGCAGGACGATATCTACCTGGAGTACGATCACAACCTTCGCGAGGCCATGGAAGAGGAAACCAGGCTCTTCATCGATCACACGATCCGCGAAGACAGGAGCATCGTGGAGCTTCTCGACGCCGACTACACGTTCGTCAACGAGCGGCTGGCGGAGCACTACAACATTCCCAATGTGGCCGGAAGTCGCTTCCGGCGCGTCGTGCTCCCCGATCTTGAGAAGCGGGGCGGTGTGCTGGGCCACGCCAGCATCCTGACGCTCACGTCGTATCCGGAGCGGACCACCCCGGTGCTCAGAGGCAAGTGGATTCTCGAGAACATCCTGGGCCGCCATGTTCCGCCACCGCCGCCCAACCTCGACACCAGCCTGGAGATACCCGAAGACGAGGGGACGGTGCGCAAGCCTACCATCCGGGAGCGGCTCGCGAAGCACCGCACGGAACCGATGTGCGCCAGCTGCCACCGGACGATCGATCCGCTGGGTTTCTCGCTGGAAGCCTACGATGCCGCGGGTGGCCTCCGGTACATCGACGAGCTCGGCAACCCCGTGGACGACACCGGTCTCTGGCCGGAGACGGAGCAGGAGATCAGGGGTTTGGCGGGTCTCCGCGGTCTCCTCCTTGAGAACCGGGAGCAGTTCGTCCGCACCGTGACTACGAAGCTCATGCAGTATGCCCTCGGGCGCGACGTCGAGTACTATGACCAGCCGGTCATTCGCAGGATCATTCGCGACGCGGCGGCGGAGAACCATACCTGGTCGTCCATCATCCTCAGGATTGTGGAAAGTCCGCAGTTCCTGATGCGGATGAGCGCGCCCACGGCTCCCAAGACGGAGCAATCCGTTTTGCAGAACAAGGAATCCGGAGAGGAAAATGGACTTTATCACCGGTAGGCACATCTCGCGGAGGACGGTACTTCGCGGCGCCGGAGCGGCGCTGATGCTGCCCTTCCTGGACGCGATGACGCCCGCCCGTCTGACGGCGGTGAGCGGCTCCAGGCGCAGGTCTCCCCACAGGTTCCTCGCCTACTACACGCCGAACGGGCAGGCCATGCCCCACTGGACCCCGACCGGCGAGGGCCGTGACTTCGTGCTCTCCGAAATCCTGGGCCCGCTGGAGCCGTTCAGGGACAGGATCATCATTCCGACTGGCGTGAACGCGTCGTGGAACTTCAACCATGCCGGCGGTCCCACCAGCTTCCTCACCGGGATGATTGGGAGGTCGCTCGGCGACATCGAGGCGGTGGACAACACCGACATCATCGCGGCGGAGTCGATCGACCAGATGCTGGCGCGCGAGTGGGGCAGGGAAACCCAGCTGGGCTCCCTCGAACTGTCCCTGGACGGCCCGCCCAACGCCGGCACCTGTGCCATCCTTAACTGCGCCTACACGCACACCATCTCCTGGCGGAGCCCCACACAGCCGCTCCCGATGGAGAACCATCCCCGAACCGTCTTCGAGCGGCTCTTCGGCGACACCGGCACCACGGATCGCGGGCCGCGGGAGCGGCGTCTGCACCAACAGAAGAGCCTGCTGGACTCGGTCAATGACAAGTTGCGGGCGCTGGCGCGCGAGCTGGGTCCGCAGGACCAGCGCAGCGTGGAGCAGTACACCGAGGCAGTGCGGGATGTCGAACGGCGGATCCAGGTGGCCGAGCAGCAACTGGACGTCGACCTCCCGAACATGGAGCAGCCACAGGGCATTCCGGAGACGCTGGAGGACCACCTGGAACTGCTGCTGGACATGCAGATTCTGGCCTATCAGGCGGACATCACCAGGGTTTCGACGATGATGATCGGGCGCGAAGTCAACGCGCGGCCGTATCCGCAGATCGGTGTGCCCGAGGCGTGGCATCCGCTATCGCACCACGGCAACCGGCCGGACATCGTGAAATACCTCTCGAAGATCAACCGGTACCACGTGGAGCTTTTCACGCGTCACCTGACCAAGCTGAGCGAGACCCCCGACGGGGATGGCTCGCTGCTGGACTCGATCACCGGGCTGTACGGGTCGGGGATCTCCAACAGCCAGCGGCACGCCGGCGACAACATCCCTCTGGTCGTCGTGGGCGGAGGCAACGGCAAATTGAACGGTGGGCAGCACATCAGGTACGAGGGCGGACCGACGCACGCCAACCTTCTGGCGACGCTGATGGACAAGATGGACATGCCGATGGACAAGGTCGGTGGCAGCACCGGCCGGCTTCCCATCGACACCCTCGGCGAGCTCTGAGCCGCCTTGGCTGAGCCATGCCCATCTTCGAGTACAGATGCGGGGCGTGCGGTGAGGAGTTCGAGTGCCTGATCCTGCGCTCGTCCGGACCGCCGCATTGTCCCGCCTGCGATAGCCGCGACCTGGAGAAGCTGATCTCGCGGTACGTGGTCAGCTCCGACTACACGAAGAAGCGGGCCCGCCGGAGTGCACGGGCGCACGCGAGCGGGATTCGCCGCGAGAAGCAGCATGAGG
Organism: Gemmatimonadota bacterium; assembly: GCA_009838975.1. Classification (GTDB taxonomy): domain Bacteria; phylum Gemmatimonadota; class Gemmatimonadetes; order Longimicrobiales; family Gaopeijiaceae; genus Bin94. The sequence continues at coordinate 76,918 of VXQO01000117.1, read as the reverse complement.
ATCACAGGGAGCTTCATGAGCATCTCGCGGAAGACCACTGACCCAGGCCGGCATCGGACGGAGGCGACCATGAGAAAGGGGTCGATCGGGCTGGCGGCGGGAAGCCTCGTCATCGGCACCGGGCTGGCTTGCCGGGCTGCCCCCGACAACGAACCCGCACCTGGGCAAGCCGCCGCCTATGAGCTGGTGGAAGGCTGGGGCGGCGCCCGCGAGGATGTGGGAACCGTAACGGCCGTGGACGTCGACGACGACGGCAACGTCTACGCCTTCCGCCGGGACGCCAACGATGTGTGGAAGCTGGACGCCGACGGGACCCTGCTGGAGCAGTGGGATCAGGACTTCGACCAGTGGGCGCACGGAATCCGGGTCGGGCCCGACGGGTCGATCTGGACCGTCGACGGGCAGGGGCACCAGGTCAAGAAGTGGAGCCACGACGGCCGCGAACTCCTCATGACCCTGGGCGAGTACGGCGTTGCCGGGGAGACCCCCGACCTCTTCAATCGGCCCACGGATGTCGGCTTTGGCCCCGACGGGGAGTTCTTCGTCTCCGACGGCTACGGCAACAACCGGGTCGCCAAGTATGACCGCAACGGCGAGTTCATCATGGCGTGGGGCGAGGCGGGAACCGAGCCGGGACAGTTCAACCTGCCGCACACCATCGTTGTGGACGCACGCAACCGGGTGTTCGTGGGTGATCGCGAGAACGCCCGCATCCAGATCTTCGACCTCGACGGCAACCTCCTTGAGATCTGGGAGCATCTGGGCTCGCCGTACGGCCTGTCGATCGACGGCAGCGACCAGCTCTACGTGGCCGACCTCGTGAACGCCAGGATCTGGATCGCCCGGGCCAGCGATGGCGAACTGCTGCGCACCATCGACGACACCAAGGCCATCCACTGGGTCGCGGCGGACCGGCTGGGGAACGTTTACGCCTCTACTCCGGCACCCTCCACGGGCCAGTTCTGGGACGATCCTTCGGAGGTCTGGTATCTGAGGAAGTACCAGAAGGTGGAAGACAGGTGACCACGCGTGCTGCGATCGTCTCGGGAATCACGATCCTCCTGGGCATCCCGGCCGCCACCGCCGGCGCACAGAACGGCGCCCACGCCCACATTCTCCAGGTGGTGAATCCCGAGGCCACCTCGGTGGCGGAGTTGGGGTTCCTGAGGCAGGCCCTGGGCGAAGCGGGCACGGTCGCCGAATACGCGGCCTTCGCCGCGGGGGGCCAGCAGCGCCCCGGCGACCTCCAGGCCATGAAGACACACGCGGGCAACGTGCTCCACGCCCTGGATCCCACCCGCCGGGAGAGCGGTCCGGGCCTGGGGTTCGGGCTCCTGAACGCATCCCGCAACACCATCGAACACGTCCGGATGGCGGCCGATGCGCCTGACGCGTCGGAAAATCTGCGGGCTCACGCCGCCCACGTGGTGAGCTGTGTGCGCAACACCCTGGAGCGCGCCCGCCGGATGCTGGAGATCACCGAGGGCATCCTGGCGACGGAGTCTGCGCACGAAGCCGACGAACTGTCCGACGAACTCAACACCCTGGGCTTCCAGCTCAGGAACGGCGTGGATGCGAACGGCGACCGGCTGGTCACCTGGCACGAGGGCGAAGGTGGTCTGTACGTGGCACAGGAACACATGCAAATGCTGATGAGAAGAGAGGGGATCGGATGATGCTGTCCCTGGCACTTATGGCGGTCCTCGCCGTAGCGGGCGACCCGCCCCCGGTGGTGGAAGCCGCGAAGAACGGCGACGAGGCGGCACTGCGTGCACTGGTGGAGGAGGGCGTGGACGTAAACGCCACGGCGGGCGACGGATCGACGGCGCTCCTGTGGGCCAGCCACCGCGATCTGCCCGAGAGCGTGGAGTTGCTGATCGAGGCAGGAGCGGATGTGAACCGGGCCAACGACCTGGGCGCGACGCCGCTCTGGGCGGCAGCCGAGAACGGCGGCGTGGCGGTGGTGGAACTGCTGCTGGACGCCGGTACGGACCCGAACCGTGCGCTACGCCACGGCGAGACCCCCCTAATGGCCTCCGCCCGGGCGGGGAGTGCGCGGGTGGCGCAACTGCTCCTGGAGCACGGAGCGAACCCGAACGCCACGGGTCCGCGCAACCAGACCGCTCTCATGTGGGCGGCGCTGAACCTCGCGCCGGAAGTGACGAAGGTGCTGCTGGACCACGGAGCCGACGTGCATGCCCGGACGGTGGTCACGGTGGAGATGAAGGCGCACGAACCGCACACGCACATCCAGAACCAGGGCTGGTTCGAGCACGGCGGCAACACCGCCCTGTTGTTCGCAGGACGAGTGGGAGACGTGGAATCGGCGAGGCACCTCGCGGCCGCCGGCGCGGACCTGAACGACACGTCCGGGTTCGGCGTCAGTGCCCTGGCCATGGCGGCCTATTCCAACTTCCGCACGCAGGTGACCGAGCCGACCTACTCGTCCGGCGGTCCCTACACGGTGGGTGGCCGCGAAGGCTTCCGTCCCGGGCGTTTCGGCGAACTGGTGGAGTTCCTGCTGGCGGCAGGCGCGGACCCCGACGCAGGATCCGAGAGGTTCACGGCGCTGCACGCCGCCATCCTGCGCCACGACCAGCGCTCGGTGGACCTGCTTCTGGAGCACGGGGCCGATGTCACGCTCCCGGTGGCAGCCTTCACGCCCCACCAGCGAGGGTCGAACCAGGCGTTCTTTTTCCACAACGGCTGGATCGGCGCGCGTCCGGTGTGGCTCGCCGCCCGCTTCGGCACGGCGGACATCCTGCGCAGCCTGCTGGAGCACGGCGCCGACCCCCGCTTCGTGCACCGCAGCGAGTACTTCGCCGGCAGTGACGGCGCCCTCACGTCGGGGATCTTCGCGGCGCGGCAGCTGGAGATCACCACCACGCTGATGGCGGCCGTGGGCATGGCCAACGCCGGAAGGCCCTGGGTCTACCAGCACGTCTGCACGCCGGAGCACGAGCAGGCAACACTGGAGAAGGTGCAGCTGCTCCTGGACACCGACGTCGACCTCGCCGTGGAAACTCCCGAGGGCCTCACGGCTCTCGACCAGGCAAGGGCACTGAAGTACGAGTCGGTCGTCGATGCGCTCGTGGCCGCGGGCGCGCCCGGAGGAGTGGGTCCGGACGATCCGGAGTTCGATTTCCTGAACCGGAGACAGAGGGGGGGCTGCCGGTAGGCAACGGGGGTCAGGCCTCGCGGGCTTGCCCGCGTTCTCAGTGCCCCGCAGCCATCCCGTCCATCCGCGGCTCCGAAGCGGCGGCCCAGCCGCGCTCCAGCCGCATGATCGCCTGTCCGCCCCCGAAGAACACGCCCACGGGATCGGCCAGGACGTGCCCCATTGCCTCGAGCTCCTGGCGCACCTCGAGCGGGACCACGGACTCGATTGCCACGCGATTCCCGGCCAGGTGGTTGAACCGCGCCGCATCGAACGCCTGCTGAAGATCCATGCCGAAGTCGACGAGGTTGATCAACACCTGGACGTGTCCCTGGGGCTGCATCGCGCCTCCCATCACGCCGTAGCTGAGCCACGGCTCCTCCCGCCCGTCGGCCGCGGTCTTCGTGACGAAAGCCGGGATGATCGTATGAAATGGCCGCCGCCCCGGCGCCACCGCGTTTGCCCGATCGGGATCGAGCGAAAAGCCCACGCCCCGGTTCTGCAGCGCAAACCCGGTCCCCGGCACCACCACGCCCGACCCGAACGCGCTGGCGATGCTGTTGATGAACGACACCATGTTGCCGTGGCGGTCGGCGACGGTGAAGTACGTCGTCTCGCTCGCAGTGATCGCGGTCCCGGGATCGGCCCGCTCGATCGCACGCTCGGGATCGAGCAGCGCCCGCCGCGCATCGATGAACGCGTCGCTCAGCAGATCGTCCGGCGTGACCCTCATGTTGCCGGGATCGCCGACGAAGTGCTCCAGGTCGGCGTACGCCAGCTTCTTGGCCTCGATGAGGTGGTGCAGGTACGCCGTCGAGTTGTGTCCCAGCGCCTTCAGATCGAACGGCTCCAGGAGTCTTAGCATTTCAAGGGCGGCGATCCCCTGGCCGTTGGGCGGCAGTTCATGGAGGCGGTAGCCCCGATACGGGACGGAGATAGGCTCCACCCAGTCCACTCTGTGCGACCGCAGGTCGTCCATGGTGAGGAATCCGCCCAGCTCCGCGACGCGCTGCACGATCGCTTCGCCCAGCTCGCCGCGATAGAGCACGTCCGGCCCGCCTTCGGCGATCAGGCGGAGCGTGCGCGCGAAATCGGGGTTGCTGAACCACTCGCCCGCGCTGGGGGCTCGCTCCCCGTCGATCAGGAAGGTCGCGCGCGCGCCCTCGTCCCGACTGAGCATCTCCTGCGCCCCCTCCCAGAAATCGACGATCACCGGGCTCGCGGGGAAGCCGTGCTCCGCCATCTGGATCGCGGGTTCGAGCGCGTCGGCGAGCGAAATCGTCCCGTAGGCGTTGAGCAGCGTCTGCCAGCCGGCCAGCGCGCCGGGCACGGTGATCGTCTCGGCGCCGGAGCGCGGCATGCTTTCGTGACCGCGGTCCACCAGCTTCTCCCGGGTCATGAGGGCGCCGGCGCGGCCGCTGGCGTTGAGCCCCACCATGCGCTGCTCGTCCGCCAGCCAGATGATCGCGAACATGTCCCCGCCGACGCCCGTCATCATCGGCTCGACCACGTTGAGCATGGCCGCGGTGGTCACGGCCGCGTCGATTGCATTGCCGCCCCGCTGAAGCACGGCCAGTCCGGCACCGGTGGCGAGTGGCTGGCTGCTGGCGACCACCCCGTTCGGCGCGTAGACGGTGGACCGGCCTGCCATCGTGCCGGACCGGTCCATCTGGGCATGCACGAACTGGCTGGGGATGGCGGCGAGAAAGACGGCGGCGGCGGGGAGGATGCGCATGACCGACACTCCTTGTGCGCTCGGGTTGCGCCACGCGAGGGCGCCCTTCAGCCTTGGACGCAGGCCTCGCTGTCGCACTGTACAGATTGTCGCAAGATACGGCGTGGCGGCGCGGATTGGAAAGCTGCGATCAGGCAGCCACGGCCCGGCCAGGGGACCCGATGACACTTCACGAGCTGCTGGACTTCCATTACGGCGTGGATGGCGACGATGTGCTGCGGCGGGTGCTGGCCCAGGGGGCCGACCCCAACGTTCGCGGCGGGCCACACGCCGAGACGCCACTTCATGTGGCCACCCGTCGGCGGCGCTCGACCGCGGTGGCGATCCTCCTGGACCGCGGCGCCGACATCGATGCCAGGACCGCAGGCGGCAAGACCGCGTATGCGCACGCGATTCGGAGGGGGTTCGACGAGGTCGCGGCGCTCCTCGCAGGACGCGGCGCCAGCACCGAACTGAACGAGGCCGACCGATTCGCGGTGGCGATCGTCAACGGAGAACTCGATAGAGCGCGGGCGATCCTCGAAGCGCACCCGGACATCGCCCGCACCGGCAACCCCGAGGAAGACCGGCTGCTGGCGGATGTCGCCGGCCGCAACGACCGACAGGCCGTGAAGTTCCTCGTCGATGCGGGTGCGGACCTGACTGCAACGGGCCTCGACGCGGGCACCCCGTTGCATCAGGCCGCGTGGTTTGGCCAGCCCGGCAACGGCCGCCTGTTAATCGACGCCGGCGCACCCCTCGATCTCTTCGATGATGTTCACGAGGCATCGCCGATACATTGGGCCGTGCACGGCTCCCGGTGTTCCGGCGCGGCCGAGGAGCGCCAGGACGCATATGTGGACCTGGTCGAGATGCTGCTTGCGGCCGGATCCAGCCTGCACTACCCGGGTGATCCGGGCGGCGACGCGTATGTCGAGCGGCTATTCAGAGATGCGAGCCCACGGGTTCGGAAAGTGTTGCAAGGAGGAATCCCATGAAACGGTCAACCCAACCCCTGAAGCCCATCGCCGCGCATGCAGCGGCACTCGTCATTCTCCTTGCCGGTGCCACGGCATGCGGAACGCAGCAACAGGCCGACGATGCGTCACCCGGGATCCCGGTCACGGAAAGCGTCCACACCGACCGCGCCTTCGAGCGAGCGCTCATCGACGCGACCCGCGACCATGTGCTGCACGCCATGCGGGCGCACGGCACTCCCGGGCTCAACCTCGCCATGGGATACCGGGGCGAACTCATCTGGGAGGCCGGCTTCGGATGGGCCGACGTCGCGGCGGCGAAGCCGATGACGCCCGAGACCGTGTACCACTCGGGCTCGCTGGGGAAGACCTACACGGCCACGGCCATCATGCACCTGGTCGACAGGGGGGTGATCGCGCTGGACGATCCGATCAGCCAACATTTGCCGTTCGAGGTGCACAACCCGCTCGGCGACCGCGACGTCACCGTCCACGACCTGCTCACACATCGCTCCGGGCTGTCGGGCGGCGGCGCCAAGGGGGTATGGGACAGGCCCGTGCCGCTCGAAGAAGCACTCAGGGCAAGCTACGACAGCGACGCGAGCCCGCTGCTCGGAGGCACAACGCCGTTCTGGATCGGCAAGGTAGGAGCTCAATACAACTACTCGAACCCCGGCATTGCGACGCTGGGGCTCATTGTGCAGACGGCGAACCCGGACGGGCTCTCGTTCTCGGACTATGTGCAGCGTCACATCATGGATCCGCTTGGGATGGAGTCCTCGCAGTATCCGCCGGCGCAGCACGTGGACTATGTGCGGCCGGACATCTGGGAGAACATGAGCACGGGGTACGCGCGCATGGGGTCGGCCTGGGTTCCGAGCGTGCCGCTGTACTTCAGCCACTATCCGGCGGGCGGCGTGGTGGCAAAGCCGGCTGATCACATCCGGCTGCTCACGGCAATGATGAACGGCGGCGAGTACGAGGGCTACCGGGTGCTCGAGGCGGAGACCGTGACCGAGATGCTCACGCCGCAGTATGAGGATCCGATCGGTCCCGCGATGACCAGCGGCCTCGTGTGGCGGCTCAGCGACTACGGCACGCGGCGGTGGTCATTCGATCACGCGGGGGGCCACATGTTCGGCTGGAGGACGGAGGGGTTCGCGTGGCCCGAACTCGGCGTGACGCTCATGGTGGCCCACAACCAGTGGAGCCTGCCGGATCCGTCGCCCGAGGGCGGCATGATCACCAGCATGGTCGAGGAGTGGATCGCCAACGCGCCTCCCGATATCGAGCTGATGGCGGCGTCCGAGGAGTGGGCGAGGAAGGTGTCCTACGTCCGGGGTGCGATGTACGCCGCGATGTTCGGGATGTACGTCGGCGTCGAGGGCGACATTCCGGCCGATGGGCTGGAGGAGGCGATCGCGTCGACGCGGGTGCAGCCCGGGTGGAGGGACGACTGGGATCCGGACGCATTCAGGGAGGGCGTGATGGACATCAGCGAGGTGGGTCTCGGGTACGCCGAGGTGACCGGGTTCTGGAGTTCGGAGGCGTCCCGGGTGACCGAGGAAGAAGCCAGGATGATACTGCAGGAGCTCGGTGGGCGGTTCCCTGGAACGGGCGCCATCCTGTTCCCGGTGGAATCGGCGGACGGTGGCAGCAGGTAGCGGGCGAATGAAGTGCCACCGGGCGGGCACCGAATACTAAACAACAATGTTTAGTATCGATCACGTTAGCGCATCTTTGATCGCGCTCGGAGCGTTGGTTGCGCTCGGCGGGTGCGAGTCTGAGGGGAATGGGCGCCCAACGGCGGAAGATCAGGCGTGGCTACGCCCGGTCAACCAATCGGTCTTCGATTCGTCGGAGCATCCCGATCTCACCGAACTGAGCGCCGTCGTGGCCGGATTCTTCCTGCCCGACAACCGTCTCGCTCTGGTCGAACGCAGCGAGATCCACGTGGTTGACCTTTCGTCCGGAGGGGCCCAGGCGGTCGGGAGGGACGGCGACGGACCAAGGGAGTTCCGCTACATCGGACGCGCAAAACGCGTTCCCGGGGGCGTCCTGGTCTCCGACGTGCCTCGCCGTCGAGTGTCGCTGATTTCGTACGACGGCGAGTTTCTGCGCTCGCAGAGCGTTCTTGATGCGGAGTTTCAGGATTTCTTCGGCGCTTATCCGTTGGGCGTTCATCCGGACGGCCGAATCGTCTTCCGTGACGGCATCGCGGAAATGGGTCGGGACTACGAGGGACGAACCTGGAATCCGGCAACGTACGTTACCGTCGGGGACGACGACGAGCCTGTAATGCTCGCGGAAGCTTCAGGGAATGAGGTCTACTTTGGCTTGAGACGAAGCGGCGATGTTGTGTTTGGGCATCGGACTTTCGAGGCCACGACCACAGACCGACTCATCATCGCCGAGACCCGACGAGGCGTGATCGCCGTGCTGGACTGGAGCGGTCGAGAAGTTGCGCAGATCCCATTGCCAGCAGGAGTACGGGTGCCCGACGCCAGGACCGTGGGCCTTCAGTTGCTTGCAGAGCAATGGGAACAGTTTTCCGAAGCGCTGAGGAGGGCCGCCGCATCCGGTCAGATACCGGCCTCGCGCGCGAATCCGGATGAATCCCCGGTGTCCCGCGCGGACTTTGAGGACTGGCCCATAAACGAAGTCGCCCCCGCGATCGACACGCTTCTGACGGACTTCGACGCTCGGCTTTGGGCGAGGGATTACCGTCTCCCGGGCCAGGACAGCGCAACCTGGCGAGTGTGGGACATTGACCGGCAGGAACTGTTGTTCACAGCGAGGATGGATGGCGAGGACATCCTGCTTGACGCTCAGGGCGACCTGGTCCTGCTACGGCAGGTAGACGAACTCGACGTGCCGCGAGCCGTGGTCACCCAACTCCGGGCGCCGTCCGGCGAGAGCTGAGACGGCTGGCGGGAGACCGAATGCCAACCGCCACACACCGAGCGACCTCCAAAAATACTAAACAACAATGTTTAGTGTTGGTTCGCATGGGGTGTGCAGGACCATCACGCACCGACCGACCAGCCCCGTCAGTAGGCCTCAGCCCCTCCCAGGAACTCGCCCGGCGCGGCCCCTTCCAGCCGCCCTGTCCCGGGGTCGATGCCGACCACCACCAGGTAACCGCGCCCGCCGGCCATCGCCGCCCCGCTGTCGACGCGGAACTCCTGGCCCATCGCCTCTACGGCCGCGATCAGCTCGGGGTCGAACTCGCCTTCGCCGACCGACTGCACATCCAGCGCAAAGCTGTCCATGAGGGCGCCGACATCGATTGCCTCCTTCGGATCCAGGCCGAAGTCGAGCAGGCTGGTCAGCGCGCACAGCGTCTTGTAATGGAGCCCGGAGCCGATCGAACCGATCGAAACGACCGGTACGCCGTCACGGGTCACGATCAGGGGACTGGTTGGATCGGGCAGGCGGACTCCCGGCCCGACATTCGCGATCTGCTGCTGCTGGAACTTGGCCGAATCCGGGACCGACACGCCTCCGACGTTGATGCCCGTCGTTCCCCAGGACGCGGTGTTGATGGTGTGGGTCATGCCCACCACGTTGCCCGCCGAATCGACGACGGCGATGCAGTCGGAATGCCCGGCGGGGGTCACCGGGGGCACCAGCGCGTCGGGAATCCTGCCCTCCCGGGCGGCTTCCCAGAGGGCTGTGGCCGAAGCCCTGGTGGCCCGCGCCGCGAGAGACAGGTCCACGCCGGGCACCTCCAGCGATTCCATCGCCCAGAACGACCGGGTCCTGAGCGCCGTGCACGCCTGAATCAGCCGGAACAGCGCCTCGGGCGACTCCGCGTAATGCCCGTAGGCACCAACGTCCATCAGGTCCATCAGGTTGAGAGCCTGATGAACGTGCGCACCGCCGTATGCCGGCAGTCCCACGGTATGCACGTCGACCCCGCTGTAGCGGGCCACGAGCGGCTCCGGCCACGACACACGGTAGTTCCGCATGTCGTCCATCGTCATGTGGCCGCCCTCTGCCTGGACTGTGTCCACGAACCTCTCCGCCCATTCCCCCTCGTAGAAGTGCGACTGAACACCCTCCTCGGCGCACCCCCGCAGGGTGGCCGCAAGCGCGGGTTGCGTGAAGATGTCACCGTTCTCGTAGAAGTCGCCGTTCGCCCTGGTGAACACGGCCCTGGTTTCCGGCAGTCGGCTCAGCACGTCCTTCCGGCGCTGGATCCCGCTGCCGAGCAGCTGTCCGACCGGGAATCCGTTTTCCGCGAAGTGGATCGCAGGCTCGAAGATCGTCTCGAACGGCAGGACACCCCAGCGCTGGTGGGCAGCCTCGACCCCGGCCATGAACCCCGGAACCAGCGCGGTGCGCCCGTCGGGAAGCGGCCGGGACGGGTCTTCCGGGTCGTCGGTGGGAATCGTGAAGGGATCGGTCTCGTTTCCCACGGTGTTGAACGCCGCATTCAGATTGTGGACCTGCCCGGTCGCGGCCTCGTAGTACATCATCTGCAGGAAACCCGCGTAGCTCACCCAGGATCCCCCCGCCAGGCAGATCTGGGTCAGGGCCGTGGCGAGCGCCGCATCGACCGCGCTGCCACCGCGCTCGAGCGCCAGAAGACCGGCGTGGACGGCCACGTTGCCGGTGGACCCCGCAATGATGCCCTGGTGCCCGATCGCGAGCGGATGGCGCGCCCTCATCGCCTCGCCGCCCAGCAGCGGGGTGTCGTCCTGCGCGAAGTAGCGATCCACCACTCCGTCGCCCCAGGTCATCGGAGACAGACTGACGTCCATGGTGTCGCGCCGCGGGTAGACGCACCCCGCGAGGCCGGACAGTCCCAACACTGTCGCACCGGCGGCCGAGTTCAGGAACGAGCGTCGCGAAATCGAAGTCATGGTCACCCTCCTGTCCAACGACACCTTCTCAGCGATCCACTCCCGGAGTGGGAACGCCCAACAGGTGCTCGACCAGGTAGTTCTTCTTCAGCTGCATGTTGTATTCGCCTGTCTGGCCGAACGCGCCGTGCCCCGTATTGGCGTAGACCATCATGTCGTGCTGGATCCCGGCCCGGACCAGCACCTCGGACATCTGGAAGAGGTCCGCCTGGGTGCCGGTGTCGTTGATCCCGCCGGTCAGCAGGAGCTTCCCCTTCAGGCCGGGCGCCATCCGGAAGACGTTCGCCGCCTCGTAGTGCTCGTGGTTCTCCTGCGGCATCCCCAGGTACGGCTCATAGAGGTGGAAGGCGTACATGTCGTACCCGGGGACCTCGCTGATGCACACCTTGTAGAGATCCGGCTCCTGCAGGATGGCGCGGGTGGAATGGTATCCGCCCCAGGACGCGCCCATGATCGCCACGCGGTCGCCGTCGAGGAAGTCGAAGCGCTCGATCAGTTGGCGGATCGCCGCGGCATGATCGTCGATGACGGGCTTGCCCCAATTGCCGACGATCACGTCGTGGAACGCCTTGGAACGCCCGGGCGTGCCGCGTGCGTCGAGAATCACGACCACGAACCCCAGGTTGGCCAGGGCGCGGTTGAAGTTGCCGATCCTGGCGAAGTCACTCCCGAGGCCGGGGAACGGCTCGCCCCCGAAATCCATCGGCCGCGTGGTGGTCTGAGGACCGCCGTAGATGTACTCGACCACCGGATAGCGCCGCGAAGAATCGAAATCGTGAGGCAGGTACATCGTCACCCACAGGTCCGTCTCTCCGTCCGCCGCCTTCACCACGACTTCACGCGGCGGCGTCCACCCCACCTCTTCCAGCTGGCCGATGTCCGCCTCCGACAGCGTCAGCACGAAGTCGCCGTCGGCGCGGCGCAGCACGGAGCGCGGCGGGGTGTCCACCGACGAATAGGTGTCGACGAAGTAGTCGTGCGAGGGCGCCATGGCCACGTTGTGTCGCCCATTGCCCTCGGTGAGCTGCGTCCGGTCGGTCCCGTCGAGGGTCACCCTGTTCAGGTGGAGGTCATAGGGCCGCTCGGGATCGGTTTGCGCCGTGAAATACACCCACCCGTTCTCCCGGTCGACGCCGACTACGGCTTCGACGGGGAATTCACCATCGGTGAGCTGGCGGACCAGGTTGCCGTCCAGGTCGTACAGGTACAGGTGCCGCCAACCGTCCCGTTCGGAGACCAGAATGAACCCGGAGGCATCGGGCAACAGCGAAAAGCCCGTCCGCGAGCCCCAGACCGAGTCGTGATGGTGGGTCACGAAGGTCTCGGAAACATCTGTTGCAAGGGTGCGCACCGCGCCGGTCAGAGCGTCCGCAGCCTGGATGTCCACCCGGTCCATCACCCGGCTGTAGCGCGCGAACACGACCTCGGAACCATCGGGCAGCCAGGTGAGCACGCGGTAGTAGTAGTCCGCGGTGGTATCCTGTTCCACGGGCATCGGCGTGCGCGTGTGGAGATCGAGAATGTGGAGTCGAGTGTCGTAGAGTTCGCCGCCGGCGAGCATGGTCGGTATGAACTCTGCCTCTTCGAGCGGCTTCAGCCATTTGATGGTCGGAATCCGGGGCATGCCATGCGAACTGATCCTGGCAACCACCAGGCGCTGCGAGTCGGGCGACCACGGATTCCACAGCGTCGTCTCCACGTCCCACTGCTCGAATTCGGTCCCGTCGTCCGTGATCGGGACGACGCGGCCGTCGACCGTGGCCCGCAGCGTCAGGTTGTGGTTGTCGAGACCCACGAACCACTGCCCGTCGGGTGACAGCCGCTCGGGGAAGGGCCTCGGCCCCAGTCCCTGGAACACTTCACGAATGAACGTCCTGGGCGTGACGCGCTCGACCTCGCTTACCAGGTACGACACCAGGCCCAGCGAGGAGGGCGTACGCTGCCTCTCGACAGTGTACGTGTCGAGGTTCAGCACGAACGTCTGCCCCTCGACCGCGAACTGAACAGACGACGGACCGACGAAGGCAAACTGCCGGAACGGCACTCCCAGGCCGGCGGGCTCGTGTCCCAGCGCCTCGGTGAGCGCCGCGCGCAGCCGGGGCGTGTCGAACAGCTCTTCAATGGCACCCGCCGCGGGATCGACCCGGTGAATGACCGTGTGCTGCGCCCCGCCCTCCCCGTACCAGAAGCTGTTGCCGTCGGGCATCCAGTTGGGGGTGACGCGGCCGCCTTGGATCAGCGAACCAAAGTCGAGGTAGCGCTGATACGCGGACTCCTGGTCCGGGGTAACCTGCGCGGAGGCAGGCGGGACGAGGGCCGCCAGGAACAGCAGGGAAGGGACGAGCGGGCGCGAGTACAGAATCATGGGGTTGCTCCAATCCGGCATACGGCGCCATCCGGGCCCGGGTGCGACTGTCGGGACAATAGACCGCACCGCACCCCGTCGCAAACGGCTCCTTTACGGCCCGTGCGGCGCCCTGTATGCTGTACCGTATCCGGGACCCGAGACCAGGAGATCACATGCGCAGGAGTGTTTGGGCGTTTTTCGCGGCGACAGCGGTCGCCCTCCACCCCGTCCAGGCCAGCGGCCAGGACGGGAACGCACTTTCGGACGAGGTGCGGTCATACCTGAGCGTGTCGGCGCCCGTGGTGGCGCTCGAAAACGTGCTCCTATTCGACGGCACCGGCGGACCCGCGCAGGCCGGGCGGACCATCGTCATCCGCGGAAACCGCATCGAGGCGGTCGGTGCGGCGGGCTCCGTCGACATCCCCGCCGATGCGGAGCGCCTGGACCTGGCGGGCCACTCGGTCATGCCCGGAATGGTCGGCCTCCACAACCACCTGTACTACTACCAGAGTGCCCCGAGGGTGGCGCAGATGCAGTACTCGGGGCCTCGCCTGTATCTGGGTGCCGGCGTCACCACTGTGCGGACGACCGGCAGCATGTCGCCGTATCAGGACATCTCGCTCAAGGGCTCGATCGAACGGGGAGAGACACCCGGCCCCCGTATCGTCATCACGGCGCCATACGTCATCAGCCCCGGACCGGACGAGCGGCTCAGGGACCTGGGCATGTACGTGATCCGGGACGAGGAGTCGGCGCGGCGGTACGTTCGCTACTGGGCCGCGGAAGGCGCGGAGTGGGTCAAGGTCTACACGCAGATCTCCCGGGAGGCGCTGGGCACGATCATCGACGAAGCTCACAGGCAGGGGATCAAGGTGATGGGCCACCTCTGCTCCGTGAGCTTCCGCGAAGCCACTGCGCTCGGCATCGACAACCTCGAGCACAGCCTTTGGGCCAACTCGGACTTCGATGCCACGCGCGAACCCGACAAGTGCAGTCCCAACCTCTCTTTCTCGCTGGCCGAGCTCGACGTCAACAGCCCCGCCGTGGACGTCACGATCGACGAGATCGTCGAGGCGGGTGTGGCCATCACCTCGACGCTGGCCGTCGCGGAGCAGGCGACTCCGGCCGTCCCCGATCTCACGGCGAGGGATCTCGAAGCGCTCCCCGATCACGTGGTTCAGGCCGAAATGGAGCGCCGACAGATGATCCGGTCGGGGACCACGGAATGGATGATCGACCTCCTGCACAACATGTTCGCCTTCGAACGCCGCTTCGTGGAGGCGGGCGGGCTGCTCGCGGCGGGCGTCGACCCGGCCTGGGGCGCGCTTCCCGGCTACGGCGACCAGCGCAACTTCGAACTCCTCGTGCAGGGGGGCTTCGACGCGCCCACCGCGGTGCAGATCGTGAGCGCCAACGGCGCGAAGGTGATCGGCATTGATGACGAGGTCGGTACGGTGGCCGCGGGCAAGCTCGCGGACCTGCTCGTGATCGAGGGCGACATCGGCAGCAACGCGTCCGACATCCGCAACGTGTTGCTCGTCTTCAAGGACGGTCTGGGCTACGACGCGAAGCGGCTCACCGATGCGGTGAAAGGGCTCGTCGGAATGCGGTGACGGGCCGCCGGACCGTCCGTCCGCCGCCGGGAAAGAGGCGACAATGCGATTCAGGACAGCTGTGAGCGTGGCCGTATTCCTCGTGCACGCACTCCTCGCGGCGCCCTTCGGGTGGGCAGGCGCCTCCGCCCAGGAGGCACCGGATTCCCCGCTCTCGCGCCTTCTCGAAGCGGAGCTCGGCAGGTTCCCCGGGATCGCCGGGCTCTACGTGAGGCACCTGGGGACGGGCGAGGCGGCGAGCGTCCGCGGAGAAGAGCGCTTCGAGAGCGCCAGCACGATCAAGGTCGCCATCATGGGTCACATCTACCGGATGGCCGATGCCGGCGAGATCGACCTGACCGAGCGCATCGAGCTCCAGCGGTCGGATCTGGTGGGGGGATCCGGGATCTTCCGGTACAAGGGCGTCGGACTCAATCCGAGCATTCGCGATCTGATCACCGAGATGATCATCACCAGCGACAACACCGCTACGGACATGCTGCTCCGGAGGATCGGCGGGGTGGACCCGGTGAACGAGTTCCTTGAAGAGCAGGGGCTCGATGCCCTTCGGATGCGCCACACCGTCTACAGCTACTTTCGCGGCCTCTACGAGCGCATCAACCCCGGATTCGTCTCGCTGTCGCGTGAAGACGTCTATGCGCTCTGCTGCGCCAACACGCTCCTCGGCAACGTGCCATCGCTCGCCGAGCGGCGTGACAGCCTGAACCGCGAGGTTGCACAAAGCGCGCCGGCTCCCGGCGAGCAGGGAACCTCGGACCTGCTGCACCCCGAAGAGAACTGGTTCGGCGTAGCCACGCCCCGGGCGATGGGGCAACTCCTCGAACGCATCGAGACCTGCACCATTGCCTCCGAAGCCAGCTGTGAGGAGATGCGCCGGATACTCCGCAACACCCAGGCGAGCGGCACGCCGATCGCCGGCGCGCTGGCCATCCACCTGTCTGTCCCGGTCGGTCACAAGACCGGTGGGACCACCGGTGTCACCAACGACGTCGGCATCATCTACGCCCGCTCGGGGCCCGTCGTCATGGCCTTCTACAACAAGGAGATCGCGGGCCCCACGGCGGTCGCCGAAATCCGCATGGCCGAGGTGGCCAGGATGGTGGTGGAGTACTTCGACGGGCCCCCGGGGTGACGTCCCCCTACCTCCTCACCGGCAGCGTAATCCGCGTCGGGTACCGCTCCGACCGGTACACGCGCTGCGTCGCCATCTGCAGGTCGTCCTCGGTCGCCACATAGATGTTCGGCACCCAGGACTGCGGATTCCGGTCGATCACCGGGAACCAGGTGCTCTGAACCTGCACCATGATCCTGTGGCCCGTCTTGAAGGTGTGGCTCCGGTCGCGCAGCGCGATCGTGTACTCCACGACTTCGTTGGCCGGGATCGGCTCCGGGTCCCGGTACGAGTTCCGGTAGCGTCCCCGGAAGACCTCGCCCGCCACCATGTACTGGTAGCCGCGCAGGTTCGCATTGGGCTCGTAGTCGTCGGGGTACACGTCGATCAGCTTCACGATCCAGTCCGACGCGGTGCCCGAGGTCGACGCGAACAGGTGCGCCACCGGGTCGCCGGTCATGGTCAGGTCCTCCTCCAACGGCTCCGATTCCCAGAAGAGCACGTCGGGCCGTCCGTGCGCGATCCGCTGATCCTCGGCCTGCCACGTCGGCCATCCGTCCCACTGGATCGGCCGCGACCGGTAGGGGACGGGATTCCACGGGTCCGAGACGTATTCGTCGTAGTCGCGCCCCGAAGCCCCGTCCAAAGCCGGCGGATCGAAAGACACGCGCCTACCCGCGTGCAGGTAGACGTCCCGCAGCTCACCCGTCGGCGGCCACGAATCGAACGTCTCCCACTCGTTCGCCCCCGTCCTGAACGCCATCACCTCCGGCAGATCCGGCGCAGGCCCGTCCTTCAGCCAGTGCGCGAACCACTTCGCCTCGATCTCCTTCTTGTAGTAGCGTCCCGTCTCCGACCCGAAGTCGAATTCCAGCATGCTGTCGCCCGTGTGGAACGTCCAGCCGCCGTGGGTCCAGGGGCCGATCACCAGGTTGTTCCAGTCGTTCGCGTCCTTCAGTTCCAGCTTCTTGTAGACCTCCAGCGGTCCGTAGAAGTCCTCGCTGTCGTACCACCCGAGCACGTGGAGCAGGGGGATCAGCGGCTCGTCGACAAAGGGCAGCACCCCGCACATCTCGGTCTCCCAGTACTCGTCCATGTTCGGGTGCTCGGCGAACGCATTCCACGTCGGCGCCTCCCCGTGGAAGTACCGCGCGTTGATGTTCGACAGCGCCCCCAGGTCCAGGAACCACTCGTAGAGGTCGTGCTGGTCAACCACCCGCCCCGCTCCCTCCACCCGCGCGATCCAGTTGAACGCGTACTCCAGCCGGAAGGCCCCGTTGTGATGCCAGTCGTCCCCGATGAACATGTCCGCGCACGTAGCCTGCGGTGAGGCGGCCTTGAGCGCCGGGTGCGGATCGTGGGAGGCGCGTATCGACGTGAAACCCCCGTACGAAATCCCCAGAATGCCCGCGCGCCCGTTGGACTCCGGCACGTTGTTCACCAGCCACTCGATCGTGTCCCACGCGTCGGTGGTCTCGTCGATCCCGTCGGGGTCGTCGGGGTCCCTGGGCGGACGCAGCGACAGGTATTCCCCCTCGGAATCGAAACGCCCGCGCAGGTCCTGGAACACGAGGATGTTGCGGTCCTCGATCAGATCCGGGTGGTCATAGAGCCGCGTGCTGTAGCCCCGCGAATCGCGCAGCAGCCCGTACGGCGTCCGCTCGATGATGAACGGAAGCGGCTCGTCCACGTCCCTCGGCACATAGATCTCCGTGTGCATGCGGGCGCCGTCCCTCATGGGGATCATTGCCACGCGCTTCTCCAGCAGCCCGTGGATGTCGATATCGGTGACGGGCCTGTCGGGGAGGTCGGAGCCTGGAGTCTGCTCTCCGGCGTCGGGCGCCGTGCACGCCGCCATACCCAGTGCGGCGACGAGGAAAATGGTCAGCGCTCCGGCTCGGTGCATCGGCGGTCTCATGGCTTCCTTCCTTTCTCGGCGTCCGGCGCCACTGGACGCAATCCCGGCTGCATTCCGTCGGCGACCCATCTGCCTGGTACCGTGATGCTCGAGCGACCAGAACGCAAAGACCCGCCAACTCGTTTGCCCCCTTCCGACATAGGCCGGAATATTGCAGACCGGCAACCACCCCCAGCCTCAACGCCGGGGTTCCATTTCACCCTCTGCCTTCAGGCGCCTTCCCGTGTTCGCAAAGTCCGCCAGACCCCGGCATTGCGCAGAGAACGGGCGGCATCGGCGGGCCGCGGCGAAAGCAGGGCCGTGGAAGGGGCTGAATCCCGCGATGGCGCTGGCCGCCAAGGGCGTCGTCCTGGCCTTCGTCCTCGCCGCCGTATGGGACGTCGACGCCGCGGGCGCCGTCTTCGGCCGCATCCGCGCCTGGATCGAGGGCACGCTGGACTGGTTCTACATCCTGACCGTCTGCGCAGCCCTGTTCACCTGCCTGTTCCTGGTGTTCAGCCGGTTCGGCAGGATCCGGCTCGGTGACGACGCTTCCCCACCCGAGTTCAGAACATCCTCCTGGATCGCCATGCTGTTCTCGGCCGGCGTCGGGATCGGACTCCTGTTCTTTTCGATCGCCGAGCCACTCTTCTATTTCGACAACGCCGGGACGGCGGGCTATCCAAACAACCCATTCGCCGATCTCGCGGGCGCCACGTTGCCGGACGAGCAGCGCGCCGTGCACGCCATGCGCGTCACCTACTTTCATTGGGGCATACACGGATGGGGCGTGTATGCCGTGGTCGGGCTGTGCCTGGCCTACTTCGGGTATTGCAGGAAGCTGCCGCTGACGTTGCGCTCCGCCCTCCATCCGCTCATCGGCGACCGGATCTACGGCCCGATCGGGGATCTGGTGGACCTGCTGGCGGTGTTCGGCGGGGTCTTCGGCATCGCGACCTCCCTGGGCCTCGGGGCGAGTCAGATGGCCACCGGACTCAACGTGCTGCTCGGCATCGATCCGGGGGTCGTGACGCAGATCGCGCTCATCGCGGCCATCTCGCTTGCGGCCACATTGTCGGCGGTATCCGGCGTGCGCCGAGGGATCCGCGTTCTCTCCGAGTGGAACATCGTTGTGAGCGTGCTCCTGCTGGGGGTCTTCCTGTTCCTGGGCCCATTCACATGGCTCGTCGAATTCGTTGCCACCTCCGTCGGAGCGTACCTGTGGGGCCTGGTGCCCATGGGTTTCTGGATCGCCGGCAGCCCGGGCGAGGCCGCCTGGCAGAACGCCTGGACGATCTTCTACTGGGGGTGGTGGATCTCCTGGGCACCCTTCGTCGGCACGTTCATCGCTCGCATCTCGCGCGGGCGCACGCTACGCGAGTTCATTCTTGGGGTGCTGTTCGTCCCGACCGGCCTGGGGCTGCTATGGTTCGGGGTTTTCGGCGGCAACGCGCTCCATCTGGAACTCAACGCCGCGGGCGGTGCCGGAACGGCGGGGATCATCGAACTGGTACGGGCAGCGAACTACGAAGCCGCGCTCTACGCGACCATCGGCCGCATGAGCGACGTCGGCTGGCTCGCCTGGGCCATGTCCGCCGTGGCCACACTCCTGCTGGCGAGCTGGTTCATCACGTCTTCGGATTCCGGCACCCTGGTCATCACCACTTTCCTGAGCATGGGCGACCCTCACCCCCCACGCCGCTTCCGCATCGTCTGGGGGCTCGGCGTGGGAGCCGTGGCCGCGGTACTTCTGCTTGCCGACGGTCTCCAGGCCCTGCAGACCGCGGCCGTAGCCGCTGCCCTGCCCGTGAGCGTCGTACTGCTGTTCATGATCGCAGGGCTGCTCAAGTCCCTGACACGGGATCCATAGTGGAACAGCCCCGACCTGGACAGTATTGCGCCAGGGTGTGCTGCCGGGTATGCTCTTCCCACGATCCCCCCCAAGGGGCTTGTCGGTGTAGCGGATCGGCTGTAACGAAGGAGCAACTCCGGGGTACGTGTACCTGAAGCTCCCTTTCCCGCCAAACCGTTCGAACTTCCAGGGGCGTCCAAAGAGTGGCGCCCGCTTCACCCATTCTCCACCAGGAGGTCACACATGAGTCTACTTCGTAAGACAGGAGCCGCTCTGGCGCTGCTGGCCCTCGCAATGCCTGCGAGTGCACAGGAACGCGCCTCCGTAAGCGGCACAGTGCGAGACGCCGCCACAATGGCGCCTCTCGCTGGCGCGCAGATGCTGATCGAGGGTACGAACTTCGGAGGCCTGACGACCGCCGAAGGCCGTTTCCTCATCCTCAACATCCCTCCGGGGACGTACACGTTGCGCGCCACGTTCATCGGCTACGGCCCCGTGGCACACGAGTTCACCGTAGCCGACGGCGGGACCGCCGAGTTGGATTTCGAACTCGCCGCCTCGGCCCTCGCGCTCGACGAGCTCGTTGTCACGGCAACCGGTCAGCAACGCAAGCGGGAGCTCGGCAACGCGGTGGGGGACATCGACGTGTCCGAGGTTCGGGACGTGGCCCCGATCAACAACATCTCCGACCTTCTGCAGGGCCGCTCGGCCGGGGTCCAGGTCTTCAACTCCGCGGGTACCTCGGGCGTGGGCTCCAGGATCCGGATTCGGGGATCGAGTTCGATTTCCCTGTCGAACGAACCGCTCATCTACGTCGACGGGATTCGGGTCGACAACCGCATGAGCGGCCTCGGGGCCGGAGGCCAGGAAGCCTCTCGCCTGGATGACTTCAACCCCGAGGACATCGAGTCGATCGAGATCGTCAAGGGCCCGTCGGCGGCGACGCTGTACGGCACCGAAGCCGCCAATGGTGTGATCCGGATCACGACCCGCCGTGGACTTCCGGGAGCCACGCGCTGGAACATCTGGACCGAAGGCGGCGTGATCCAGGAGCCGAACACGTACCCGCTGAATTTCGCGGGGCTCGACGCGGCCGGAGGAAGGTATGCGCGGGCATGCCGGTTGAACGAGGTCGCCAACGGACTGTGCAACCAGACATCCGTCGAATCGTACCAGGTCCTGCACGACCCTGCGCTGTCGCCGATCGACGACGGCAATCGCAGACAGCTCGGTGTGTCGCTGACCGGTGGTTCAGAGCGGATCAACTACTACATCGCGGCCGAACTCGAAACAGAGGTGGGGCCGTACTCCCTGCCGCAGCAAGACCGCGAGGATCTCGAGGCGCGCGGCGTGCCGGTCACCAGCGAGGTGGAGCGCCCGAACCAGCTGGAGCGCAAGAACATTCGCATCAACCTGAACAGCCAGGTGGCCGACCGGGTCACCTTGGCGCTCCAGATGTCCTACCTCGACAGCCACTTCGCCTACATGGGGAATGACAACAACTCGTTCGGCTTCCTGCCGAGCGCCTTCTTCGGGGGATCGAACCCTGACCGCGCCTGGGGATTCCAGCGCCCCGCACAGCTCTTCGGCCGGACGTTCTACCAGGACACGAACCGTTTGACTGCCGGCAGCACGGTTACCTGGGATCCGTTCGAGTGGCTGTCGATGCGCGGCACCGGCGGGATCGACTACTACAACCGCGGAGACATCTCCTTCTTCGCTCGCGACATCGGCGTGCCGGGCGACAGAGACCGCGGGCGAAAGGACACCGACTACCTGAACCAGTGGCAGTACACCCTGGACATGAGCAGCACGGCATCCTTCGACCTGCCCGGATCGATCACCTCGAGATCGACCGTGGGAGTGCAATACTTCGAAAACCAATACCAGGGCACCAGCGCCTGGGGGATCGACATCGTCAACGGTGGCTCCTCGATCGGGCTCGCCGCCGAGACCTTCTCGAGCGAATTCCACACCTTCGAGAAAACCGCCGGGCTCTTCGTCGACCAGCAGTTCGGCCTGAATGATCGCCTCTTCGTCACCGGCGCCATTCGCGCCGACGACAACAGCGCTTTCGGCCAGGACTTCGACCTGATTTTCTACCCCAAGGCGGGCCTGTCGTGGATCGCCTCGGAGGAAGAGTTCTTCCCCGAGATCGCGTTCCTGGACCAGCTTCGGTTCCGCGGGGCCTGGGGCAAGTCCGGCCTGCAGCCGGGATCCGACGACGCCATCCGGACGCTGTCGGCGACGGCGATCACGACACCGGGCGACGAGACGAGTTCGGGAGTGTCGATCGGGAACATCGGAAACAGCCTTCTCGAGCCCGAAAGGTCCAGCGAAATCGAACTCGGCTTCGACGCGGAGTTCGGCGGCGGACGCGCCGGGCTCGAGTTCACCTACTACGACAAGCGCACGGACGGGGCATTGATCACCGTGCCCCTGGCCCCGTCGCTGGGTGCGAGCGCGTCGCGGTGGGTCAACATCGGCGAGGTGCAGAACCGCGGCTTCGAGGCCACGCTGACAACCGACCTGGTGAACACCGACCAGTTCGGTTGGGACCTGACCTTCTCCGGTTCGATCAATCAGAACGAGCTTCTCTCGCTGGGCGAGGGGACCGAGCCGATCGGTTCACAGACCCGTTTCGTACCCGGATTCCCGCTCGGCGGCCAGTGGGACCGCCCGATCCAGAGCTGGAGCGACACCGACGGCAACGGCATTCTCACGCCGGACGAACTCGTGATCGGTGACACGATCGAGTACATCGGACCGGGCCAGCCCGAAAACCAGCTCACGATCAGCTCGAACTTCCAGATCTTCGAGAACATCAACGTCTACGGGCTTCTCGACTATCGGGGCAACTACATCGCGTACAACAACACGGAACGGTTCCGGTGCCGCTTCCGGCTCTGCCAGGCGCTGATCGATCCGGGGACACCGATCGACGAACAGGCCCGGGCGGTTGCGTCCCTGTTGCATCCGAGCCAGACGGTCTGGGGGTACATGGAAAGGGGTGACTTCTGGAAGCTTCGCGAGGTCTCGGTGAGGTACACTCTGCCCGAGTTGATCACGGGCCGGATCGGAGCGTCGCGCGGCACGCTCACCGTGTCGGGACGCAATCTTGGAGTGTGGACGGACTACACGGGGATGGACCCCGAGATCAACTGGAACGGATCGGGTGACAACTTCGGTATCTCCGAGTTCCTGACCCAGCCTCCGGTTCGCTACTACACCGCCCGCCTCAACCTCACCTTCTGACAGGAGACCGACCAATGAGGTATCTGAAAAACACGGTTCGGCCGTTCCTGGTGGTTCTGGTGGCGACACGCCTGGCAGCGTGCGACACCGACCAGCTTCTGAACGTGGTCGACCCCGACATCGTAACGCCCGGCGACGTGGTGGGAGAGAAGGGCGCCGAGCTGTACTGGGCCGGTGCCGTCGGCCTCTTCGCCGGTGCCTATTCCAGCGGGGGCGGGGGACAGGTGGTCTACTCGGGAATGATGTCCGACGAGTTCCATCTCTCCGGTACCTTCCCGACCCGCAACGAAGTGGACCGGCGCGAGATGGACGATCGCAACGGCACGCTTCTCGGCCAGTACCGGACCTACCACAGGGCCCGAGTGGGGACCAAGAACGCCGCCGAGCGGATGGCCGAACTTCTGCCGGGTGACAGCCGCATCGCCGAGATGTGGAACATGAACGCGTTCGTCAACCTCTTCTTTGCGGAGAACTACTGCTCCGGCGTCCCCTTCAGCGACACGCCCAACGAGGGCGACATCGTCTACGGCGAACGCCAGACGACGCAGGAGATCTACGACGCGGCGCTCGCCTCTTTCGGGGCCGCGGACCAGGCGGCGAGCGGTGACGCGAACCAGAAGAACCTGGCGGCGATCGGTACCGCGCGAACCCGCCTCAACATGGACGACTACGCCGGCGCCGCGAGCGCGGCCGCAACCATTCCCGCCGACTGGGAGTATTACGTCCGAAGCAAGCAGGGCGGAGACTTCGGACAGCGGAACGCCGTCTTCGAACTCAATCAGCGCCAGCGTCGCTGGTCGATCTCCGACGCAGAGGGAGAGAACGGCGTGGCGTTCCGGTCAGCCGCTGATGCGCGCGTGCCGTGGGAAGACAGCGGGGGCCCGGGCTTCGACCAGGAGACCCCGCTGTTCCACCAGCTCAAGTACACCTCCGAGGAGTCCGATGTCGTGCTCGGCAGCGGCCTCGAGGCTCAGCTCATCAAGGCCGAGGTCGAGCTGAGCAACGGCGGCCCGTGGCTGGCCACGCTGAATGCACTGCGCGGGGGCGTTGGGCTGCCGGCCCTGTCGGATCCCGGCGACCGTGACGGACAGGTCAGGATGCTCTTCGAGGAGCGCGCCAGGTGGCTGTTCGGGACCGGACACCGCCTGGGTGACCTGCGCCGGCTCGTGCGCCAGTACGGGTATCGGCAGGACGAAGTGTTCCCGACAGGCAGCTTCTTCAAGGGCGGCGCGTACGGGAGCGACGTCAACTTCCCGATCCCCTTCGAGGAACACGAGAACGAAGCGCTGTCGGGGCTGGAAGGACAGTCGCTGTGCCTGGACCGCGAAGCCTAGCGGCCACACAGGGCTGACTTCCGCAGCCTGGCTGGCACAGGCGGCCAAAGGGGGCGTCCCACCACGAGGTGGGGCGCCCCTCGGTCATGTGCCCGTTCGGGTCCGGATCAGGATCACGCCATCGCCGGCATTAGTGCCGTAGTATGTGGTCGCATGCACGCCGGTGAGCACCTGAATGCGTTCGATGTCCACGGCCGGCAGCGCATCCAGAAGGCCGAGGTCACGAACCTGGACCCGATCGATGTAGATCGGCATGTCTTCGACGAGCGCGATGCTGGAGAAACCCCGTCGGTGAACACGCGCGGGATCGCCACTCGATGACTCCCCGAAGTTTGCGTAGCGGACCGTTCGCCGCAGCGCTTCCCACATCGTAGTCGCCTCGGACGCAAGGATCTGGTCGGCCGAAATCACGGTGCCTGCCTGCGCATCCGGCAGGTTCGGACGGGGACGTATGCCGCAGGCCGTTAGCAGCAGTACGGCCGACACGCTCAAGGCGACTCTGTTCCCGATAGTGGCCAACGCTCAAGCCTCCGTCGAACTCAAGTTCCCTGGACCTGCCGGAGGAACTCTGCGGCGGTCTCGATGAGAAGATACCGGAGGCGGGGGCGGTATCCAAACTGGCCGCCGGGCAACGGGCCGAGCAGGTTGCCGACACCAGCCACGATCGGACACCTGTTATCGTCTCTGGGTCCGGACTCTTCTTCGTCACCCAACAAGGCAGGTGCCACATGACCGGGCTCACCCATCGAGTCGCCAGGATGCCGGTCGTCCTTTCCGCACTTCTCCTGCCGGGCCTCATCGCTCTCGCGCCAGGCGCGGCCCTCGCCCAGGACGCCGAACCGTTCCTGTCCCTCGGGGAGCGCCGCGAACTCCATTCCAACGTGCTAGGCGAGCAGCGGGAGATCATCGTGGGCGTGCCGGCCGGCTACGAAGGCGGCGACGAGACGTACCCCGTGGTCTATCTCCTCGACGGCCCGTCGCACTTCCACCACACGACCGGAACGGCCCGATTCCTGGCGCGAAACGGGCGCATGCCGGACGTCATCGTCGTGGCCATTGCCAATACGGACAGGACGCGCGACATGTCGCCTCCGATCCAATCCGACGAGGGCCCCCCGCGTCCAGGTGCCGGCGGAGCCGACAACTTCCTCGAGTTCATCAGTGCCGAACTGATGCCGTTCATCGATGAGCACTACAGGACCAGACCATACGCCGTTCTCATCGGACATTCGCTCGGGGGCCTGTTCGCGAATCACGCGCTGGTGCATCGGCCTGACGTCTTCGACGCGTACATCTCGATCAGTCCGAGTCTCTGGTGGGACGAGCAGCGTCTGGTTGCGCAGGCCGATTCCGCGTTCGACCATGCCGGTGACCTGGTCGGCGACTTCTACATGACCATGGGCGACGAGGGCGGTGCGATGCTCGGCGGCGCGCTGAAGTTCGCGGGCATTCTCGAAGCGAAGGCGCCCGAGGATTTCCGGTGGGAATTCAAGCTCATGGAAGAGGAGAGCCACGGCTCCGTACCGCACAGATCGACCTACTACGGGCTCGAGAAGATCTTCGACGGCTGGAATCTGCACGATCCGGTCGGCCTCTACGTTGCGGCCGGCCTGGAGGCCGTCGACCGCCACTTCGCACGAGCATCGGCGCGGTTCGGGTACGAGAGGACGCCGTCGGTGGGGATTCTCGGTCCGATTGGCGGCAGGGCGCTCGAAGACGGCAACGCCGCCGACGCGGAGCTGGTCTTCTCACGTCTCGTCGAAATGGACCCCAATCTGGCGCCCGCCCACAACGGACTGGCCGAGGCGCACGCCCTCATGGGCCATCGGGATCTGGCCATTGAGCACCACCAGCACGCACTGCGGATCGATCCGAGGAACGGCCCCGCCCGCGAGAAACTGACGGAGTATGGTGTCGACCTTTCCGACTATCCCGAGTCGGTGGACGTGCCGGTCAGCGTCCTGGAGTCGTACGTGGGAACGTATGTCGTGCCCGACGATCCGGACGAGGTGCTTCGCTTCCTGCTGGAGGGAGAGGTGCTCGCGGTGGAGCTCGAGGGCCGCACGTACGAGCTGTACCCGACTTCGCCAACGCGCTTCAAGGTGGTGGTCGTACCGGTCTACGTCACCTTCAGGTCCGACGAAGACGGGAGCGTGACCGGCGTTGCGATCGATCAGGCCGGCGAGACGACCGAGGCGACTCGCGTCAACCAGGACTGACCTGGACGGGCGGATTCGGACTCGGCCGGACAGCGTTCAGGGGCTACCGGACCGCAACGCCCTAGGGTGTGCTCTCGTCGAGGTGTTCCTTCAGCCAGGCGGCCCATCGTCGGTCTATGTCGCGTTGATGAACCGGGTCCGCGGGGAAGTGTCCGTCGACAGGGTATGCGATGAACTGCGTCTTCACGCCGTTGTCCCGAAGGACGTGGTAGAGGATGAAGGATTCCGTGATCGGTACGCGCTGATCCCCCGTGTTGCAGAGAACCAGGGTCGGTGCCCTGATTTGCGCGGCGTAGGTGATGGGAGCCTGCTCCCGGAACGCCCGAAGGCGGTCCGGATCGGTGAACGGTGAGCCGCCGTAGTAGGTTCGGACAGGCGCGTTGATATCGCTGAGGACGTACTGATCGATGTGATCCGTCACGGGAGCGCCGGCCACACCGGCGCGCCAGCGGTCCGGATAGTTGCCGAGCAGCCAGGTGGTCATGTAGCCACCGTAGGACCAGCCCGAGACCGCCATCCGGTCGGGGTCGGCTATGCCTTGCTCGATAAGCAGATCGACGCCCGACATGACGTCCCGGCCGGGCCCCTCGCCCGCGTCGTTCCATATGGCGGCCTGGAAGGCCGTCCCGCGGCCGTCGCCGCCGCGGTAGTTGGGTTCGAACACCACCCACCCGTGCGAGGCGAGCCACTGCGCGCGTGCCGAGAAGGCCACCGTGGAAGTCCCGCGGGGTCCTCCGTGGATGAGGAGCACGAGGGGGTACGGCTGGCCCGGTTGATGCCCCGGCGGATAGGTAAGGACGCCGTCCATGTCGAAATCGTCCGCACCGCGCCACTGAATGGATTCCCGCTGCCCGAGGTCGAGCGCGGCGATATGAGCATTGAAATCGGTGAGGCGTTCGAACGCACCCCCCGGTGCGCTCTGAACATAGAGCTCGGTGGGACGATTCGGCTCACTGGCGAGCATCGCGATCTGGCCGGAGCGGGAGACCGACAGGCTCGACGAAGGAACGGCGCTGCCCGTGTCGATGCGGCGAGCGGCGCCCTCGAGCGGCTGAATCCACAGACCTGCCGTCGTGGTGTCGTTGGCCAGGATGAGGAGAGAACTGCCGTCCGGCATCCACCGGGAGGTCCTGATGTTTCGGTCGAGAGCATGGGTGAGGCTGCGCCCGTCCCCACCTTCCGCGGGAGCAATGTAGAGCTCGTTGACGAAACGCGTGTCCCCCTCATGCGGGAACGAGTAGGAGACAAGGGACCCGTCCGGAGAGAACGCCGCCCCCCCTCTCAGGCTATGCCTCTTCGAGTTGAGCGGTCGGATGGCTCGCGTCGAGGTATCCAGAATCCGGATGGCGTTGTCGTAGATATGCCTGGGCCCCGGCTCGGGCTGCTGTGCGAACGCGACCGCCTGCCCGTCCGGAGACCATGAAGGCGCGATCGACCGGCCGTCTGCCAACGCGCTTCCGACCGACCATTCGCCCGAGGTCAGGCGCTCCGCCTCTCCGCCGTCGGCGGGGACGAGCCACAGATGCCGAGAACGCGGCGCCTCCGTCAGCAGGTAGTTCACGTCCGCCTCGAACGAGCGGTTGTGACGCTCCGCTCCTTCGCCCGTCTCCGGCTCTTCTTCCGAGACATGGACGAACGCGTTGCCGTCGGGACGCCACGAGTAGGAGTTGATGCCCGTCGGCGCGTCCGTAATCTGCGTCGCCTCGCCGCCATCGACGGGAAGGACGAAGAGCTGACGCCTGCCCTCGACCGGAGAAAGGAACGCCAGAGTCGAGCCGGAGGGAGACCAGTCGGGCTGAGCGACGCTTCTGCGCGTCATCACTTTCTGCGCGCCCGTCGCCACGTCCACGAGCACCAGTTCGATGTCGCGGCGGTTCTCCTCGAAATCGGCGTGGGAGACAATGACGGCGACGGAGCGGCCATCCGGCGAAATCTGCGGATCGGAGAGTTGAACGATCTCGCCGATATGATCGAGGCCGAGTCGCTCCTGTGCAGAGGCGGCGCCAGCAAAAAGGAGCAGCAGGAAAACGAATCGAATGCAGAACGACATGACAGAACCTCCAAACGGAAGAGCTGCCGCCGACAGGACTCTCAGCTCCTCTCGCCCGCTGATACCTGGGCGGTTAAGCCTCTCGAATTGTGGTGACTGACACTAGCTGTCGGGCCGTCTGCGAGCCAGTCGCGGATCGACCGGCCGATATCGTGCTGAGAGGCCGAGGCCGCGGTCTGTCTTCCGGCCGACGGCCAAGCCAGCCTTTGTCGAGGGGGACACCGTTGCGGCCAGTGAAGCTCAGGAGTATGCTCTCGAAAACACCACGCGGGTGAGGCTTTCCCACCCGGCCTGCGCCGGCCGGAGCGAGGAAGAGAGACATGACCGTAAGACGGGTTTTGCGGAGCTTCTGGTTGGTGAGCTTCCTCGCCATCCCCACCGTTTCTCCAACCCTGGTCTCGGCCCAGGTCCCCGCCGAGACCGAAGCCCGTCTCCGGTCGATCTTCGAGGCGAGGGACTTCGACGCCCGGTCCTTCCAGGCGTCGTGGCTGCCCGACGGATCGGGATACGCGACCCTGGAGACTCCTGCGGGACCCTCGCAACGGGAGTTGATCCGGTACGCCGCCGCGAGCGGCGCCCGCACGGTGCTCGCCTCCCTGTCAAACCTCACGCCATCCGGCGCTTCGGAGCCCTTGAGCATCTCCAGCTTCCAGTTCGCCCCGGACGGCAGTTGGGTCCTTGTCCAGACCAGTGGCGACGGTTTCTGGATGTTCGACCTGGTCACGTCCGCGCTCAGGAAGGTGGACGGGGGAGGGGGGAATACGATCTCTCCGGGCGGCAACCGCATCCTCTTCAGCCGCGACGGCGACCTTCACGTTCACGACCTCTCGGCCGAACAGACGACCCGTCTGACCTGGACCACCGCCGAATCCTTCTCCAATGGCCGGGCCGTCTGGAGCCCCGACGGAAACCGGATCGCCTTCGTCCAGTCCGACGCCTCCGGAGTGCGGATGAGGTCCATGCTCGTCCCCACCGATCCCTCCTATCCCGAAATCCGGCAGGTCCGATTCGCGAGGGTGGGCGAGACCATCGCCAAGCTGCGGGTCGGAGTGGTGGATGCGCAGGGAAGGGAAGTCCGCTGGATATCCGTCCCGTCACCGAACGAGGGCTTCTATCTCGGGCAGGTGAGCTGGGCCGGCAACTCCGAGGATCTGCTGGTGGAGCAGTTCAGCCGCTTTCGGGACGAACGGGACTTCTACATCGCCAACGTGACCACCGGTGAAGTCGACCGGATATACCACGAGTCCGATCCGGCCTGGGTCATCGCCAGTTATCGCCTGAACGCGGGCCTCGAGTGGATCCGGGGCGGCGATTCCTTCCTTTTCCTGACCGAGAAGGACGGGTGGCGCCACGCCTACGTGTACTCACGAGAAGGGCGAGAGGAACGCCTCCTGACCCCGGGAGCCAGCGATGTCATGGA
Source organism: Gemmatimonadota bacterium (assembly GCA_009838975.1). Taxonomy (GTDB): domain Bacteria; phylum Gemmatimonadota; class Gemmatimonadetes; order Longimicrobiales; family Gaopeijiaceae; genus Bin94. The sequence goes on along the minus strand of VXQO01000117.1, from coordinate 47,104 downwards.
ACGGGGGCCGGTCGATCACGGGAACGGGTGGTCCTACTACTTCGCCTCGCCCGACAACGCCACGCAGCGGTACCTCTACCGGGTCCGGCTGGATGGTTCCGAAGCGCCCGAGCGGGTCAGTCCCGAAGGCCAGCCGGGCACCCACTCCTACGACTTCTCCCCCGACCTCCGCTGGGCACTTCACACGTATTCCAACTTCGACACTCCCCCGGTGACCTCGCTGATCAGCCTGCCGGAGCACCGCGTCGTCCGCGTTCTACAGGACAACGCGGAGGTCCGGCGCCGGGCCGAGGCCACGACCACCCACCCCACGGAGTTCCTGCAGCTGGATATCGGGGACGGCGTGGTGATGGACGCGTGGATGATCAAGCCGCGGGACTTCGACCCGTCCCGCAAGTACCCGGTGTTCATCTACGTCTACGGCGAGCCGCACGCCCAGACCGTCCTGGACCGGTGGTCGACCCGCAACAACTACCATCGCGCCATCGCGGACCTCGGGTACCTGGTCGTGTCGATCGAGAATCGGGGCACGCCGGCGCCGAAGGGTGCCGAGTGGCGGAGGGCGCCCTTTCCGACGATCGGGGTGCAGTCGACTGAGGAGCACGCGGCGGGAGTGCTGGAGCTCGGCCGGATTCTCCCCTACGTCGATTTGTCCAGGGTGGGGATCTGGGGATGGAGCGGCGGCGGATCGAACACCCTGAATTCCCTGTTCCGGAGGCCCGATGTCTACCACGTGGGGATTGCCGTGGTCCCCAAGCCCCAGCCACACCTGTACAACGCGTGGTTCCAGGAGATCTACATGGAGACCGTGGAGACGAATCCGGAAGGCTACCGCGTCTCCGCCCCCATCAACTACGCCGAAGGGCTCGAAGGGGACCTACTCATCATTCACGGAACCGGGGAGACCAACACGCACCTGGAGATCGTCGAGGGGCTGGTGGACCGTTTGGTGGAGCTGGGCAAGACCTTCGACTACACGGCCTACCCGAATCGAAACCACGGGCTGTCGGAGGGAGCGGGCACCGTCGTCCACGTTCGCATGCTCATGGTACGGTACCTGCTGGACCACCTGCCGCCCGGGCAAATGTAGGTTCCCAAGGCGCTCGCCTACCGCCTTCTCTTAACGCGCTCTTAATGCGCGACCACTGTGTCCAGCGCCTGATCGGACATCCAATCCGTCAAGCCGGGCGGCCAGAGCAACGGACGGCATGCCGGCTCCCGTCGGTCCCCCCTGCCACACTGATAATCGTCATCATATCCTATATCTTGACAAGATTATCGTGCAATAATCATGATAATTTTGATAATGCGATCTCCTAATCGCGTCCAATTCGCCAAACTCCGATGGGCCAGATGGAGTATCTGCACCGCCGCCAGGCGGCGTTGGGTCGCGACAAACAGCGAGAGTCGGCCCCACAGCCACGCGACACCGAGCAAGGTGTACCCTGGCTCTCGCCGTTCCGGTTCCGCCGGATCGCTGTTTATGGCGCCTTTCTCCTCTCGCCATTCCTGGAAGCCTGCACGGACGATACCCCCACCACCCCCGCAGCTCCGGACGCCGCTGTCCAGAGCGCCATGGGGATGACCGCGGACAGTGCGCGGGTCATCATCGAGCCCCATTGGCTGACCCTCGAAGGCACCGGGGCGACCGGGACGCTCACAGCCCGGGTGACCGACGCTGACGGGAACGAGGTGGCCTCACCGCAGGTGACGTGGGCCAGCGCCGACGCGACGGTCGCGACGGTGAGCGGGGCAGGGAGCGGGGTGGCACGGGTCACGGCGGCTGGTCTCGGCAAGACCGGGGTGAAAGCGACCTACAATTCCGTGACCGCCGAAGCCACCGTGGAAGTCGCGCTGCCGCTGACCGACCGGGAGATACTCGAGGTCCTCTACGAGGCCACGGGGGGCGACGGCTGGACCGACAACACGAACTGGCTGAGCAACAAGGACTTATCGGAGTGGTACGGGGTTGGGATGTCCGGGGACAAGGTGGATGACCTGCGACTCTACGACAACAACCTGGTCGGTACGATTCCGCCCGAACTCGGAGGGCTGGACGAACTGTTCATCCTCTCCCTTAGCGACAACAAGCTATCGGGTCCGATTCCGCCTGAGCTTTCGAAGCTCACGAGACTTCGCGACCTGCTCCTGTACGGCAACGCAGAGATCAGCGGCAGGCTGCCCCCCGAGCTGGGCTACACCGGAGGACTCGAGTACCTCTCCACAGATGGTACGAACCTCAATGGTCCTGTCCCGCTGACCTTCGCGAACCTCGAATTGACCCACTTCTATTTCGACCGCGACGACCTTTGTATTCCCGCCGGCCTCGAAGCGTGGTTAAAGACGGTCCCGGAAGCGACCGACGACTATTCGATCTGCACCGACCAGATCACCGTCGATCCCGGGTCGCTGTACTTCGAGGGACCGCCCCTCGGCGACACTGCCAGACTGACGGCCGAGGTGATAACCGCCGAAGGGTACACCATGCACGACGCCAAGATCACGTGGTCGAGCGCCGACACGACCATCGCCAAGGTCGATTCCGCGGGACTGGTGACCGCGGTCGACTACGGCACGACGCAGGTCACGGCGACGTCCGACGCGCTCACAGCCACCGCCGAGGTGCAGGTCGTCCTCACGCTCACCGACCGGCAGGTCCTCGACAGCATCCACCAACTGATGGGGGGCGAGAACTGGACGGACACCACCAACTGGCTGAGCGACGAGCCGCTCTCCGAATGGTACGGAGTCGAAACCAACGGGGTCGGGAAGGTGGTCGGGCTGTCACTCGCGAACAACGGCCTTGCGGGCCCGATGCCGGACATGCTCGCGGAGTTGGGCGACCTGGTCACGCTCGACCTGAGCGGAAACGCGCTCTCGGGAGAGATTCCGCGGGAGCTGGAGGAGTTGGCGCGCCTGCACACGCTCGTGCTGAACGACAACGCGCTCGAGGGTCGGCTGCCCGCCAGCATGGGATCCCTGGCCGCACTCCGGTATCTCCACATCGGGACCAACGAATTGAGCGGCGTGGTTCCACGATCGTTCCGGCAGCTGGCGCTTGACACCCTCTACACCGCCGGCTCGGGAGTGTGCGTGCCTCCCTCCCTCAACGAGTGGGTCGCCGAAATCGAACAGACCGACGATGCCGACCGCTGCATGGCCTCCCTCGCGATCAGGGTCGTCGACTTGCCCTCTCTGACCTTCTACGCCGTCGGCGAGACCGTCACCCTGTCCGCTACCTATGTGGACGCCGAAGGGGACAGCACGTACGAGGCATCGGTCACCTGGTCGACCGGAGACGCCACTGTCGCGTCGGTGGATGTCCGGGGGAAGGTCACCGCAGTCGGCAACGGAACCACCGAGGTGACGGCCACCCACAATACCGTGACGGAGTCAATTGCAGTGGAGGTGGCGCTCCCGGAGACCGACCGGGACGTTCTGGGAATCCTCTACGACCGGACCCGCGGCGCGGCGTGGACTGACGGGGCCGACTGGCTGAGCGACGAGCCGCTCTCCGAATGGGCGGGGGTCGAGACCGACGAAAACGGCCGGGTCACAGGGCTGTCCCTCGCGGGCAACAACCTGCGGGGGATGATCCACTCGTCCATTGGCCAGCTGGACCAGTTGGTCACCCTCGACCTGAGCCGAAACTGGATCACCGGCCCGATTCCGGCCGAGATCGGGCACCTGAGCCGGCTTCGCGACCTGGCACTGAGCGTCAACGGATTCTCAAGCAGGCTGCCGTCCGGGCTGGGGGCGCTGGCCAGCTTGCGGAACCTCAATGTGGCGGCGACGAGCTTGTCCGGTCTTGTGCCCGCGTCCTTCGCCGCTCTCGAGCTGGACAGCTTCCTGGTGGGCGGTACCGAACTGTGCGTGCCCCCTTCGCTGGCCACGTGGCTTGGCGCGATCCCGCAGAAGGACAGTCCACCTGAATGCGCCGCCCGTGTCTCGGTAGAGCCTTCCACGCTCACCTTCGGCGCGGCTGGCCAAACGGCGCAGCTCTCGGTGACGGTGGTCGACGCCGAGGGCAATGTGGTGGGGTCGCCGGAGGTCACTTGGGAGACCACCGATCGGTTGGTCGCGACGGTCGACCCAACGGGGCTGGTGACGGCTCGAGCCGCCGGAATCACGGCTGTAGCCGCCACCTACGAATCCGTTACCGCCGGCAGCGCCGAGGTGGCGGTGAGCCTGCCCGGCAGCGACCGAGCCGCCCTCGAAGCCCTATACCACGCCACCCGTGGGGACGACTGGAAGGACAACACCAACTGGCTGAGCGATGAGCCCCTCGAGGAATGGTACGGTGTTGATGTCGCAGACGGCCGCGTCGATCACCTCAATCTGGGCAAGAACAACCTTGACGGGCAGATCCCCGCCGCCATCGGTCTGCTGGATCATCTGTTCATCCTCGACCTGAACGGCAACGCCATTGCCGGATCGATCCCGCCCGCGATCGGACGCCTGCAAAGTCTCCGCGACCTGACCCTTCGCGACACCGGGCTGGAAGGCTCCGTGCCGCCCGAGATCGGCAACATGACGAGGCTCGAGTACCTGAGCTTTACCAACACCAACCTCACTGGCCCCCTGCCCGAGACATTCGCCCACCTCAAACTCGATCAGTTCTACCACTCCCGGACCGGCTTGTGTGTCCCGCGTTCGCTGGCGGCGTGGTACGAGACCCTGGGCAACAGCGACCCGCTGCCGTGCATTCCGGAGACCGCGGACCGCGAGGTACTTACCACGCTCCATGATGAGACCGGCGGGACAGAGTGGCGGAGGGACCGCAACTGGTTGACGGACAAGGGCCTGAACACGTGGCGGGGCATCGAAACCGATGAAGAGGGCTACGTCACCGAGATCTTCCTGCCCTGGAACAGGCTGACGGGCAGCATCCCGCCGGAGTTGGGCAACCTCGCTCGCCTCGAGGTGCTGGGGCTTTACGGCAACGATCTGACGGGGCGAATTCCCCCGGAACTCGGCAAGCTGGACAGGGTTCGTGTGCTGTTGCTCTCCAGCAACGAGCTGGAGGGCCCGATTCCACCCGAAATCGGCGGCATGGTGAGTGTCGACACGATGTACCTCGCCGGAAACGACCTGTCGGGACCCATCCCCCCCGAGTTCGGGAACCTCGTCAGCCTTGAGCACCTGGCACTCTTCGAAAACGACTTGAGCGGGCCGTTACCGGCAGAATTCGGGAAGCTCAAGAAGCTCAAGTCTGCCTGGCTGGTCGACAACGATTTCGAAGGGCCGTTGCCGCCCGAGCTTGGCGACATGACCTCGCTCGAGGACCTCAGCCTATCGCGAAACAAGATCACGGGCACGCTACCGCCCGAGTTGGGCAACCTGCAGAACCTGAAGGAACTCGGGCTCGGCGACAACGAGCTGACCGGGCCCATCCCCCCCGAACTCGGCAACATGACCTCGCTCGAGGGGCTTTTCCTGATGAGGAATCAGCTGTCGGGCGGCATTCCGCCGGAACTGGGCAAGCTGTCCGACCTCGAAACGCTGTGGATCTTCGACAATGAGTTCACCGGACCGATTCCGGCGGAACTCGGCGAGCTCTCGAGCCTGAAGGATCTGTCGATCAGCACCAATGGGCTCACCGGTTCCATACCGCCGGAACTCGGCAGGCTGTCCGCGCTGGAGGGCATGTTCCTCATGCGAAACAACCTCACCGGCACCATTCCCCCGGAACTCGGCAATCTCTCCAACCTGGAAACACTATGGCTCTTCCGTAATGAACTCTCGGGAGCCATCCCGGCCGAACTCGGCAACCTCTCCGCCCTGGAGGACCTGACCCTGGGCGACAATCGCCTCACGGGCTCAATACCACCGGAACTCGGGAAGCTGTCTTCGCTCAAGTACCTGGGGGCTCGGAACAACAACCTCGGTGGCCCCATTCCCGGGGAGCTCGGCCAACTGACTTCACTCCTCGGGCTGTCCCTCAGGGAAAACAACCTCTCGGGGCACCTTCCGCCCGAACTCGGCGGTCTCATCAGCCTGGAGGAACTCAACGTCCACGGCAATCCCGATCTCGGGGGCCTGATGCCCAGGGGTATGCTGAATCTTCCCCTCGACTATCTCGACATCTCCGACACATGGATATGCCCCCAGCGTGATGACGAGTTCCAGGAGTGGCTGAACGGCATCTCGCGGGCGTACGGCCTGCAGTGTCCCCCCACACTGACCGAACGATTCGCACTCGCCGGATTCTACGCCGCAGCCGGGGGGGATTCCTGGATCAGCAGGCGTGGTTGGGGCACCGATTCGGCGCTGGGCAACTGGCACGGCGTCACCGTGAGCAGCCGGGATACGCTCGTACGACGGCTCGTGCTCTCCGACAATGGACTGCGGGGGTCGCTTGCTTCGGCAATCGGCAACCTGACAAAGCTTGAGACCCTGGACCTTGGTAACAACAGCTTGACGGGAGGCATCCCCGTCGCGGTCACCTCTATCGAGGCGCTCGACACCATCCGAATCAGCGGCAACGAGGGCCTGGAGGGGCCGCTTCCGTTCCAGATGACCCAAATGACGGAATTGAAGGCACTTTACTACGGCGACACGGGCATGTGCGCGTCCCCGTCAACGACGTTCCAGAAGTGGTTCGATGGGCTGGACCAGGCCGAGGGAGCGGTCTGTGACAACGCCGAAGCGGTCAAGCTGTCGCTGCCGGTCGTGTACCTGACCCAGGCCATCCAGAGGCCGGCGGGCGATGTCCCGCTCCTTTCGGGCCGGGAGGCGCTGCTGCGGGTGTTCCTGGTCGGCGATCAGACGAACGCCTTCTTCGAGCCGGAGGTCGTGGCAACCCTCACGAGGGACGGCGAAGTGGTCCACCGAGTGGTTATGCGGACTGCGGACGACCGGCTGAGCACCGCCGCGGACGAGGGCGTCCTCGGCACATCGTACAATGCCGTGATCTCCGCCGAACACGTCGTTCCGGGCACCGAGCTGGTGGTGGTGGCGGACCCGGCGGAGACGGTGCCGCGCGCAGCCGGCAGTCGGACGCGTTTTCCGGAAGCCGGCGCGATGCCACTCAATGTCATCGATGTCCCCCCATTCAAGCTGACGGTGGTGCCCGTGCTCAATGCCGCGAACCCCGACACGTCGATCTTCGCGTGGACGGACAGCATCTCCGACGACAGCCCGCAGGTGGGCCTGTTGAGGTATTCCTTCCCATTCGCGGAGTTCAGCGCGATGACGCGTGAAAGCTATGTCACGTCCCTTGACCTCACCGACGAGGACAATACGTGGCCGCTGGTCCTCGAGCTGGAAGCGGTCTACCAGGCCGACGAGGCCACGGGCTACTGGTATGCCGTGGCGGACAGCGACCAGGGATACGTGCGCGGGATCGCACGCCTGAACGGATGGGTGAGCTTCGGGAAGCCGTGGGACACCGAACTCGCGCACGAAGTAGGCCACACCCTGGACCTCAAGCACGCGCCCTGTGGCGGCGCCGGCGGCGTGGAACCCGACTTCCCGTATCCGAACGGGGGTATCGGCATGTGGGGCTACGACTTCCGCGACGGGTCGGCGGTATCCCCCAACAGCCGCCGCGACATCATGGGGTACTGCTACGAGAAGGGCTGGCTGAGCGACTACTACTACGAGAAGGTCATCCGCGTTCGGGAGAAAAAGGAAGGCGGCGGGGCACGGCCGCCCATGGCCGGTGCCGGGCCGAAGTCGCAGATGCTGGTGTTGTGGGGCGGAGTTTTCGGAGACGAACTGCGCATCGAGCCCGTACTCTCGATGTACACCACCGCCAAGCTTCCGGAACGGCCCGGGCCCTATCGCCTGGAGGGTATCGCCGACGAAGGGCAAACCGAGTTTTCCCTGTCGTTTACGCCGGGCGAGGACAAGTACGGCAACAAGTACTTCTTCTTCACCATTCCCATCGAGGAAGACTGGGAGGGCTCGCTGGAGCGGATCGTGCTCACCGGGCCGGAGGGCGAAGTGACGGTTGACGACTCGGATCCCAGGTCGATCTCGGTCTTTACGGATCCCTCCACCGGTCGCATCCGGTCGATCCTTCGGGACTGGGATGGGCCCGCGGTGGCCGCGATGGGGGCCACCGATCCGTTGCAGGTAGTGACGACACGCGGGATCCGAGAGGCGGTGACGCTTCGGCCGCGGCGCTGATCGCCGGCTGCGGGACCGATCGCCGGCAGCGACCCTCTGGTTCCGGCCTGGTATACCTCCCTAACGTGTTGACTCCGGCAGAGACGCCGGACCCACAATCCAGGAAGGAGCCGGAGTCATGCAAGGTCGTCGCTTCCCCCATTGTGTTGTAGTGATTCTGACCGTCGCCGCGCTCTGCGCCCCCCTCCCGGTGGCGGCTCAGGGCACGCTTGCCGACTACAGGCGCGCGGACGGACTTGGCGACCGCCTCCAGGGTCTGGTTGTGGACATCGCCGAGCGCCCGTCGTGGATCGGCGAAACCGGCCGGTTCTGGTACCGCAAGACGGTAGAGGGCGGGCACAGTTTCGTCCTCGTCGACACGGAGACGCGCGCCCAGGGCCCGGCCTTCGACCATGAGCGCCTCGCATCGACCCTGTCGGCCATCCCGGCCCTCGCTGAAGAAGCGCTCTCGGCCGTCGAGCTCCCCTTCAACCGGCTCGAGTTCACCGACGCCGAGCAGGCGGTCGAGTTCGTCGCCGCGGGTCTCACCTGGCGGTGCGACCTCGCCACCTACGAATGCGAGAGCCAGGGTGAGGAGCCGCAAGGGCAGGGGAGGGGCGGCGTGGGCCCCAGTGGCGTGTCCTGGTCGGCGGGTCCCGGCCAGCTCTGGCGCAACCTGAGCACGGACCCGATCGTCTCGCCGGACAGCACCCGCGAGGTCTTCATCCAGAACTACAACGTGGCCTTCCGGGAAGTGGGCGCGGATCCCGGCGACTACACCATGCTCACCTGGGAAGGCACGCCCGGGAACACGTACACCGACCGGTCCATCGTCTGGTCGCCGGACTCGCGCAAGGTGGCGGTCTACAGGGTGGTGCCCGGCCAGGAGCGGGTGGTGCACTACGTCGAGTCCTCACCCGACGACCAGCTCCAGCCCGAGCACTCGACCTTCCTGTACGCCAAGCCCGGCGATCGGCTCGACAAGGAGATCCCCGTGATCCTGGACGTCGAGTCGGGGCAGCAGATGATCATCGACGACGCCCTCTTCCCCAACGCCTACACCCTCTCCGACCTCGAATGGCGGGAGGACGGCGAGCACGTCGTCTTCGAGTACAACCAGCGGGGGCACCAGGTATACAGGGTCATCGAAATCGACGCCGAGACCGGCGGGATCCGGGCCGTGATCTCCGAGGAGCCCGAGACCTTCTTCAACTACTCCAACAAGCGCTTCCGCCACGACCTCGACGACGGCCGGGAGATCATCTGGATGTCGGAGCGCGACGGGTGGAATCACCTCTACATGCTCGACGGCGCGACGGGGCAGGTGAAGCACCAGATCACCCAGGGGGACTGGCCGGTTCGGGGCGTGGACAGCGTCGATGTGGCGAACCGCCAGATCTGGTTCCGCGCGAGCGGAATGAACCCGGAACAGGATCCCTACTTCTTGCACTACTACCGGATCGACTTCGACGGCACCGGGCTGGTTGCCTACACGGAAGCCGACGGGATGCACGAGGTCACCTTCTCTCCCGGCCGTGAGTTCTACGTTGACCAGTGGTCGAGAGTGGATCTCCCGCCGGTGGCGCAACTCCGCAGGACCGCCGACAGGTCCCTGGTCATGGAACTGGAGCGGGCCGACGCTTCGGCTCTTCTGGCCACCGGGTGGCGGTACCCGGAAGTCTTCGTGGCCAAGGGCCGCGACGGGGTGACGGACATCTGGGGAATCATCATCCGCCCGACCAACTTCGACCCGAACCGGACGTATCCGGTCATCGAGAGCATCTATGCCGGACCCCACGGGTCGCACGTCCCCAAGACCTTCAGCACCCACACGAGCAGGACCGCCGTGGCCGAGCTTGGGTTCATAGTGGCCCAGATCGACGGCATGGGGACCAACAACCGGTCGAAGGCCTTCCACGACGTGGCCTGGCAGAACATCAAGGACGCCGGCTTCCCGGACCGGATCCTCTGGCACCAGGCTGTGGCCCGGGAGTACGACCACTACGACGTGAGCCGGGTCGGGATCTACGGAGGGTCGGCCGGTGGACAGAACGCCATGGCGGCGCTTCTCTGGCACGGCGACTTCTACGACGTGGCGTTCTCTTCCGTGGGATGCCACGACAACCGGATGGACAAGATCTGGTGGAACGAGGCGTGGATGGGGTGGCCCATCGGCCCTCACTATTCCGAGTCGTCCAACGTGGACAATGCCTGGCGGCTGCAGGGCAAGCTGCTGCTGGTCGTGGGAGAGCTGGACAGGAACGTGGATCCCTCTTCAACGCTCCAGGTCGTCAACGCGCTCATCGAGGCCGACAGGGACTTCGACTTCCTCTTGTTCCCGGGCGGGGGCCACGGCGCGGGCGGTGACTTCGGCGCGAGAAAGCGCAACGACTACTTCGTGAGGCACCTGCTGGACGTGGAGCCGCCGTCGTGGGACCAGTACGTGGCGTCGGACGGGGAGGGCGACCGCTGACCGGATGGGCACGCGGCCGACGATCCCCGCCGCTGCCACGGCCCCGGCGAGGCCGGTCGCTTAGTCAGCCCTCCGGATCCAGCGCCACCAGCCGAATCACGCGCACGGTCGGAACTTCCAGTTCGTCCAGCTCGATGTAGGCCAGAAGGCCGTCGGGGCCGAAGGCATCCGGGGTCCGCAGGCCGTCCGCGGCCAGCGTCCCGATGTAGCGGGCGTCCGGGGTCACGATATCGGTCGGCCCGTCGTCGTCGCCGTCCGGGCCGCTTCGGGTCACCCAGATCCGGTCCTCCCAGTCCACCTTCAGATCCCCGATGACCGGCACCTCGTCGGCGAAGACAAGTGCCTCCGCGCCCTCGCGTTCGATCTGAAATGTCCGGTTTCTGACGCTTTCGAGTCGCCTGGTCTCTTCACGGTAGCGCTCGCGCTCCGCCTCCATGATCGTTTCGCTCACCGCGAGCGGCGCAATCGGCCGTTCGATGACCCCGGCTACGCCACCGTCGAGTCCAATCAGCTTGACGCGGTAGCCGATCGAGTCGGCAAGTGCCAGCCGGCCGTCGGTCAGCATGTCGAAGTGGAGTCCCGGCTCGAAGGCGCGCCCGGCCGACAGGCGAATGGTGCCCGGTTCCGAGTCGTCGCCCGCGTCCTCGGCCGCGGGATCCTCGGGGAGATCCCACGCGGTGTAGTGGGCTGTGGGCTCGCTGCCGTCCAGCGGGATGACGTGAATGGGACGGCCCTCAGGATCGGGGAACTCGCCGGACGCCATGAAGTCCGCAATGCGAACGAACTGTGAGGCGACCAGGCGGCCGTCGGGAAGCGCCATGTCTGACAGAATCAACCCCTGCTCCAGGGTGACGCTCCGCACGAAGTTCCCGTCGGGTGCGAGGAGATCGACCCGTGAGGAGCCGAGCACCGTGTAGGAGCCGTCGCGCGCGACGATCGCCGAGCTGACGTTGCCGAACTCGCCCGGTCCCTCTCCGCGACCGCCCACCGTGCGCACCAGCGATCCGGCCGGCCCGACCACCAGGATGTGCTCGCTCTGGGAGTCGAAGATGTGCAGGTTGCCGCCATTGTCGAAGGCTACGGAGCGCACGTTGCCGAACGTGTCCCAGTTGTCGCCCACGACCGAGCCGACTGCGAAGACCTCGTCGGTGACTGCGTTCAGCATCACGTCGGGACCGTCGAGGGTTCCGCGGGTGCCGGGCGCACCGTCCTGGCTCGCGTCGCCGCAGGAGGCGGCCAGGAGGACGAGGGGGGCGATGGCAAGCGGAGGCTTCGGATTCGTCTTCATGATCGGCGCACCTTTCCTTGTCACTTCGTTAGACAGCTCATGCCATCCTGCGGGTTGCGAGAGGCCGTGTTCTGCTTGATGGGCACCCGGTCGAGACGCATGTTCGGACCCATGTGCGAATGACCCGTCACCGACCCCGTGAAGGTGCTTGAACATGTCGACTACGACCCGAAGGACCTCGACTCGCAGGCAGCGCTCCTCGAGCAATCCAGAGGATTTTACTCGCCGCAAATGGCTGGCCGCCACCGGGGCCGGTACGGCAGCCCTGATGCTGAAGCCGGACCATCTGCAGGCGCACACGCACAGCGCCGCCCCGCCCGGCGCGACCCCGGAAGCCCAGGAAGCCACGGTCGTCTTTACAAACACCACCGTGGCCAACCCCGACCTGGTGCAGGACGACGTGGCGCTCGCCGTCGAGGGCGACCGGATCGCCGCGATCGGGCCCACCGACGAGGTCCTGGCCGGGTACCCGCGGGCCGAGATCCAGGACGGACGCGGCAAGGCCCTCTTCCCGGGTCTGATCAACACGCACGCCCATATGCGTGCCGTGATCGCGCGCGGCTTCAATGAGGACTTCGGCTTCCCCAACACCGCGGGCCTGGCGATCTCGCCCGCCAGCCTCCTCGAGGGCGAAGAGGGCAACCTGATGGTGCAGGTCGCGGCGCTCGAGGCGATCCGGACGGGGACCACGACCATCGTCGAGTACACCGGCAACGTCGGGCGGCAGGCCGGGGTGCTGGCCGACTCCGGCCTCCGCTGCGTCCTCGCCGAGGGGATCCGCGACACCGAGAACGTGCCAGGTCCGGTATCCACCCGTTCGATGGCCCGGTCGTTCAGCGGGACGCCCCGCTTCTCGGCCAGTCTGCGGGACGAGGGGATGCAGCGCATCAGCGACCTGTTCACCACCTGGCACGGCGCGCGCGATGGCCGCATCTCGGTGTTCCCGGCGGCCTCGCTCACCGAGACGTCGTCACCCGAGCTGCTGCGGGCCGTGCGCGAGTTCGCCGAGACGCACGATCTCGGCTACACGATTCACCTGAACCAGAGCCGCGCCGAGTACGAGTTCATGGTCATGCACCACGGCCTTCGCCCGGCCGAATACCTCGACCGGCACGACTTCCTCGGCCCCCGCCTGTTCGCGGCGCACGCCCGCTACGTCAACACCGAGGAGGTCGCGCTACTGGGGCGCTCGGGCACGATCATCGCGCACCAGGCGGGAATGGCGGCGAACCGCGGCATCAGCCCACCGATTCCGGAGCTTCGGGCGGCTGGTTGCCCCATCGCCCTCGGCACCGACAACAACACGAACGACGTCTTCGAGGTGATGCGCATCGCCATGCTCACCGAACGGATCCGCCGCAACCGCGACGGGGACGAGGTGCCTGGCCTGCAGCCCCAGCCGGAAGACGTACTGGCGGATTGCACGCAGGGCGGTGCGCTGGCGGTCCAGCAGCCCGACGCGCTCGGCACGCTGGAGGTGGGGAAGAAGGCGGACCTGCTGGTGGTCGACATGCTGCGCGCCCACCTGGTGCCGGCGGGGCGCGTCATTTCGGCGCTGGTCCACAGCGGCCATCCCGGTGACATCGAGTCGGTGATGGTGGACGGTCGGTTCGTCATGCGCGACCGCGAGGTTGTCACCATGGACGAGGACGCGATCATCCGAGAAGCGGACGCGGTGGGGAAGCGGATCTGGGGTCAGGTGCTGGAGGCGAGTCCGCTGACGGTGCCGCGGTTGCGGCGGTGAGGGTGTCGTTCTTGCCGCCGCGAATACTTAACAAAATGGTTTAGTATCCGCTCCACGATACTAAACAAGAATGTCTAGTGTCGGCCGCTGGTCCCCACAATGCTAAACAGGATTGTTTAGTATCTCGCCGGTCCTTGCGCGCTCAGTACTACGAAGATTATCGTAGAAAGTCACGCGAGTAACCTGAAGCCCACTCGGAGGTGCGACCGCAATGCTACGTAATCTGCGAATACTGGCCATCGGGGGAATGTGGATCACCGGAGGGCTTGCCACTGCTCTCGGGCCCACCGACCTCCGCGCCCAGGACATCGTCAATCTCCCTGCGGAGGACCTCCCGCTCTCGACCGACTTCGAGCCGGTGTACCGCATCGGATCGGCGCAGGCGCAGGCCGAATGGGAGGAGTTCTTTGCCATCCAGGGAATCGGCTTCGACAGTGCAGGGAACCTGTACCTGCTGGATGGAGCGGACACGGATGGCGGCAGGCGAGTCGTCGTCGTGGACGCGCTCGGGCGGCATGTCCGGGACTTCGGCCGCGTCGGTGATGGCCCCGGCGAGTTCCAGATGGCGACGCAGCTCATGGTGTGGGCGGACGGGCGCAGTCTCGTCAGCGACAGGCTCAGGGGGTATCACGTCTTCGGTCCCGACGGCCAGTTCGAACACACGGCGCAGGAAAGTGGCGGGTTCATGGTCATGGCCCGCACGGGCCTTCGACCGGAACGGACGGGATCTCGGACCGCACTGGTCCGGGACGAACGCTCGATCCTCCGGATGGACCTGACCTCGGCCGAGATTAGGGGCGGAGTGCTTGTGGAGGGCTGGGTCGCACGCGAGCCAACCGAGCTTCCTCCAGTCTTTAGCTTCGAGCAAGCGCTCGAAACGGTTGGTGAGGAGTGGGGGTTCGAACCGGAGGTGCTGTTCGACGCCATGCCGGCAGGCGGAGTCGCGTTCTCCGATTCGTCGGCGTACGCCATCAAGCTCACCGACGCATCCGGCGCGGTCTCGCGCATCCTTCGTCGGCCCATACGGCCGCTGCCCGTGACGGAGCGGATGCAACGCGCGGAGCGGGAACGCCGCTTGGAAGAGGAGAGCAACCGGCAGTTCACCCAGCGAGGAGGCGATCCGCCGCCGGAGGTCCGGGCGATGATCGACCGCTACATGGAGGCCCAACGGGCGGGGGTCGAGAATATGCAGTTCCACGCGGAAGTGCCGGTGATTGCGGCCGTGCGCGTCACCTGGGATGGAAGCCTGTGGGTCGAGCGGAGCACGGAGCCGGCCACGAGCGGGCCGGGCGCGATCGACGTGCTGGGGCCGGACGGCCGTTACGTGGGCACGTTCCCCGAGGGTCGGCTGGAGATGCCGGACGCCTTCGGTCCCGATGGGCTCGCTGCGTTCGTCGACACGGACGAGTTCGATGTCCCGGTGATTGCGGTCAGGCGATTGCCGCAGCGAGTCCGGTAGCCGAACTCACTGATTCCGCGGCCGGCCGGACGCCACCAGCACTCCAACCAGCCCCAGGCTGATCCAGAACGCGGCCGATGCCGCCCACATTTGAGCGGTTGGCACCAGCGTCCAGACCACTTCCCAGCCAGTCGGAAGCTGCACCCCTCGCGCGAACGATTCTCCACCGATATACCAGGCGACGAACTCAGTGGTCCGCTGCATCCAACCGATGTCCCAGATCTCGCCGATGCCCAGCACGACCGCGCCGGCGACCCATAGCCCGACGGCCCAGAACACTGGTCGCGCCGTGGAGAGCATCAGGGTGCTCGCCAGCAAGTAGGCGGCAGACGCCGAGGTGAATGGGAGCACCCACTGCCACCACGGAGTGGTCCAGTTCACCGATTCCATGGAGCCGGGCGTGCCCGCGGGCGCTCCTGCCGGGTCGAGGAGGAGCAGGCGAACCTCATCGACACCCAGGGCCCCGCCGCTCACCAGAGTCGTAAGCGTGGCCCACACGAAGGCCGCCCCCAGGATGACCATGAGCCAGACCCATCCGGCCCCGACCTTAAGGAGCGCGTGCCTGCGGTGGTCGACAGGCATTGACCACAGTGGGGTGTCGCCAAACCTGCGCTCGCCCTTCCATACGACGAGCGGAAGGAGCAGCGCGGCGAGCACGGGCAGGAACATCCAGGGGGACACTGCGGGATCGAACACAAGCTCGTGCATATCCTCGTTGAAGATTGCCTGCAGCACCGGCAACCTGCTTGTGGCGATGACGGCCAGGGACGCAAGTGCCACCACCAGACCCGCCAACCCAGTCTCGCGGCGAATCGCCAACCCGACCACCCGCAGCTGCTCCATCCACACCGCCCTCATCTCCGGCATGCGGCCCACCGTCGAGTCCGTCATGATGCCTCCCTACTTGTTTCCGAAAGCAGTGCAACTGCCGCTTCGTCCACCGACAACGGTGCGACCTCCCGCACCGCCGCACCCGCCTCCGACAGGCCCCGCGTAACAACGTCACGGTCGCCCCAAACCGTCCATTCGATCGCGCGGGCCGCGCCGCTGCGCTTGACCACCCGTCCTCCCAGCTCGCCAGGCCCGCTCCAGCCTTCCGGAACGTCCGCCCAGTAGCGCAAGAGGCTTCCGCGCAACTCGTCGCGCGGCAGTTGTCCCAGGAGCCGTCCCTCCGAGAGCACGCCCACGTGATCCACCAGGGGCTCCACCTCGTAGACCCTGTGCGTGGAGATCACGACCGTGGTCGGGGAATCGGCGAGGTGTTCGCTCAGAATACTCAGCGTCTCATCGCGCACCACGTGATCCAGACCGTCGGTCGGCTCGTCCAGCAGGAGCAGCGGCGGCCTGTGCGCCAGCGCCGCAAGCAGCTGCACCCGTCGACTCTGGCCCTTCGACAGCGTGTGGCACTTCCGTCCAGGTTCGATCTCGTACCGCTTGCCCAGCTGGCGAGCGTACTCCGCGTCCCAGGACGGGTGGTAGACCGCCTGGTGCTCCAGCCAGCGCCCCACCGTCATCCAGGCGTAGCCGAACCGGTAGTCCTCCGGCACGTAGCCAATGTCCGCGCGCACCTTCGCTCCGCGGTCGGCCGGGTCCCGCCCCAGCACGCTGACCGCTCCGGCCTGGTAGCGCACAAGACCCATGAGGGTCCGGATCAGCGTGCTCTTGCCCGCCCCGTTGGGACCCACGAGCACGTATACGGCTCCTTCCGGCACCTGCAGATCCAGGCCGTCCAGAGCCCGCACGGCGCCGAATCGCTTGGCCAGCCCTCGTGTCGTGACCGCGAATGGGCCGCCGCCGAGGTCGATTGGCAGCGCCGCCCTGGCGATGTCCGTCATTGTCCACCCTCCTTGCTACCGTCACCGTCTCGATGAGGATCTCCGCCTTCCACCTCCCGCAACGCCGTCATCAGGTCGGCCAGCGCGAGTCCGTTCCGCGAGGCATCGGCCAGCGCCCGCCTCGCCACCTCCCTCGCCAGACGCGGGCGCTCCCTCTCGTCCGGCCGCACCCCCGGCGCCACGAACGTTCCCTTTCCGTGCCGGACCAGAACCACGCCGTCCCGCTCGAGCGCCGCGTACGCCTGCGAAACAGTCCGGGGATTCACGCGGAGACTCGAGGAGAGCTCCCGCACCGAGGGGAGCGGGTCCTCCGGCCGAAGCGTTCCCCGAACGAGGCCGCTGCGCACCTCGTCCATGATCTGGACGTACAGCGGTCGGCCGTCGGCGTGGCTGAGTCGGATCTTCATGGTGCCTCAACTGTTGCAGTCATATACGACAGATACAACAGTATGAGGTGAGGGAGGGGGTGTCAAGGGGCGGGGCGCTCCGTCGTGAGTCGTGGCCCCTCGTTCGCACGTTGACCGCCAGCTTGCCGGGCTCCATGATCAGACCCCGCCTCGCCACCTCCCTCGCAAGCACCACGATGTCGGCCTGTGAGAATCCCCAGCGCGTACGCAGCAGGATACGAAAGGGCCCGGGCTCTCGATCCCCGGCTGGCGACAGCATACATCCGTCATACGACAGTCGGCGATCCGCTCGCGGACGCGGTGATCCGCGATCTGGGATCCCTGTCTCCAGAGGAGATCCACGAGACCCTGGCCAGCGTTCTGGAGGGTCCGGACGCATCGCGCCGCGGCGTCCCCGATTCCCTGCTGGCTTTCGTCCAGGAAGCCAGAAGGGTACCGGAATGGTTCGACAGAAGGCGCGCGAGAGTCGCTTCCCAGGCCTTTCTCCGCAACTCGGACATCGTCCTCGCAGCCCTCGTGGGCGGCAGCATCGTGGAGGGGTTCTCGACGCTGATCAGCAAGTCGTTTCGAATTCGCGGGCGGCTCGTCGTTGCGGCCATACGCCGTCTCAAGCACAACGGCATGCAGTTGGTCGAGCAGTATCTCCCGGGCGGTATGGAGCCCGACGGGGATGGATGGAGGCTGACGCTCCGCGCCCGTCTGGTGCATGCCCAGTCAAGGCATCTTCTCAACGGCTCCGAAGAGTGGGACCGGGAGCGATACGGAACGCCCCTCAGCGCCGCGCATATCCTCTTGGCCGGGTCGGCCTTCTCGGGCCGCCTGATGGGGCATGTCGCCACACTGGGGGGCGACTTTACCACGGAAGAGCGCGAGGCCTTCATTCACGTCTGGCGCTACGCCGGACTTCTGTTCGGCATCCCCGAGGAGATTCTCTTCCACGACGAGGCCTCGGCGGTCCGAACATTCGAGATCGGCAGGATGTGCGAGCCTCCCACCGACGACGACGGGATCATCATGGCCAATAGCGTGGTCAACAGCGCCCCCATCATCGTCGGGGTCAAGGCGCCCCCGGAGCGCCGAAAGATGGCCCGCACGGTGACTCAGGTTTCCCGCGAACTGATCGGCGACGAGTTGGCGGACTCGCTCCTGTTCCCGCGCCGGAAACGGAAGCTGGTGCCGTGGCTGCGGTTCAGGCACCGCGCCCGGCGAATGGTCGGCAGGGTGCTTCCCGGTCTGGCAGCCTGGCAGAACCAGGATCGATTCGAGGCCCTGATGCAGTTCGCCAGTTTCGACGAGTTCGAGCACTCCTACAAGCTGCCTACCGCCCTCCACGACGAGCGGTCGTCGGACTGGTAGCGGTCAGATACTAAACAATCTCATTTAGCGTCCGCCGCTACCCCCCGCGTCCCCCCTCCTCCGACACAACCGCCGGCCCTTCACCCGCCTCCAGCGTCTCCAGCACCTGCCGCCACTGGAACTTCTCGCCGATTCCGCGCACGTAGTAATCCATCCAGGCCATCTCGCTCACGGCCTTGACCAGGCGGTTGCGCGGATCCGGAATCCCGTGGCTCCGGCCCGGGTACATGAACAGCTCGGTCGGCACGCCCAGCTTCTTGAGGGCCATGTGCAACTCGACCGACTGCGGGCTCGGCACGCGCGGATCGCCCTCCACGACGTGGATCATCGTCGGGGTCTTCGCGTTCTTGATGTACTTGAGCGGCGACTGGTCGAAGTACGTGTCGAAGTCCTCGTACAGGAAGCCGTCGCCCACGTAGAACTGCCGGTTCCGCTGCACGTCGCTCTGTGCGTACATGCTGATCCAGTTCATCGTCCCCGCGCCCGAACTGATCGCCTTGAAACGGTCGGTCTGCGTCAGAATCCAGTTGGACCAGTGGCCGCCCGCGCTCCAGCCCAGTGCACCCATCCGGTCCCCGTCCACGATCCCCTCGTCGATCAGATGGTCCACGCCGGTGATGATGTCCTCGTAACCCATCGTGAAGTAATCCCCCACGATATCCGTGCGATGGGCGTTGCCGTAGTTCCGCGAGCCTCTGTAGTTGGGTTTGAGGACGGCGTACCCCGCGCCGGCGTAGACCTGGGCGCTGTAGCCGCCATTGAAGCGCAGGATGTCGGCTGACGCAGGTCCCCCGTGGATCGCGACGATGAGCGGATAACGCGTCCCCTCCTCATAGCCGACAGGGTAGACCAGCACCCCACCCACCGTCCTTCCGTCTGACGAGCGCCAGTTGATCTCGACTTCCTGGCCGAGCGCGATGTCGCGCACGTGCGGATTGACGTCCACCAGCTGCGTCCACGCCGAGCGGTTCGGGACGTCGTCCACGCTCGCCACCGCAAACACGGTCGGCGGCGTCATCGGGTCGCTGTAGCCGATGAGGATCGTGCCGGTGTCATCGTCGCGCGACACGGACAGCGCGGCCCGCTCCTCGGTGAGCTGCCGGACCGCGCCAGTCGCCACGTCCAGCGCGTGCAGCTGCGTGGTCACGGTCACACCCGCGTTGAAGTAGATCGTGCCGGAGTCGTCCGACCAGAACCCGACGCTGGAACTCTGGTCGAAGTCGGCGCCCAGCTTTCGGAACGCGCCCCCGCGGTCGGCGACCTCGCGGATGTACACGCGGTTATCGGTCATGGTGTAGCGTTCCATGTTGTCCGGCGCCGAGAACGCGATCCAGCGGCCGTCGGGCGAGAAGCTCGGCCCGCCCTCGCCGACCTCGTAGTTGTCGGTGAGGCGCTCGATCTCGCCGGTGGCGACTTCCATGAGGTAGAGGTCGGCGTAGAGCCGCTGCGCCGTGATGTTGCGCTCGTAGCGCTTCGGCGAGCCGCCGGTGATGCCGATCCAGCGGCCGTCGTCGGAGAGCGTGAAGCCGTTGATGCTGTACGCCGGGTCGTCGGTCTCGCGCCGCTCCTCGCCCGTCGCCACCTCGACGCTCCACAGGCTCGACAGGGGCGTCACCGCGTTGCGCACGTCGACGGTGAACCCCTTCTCGACGCGCTTGACCTCGTCCTCGTCGAACGAGTCGGGGCGCGCGAAGTAGATCCTGGCGCCGTCGGCCGTGAAGTCCCACTGCTCGACGCCCGCGTCGCCATGGGTGATCACCTCGGCCGCGGCGCCAACCAGACCATCCGCCGGCAGCCGATAGAGCTGTTCGCGGCCTCCCTCGCCGGAGCGGTAGACGAGCCAGCGACCGTCGGGACTGAAGTCAAACCCAGAGACCCCCTCGGCCGCGTCGGTGATCTTGCGGGCCTCGCCGCCGTCGTGCCGCATCATGTAGAGCTGGCTGTCGTTCCCGTCGCGGTTGGACGAGAACACGAAGAACGACCCGTCCGGAGCCCACGCCGGACTCCTCTCGTTGTGGTCCTCGGTGTAGGTCAGCCGCCGGTCCGACCCGACGCCGTCGCTGAGCGACACCAGGTGGATGTCGGTCTGGGACTCGGCCGCTTCCCAGTCGGGGGTCGTGACGGTGTAGAGCATCCACGCCCCGTCCGGGCTCGGTGTCCAGGAACCCGCACTCTTCAGCTCCTGCACGTCCATGAAGGTGAGCGGCCGCTGCTGGGCGGCGAGTTGCGGGTTGAGTGGCGCCCAGAGCGCCGCGGCGGAGAAAGTGAGGGCCAGGGAGAGGGTGCGCATGGTGAGCCTCGCTGCTGATCGGTTGGTGGTCGGCGTGTATCCCTTATGATACGCAGTGGGAGCGAGATCGACGAGGACCTGACGAGGAGGCACGGCTGACCGCGCGACGCAGGATCCCCACCTACGTGTGGACGTTTTTGGCGCTCGTGATGGGCCTGGCCGCGGGCGGCTTCTTTCCCGGACCGCTTGCGCCCGTGGCCGACGCCACGTCGACGCTGATCGGCTGGGTCGTCGCGGTGGTGCCGCTGCTGATCCTCGCCGCGCTGAGCCCTGCGATCGCGACGCTGGTTCGGCGGGGGCTGGCGGGCCGCTTCGCGGGGGCGGTCGTTCTCTGGTACGTCTTCACGTCGACGGTCGCGGGTCTGATCGCGCTGGTGGCCTCGGCCGCGATTTTTCGCATCCCGCTAACGGCGGGGAACCAGGGTGTATGGACGGAAGCGGTCGCGATGCTGCAGAGCCTCGGGGAGGGCGGGGCCTCCCGGCCGTTGCTGGCGATCCTCGCGGGCGTGCTGCTCGGGCTCTTCGGCGCGCGCCACGATCCGACCTACGGAGTGCTGCGGAGAGTCGCCGGCGCAATCGAGAGGGCGGGCGGCAGTCTGGCCTACGCCATGCTCCCGCTCATCCTGGCGTTCGGCGTCACACTGGGGGTGCGCTTCGGCGCGAGCCTGGGGCTGGCCCACTACCTCACCATGACCGGCTACACGGCGGCGCTCGTGCTCATGTGGTGGGCGTTCTACACGTTCGTGCTCGTGCGCCGGGTGGGGCGCCGGCGCGTGGGACCCGTGCTGAGCGGGTACTATGTGCCGACCGCGATGTTCGCCGCGGGCACGTGTTCGTCGCTGGCGACGCTGCCCGTGAACCTCGCCAACGCGAAGAAGGCGGGCGTCCGCGACGAGGTGGCCGACTTCGTCCTGCCATTCGGCGCCGTGGTGAACCTGGACGCGAGCGCGCTGGCCTACCTCGCCTATGGACCGTTCGTCGTGAGCTACGTCTTCGGCATGGAGCTGAGCTGGGTGATGATGCTGGCCGCGTGGCCGGCCGTCGTCCTGTTCACGATCGCGGCGCCGGGGCTGCCGGCCGGTATGGGGACGGCGCTCTGGAGCGCGACGCTGTTCGCGAGCATCCTGGGTCTGGAGGGCCAGGCGCAGGGCGACTTCGTCGCGAGCTGGATCGCGCTCTCGGGCGGCATACCCGACATGCTCCGCACGGCGACCAACTGTACCGGCGACGGCTACACCGCGATCATTTTCGATGGCCGGTTCGATGAGTACTTCGGGAGAGACCGTGGCTGACGCGGGCGCTGACCCGCCTCCCGCCGCGTCGCTGGCCTCTGCCGCGTCCCTGGGCCCCGGCGCCCACCGACTCGTGCACGTCAACGGACGCGTTCGGGCGGGCGAGGCGGTCGTCGTCGTGACCGACCCCACGATGCGACGGTACGCGGATGCCGTGGCGGCTGCCGCCCGCGAGGCCGGGGCCGCGGTCACCGTGTGCATCATCCCTGTGCGCGACCAGGACGGGCAGGAACCGCCTCCGCCGGTGGCTCGGGCGATGGCGGAGGCCGCCGTGATCTTCTCGCCCGTGAGCATCTCGATCACCCACACGCGAGCGATGCGGGCCGCGCTTGACGCGGGCGCGCGCGTATGCATGATGACGGCCTACACCGACGCGATCATGACCAGTCCGGCGCTGCTGGACACCGACTTCGAGGCCCAGGCCGCCGTTTGCCGCCGCCTGGGGGCCGCGTTTACGGCCGGCAGTTCGGTGCGGCTTACCTCGCCCCGCGGCACCGACCTCCGGTTCGGCATCGAGGGCCGCGTCGCCAACGTGCTGACGAACATTCCGGCGCCCGGCGAGCTCGCCCCCGTCCCCGACATCGAGGTCAACGTGGTGCCGGTCACCGGGTCGGCCGAAGGCACGATCATCGTCGACGCGTCGGTGCCCTACCTCGGAATCGGGGTCCTGGACGAGCCCATCGTCTGCTCGGTGCGAGACGGCTACATCGTCGAGATGACCGGCGGCGCGCAGGCCGACTTCCTGCGGGAGCACCTGGAGTCCTTCGCCGACCCCCACTGCTTTAACGTCGCCGAGCTGGGCGTGGGCCTGAACCCGAACGCCCGCCTCACCGGCGAGATGCTTGAGGACGAGGGCGTCCTGGGCACGATCCACATCGGCATCGGCACCAGCCACACCCTGGGTGGCGAAATCGTGGCGCCGACCCACTACGACCTGCTCATGTGGGCGCCGACGATCGCCGTCGACGGCCGGGTGGTGCAGCGGGACACGGAGGTGCTGGTGTGAAGGAGGACGTGGCATGAAGGGCCCGGCGACATGAAGGCGGGCGCGAGAATCCTCGTGCGGACGTGCGCCAACGTCCAGGCCGCCGAAAACGCGGTGATCGTGACCGATCCGGAGCGGATAAGCATCGCCGAGGCCGTCGCCGACGAGGCACGCGAGGCCGGAGCTGTAGCGAGCATCCTGATCCCGCCGGAGCGGTCCATCGACAACGAGGAGCCGGGGGCGCCCGTCGCCGCGGCTCTGGCGGCCGCCGACGTCGTCTTCCTACCGGTGACTCTTGCCATGGCGCACACGCGCGCCGTACGCGAAGCCATCGGTGCGGGCGCCCGCGTCCTGTCGATGACCGCCTTCACCGAACGGATGATGCGTGAAGGCGGACTCTTTACGGACTTTCGCGCGCGCCAGCCGCTGTGCCGCGCCCTCGCGGCCAGGCTTAGCGCCGGCACGCGGCTGTGGGTCACCAATCCATCCGGCACGGACCTGAGCATGAGCCTCGCGGGCGTCACCGGGAACAGCCATGCCTGCCTGCTCGATGGACCCGGCTTCTCGGCGGTCCCAAACATCGAAGCCAATTGTGCGCCTACCCAGGGAACCGCCGAAGGCATGTTCGTTTGCGACGGGAGCATCCCGTACTACGGCGTGGGCCCGGTCAGCCACCCGGTCACCTTCCACATTTCCAAGGGCTTCGTCACGCGCATCGAGGGTGGGGACCAGGCCGACTTCCTCGCCGATCTGCTCGCCCGCCAGGAGGATCGCTGGGTCTACAACCTGGCCCAGTTCGCCTTTGGCTTGAATCCGGCCTGCACCGAGTTCACGGGCGAGATGCTCAACGACGAAGGCGTGAACGGCACGGTGCACATCGGGATCGGCACGTCCGCCAACCTGGGCGGCAGCGTGTCCGCGAAGACCCACTTCGATGCGGTTACACGAGCCCCGACGGTGTGGATCGACGAGGAACTGGTGCTTCGCGACGGCGAGATTCGCTTGGAAGGTTGAGTACCCGGATTCCTGTCGGTCTCACCCAACTATTCAAACCCTGAATAGATCTGCAACGTTTCAGCTGGAACGTTTTCCGGGTGTGTCACTCCCGCCCACCGCTGACCACTACCGCCCGCCAACCTGGGCCCAACGTACAATAGGCGGCCTGCCGACTCAGCCCCGCAGGTGCTCGTTGAAGAACGCGATGGTGCGCTCCTGCGCGAGGCTGGCGGCTTCCTGGTCGTAACGAGGGGTCGTGTCGTTGTGGAAGCCGTGGTTTGCGCCCTCATACATGTGGACCACGAAGTCCTTCCCATTCGCCTCCAGCGCCTCCTGGTAGGCCGGGTAGCGGGCGTTGATCCGCTCATCCAGGCCGGCGAGCTGGATCATGAGGGGCGCCTGTATCGAGGGCGCGTCCTCCGGGGCCGCCGCCGACCCGTAGAACGGCACGCCGGCCCCCAGGTCCGGAAGCCGGACCGCGAGCTGATTCACCACTCCGCCGCCGTAGCAGAACCCGACGGCCCCGACTCGCCCGGTGGTCGTCTCGTGGTCCCTCAGGAACCGGAACGCCGCCACCCAGTCCTCCATCATCACGTCCCGGTCGAGCTGCCGCTGCATCACCCGGCCCTCGTCGTCATTGCCGGGATAGCCACCCAGGGGAGTGAGAGCGTCCGGCCCCAGCGCCACGAAGCCCGCAACGGCGAACCTGCGGACCACGTCTTCGATGTAGGGGTTCAGGCCGCGATTCTCGTGGATGACGAGGACCGCGGGCTCGGGCTCCGTCGCGCCGGCGGGCACGGCCATGTAGCCGCGCATGTTCCCCGAGCCGTCCGGAGAGGGGTAGGTGACGTAATCCTGCCGGATCCGGGCATCGTCGGTCGCCACCTGCCGCGCCCACGCGTAGTTGGGACGAAGTGCCTCGAGGACCGCCGCCGCAGCCGCTCCGCCGCCCAGCACCTTGCCGGCCCCCTCCAGGAAGTCCCGACGCTGAATGTGCCCGTGTACGTAGCCATCGAAGAGGGCCAGTACCTCCTTGGGGAAATCGCTCGCCTTCTTTCGTTTGGTCATCGGTATCCTCCGCTGATTGCGTGACGACCGTTCCTGCCGGGCCTCACCGGTGACGACGGTCTCGGGCGTGCCAGCATGGGGGCGGCGGACGGGGCGCGCAAGCAGCGGGAGCGATCGGCGCTTTGCGCAAGGTGGCTGGCTGCCGGTCAGTCGCGGCTCTCGTCTCCGAGGCGCTGTGCGATCCGGTCAAGCTTCGGCCGGATGGACGACATCACGGCCGCAAACAAGACAAGCGCCCACCCCGCCGAGAAGATCAGGTGGATTCCCACCAGTACGCTCGCGGCGACGGAGACCGGGGCAACGGTCGCGAAGTCCTGGCCAAGGGCGGTGAAGAACGCGAAGGACAGCCAATCGGTGATTCCTGTGCCGGCGCCGGCAAACGAGCCTGGACGAAAACGCTCCAGCGTCCCGTAGAACCCGGCGAACAGGGCGATGATCGTCAGATAGCCTACGGCAAACCCTCCGATCGGGACCCACATGACGCGCAGGTAGTCGGCAAGGCGAGCGTACACCTGAAGCCGCGGCTGCAGCCAGGTTATCACGGCGCGGCCAAGAAGGAATGCGCCCGCCGGGAGCGCCACCAGCAACACAGCCAGGACACCGGCGGCGATGAGCACGACGACCACCGCAGGCCCACTGACCTCGGACGCAAACAGAATACCCATGACGACCAGTACTGCAACGGCGCCCAGCACCAGAAGCCGGGGAGGACGGGCATCTTGCCAACCCTCCCGGCGGCGGCTGAGGAAGCCGACCATCAGCGCGGTCCACGGCGCCAAAAGGAAAGGCTGGATCAGTATCACAATCGGTATCAGCAAGGTGCGGAAGGAGGCGACCAATACATAGGGAAGGAGCCCCAGCGCGAGTAGCACGGACATGATGAACGTTTCGCGCCCCAGGTCGCGATAGCCCACAAGCGATGGCCCGCGGATCCCGCTGATGAGGCCGACCGCCAAGGCGAGCGTGGTCGGGATGATCAATCCCCATCGATCGCCAGATAGCGCCCCGGCAAGAGACACCGCGGCGATCCCCACCATCGAGCCGATCAGGATACCGGTCCACTGGCCACCCGTCGAGCGCCCCCGGAGGCCGACACCCACTCCGAACGCAACCCCGCAGCCCGCTCCTATCAGGACATCGGTGTGGACCCCGGTGAACGCATATCCGAAGGACCCGACGATCAGTGTGACACCGGCCGCGATACGGACAGCCAACCAGGTCAGGCGCTTCGGGGGCATTCTCTGCACTTCATAGCGTCGGTCATGAGAGTGTGTGTCCATGTAGCCGATGAGAGAATGCCGCGCAAGTCGGACAGGAGTTGGCGGATGGCCACGACGCCGAGAGGCGTCCATTTCGACTGTCTTGTGAGAATGTGCGGACTAGAGTAGCATTCGGGTGCTACACGGAGGTGGCACGATGGTTAGAAATGTCAAACTACGGCGCATGGGCGGGTCTATCGGGGCCACGCTGCCAAAGGATATGGCGGAACGCCTTCACCTGGAGGCCGGTGATGACGTGTTGGCCGTGGAGACGGCAAACGGGATCCTTCTGAGCCCTTACGATCTCAATGTAGACCAGGGGTTGGCGATAGCAGCCGAGGCCCAGAAACGCTATCGGGGAGCACTCAGGGAACTGGCCAGGTGACACCGCAGGAACCATTGTGGGTTCCCAGGCTGGTCATTGAGGCAGTCCATTTCGACCAACTCCGCGAACACGGCGGTCTGATCGGCATTCGAGACGAGAACGCTCTCGAGTCGGGGCTGGCGCGCGCAAGGCAGAGATGGAGCTATGAACCCAACTCGGATCTGTCACGTCTCGCCGCTGGCTATGCCTTCGGGATTTGCACCAATCACCCGTTCCGTGACGGCAACAAGCGCATCTCATTCCTGGCAGCGGTTGTCTTCCTCGGCCTCAACGGATATGACCTTGTGGCTTCCGATGAGGAAGTGGTCGACAAGATGACGGCCATTGCATCCGGCAGGCTTGGCGAGGAAGCAATCGCTGACTGGATACGCTCGCGAATCGAGCCTCGCGCGTCCGTCTGACAGGGCCGCCGGATCCGCAAGCTACCCCAGAATCTCCTCGTACACCCGCATGAAGTTGCCGCCCATGATCTGGGCGACCTCGCTGCCCGAGAATCCCCGCTGCTCCAGCCGCTCGGCGATGATGTGCATCTTCTCCGGGCGGTCGAGTTCCTCGATGAAGGGCGGCCAGCGCACGTCGACCTCCGGCTTGAAGTGGAACTGCTCGTGGAAGTCCCACCCGTGCCAGCTCGCTATGTCCTGCACCGCCTGCTCGTAGCCGAACGGAGGGTCGCCCGGAGCGCCCAGCGTCGTCGGCTCCCTGTACAAACTCTCGTCGGGAAAGTGACATTGTTATCCATCCCTTGCCTGGCACCCTCGGGTTTGCCACGAACGTAACATCCGCCACGGTCATGCGAACATTGGACAGCGAAGGAAGTCACCGGCCACCGCTGCGGTTCCCCGGTACGGCAACCATCCTCATGCTTGCCGTCACCGGGTGCGGAGATTCGGTCACCGGTCCCGGCGCACACGAAATCACCGAGCTTCCGCGCGCCCTGACCGCGGCGGAGGGCGAGATCATCGGGGCGAGCAACCGTTTCACCTTCGATCTCCTCGGCCAGGCCAACCGCCCCAGCGAGGACCTCTTCCTGTCGCCGCTCTCGGCGTCGATGGCCCTTGGAATGACCCTCAACGGCGCGGCGGGGGAGACCTGGGACCAGATGCGCGGCGTCCTCGGGTTCGGGACCCTGACGCAGGAAGAGATCAACGCCTCCTACGAGTCCCTGATCGACCTCCTGGTCGGTCTCGATCCCGCCGTGGAGACCGCGATCGGCAACTCCGTGTGGACCCGGCAGGGCTTCCCGGTGCATGCGGACTTCCTGGCCTCCGTGCGAGAGACCTTTGGTGCCGAGGTCGCGGAACTCGATTTCGCTAACCCCGCCGTGTCCGCGCGGATCAACGAGTGGGTCAAGGCCGCGACAAACGGTCGCATCGAGGACATCGTCCCCGCGGTGATTCCCGTGAGTGTCGTCATGTATCTGATCAACACGATCTACTTCAAGGGTTCGTGGACCTACCAATTCGATCCGTCCGACACCCGACCCGAGCCGTTCCATCTCGACGACGGTTCCGTTCGGACCGTGCCGCTGATGACCTTCCACAGAGAACTCCCGTATCAGGAGAACGACCGGTTCCAGGCCGTGGACCTGCCGTACGGGGGCCGTGCGTTTTCGATGACCGTACTACTACCGAGGCAAGGCGTGACCGTGGACGTCCTCGCGGCGTCGCTCGACGCAGCCGAATGGGAGGACATCGCCGGCGGCTTCAACGATACCGAACTGCTGCTGTACCTTCCGCGCTTTCGGTTGCCCTACGAGCGCAAGCTCAACGACGACCTCGCCGCGCTGGGCATGGTCGACGCATTCGACCGGCGGGCCGACTTCAGCAGACTCTCTCACGTCAGCGGCCTGTTCATCTCCGAGGTCAAGCAGAAGTCCTGGGTGGAAGTCAACGAGGAGGGCACGGAGGCGGCCGCCGCAACCGTGGTCGAGATACGCGAATCCTCCGCCGGCCCGGTCGTGCGCGCGGACCGCCCCTTCCTCTTCTTCATCCGGGAGCGCCTTTCCGGCACTATACTCTTTGCCGGCAAGCTCGCGAGCCCACCGGCGGCGAGCCCGGGAATGTGACACGCGCTCGATTTCGGCGCCTACAATACTAAATCAATTTGTTTAGTATTGTCGGTTTGTTCCTCCAGATCCACCAAAGGCGCCGAGTATTCGCCGGAGAAGCACGCCGTGCAGAACGGCGCACGCTCCGCGACCGCGTTTTCCATCCCGTCCAGCGACAGATAGCCCAGCGAGTCCACCCCTATCGCGGCCGCGATGTCGTCCACGCTCCTCCGGGACCCCATGAGCTCTTCCTTCGACGGCATGTCGATCCCGTAGTAGCAGGGATGGCGCACCGGGGGGCTGGCGACCCGGAAGTGCACCTCGGCCGCCCCCGCCCCGCGGATGAACTTGACCAGGCTGGTCGAAGTCGTGCCCCGCACGATCGAGTCGTCCACCACGACCACGCGCTGGCCCTCCAGCACCTCTCGCACGGGGTTGTACTTCACCCGCGCCCCGAAGTCGCGGTCGGCCTGCGACGGCCGGATGAAGGTGCGGCCCACGTAGTGGTTGCGCAGCAGGCCGAGTTCGTAGGGAATCCCGCTCTGCTCGCTGTACCCGAGCGCCGCCGAGTTGGCGCTGTCCGGCACGGCGATCACGCAGTCGGCGACGACCGGGTGCTCTCGCGCGAGCTGCCGCCCGAAGGCGCGCCGGGCCCGGTCCACGCTGATCCCCCACAGGTTCGAATCGGGCCGGGCGAAGTAGACAAGCTCGAAGATGCAGGGCGCGGGGGTCTGCGGGTGCAGACCGGGGAGGCTCTCGACCTCGCCTCCACGGAAGCGCACCAGCTCGCCCGGCTCGATGTCCCGCACGTAGGTCGCGCCCATGAGGTCGAGGGCGCAGGTCTCGCTGGTCACGATGTGTCCGCCGTCCAGCTCGCCCATCACCAGCGGCCTGAACCCTCGCGGATCGCGCACCGCGTACATCGTCTCGCCGACGGTCAGCACGAGCGAATAGGCGCCTTCGAGGAAGCTGAGCGCGTCGCGCAGTTGCGCCTGCACCATTCGGTGCCGCGAGCGCGCCACGAGGTGCACGATGACCTCGGAGTCGGAAGTGCTCTGGAAGATCGCGCCTTCCCGGACGAGCTGGCGCTTCACCATGCGCGCATTGGTCAGGTTGCCGTTGTGCACGATCGCGAGGTCACCCTCGGCGTAGCGCACCACGATCGGCTGGGCGTTGACGCGCTGGCCGCCGCCCGCCGTCGAGTAGCGCACATGACCCAGCGCGGTGTTGCCGGGAAGCGACGCGATCCGCTTCGCATCGAACACGTCCGAGACCAGGCCGAGCTCCTTGTACACCCGCGTGCGGCCGTTGTTGGCCGCGCAGATGCCCGCCGCCTCCTGGCCCCGATGCTGCAGGGCATAGAGCGCCAGGAAGGCGAGTTCCGAGGCGTTTTCGATCCCGCAGATCCCGACGATGCCGCATTCCTCGCGCGGACGGTCGTCGAGCAGCGGCAGGTGAATGTCGGTCGGAGCGCGGCGTCGCATTATCCCGCCTCGTTCATGATCCCCGGAATGGCGCCGAAGTACCGCTCCCGCAGCACGTCGAGTTCGAGTCGCAGGGCGGACGATACGGTTTCGATCCTAAGCGCCGAGCCGGCTCCCGTCACGGTTCCGATGCGCGTGCAGGGCACCCCGAAATCCACCGCGAGCCGGCGCACCTGCTCCTCGTCGCCGGGCGTGCAACTGACCACGACGCGCCCCTGGTCCTCGCCGAAGAGCAGCGCGGTGTCGGGAAGCGCGTCCTCGAAGCGCACCGCCGCACCCACTCCGCCGCCCTTGCGCGGCCTGCCCAGACAGGACTCGGTCAGAGTCGCCGCGAGCCCGCCGCTGGCCACATCGTGGGCCGAGCTCAGCACCCGCGACGCCGCCATCGCCAACACGCAGCGCTGGAGCGTGCGTTCGGCGGCCAGATCCACGCCGGGCGGCTCGCCCGCGACCAGGTCGTGCACCGCGTACAGGTACTCGGAGCCGCCCAGTTCGCCGGTGTTGGTGCCGAGCAGGAAGATCGCGTCGCCGGCGTCGCGGAAGGCGTGCCGCACGATCGTGTCCAGGTTGCCGATGACGCCGATCATCCCGATGACGGGCGTCGGGTAGACGGCCTTCCCGTCGGTCTCGTTGTAGAACGACACGTTGCCGCCGGTGACCGGGGTCTCGAAGTGGGCGCAGGCGTCGCGCATCCCCAGCACCGCCTCGCGGAACTGGTACATGATGTGGGTCTTGAGCGGGCTGCCGAAGTTGAGGCAGTTGGTGATCGCCATCGGCACCGCGCCCGTGCACGCGACATTGCGCGCCGCCTCGGCCACCGCGCCCATGGCGCCCGCGCGCGGGTTCAGATACGTGTGGCGGCCGTTGCAGTCCGTGGACGCCGCGACGCCGCGGTTGGTGCCCGGGATCCGGATCACGCCCGCGTCGCCGCCCGGGCGCTCGATCGAGTTGGCCCGCACGGTGGTGTCGTACTGCTCGTACACCCACTGCTTCGAGGCCACGTTGGGCGATCCCACGACGCGCAGGAAAGCGTCCCGAAGGCCCGCGGGCGGCTCCGCACACGGCGAGATGTCCATCGTGCGGAGCGCGTGCACCTCGTCGCCCTCCTCGCCCGGCCGCTCATACGTCGGGCAGCCTTCGGTCAGGGGCAGGGCGGGGATGTCCGCGACCACGACGCCGTCCTCGAGAACGCGAAACGTGCCGCTGGCGGTGACGCTCCCGATCGTCGCCGCTTCCAGCTCCCACTTCTCCAGGATCTCGCGGACGGCGTCCTCCCGGCCGGCCGCGGCGACCACGAGCATCCTCTCCTGCGACTCCGAAAGGAGGATCTCGTACGGCGTCATCCCGTCCTCGCGAACCGGCACCAGCGCCACGTCCATCTCCACGCCCGTCCCGGAGCGCCCCGCCATCTCGGAACCGCTCGACGTCAGCCCCGCGGCGCCCATGTCCTGAATGCCCACGATGTGGCCGCTGGCGATCAGCTCGAGCGACGCCTCGAGGAGCAGCTTCTCGGTAAACGGGTCGCCCACCTGGACCTGCGGGCGGCTGGCCTCGTCGTCGCCCTCGGACAGCTCCTCGGAGGCGAAGGTGGCGCCGTGGATCCCGTCGCGGCCGGTGCGCGCTCCGACCGCCATCAGCGTGTTGCCGACGCCCTCGGCGGTGCCCCGGATCAGGTCCTCCGTGCGCATCAGTCCCAGGCACATGGCGTTGACGATCGGGTTCTCCTCGTACCCGCGGTCGAAGTAGACCTCGCCGCCGGTGGACGGGATGCCGACACAGTTGCCGTAGTCCCCGATCCCCTTGACGACCCCGCCGAAGAGGTAGCGCACGCGGGGACGGTCCAGGTCGCCGAAGTGGAGCGAGTTGAGGGTCGCGACCGGGCGCGCGCCCATGGTGAAGACGTCGCGCAGGATGCCGCCGATCCCCGTCGCCGCGCCCTGGTACGGCTCGACCGCGGAGGGGTGGTTGTGGGACTCGATCTTGAAGGCGAGCGCATTGCCTTCGCCGACGTCGATCACGCCGGCGTTTTCGCCCGGGCCCTGGATGACCCATGGCGCCTGAGTCGGCAGCAACCGCAACAGCCGCTTCGAGTTCTTGTAGCCGCAGTGCTCCGACCACATCGCCGAGAACACGCCCAGTTCGGTAAAGGTGGGGTCGCGGCCGAGAATGCGCCGGACCTGTGCGAACTCGTCGGGCGAGAGGCCGTGCTCGTCGACCAGTTCGGGCGTGATCGGCGGGTCGCCGGGGCGCGGCGCGACACCGTTTCCAGTGCTCATCACGCGACCTCCGCGCGCGCCAGGGCGCCGACCAGCGACGTGAACAGCGGCAGCCCGTCCATCGAGCCGAGCACCGCTTCGATGGCGCGGTCGGGGTGGGGCATCATGCCGAGCACGTTGCCCTGCGCGTTGGCGATGCCTGCGATGCTGTTCAGCGAGCCGTTCGGATTGGCTTCTTGCGTCACGGTCCCGTCGGCGTCGCAGTAGCGGAACACGACGCGGCCCTCCGCCTCCAGCGCGGCCAGCGTGTCCGGATCCGCGTAGTAGTTGCCGTCGGCGTGGGAGAGCGGCATGCCGATGACCTGACCGACGCGGTAGTCGCCGGTGTACGGGGTGTCGGCGCGCTCGACGCGCATGAAGCAGTCGTGCGACTGGAAGCGGAGCGACCGGTTGCGAAGCAGCGCGCCGGGCAGCAGTCCCGCCTCGCAGAGCACCTGGAATCCGTTGCAGATCCCGATCACGAGGCCCCCGCCGCGCCCGAAGTCGATCACCGCGTCCATGATCGGGCTGAAGCGGGCGATCGCCCCGGGCCGCAGGTAGTCGCCGTGCGCGAATCCTCCGGGCACGATCACGGCGTCCGAGTCGCCCAGCGAGACTTCACGGTGCCAGACGTAGCGTGCCGACCCGCTCGCCAGTTCGACGGAGCGGACGCAGTCCTGGTCGCAGTTCGAACCGGGGAAGGTGATGACCGCGACGTTCATGAGCCCGCTCCGGTCGCGGCCGCCGTCACGCGGAAGTCCTCGGTGACCGGGTTGGCGAGCAGCTTGCGGCACATCTCCTCGACCCGTTCGGCCGCCGCCTGGGAAGTCGTGGCGCTCACCTCCAGGTAGATCGCCTTGCCGACGCGCACGTCGTCGACGGCGTCATACCCCAGCGACGAGAGAGCGTGATGGATCGCCTTGCCCTGCGGATCCAGCAGGCCGGGCCGGGGCGTGACCAGGACCTCCACTGTGAATCGGCTCAAGAGCGCTTCTCCTTCCATTCAATGATATCGGTTTCGGGGGTGCCGGATGTGCGGCGGTCGTCTTCGGCCGTTTCCGGCTCGTGGGTCAGTTCCTGGTAGTCCACCTCCCGGGGCTCGACATCCGAGTCGGCGTCGTCCGGTTCCTCGTCCAGGAGGGGGTCCCGCTCGGGCAGTCTCTGCAGCAGCCCGAGGAAGACCGACCTCAGCAGACCCCACAGCGCATAGCCGACGATGGCGGGGAAGAACCAGTAGTACGGAACCGTGACGGCGAGTCCCAGGCAGGCCAGCAGCAGCGCCGTCCTGACGATCCCGCGCCGGGTCCGAAAGTCCAGCGGGGGCAGCTTGGCGTACGGGATGTGGCTCACCATGAGGATCGAGACCAGAACGGTCGTGATCACCATGATCTGCGGCCAGGGGAGGCCGGCCAGGTACTGCTGGAAGAGCGGTGTGGTGGTGAAGGGGTAGTGCGTGGCCAGAATCAGACCGGCCGCGGGCGACGGCAAGCCGTGAAAGTGCGTGCGTGCCTCGCCGCCCTGTTCGACGTTGAAGCGCGCCAGCCTGAGCACGGCGACCGAGACGTAAGCGAAACCGATCAGCCAGCTCCAGTCGGATTCCGGGAAGTACAGCAGGACCAGGATCAGCGCCGGCGCGACCCCGAAGGAAACCGCGTCGGTGAGCGAATCCAGCTCGGCCCCGAAGGCCGATCCCGTGCGCGTGACGCGCGCGACCCTGCCGTCGAAGTAGTCCAGGACCCACGCGATGATGATGCACCACGACGCCCAGATGAAGTCGCCCCGGAAGGCCGCGACGATGGCGTAGAAGCCGAAGAAGAGGTTCCCCAGCGTGAAGGCCGAGGGCAGGATGATCACTCCGCGCCTCAGGTTGCCGCGCGGGCGTTCCCGGCGCAGTCCGCGCCAGCGTCGCGTGCCGCGGTTGCGAGGCGTCATGACGGCTCCTCCGGTGGATCCATCCGCGCGACAGGTGTCTCGCCCCCCCGCACCACGTCTCCCGGCGCGACGGTGACCGGCCAGTCCGGCGGCAGGAAAAGGTCCACCCGCGAGCCGAAGCGGATCAGGCCGATCCGGTCTCCCCTGGCCACCCGGTCCCCCCCGCGGGGGTAGGTCACGATCCTCCGCGCCACCAGCCCCGCAATCTGCCGAACCAGGACCGGTCCGCCCCCGGTCCGGATCCCGAGCGAAGCGCGCTCGTTGCTGCTGCTCGCCTCCTCGCGCCACGCCGCCAGATACCGGCCCGCGCGGTAGGAATAGTGCCCGACGCCCCCCGCGACGGGGGCCCGCTGCACGTGCACGTCGAACACGCTGAGAAAGATCGTCACCCGGGTCGCCGTCCCGCCCATGAAGTCCTCGCCCGCAACCGGGCCCACGCTCATGACCCTGCCGTCCGCCGGCGATACCACCACATGCTCGCCTGGCGGGGCTGTCCGCTCGGGATCGCGGAAGAAGTAGAGGACAAAGAGAGCGACGATCCCGAAGACGGCCGGCGCCACCGTACGGACGCCCCATCCCCCGTGCCGCGCCCAGAGGAGGGTGCCGATGGCAAGCACGACGCAGACCACCACGAATGGCACCCCTTCCCGCGCGATGGGGATCCTCACGGCGCGATCGCCTCCGGTATCGCAGCCCCGAACCGCGGCGGCTCGTAGTCGCCCGGCACGATTCCGGTGAGCCTCTCGAATACCCCGCGGTACCGCTCCTCGGTGGCGGCGACCACGCCGTCCGGCAGCGGTGGCGGCGGGTACCGCTTCGGCCAGTCGTCGAGGCCGTTCAGGTAATCGCGCACCGGCTGCTTGTCGAGCGACGGCTGTCCGCGCCCGGTGCGGTAGTGCTCGCGCGGCCAGAACCGCGACGAGTCGGGGGTGAGCACCTCGTCGATCAGGAGCAGCTCGCCGTCCGGCGAGATCCCGAACTCGAACTTGGTGTCGGCCAGGATGATTCCCCTCTCCGCGGCGGCCGCGCGGCCGCGCTCGTAGATGTCGATCGAGCGGTCGCGCAGGCGGTGTGCGAGCTCGGCTCCCAGAAGGTCGATGACGGCGCCGAAGGTGATGTTCTCGTCGTGGCCTTCCTGCGCCTTCGTCGCCGGCGAGAAGATGGCCGGGACGAGCGCGTCGCTCTCGACCAGCCCCGCCCCGAGCAGCTCCCCGGCCAGCGTCCCCGACTCACGGTACTCCTTCCATGCGGACCCGGACAGGTAGCCGCGCACCACGCACTCGACCGGAATGGGCCGGGTGCGGCGGACCAGGCTGGCACGGCCCGCCCACTCGGCCTCGCACCCGGCCAGCGCGGGCACGGCCGCCCGGATCTCGCCGGTGCGCACCGCGATCAGGTGGTGGGGGATGTCGCGCAGGACCGTGCTCAGCCACCACGCGGTGATCTGAGTCAGCACGGCGCCCTTGCCGGGCACGGGCTCGGCCATGACCACATCGAAGGCGCTGACCCGATCGCTGGCCACGAGGAGGAGGCGATCGCCTTCGCCGCCGTCTTCTCCGGGCACCTCGTACACGTCCCGGACCTTCCCCCGAAACAACAGCGGCAGCGGAATCACACCCGCACCTCGCCGGTGTGCTGCGTCGTGTCGCCGTAGCGCGCCAGGATCCGTTCCACGTGACCGCGCAGGAACTCGTCCACCTGCTCGGGGGCTCGCCCGACCAGCTTCTCCGGGCGCGCCATCTCTTCGAGCGCCTCGGCGCTCACCCCGAGGGACTCGTCGGCGGCGATGCGGGCGAAGAGATCGCCCTCCTCCCCCTCGGTCATGCGGCGTGCGGCTTCGAGTGTGTGGCGCCGGATCCGCTCGTGCGCCTCCTGGCGGTCGCCGCCCCCGGCGGCCGCCTCCATCATCACCGACTCCATGACCATGAACGGCAGGTGCAGGCGCAGGTTCGACGCGACGACTCCGGTATTGACGCGCAGCCCGGACGCGACGTTCCCGGCCAGGATCAGCAGCGCGTCCGTCGCCATGTAGGCGTCGGGGATCGCGAACCGCTTGTTGGCCGAGTCGTCCAGCGTGCGTTCCAGCCACTGGGTCGCGGCGGTGTGCGCGGGGTCGGCGGCCAGCGCGATCACGTGGCGCGCCACCGCGCAGATCCGCTCCGAGCGCATGG
Organism: Gemmatimonadota bacterium; assembly: GCA_009838975.1. Classification (GTDB taxonomy): domain Bacteria; phylum Gemmatimonadota; class Gemmatimonadetes; order Longimicrobiales; family Gaopeijiaceae; genus Bin94. The sequence continues at coordinate 10,266 of VXQO01000117.1, read as the reverse complement.
GGTTGCGCTTGTACGGCATCGCGGACGAGCCCACCTGCTCGCTCTCGAAGGGCTCCTCGAGTTCGCGCAGATGTGAGAGCAGCCGGATGTCGTGCGCCATCTTGGACGCCGAGGCCGCGACGCCGGCCAGGGTAGCGAGGAACGCCTGGTCGACCTTGCGCGGATAGGTCTGGCCCGTGACGGGGTACGCGCCGCGGAAGCCGAGGCGGCGGCACACTGCCCGCTCCAGGGCGTCGACCTTGTCGTGGTCGCCGCCGAAGAGTTGCAGGAACGAGGCCTGGGTCCCGGTGGTGCCGCGCACGCCGCGCAGCCGGAGCGACGCCAGCCGGTGCTCGATCTCCTCCAGGTCGAGGAGGAAGTCCTGGATCCAGAGGGTGGCCCGCTTGCCCACGGTTGTGGGCTGGGCCGGCTGGAAGTGGGTGTAGGCGAGGGTCGGCCGGCCGCGGTGCTCGCGGGCGAAACGGGTCAGCGCGCGGACGGTGGCGACGAGGCGGTCCCGCACCAGCGTCATGGCTTCGTGGTGCTGGATCAGATCGGTGTTGTCGCCGACGAAAGCGCTGGTTGCGCCGAGGTGGAGGATGCCGCGCGCCGCCGGCGCTACGTCGCCGAAGGCGTGGATGTGCGCCATGACGTCGTGCCGGAAGCGCCTCTCGTAGCCGGCGGCGGCCTCCAGGTCGATGTCGTCGAGGCGGTCGCGCATCTGCCGGATGGCCTCGGGCGGGATGTCGAGCCCTAGATCCCGCTGCGCCTCGGCAAGCGCGAGCCAGAGCCGGCGCCACGTGCCGAAGCGGAAGCCCGGGGCGAAGACGCGCTCCATCTCCCGGGAGACGTACCGGCCCGGGAGCGGGTGCGTGTAGCGGTCGCCGGGTGAGGTGCTCACTCTTGCGAAGCCCACTCCAGCAGCCCCGTGCGAACGACGCGCCCCGCGCGTTCGAAGACCAGGACGAACGGACGCCCGCTCTGCTGGGTCCGGCGCAGCGCGTCCGCGGCGTCGCGTGCCGTGCGCAGCCGCGCGTTGTTGACCGCGAGGAGCACGTCGCCGCGCGCGAGACCCGTGCGGCGCACCAGCAGATCCGAGATCTCGACCACCAGCGCGCCTTCCGACGCGGCCAGGCCCCGTTCGGACCGGATGCCGGGAGTGACCGTGACGACCTCGAGATCGCGCAGCAGTTCGACGCGTTCGGCGCTCACGGACGGCAGGGACGCGGCCTCGACGAGCACCGCGTCCGTGCCCTCGACCGCCAGTTCGATCCGGTCGCCGGCCCGCAGTTCGAGAAGCGCCGCCGCGTAGTCGAGCGGGGTTGCCATGCGGTTGCCGCCCGCGCTGACGAGCCGCGCACCCGGCCTGATCCCGGCTTCGGCCGCCGGCGAACCCGGTGTGACGCGTGCGACCCGCACCCCCCGCGAGCGGCCGAAGTCGTCGGCCTCTACCGCGTCCACGTCGAGCCCCAGCCACGCGCGGCGTACCTCGCCGTAGCGCGCCAGGTCGGACGCGATCCTGAGTGCACGGTCGATGGGTATCGCGAAGCCCAGGCCCTCGCTGCCGCCCGAGCGCGAAAGGATCGAGGCGTTGATGCCGATCACCTGACCGAGCGCGTTGACCAGCGGGCCGCCCGAGTTGCCCGGGTTGATGGAGGCGTCGGTCTGGATCATGCCGAGGTGGAAGCCCTCGTCGTCGTCCCCGGGCACGATGTGGCGCCCCAGCGCGCTCACCACGCCGGCAGTGACCGTGGGCTCGGGGTTCGAGATCAGTCCGCCGAAGGGGTTCCCGATCGCGACCGTCCACTCGCCGATCATCAGATCCCTCGCCGTGCCGAGGGGGGCGACGGGGAGGTCGGAGGCGTTCCGGAGGGAGAGAACGGCGATGTCGGTCGCGGGATCGGAGCCGACCAGCCGGGCGTTGAAATCGCGCGCGTCGGGGAGGGTGACGAGGATCTCGGTCGCGCCGTCGACGACGTGGTGATTGGTGAGAACCGTGCCCCGGTCGTCGATGACGACGCCCGAGCCGAGTCCCCGGGTCTCGCGGAAGGGCAGATAGTAGTCGTCGAAGAAGCTCCGGCGGCGGACCCGCTCCCGGCGGCGGACCGCGATGGTGACGACCGCGGGCGCCACCGTCTGCGCCGCCCGGACGATCGCCGTGGTGCGGCTCTGGGAGATGGACTGCGCCGTTGCGGCTGCCGGCCCGGCCCCGTCCCTGGGCACCAGCTCACACCCGGCCGTCGCGAGCCCGATGGACCCCGCCAGCAGTGCGAGTGCGATTGGGGTTCTGAAAAATGTCAACTGGACATTACATGTTGTCATGTTATGTTTACGTTTTCGAAGAGTGGGGCGAAGCGTCCAGGCCGGATGCATCGCCGCTCGAATGCCGCGGGGGTTTTGTCCACGGGCTGCAAGATGTGGCGTAGTCCACCCTGGTGAGCAAGAGCCCTTCGGGTGGTGCCGGGGGCGACGTCGTCAGGCCGTGTTTCTTCGCGTCACCTTGCAGCATGAGGACTATTTCCGATTCGTCACGGCGGCCAAGGGCCATGTCCACCATCGTACCCACCAAATATCGCACCATGCGGTGAAGGAAGCGGTTGGCGGAGATTTCGAAGACCGCCCCGAGGTCCTCCCAGCGGCGCCAGCGCGCATGCGTGACACGGCACGCATACCCCCGTTGCGGCTGGCCGGACTTGGCGAACGAACGGAACTCGTGCTCACCGGCAAGGTGGTGGGCCGCGCGGGACGCGGCTTCCAGGTCGATCGGGCGGCAGAGCGGCCAGCACCACCTTCGATGGAACGGGGACGCAACCTCCGGGGCGGTCCCCACGCGGTAGGAGTAGCTGCGCGCGACCGCGTCGCGCCGGGGGTGGAAGCCGTCGTGAACCGCCACGGCCTCCCGGACCCAGACGGCGTCCGGGAGCAGCGCGTTCAGCGAGCGACGGAGAGCCTGTGCCGTCCAGTGCGCGGGCATCGTGACCGCGGCCACCTGCCCCGTCGCGTGGACCCCCGTGTCGGTACGTCCCGATCCGACGACCGGGCGACGCTCCCCCGTCAGCTGCGCGATCGCAGCCTCGATCTCCCCCTGGACGGTGGGTGCGCCCGGTTGGCTCTGCCATCCCCGGAAGGAAGAGCCGTCGTAGTGGAGAATCAGTTTGAAGCGGGTCTCTCGGTCGCCCATTCTCCCGCCGGGACGTGCCGGGCGCTCCGGAATGTCGGCCGAGTCTTCGGGAACGCCGGCGTGTCGTAAAGGGAAAAGCTACCCGGGGACGCGCGGGAGTCAACCTTCGGGTGGCGGGCGGGTGTGGACTGGCGACCTGAAAGCGCACGGAGATAGGTTTGCGCGGCGTTTTCCTCCAAACCCCACAGGATTTCCTCTTGAGACTGAACCTGCACGCCGTAGCGGTCGCGGTCCTCCTTGTCCTCGCCGCGCGAGCACCCCTCTCCGGACAAAACGGCCGGAGCGGACGCACCGTTGCGGCATCGCGCGTGGACGTGGCGCCGGTCCTGGACGGGGTCCTCGATGAGGCGGCCTGGAATGCGGCCGAAGTCATCGACGCGTTTGTTCAACAGGAGCCCGACGAGGGCGCTCCGGCCTCTGAACGCACCGAGGCGAGGATCCTCTACGACGGCGAGAACCTCTACATCGGGGTCCGGGCCTTCGACTCGGAGCCGGCCGGGGTCATCGCGACCGAGATGCGGCGGGACTCGGACCGCATCCTGGACGAGGACAACTTCCAGATCATCCTCGACACCTTCAGGGACTACCGTTCCGCCTACATGTTCGTCACCACTCCGCTGGGTGCGAAGCTGGAGCAGCAGGTCTTCGAGGAGGGCGAGGGCAGCGGCCGGCGGGGCTTCGGGGTTGCGACCAACATCAACAAGGACTGGGACGGGGTCTGGCACGTCAGCGCGAGCCGAACGGACGACGGCTGGACCGCGGAGATCGCGATCCCGATGGTTACCCTGCGCTTCCCCGACCAGGAGCGGCAGGAATGGGGCATCAACTTCATGCGCAACATCCGCCGCAAGAACGAACAGGCGTTCTGGGCGGGAATCCCGAAGCCCTACACGCTCACGCGCGTCAGCCTGGCCGGGAACCTCACGGGCCTGGAGTCGCTCAACCGCGGCATGGACCTGCGCGTCAAGCCTTTCGTCTCCGGGGGTGCGACCCGCGTATCGGATGCCGGCCTTGTCGAGAACGACGGGCGGCGCGAAATCGGCTTCGACATCAAGTACGGGGTTTCGGCCGGACTGAACCTGGATCTCACCTGGAACACCGACTTCGCCCAGGCGGAGGTCGACGACGAGCAGGTCAATCTCACCCGCTTCGCGCTCTTCTACCCCGAGAAGCGCGACTTCTTCCTGGAGAACTCCGGGCAGTTCAACGTCGGCACCAACAGCGCCGTCCAGCGCGTGGCGGACCTGTTCTTCAGCCGGCGCATCGGCCTGTCGGAGACGGGTGACCCGATCCCCATCCTGGGTGGGGCGCGGCTCACGGGGAAGGTGGGGCGCCACAACATCGCCGTCATGGACATCCAGACCAACGGCCTGCCCGGCGATGTCGCGCAGGGCCTCGTCCGCCGCGACGGCGAGAACTTCTTCGTCGCCCGCTACAGCCGCGACATCATGGAGCGTTCGAAGGTGGGGGCGCTGATCATCAACAAGCACGTGGGCAGCGGCGACTACGTCAACCGCACCCTTGCCGCGGACATGACCCTCGCCCCGCATCCGTCCTTCCTGGTCAACAGCTTCATCGCCAAGACCTCCACCACGGGGGTGGTCGATGGGGATCTGGCCGGGTACGTGCGCCTCGGCTGGCTCGACGAGAACTGGAACGTCTACGGCGAGTACGCCGACCTGCAGGAGAACTTCAACCCCGAGGTGGGCTTCCTTCCGCGGCGCGGCATCCGCATCAGCAAGGTCCACCTGGAGCGCAACCCGCGGCCGGGCCGCTTCGGGGTCCGGGTCTTCGACCCGATGGTCAACGTCACCTACACCACCGACCAGAACAATCGGCTGGTAACGCGCCGAATCCACAACATGCTGGGCACGAGGCTCGAGAACGGGGCCTACATCAACATCTGGTACAACGACTACCTGGAGGTGCTGGACGATCCCTTCCACGTGCGGCCGGACGTTGTGGTGGCCCCGGGCACCCACCGCTTCGGCGAGTGGCGCTTCTCCTTCACCAGTGATCCGTCCCGCCGTTTCTACGGCACGGTCTACTACTCCCCGCAGACCTTTTTCGACGGCAACCGCACCGACTACAACGCCCGCGCGGGGCTGCGGCTCACCAGCCGGCTGGCGGCCGAGGGGGCGTTCACCCGCAACGACGTCCTCCTGCCCGGCGGTGACTTCAGCGCCGACATCGCCTCGTTCCGAGTCGACTACGCGATCTCGCCTACGATGACGCTGCGCGCCCTCACTCAGTACAACTCGCTTACCGACCAATGGAGCACCGCGGCGCGCCTGAACTACATCTACCGGCCCGGAAGCGACATCTACATCGTCTACGACGAGTTGCGCCGGGACTACGAGGACTATCTGCCGGGCGGGGTCTCGGAGTTCAATCCCTTCCGGGAGCGGCAGCTGATCGTCAAGGTGACGTACCTGTTCTCGAGATAGAGTCGAACCAGTGACAGACACGGCCTTCAGCCTGGTTCCCCTTCTTGCCAAGGTGGTGGAGGGGGAAGATCTCACCGCATCCGAAGCCGCCAGGGCGTTCGGCCACATCGTCTCGGGTCTCGAGTCCCCGGTGCGGACTGGCGGACTGCTCGCCGCCCTGCAGACCAAGGGACTGGCGCCGTCCGAGGTCGCAGGGGGCGTCGAGGCGCTGCGCGGTGCCATGATCCCGGTCGCGTCGGGGGATCCGGGAGCCCTCGTGGACACCTGCGGAACCGGCGGCGGAAGCGTGTCGACCTTCAACATCTCCACCGCGTCCGCTCTGGTCGTGGCGGCCGCCGGCGTCCCGGTGGCGAAGCACGGCAACCGCTCCTTCACCTCGAAATGCGGCAGCGCGGATGTGCTCGAGGCGCTGGGCGTCGCGGTCGACCTGACTCCGGAAGGGATGAGCCGGGTCCTCGAGGAGGCGGGGGTCGTGTTCATGTTCGCGCCGCTCCTCCACCCGGCCATGCGCCATGTGGTGCCGGTGCGTCGCGACCTCGGGATCACCACGATCATGAACCTGCTGGGCCCGCTCACCAATCCGGCGCGGGCGCGGCGGCAGGTCGTCGGCGTGGCGGATCCGGCCTTCATCGACCTCGTGGTGCGGGCGCTCATGGAACTGGGCCACGACAGGGCACTCGTCGTGCACGGCGAACCGGGCCTCGACGAACTGAGCCCGTGCGGACCCACCCGCGTCGCGGAACTCAGGGACGGCAGGGTGTCCGACTATGAGGTCACGCCCGAGGAGCTCGGCCTCGATCCCGTCGCACCGGAAGCACTGGCGGGCGGGGAGCCGGAAGAGAACGCGGCGGTGGTGCGCGCCGTGCTCACGGGCGAGGAGGGCGGGGCAGCCCGAACAGCGGTGCTGATCAATGCTGCCGCTGCGTTCCAGGTGGCTGGCCGCACGGACTCGCTGGCCGACGGCGTGGCGGCGGCCGCCGAATCAATCGACTCCGGAGCCGCCGCGGCCGCGCTCGACCGGCTCATTCGCGCCAGCCGGCGCGCGGCCGCGGCCCGGGGTTAGCCCGCCGGCGCCTCGCGCCCGCGCCTCAGTGCACCCTGGTGCGTGCCGGAAGCGCGACGGGAGCCTCACGCCGTGGAGCAGCGGAAGCCACCGGCCCCTCCCGCTTCGCCGCATCCGTCCGGCGCTCCTGCTGCAGGCGCCCCTTGATGACGATCGTGGTATGTGTGCGGTTCTGGTGCCCGACTGCGAACATCGTCCTCATCTTCACCCCCCTCTGTCGACTACTGGTAGTTGCGGACGAGCCCGACCACGACGCCCTGGATCCGCACGTCGGCGGCGTCCTCGATAATGGGTTCCATGGTCTCGTTGGCCGGCTGCAGGCGGATGCGGTTGCCGGGCTCGCGGTAGAGCTTCTTGACGGTCGCGGCCTCGTCGCGGATCAGGGCGATCACCGTCTCGCCGTCGTTCGCCGTTTCGTGTGCGCGGACCACGATGTGGTCGCCGTCGCGGATCTGTTCGTCGATCATCGAGTCGCCGGCGACGCGGAGCGCGTAATGCCGGAAGCGCCTCGGGACCATGTCGCCGGGAACGGCCAGGGTCTCGCTGTCCTCGATGGCTTCGATCGGCTGCCCCGCGGCCACGGTGCCCAGCAGGGGGAGCGCGACCGACGGTTCGACATCGAGCGCGACCTCGATCGATCGGCTGCCGCGGTATGACTTCCGTATGTATCCCTTGGCTTCCAGATTGGTCAGGTGCTCGTGGACCGTCGCCAGGGACGTGTACCCGAAGGCCTGGCAGATCTCCTCGAAGCTCGGGGAATAGCCGTGATTGTGGATGAAATCCTTGAGATAGTCGAGAATCCGTTTCTGCTTCTTGGTCAGGGCCATGGTCTGCCTCCTCTATGTCGAATGCGTGTGCGGTACCGAATAACCGCCGAAGAATGGTAACCGAATCTTGACCGAAGTGCAAGTGGGCGCGGAGGCGCGCGGTGAGAGGGACGCGCGGTTCGGAATCCTGGATCGAATCGTCGCGACCAAGCGGGACGAAGTGGAGGCGCTCCGAAGGATGCGGGCGGACCTGCGGAGGGCGGCCGACGACGCGGATCCGCCCAGGCCGGTCCTGGGGCCGCTGAGGACGAGCCCGTGCGTCGGCGTCTTCGCCGAGGTCAAGCGCCGCTCCCCTGGGGCGGGGGACATCGACACCGGACTCGATCCGGTCGCGCTTTCCGCCGAGTACGAATCCGCGGGCGCCGCCGCCGTGAGCGTGCTGACCGACGGGCCCTGGTTCGGGGGCTCGCTCGACGACCTGCGGGCGATTCGCGAGGCGCGCGGCATTCCGGTGCTCCGCAAGGACTTCGTCGTCGATCCGCTGCAGGTGTACGAGGGGCGCGCGGCCGGGGCGGACCTGATGCTGCTGATCGTGCGCATCCTTGAACCCGCGCTCCTGGCCGACCTGAGGGTCATGATCCACGACCTCGGCATGACCGCCCTCGTGGAGGTCCACGACGAACGGGAGGTCGACTCGGCTCTCGACGCGGGGGCCGAACTGGTCGGCGTCAACAACCGCGACCTCTCCGTGTTCCACACCGATCTCGCGGTCACGGAGCGCCTGGCGCCGTACCTGCCGGGCGAGGTGGCGCTGATGTCCGAGAGCGGAATCGGCGGCGCGGACGACGTGGCGCGGGTGGCGGCCGCCGGGGCCGACGCCGTGCTGGTGGGCGAAGCGCTGGTGCGGAGCGGGGCGCGGGGCCGGCTGGTGGAAGAGATGGCCGCCGTACAGCGGGTGGAGGGGCGGCGGTGATGGGGGCCGCAACGCGCGTGCGGGCCAAGGTGTGCGGCGTGATGTCTCCCGGGGACGCCGGCGCCGTGGCGAGCGCGGGGGCCGATTACCTGGGTGTGATACTATCGCCGGGCTTTTCGCGCAGCGTGGCCCTGGCGCACGCGGGGAGGATCTATGCGGCGGCGCCTGCGAAAAGGGTCGGGGTCTTCGTCGATGCCGACGCCCGGCACGTGGCCGCCGTTGCACGCGAACTCGAGCTCGACGTCGTCCAGCTGTCGGGGCGCGAGCCGCCCGGCGCCGTGACCGAGGTCGCCGCGGCCGGTCCGTGGCGCGTGTGGAAGACCGTGCACGCGAAAACGGGCGTTCCCATGGCGGAATCGGCCGGCCCCTACGCGGGCGCCGCCCACGGCATCCTCCTCGACGCGTGGGATCCGTCACTTCCCGGAGGCACCGGGCGCACATTCGCGTGGGCGGGCGTCGGCAGGGAGGTGCGCGATGCGATCGGTTCGGCGACCTTCATTGCCGCCGGCGGGATGACCCCGGAGAACGCCGGCGCGGCCGTCGCGGCACTCTCGCCCGACGTGCTCGACGTCAGCTCCGGGGTGGAATCGACGCCTGGCGCCAAGGACCCGGAACGCATCCGCGCATTCGTGGAAGCCGTGAGACGGGCCGGCGCGGGAGGATGAATGCAGACTGGCACGGCCGCCGGCACGGCTGAGACCGGGCGCTTCGGGCGCTTCGGGGGACGCTACGTTCCCGAAACGCTGATCCCCGCCCTCGACGAACTCGCCGAGGCGTACGCGCAGGCGTCCCGCGACCCGGGTTTCCTCGCCGAGGTGGACCGGCTCGCAGCGGACTACGTGGGGCGGCCCACGCCGCTATACCGCGCGCGTCGCTTCGAGGCACGGGCGCAGGTCGCGCCGGTCTACCTGAAGCGCGAGGACCTCAACCATACCGGCGCACACAAGATCAACAACACCGTGGGCCAGGCGCTGCTTGCGAAGCGGATGGGGAAGCCGCGCATCATCGCCGAGACGGGGGCGGGGCAGCACGGCGTGGCCACGGCGACCGCGTGCGCGCTCTTCGACCTGGAGTGCGTCGTCTACATGGGCACGGAGGACGTGGTGCGGCAGTCGCTCAACGTCTACCGCATGGAGCTGCTCGGCGCCGAGGTGCGGCCGGTGGATTCCGGGACGCGTACGCTCAAGGACGCCACCAACGAGGCGCTACGTGACTGGGTGACCAACGTTGGGGACACCCACTACATCATCGGGTCGGTGGTCGGGCCGCACCCGTTCCCGCTCATCGTGCGCGACTTCCAGGCCGTGATCGGGCGCGAGGCGCGGCGGCAGGTCCTCGAGGTCGAGGGGCGGTTGCCCGCGACGGTGGTGGCGTGCGTCGGCGGCGGCTCGAACGCGATGGGGATGTTCCACGCCTTCGCCGCCGACGAGGGGGTCGCGCTGGTCGGGGTGGAGGCGGCCGGCGAGGGCCTCGGCACGGGACGGTCGTCGGCGCCGCTCAGCGAGGGTCGTCCGGGGGTGCTGCACGGGTCGCTGAGCTACCTGCTGCAGGACGCCGACGGGCAGGTGGCGCCGGCGCACTCGATCGCGGCCGGGCTGGACTATCCGGGCGTGGGTCCCGAGCACTCCCACATGCACGATACCGGGCGCGCGCGCTACGTGAGCGTCGGGGACGGGGCCGCTCACGCGGCGTTCCGGGAGCTGCCCGGGCTCGAGGGGATCATCCCCGCGCTCGAGACCGCCCACGCGCTGGCCTGGGTGGCCGAGGCGGGGGGGAGCGGCGAGATCGAGGCGCCGGTGGCGATCTGCCTGAGCGGGCGGGGGGACAAGGACGTGGTCCACGTCGCCGGGCTGGGC